>CAWCTR010000006.1:0-52021 GCA_963798485.1 uncultured delta proteobacterium | reverse complement strand
CCTTCACCCCTTTCAGGGATATGTCCACGCCGGGGCAGGCGTGCAGCCCCAGGCTGAAGATGGGGTCGCTCTTGACGATGCCCTTGTCGGCCAGGTCCACGAGGAACAGGGAGTAGGCAGAGCCCGCATGGATACGCGCCGGTATGATGGCCCGGGAGGCAAGTCCGCCCAGGACCAGGAACTCGAGCGTGCCGGTGAGGGTATAATCCTTACCCGACTTTGCGGCCTTGGGGAGCGTGCTCACCTGGGCCGGGTTCACAAAGTCAGGAAAGGCCACCAGGAACTCACCTGCCGAGGATGCCTTGGGGAAGATGGAGCCCGCGAGCTTCTCGGACCCGGCACAGAGCATGATCTCCTGGGCCAGGGCATTGGTGAAGATGATGCCTCCCAGTGAGGCGTCGGTCTGGCAGATATTCTTGAGGATCACGCAGAGCGTGCCGATGCCGCCCCCGATGCCGCCGAGCTTCTCGGGGAGTATGACGCCAAGAAAACCCACCTCGTATGCCTTGTCGAGCACACGGGTATAGAATTCTTCGAAGGGGTAACGGTCATGTTCCTCCACTTTCTTGGCGAGCTCTTTGGCGGCAAAGGACCGGGCGAGTTCCTCAAAGGGTAATAGATCGGGCTTGAGTGAGGTCAGCATAGGGGTCTCCTTTCTTTATTCTTCAAAGACCTTGGCCTGCGGAACCGCAGGGGCGATGAGGCACTTGAAGGCATTGAGCCGGTTCAGCTGGTTGGTGCCCTCGTAGATCTGCAGGAGCTTGGCGTCTCGCAGGATCTTTTCCGCACCTGCATCCTGCCTGAGCCCGGTGGCGCCCATGAGTTCGAGGGCCATCTGGCAATTCTTTATGCCGATATCCGTGCCCGCAAATTTCGCCAGCGATGCCCATCCCGAGCAGCACCGCTGATCGGCCGGCTTGGCCCAGTCGAAATAGATCTTTCCCATGAACTTCCTGAAGTAGTCCTTTTCCATGGCGGGCGCGATGACGGTGTCGAAATAGGCCTTGGGCATGAGGAGGTAGTAATAATAGAAGGGCTTGAGCTGCAGGAGCTGGTACATGCCCCGATGGCTGTTGGCGTAGTTGGCCTCCACATAGGCAAGCCTGCCCAGGGCCACGTTCTTGTACATCTCGGCGAGCATGCACTGCACCCACTCGTTATTGATGAGAAGTTTCCCTCCCACCTCGGTGGCGGATGCATACTTGAGCGCCACCTCGAATGCGCCCCGGGCAGCGCCCACACCGAAGGCGCATACGCCCGGTCTCGTGGCCGAGACCACATAGTCGATGTAGTGCTGGGAGATATCCCGCATGGGCTTGTTAGTGACCTGTTTTGCCATCTCATTATCGAAGAGCACGAGATCATCCGGGATGAAGCACTCCTCGAAGATGAGCACGCTGGCCGGGCAGGCCCTCTGTCCCATCTTGTTCTCGTGGGTGCCGAAGGAGAATCCCTTCATGCCGGTCTTCACCATGAAGGCCATGGTGGTTTCCGAGGGCTTCTTGAGGTCGGTGTATGCATAGAGCACGGTCCAGGTGGATACGTGCCCCATGGAGATGAAAATCTTGGTGCCGTTCACTATGTAGCCGCCCTTGACCCGCTGGGCATGGCATGTGATCTTGCCCTTGTCCGCAAGGTCCACCTCCTCCACGTCGGTGCCGGCAGTGGGTTCGGTGATGGCCAGTGCTATGAGGCACGGTTTGCCGGTCTTTTCACCTTCGATCACCTCGCCCAGGATCCGCTTGGTGAGGCGGGCATTGGCAGAGGACATGACACCGGCGACGCCCAGATAGTGCACGCCGATGACGTTCGCGATGCCGAGGCAGACCGAGCCGACCTCTTCGACAAAATAGGACATGGACGGCATGTTGTAGCCTTGACCACCGAACATTTTGGGTATCCACATGGTGTAGAACCCCCACCTGTTGCACAACTCCACCAGGTCCCATGGCATGTAATCCGGGTCTTCGTGGGTCTTCCGGTCGAGCTCGAGGGCCATGGGCCTTGCCACCTCCTGGTTGAACTTCCGGGCAATGGCGATGACCTCCCTTGTCTGCCTGACCATGTGCCTGGGCATCCTGGGGGCGTAGGGCAGGCTCAGATGGATGTCCTCGAACTTGGGGAACAAGGACAGCCGGGCCGATACTTCTGCACTGGACAGCATGGAACCCTCCTTTCAACTGAACATGTACTCCAACAAGCCGGCCTAACGCCTTGTCATGACAATCCGCACATCTTTATTCAAAAAAAGCGCCGTTTACTGCGCCTATGATACCTCATCGTCCGGAAGCCTGGGCACGTTCAGGTCCCCGAGCTCGGTTCTCCCCTTGTCGGTCAGATACATGGAGACCATGCCGTGGGTCAGTGCTATGAGATGATTAATTGCCTCTTCCCGGGTGAACTGCCTGTCCAATAAATAACTCATGGCTACATGGAGACACATGCCGATGATGATATGTCCCATGAGAGCAGCATTGACACCCTTTATGAAACCCAGCTCCTCCCACTTGCGGAAGTCTTCGGCTATGTCCGAGGCAAAGGCTTTGAATAACTCCCAGGTAAACATATCATTCTCTTCATCCACCCCGAACCCGCCTCTCACGATGAGGAGGATCTGTTCCGGGTTTGCCTCCACGAAATCGAAGAAGGCGACATAGGCCGGCATCCACTGCTGCACGCGTTCACGGATATCATCGGGCCGTTTGGTCTGGCTGAGTTCCTTGAGCCTGGCCCTCAGGACCTCATTGGTCTCTCGAATTATTTGTTCGAACAGGTCGCGCTTGTCCTTGAAATGGGCGTATATGCTGCCTGTGGATATACCGGCAACCCTGACGATATCCGCGATCTGGGCCTTATGATAACCCTTTTCCGAGAAGACCCTGCTGGCCGCCTGTACGATCATCTCCCGGGTCTCGGCCTTGCGTTCTTCAATGGAGGTAGCCATCGCAGTCATGAAACCCCATAAAAATATATTGTAATAAGAATGAATCAAAAATACTAAGCTATGATTAAGATATATTCTGAAGCACTTGCCTGTCAAGAAGAAAAAGAAAATATCCGTTAGAAAGGTTCATCTTAGAGGATTATTACCGAAAGGCTTAAAACCTGATGCCGAGGGACGGAGTTGAACCGCCGACACGAGGATTTTCAGTCCGTTTTATACCAATAAACGACTTTTCTGAGCATTCCAAGGCGCACGCTTTATGAACACCCTCAAGGTCATATAAGTGTTGACAACGATTAAGAAAATATGTTGACAACGATTAAGAGAGAAGGTTCATTAACCCTCATCGAATCTACTTGACATCCTATCAAATAGGTGGGATAGAAGTGGGATAGAATGACGGGGGTGAATATGGCGCAAGTAATTAATAAGAAAAGAAAAAATGTTGACAACGTTTTAGTGAAGCTATCGGGAACACCAGATGAGCGCCCACAGAAGCGCTTAAATCCTAAGAGGATCACAACTGAGTACAGGGGCATATCCTATCGGGAACATCCTTCCAGAAAATACAAGGGGCACTATGACCGATATTATTTAATACGGTATCAAAGTGGTGGCCGTATAATTGAAGAGGCATGCGGCTGGAAGTCTGGTGGCTGGACTATAGACAAGGTTATAAAAACGCTTGGTGAACTCAAGGTCAATAATAGTACCGGTCAGGGATTCAAGACACTTAAAGAACAACGTGAAGCGGCGGATGAGAAGAAAAGGGCAGCGGATGAGCGCAAGGAGCGGGAAGCTCTTGAATCGCAGACCTTTGATGACTTCTGGAAATTAGTGTATTTCCCAACGGTCGCACGTGACCGAAGGAGTGCGGTTACTGTCAGGCGTGAAAAGGCCCTGTACCAGCGTTATATAAGGCCCATAATCGGCTCCAAGACCTTCAAGGATATATCTATCATAGACTTGCAGAGAATAAAGAGCACCATGGGCAGCAAGCACAATCCGGCCCATAAGCCAGCCGCCCCACGGTCAATTCAATACGCTTTGAATGTTGTCCGGCAAGTCTTCAATAGTGCCCGTGCACATAAGGTCTTTACTGGTGAATCTCCTGTCAGGGGGGTCAAGCCTCCAATAATTAATAACAGGCGTATGCGGTTTCTCTCTAAAGATGAGGCTGAGAAGCTTCTCAATGCTCTTAAAGAGCACAGCATGATAACTTATGAAATAAGTCTATTGAGTCTATACACGGGTATGAGGGCCGGCGAAATATTTGCCCTGATGAAGAGTGATCTTGACCTTGATAATGACCGTATCTTTATCAGAAATCCAAAGAACAACGTGAGCCGCTATGCAGATATAACAACCCGGCGGCTTAAGGAAATGCTGGCAAGCAAGAAGGCGGGTGACCCTAAAGATCCAGTGTTTGAAAGCCGTGAAGCGCACCGAGATGCCACAGGAACCAGGGAACCCAAGCATATTGGGAAAATCAGTAATCTCTTTCCGAGGGTCGTTGACGCTTTGGGCCTTAACAATGGACACACTGACCGGAGAGATAAGGTTGTCTTTCATTCCTTGAGGCATACACATGCAAGCTGGCTATCTAATGAAGGAATCCCCATAAACCTTATTGCTGAGGCTTTAGGACAAAAGACTCTATCAATGGCGGCACGATATGCCCATACTTCCGATGAAACCCGAAGGCAGAAGACTAGGATATTTGAAGAGATGGACAGCCATGTGGAGGCCCAACCAGCCAGCAACATTATCTCCCTTGATGACCACAGGGCAACGGGGGAGGTATTCAGTGGCTAGGAGCAATAAAATGTCGCCATGGTCAAAGCAGGCTACGAAATGGCCGTCCGTGTGGGTTGCCCGTAAAAAGATTTCCGATTTCACAGGCGGCCTCTTTACGATCGGACACATGGCGAATATGGATGTTTTGCATCAAGGCCCACGAGGAGCTATCAGGGTTGGAAGAGACGTGGCCTATCCGATTGATGATTTAATTTTTTGGTTGGACAGTAAAACCACGCCTGTAACTGGCCAGCCCGAAGAGGGACAAGTCTTCCTGTGTGCGAAAATATCATCATAGTGGCTAACGGCGAAAACACTACCTTCGATCAAATGAGCCTATAGGGCTGGCAACGGAGAAAATGATAAGGGGATTTAATATCCCCGTGTTGGGGGACCTCTAAATCAAAAAAACACTAAATTAATTAGCTACATATAGATACAATAAAAGCCCCTAACCATTCCGGCAGCCTGAATTATCCCACTATTCTCCCAGTATCATCAAATTTTGCCATGTAAAACACCCCTAAGTAATTATAGTAATTAGGTCTAATAATAGCATATCAAAATCCCTTGGAAACCTGCACGTAAAGTCAATCAACGTGGTATATTCAAGTATAAAGTGTCGTAAAAAACACTTTATATAGAGGGGCAGCACGAAGATGAAGAATAAAGGCTGAAACATGAAAGTATTGATCACGATCACAAGTCAGCTGACAGCATGGCAGGCGCTATTTCCCATGGATAGCATGAGCTACCTACCATGTCAGGCTGTACCGTTCACGGGCGGTAAGACCTGTATCTTATATGCCGGTCTTTTGTGATGGCAATTTATTAAACAGCTTGTTTCACAGATTATTGAGGTTTTAAGCGGTTCTACAGACGGGGCCTTAGTCCAAGGTCTAAGAGTAAAAGGGGCGGCAGAAAGGAGATGGTAATTAAGTGATTAACAACCTGGCAAATGATGAGGCAGCAAGCGCACCGAGGGATAGGATTGCTGAATGGTTGCTTGAGTGCCCTGCAACTCATCATGTCATTCTCTCCACAACGCTGAAGGTCAGCAGCATTGAGAAGGCCGCTATCCAGCTTGATAAGTGGGCATTGAGGCAGGCCAAGGCTCTCAAAGCGCAATTGGCCTATCGGGGAATAATCACAGACGCAGGAGTGAGCAAACGAATACACGTGCATCTTCTCCTTTGGGGAAAAGATAGGCAGGGAGTCTCATTACTGGATAATAGACGTTTCGATATGCGCTTTGAAGAGCGCAACCCGCAGTTATGGCCCGGTAACATTAAGGCTGTGGAAATAGACGACCTTAAGGGGCTTGTAAGGTACATGACAGTCAATAATTACAGTGAAGATATGTTCCATCCCGTTTTCGGACAGACAAGCAAAAAACTACTTTTGGAGGTATAACAATGACGGTTATCCATAACAAAGCTGTTGGCATTATCAAAGACCTTCTCAAACTCGGTGGTATCACTCTCACCCAGGCGGCCTTTGACTGGGGTATGTCGCTTTCCAGGGTAAGCAGCATTGCGAACGGCTATACAGTGCCACAGGACGCTAATTGCAGGAAGATGATTGCCCGGTATCTAAATCAACCGGAAGACTTAATCTTTCCGGCTTCCATGATCAAGGGCGAGAAGTGTGGAGGCCACACCAGCACCGTACCGAACGCTATTTTTCCCTTGAAAAGCACCACAACCGGCCAAGGGGGTGAGCAGTGTTAGACCTAACAAAGAAGAAGACAAAGCCTTACCCATTGGTTCGACTTTGGCTAAAAAAACGAGGCAAAACGATGGTCCAGTTTGCGGAGGCCCTTGGCAGGCCGATTTCCGAGGCATCTCTGATTGCGAGAGGGTTTCTGATACCCAGGGAAGCTCAGAAGCGGCTCGTTGCCAGCTTTCTTGATGTACCCATTGAACAATTATTTCCAACACCAAATAAAAACTAAATAAAAGGAGATATATCAATGATTTACAGTGGTTTAGACATGGCGCAAGAATTAGGGATTAACCGGCTTACCAAGGCAGGCGGAGACGCCACATATACTGGCCAAGTAAAAAAGCTTGTCTCCGGCATCAAGGCTGATTTGGGCTTACTGGATGCATTTATTTCCCAAACCCAGTGGGATGCTACGTTGAGCCCAACCGGCAAGCAGTTATCCCTCGCCCAGTATTTTGTAAAATACTGGAATGATATTGAGAAGTTAGGGGGCGGTTTAATCGATATGGCGACATCCACAATCGCCCAAGTACAGGCAAAGATTGTTGTGCGGCCATTCAGTACCGGCAACGCCATGGTTGATTTCATGGCACAAAAAGAAATCCGTGATTTATTAAGGGCGAATATAACGGACAGTAAGACCGCAAGGGATATCCGCAGGCTTTATTTGGAAAAGTGCGGTGATGCCAGTGATCCGCTTTTCGTTGCAGCCGTGGAAGCTGGCGCCTCAAGCTTACCCGGTTGTAAATGCTGAGACGATCACAAAGGGGAAGCGGCTCCGGGCGGAGATGGGGCACCCCGAAGAGGTCCAGACGGTGCGCCTGACCACTCTTTTGAGGGATGCTTACAGTTACGTCTTATATCATGCAAAATCATGTTTGATCGATGCCGGTATGCCTGGTGGAATCACCTGCGAAATGGCGAGGCTTGAGTACGTAAATAACAAAAACAATACGTGTGACATCCGGCCCCTGTCTTTCCGGGCCTTAACTAGTGACAAACTCGACCCAGCTCTAGCTCAGAGCGCCGTTGAGAAGGCAGCCCAAAGAGGGTTAGCAGTCGCATAATAAAAGTCTGCCTCCCGGCCCGGGGGTGTGTGAGTGAAATGTCCATACTTACACACCCCCACATAATTGAAAGGAAAAAAATGATGGTAAAGATGAAGAAACTTACACCGGCAGAGATTCAGGCCCAGGTGAAACAGGCCGCATTGGCGCTTATAATGCCCGATTTGAAGCGTCTCAAGGGCAGGGCCATAGGTTGTATATTTGATGCTTGCAATCCCAACAGGAAGCGCACAGTGACCAAAACTGTTGAGGTGATAGCTCCTGATGGAACCGAGACGGTTATTAGTAAGACCGTCACAAAAATATTTCTACCACCGTCCCAAAGTGCGGCAAAAACCCTCATTCGGATCGTTGACGAGATTTATAATAGGCTTGGGGTGAGCGGCTAACCGCTCACTTTTTGCCAATTTTCGCACCCATAAGGGTATTTATGAGACACTTTTTGTATGATGAATTGAGGTAGAGTAGCATGGAAAGCGCTCCGGCAGTAAAGACGAAAACAGGGAGAAAGACGAAACCGAAGGGGAAAGCATTCTCAGAAGAGGCTTTCTTCAAACGTCTGCGAATCAAGACACACGGTGATATATTCGGTGTAATGAGCAAACTAACCCGCCTGTCAGCACAAGGGCGGATCAGCACAGACCGATACAAAGGACTGATGACGGGGTTGAGCTTGATGCACAGCGCCCTTGATAAGGCCATTGATGAGGCCGTGGGAAGCACCAGCGGCGTCCACCACGGGCAACCATTGGTCTTTTTCTATGGCTTCCCTGATGAGAGCCAGAGGCTTCTTTTCGAGTTCTACCATCGTTACTGGTATTGTGCTTACCTGAAGACACACCCGATCCTAGAAGGGGAATCAACGGACGAGTACATTGCCAGACTTTCGTCAGAATTTGCACCCGTGTCAGACTGGAACCATTTTGTAGGCCTGCCGATTGATTTGATCGAAGATGAAGAGGGGCAGAAGGCACTTATTGAGCTGGTGCGCAATGAAGTTGAGGGAGACGGAGACGAAGAGCCCTAGAGTTGACAACGGATAAGTAAGTAAGTGCTTAGATAATATAAACAAAAACAAGCACTTACTTATTGACGCCACCATTTTTATGATGATACATAATGAAAAAATTTAAAGGAGGTTCACATGGCGTTCACGATGTCAGTAATCAGTAATGAGGTTCTTGGAGAAAGGGGCTTTCAGCATGTGGCACAGGATATTTTTCGGGACAAGACAACCGGTGATCTCTGCATCCTTGAACCGGGAAGCTCTGATGTGTTGCTGGTGCGGCGTTCCAACGTAGTCATGGGCAAGGAAGCATATATTTTCAAATGATCAAGCTTAGGTTTGTTATCCCGGCAGCCTACCAGGACGAAAAGGGCAGGAAGACTCACGAGGTTTTCCTGCCCTTTTCGTTTATATAGGCAAAATAAAAATAAGTGGGAGAGTAGTGGGAGAAAATATTGTCTTCAAGGATATTGTAAGAAGCTTGAAAACCCTGAAGAATAAGGCAGCGACTGATGCCGAGGGACGGAGTTGAACCGCCGACACGAGGATTTTCAGTCCTCTGCTCTACCTACTGAGCTACCTCGGCAACCGTAGGGATGTGTATTGAATTTGGGGGGGCTTGTCAAGGCTTTTCGTCTTCGCTGAAGTCAAAACTTTCCAGGGTTTCACCCTCTTCTTTGAGCACATCATCCATTGACACGTCCTTGCTTTTTCGGGGTGATTCCTGGCCGAGGAGATCCTTGCGATCTTCTTCTACTTTGTCTACGGCAAAGCCTTCATCGCTGATTTCTATTTCTGGTTGCTTCGTGTAGATATTGAGTTTTATCTTGGTGGGAATAAGGTCTTCCCCGCAGCTCTTACAACGGTCTAAATAATCGTAACTAATATAACCACATTTCGGGCACCTCATCTGCGGCATCCTCCTGAAGTGATATATTCGTCTATCGGTATAACGAAAAATTTACATTAGTAAAGCCATTTCCGTGTTCATTGTGATTTCAATCATGTAATAATGAAAAGAGAGGATGTACCAATGGCATTCCCTCATGCTATTATACAAGAATAAATCAATCCGAAAGCACAAGATCATATAGTACGATTAATTTATTGAGGATATAATATGGACCCGAGCCCGAAAATATTATACTGGGGATTCAGTTACGACGAAAAGGACAAGTTTGAACAGTTTCTTCAGTGGCTCTCCGCCCCGCAAACAATGGTTATTGAGCCTGACCAGGGCCATCTCCTGGTCCATGAGATACTCTTTTCTGACAAGAAGGGAGATGAGCCCCTTGATCCGGATGAAAAGATTCTGCTTTTCTTTAATGTCCCGGCCCAAGTCATCCATAAGATTATGAATGAGGTAAAGAAGGAAGGTCTCTTTCAGCCTATCTTTGCAATGGTCACCCGGGAGAATATTTCCTGGAAGTTCAGTGACTTGGTGGATCATCTGAGAAAAGAACACGAATTTGTTCAAAAGAAGATGAAAGAGAAAAAAAGGGGGAAGCACTGATTCAACTCAATACCTTAAACCCCGGTAACAGGCTCAAGGATTATTCCAAGTTTGATATTAATAAATAAGTCATCATTTTAGGAAAAGAGGAGCGATCCGGTAATGAAGGCATCATTCCTAAAAAGGATTTTAATCATCTTAACAACGATTGCCCCAACCTTGGTAATATCGATCTATGGGCTCTATATGAGGTTTACCAATACATATGACAGGGAACATGCAACCAATGTCCTCAGATGGTGGTCAACGATTCTCCTGAAGGCAGTGGATGCCTCATGGGAGGTGAAGAACCCTCATCATGTCACCATAACACCCGGCAGGGCCCATATAATCATGTCAAACCATCGGAGTCATTACGATATCCCCCTTATCTTTGTCTCTCTGCCCGGCAGTATCCGTATGCTGACCAAGAAAGAGCTTTTCAAGATCCCCATATGGGGCAGAGCCATGAAGGCCGTAGAATTCATCTCCATTGACCGCCATAATCATGAGCAGGCACTCAGGGATCTTGATGAAGCCAGGAAGATGATGGAGAGTGGTATTGTGCTCTGGGTTGCGCCGGAAGGTACACGGTCGCGTACCGGCAAACTCGGTGAGTTCAAAAAGGGTGGGATTATGCTCGCCCTGCAGATGGGCGCGGTTATTATTCCGGTGGGGATTCAGGGTTCACAGAAAATCCTCAAGCCGGATAGTTTTGAGTTCAATCTCAATCAGAAGGTTCTGGTGAATATCGGTGAAACCATCGATGCCTCTGGATACAGTATGGATGAACGGGACCGCCTTATGAATGATATACGAAGGGCAATGCAGGACTTGTCGGGGCAGAGCTGAAGTTATCTTATAAATGAGACTTTATCCCGGCCAAATGAGTAGTCTTGCCCTGTGGCATATTATCCGAATGTTGACGACGAGATTCTATGATACCCATCCAGGAAGCTCGATGCCCATTTATCAGGTAGGTGAATACGGCCTTTTGTCTGCCGTTTTTTTATAGATCTTATAAAACGTTTCAGATTCATCTGTTTCATGAACTCGGGCAGCAGGTCGAATTGATAGGCCTTGTCGAGATCGAGCACCCATAGGTTCCCTGAGCTATCCATGAGGAGATTTTTGATATGGAGGTCAGTGTGATAAACACCAAGGTCGTGGATCGCTCTGATAAGCGATCCGGATTTTTTCATAAGCTCTAGGTTGTCTGTATGGTCTTTCTCAAAATGAACCAGCAGATCCTCGGAGTCAGGGATGAACCTAGAGACCACATCAATGGAATAAAACAGCCCTTCTTTGATAAGCCTCACAGCGAGGATCTCCGGGGTGCTTATGCCGTGTGCGGCAAGATATGCACTCACCTTGAGTTCCCGTAGGGTCCGGTTCGGCTGTAAGAATCTCTTCCCAGTGATATGTCTGAATACCCCCCCGTGCATGAGGGTGCGTACCACCATATCGGGTTCGATGAACCTCAGAGGGGATCTCCCTACCAGTGTCGTGGTTTCACCCATAGGCCCTTTGGTCTTGGCCAGATCCCATAGGTTAGGCAAGGCAGGTTTGTAGATGAGGGTAAGGTCGCCTTCCTCACGAAGAATATAGCCCATGGCTTCAAGATCGGATAACACTCTCAACCCTCCACCGCCAGGTGAATCCTTTTCAGTCGTTTCACCTCGTCCCTTATCTCGGCTGCTTCTTCAAACCGCAGGTCCTGGGCGGCCTTCATCATCTTTTTTTCCAGGTCATGAATCGTGTCCTTTACCTTCCTGATCTCGATGGTGCCCATGGATGTCTTGATCTGCGCTGAGATGTCAGGGTAATCACGCTCATAGATGGAAGCAAGGATATCCCGGATGTTCTTCTGGATGCTCCTCGGTGTGATGTTATGCGCCTTATTATACTGCTCCTGTTTTTTCCTCCGCCTAGTGGTCTCGGAATATGCCTTTTCTATGGATGCGGTTCTTGTATCGGCATACATGATGACGTGGCCGTTGATGTTCCTTGCAGCCCTGCCCGAGGTCTGGATAAGGGAACGGGTGGACCTAAGAAAGCCTTCCTTGTCGGCATCCAGGATGGCGACAAGTGTCACCTCCGGTATGTCGAGCCCTTCCCTCAGGAGGTTGATGCCTATCAGGACATCAAAGACGCCTTCCCTCAGGCCCTTGATAATCTCGATCCTCTCAATGGTGTCGATATCCGAGTGCATGTATTTCACCTTGATATCAAGGCCCTGGAAATATTCAGTGAGCTCTTCCGACATCCTCTTGGTCAAGGTTGTGACGAGCACACGGCCACCTTTGCCCACGGTCTTGACAATCTCGCGGTAGAGATCATCCACCTGGCCGGTGGCGGGCCGTATGTCAATGATAGGGTCCAGTAGGCCTGTAGGCCTCACGACCTGCTCCACCACCTTTCCCTTGGCCTGTTTAATCTCATAGTCACCCGGGGTGGCTGAGACATAGACGATGCTGCTAACGATCCGGTTGAACTCATCAAACCGTAAAGGCCTGTTATCAAGTGCGGAAGGCAACCTGAACCCGTATTCCACGAGTGTCGACTTCCTCGAGTGATCACCACGGTACATGCCGATGAGCTGCGGCACCCCCACATGTGACTCATCCAAGAACACGATGGTATTTTTCGGCACGTAGTCCATGAGGGTAGGGGGGGGATCACCCTGGCTGCGGCCCGTGAGGTGCCTTGAATAGTTCTCAATCCCCTTGCAGCTGCCTGTCTCCATGAGCATTTCGAGGTCGTACCTTGTTCTCTCCTCGATCCGCTGAGCCTCTATGAGCCGGTTGTGCGCCTGATAGAACGCTATTCGTTCTTTCAGTTCTTCCTTTATGGCGTCAATGGCATTGATGAGAATTGATCGCGGGGTCACGTAATGGGAGGCGGGGTAGATGGGGATGTGGCCTATCCGCTTGATCTTCTTGTTCCGGATCGTATCGATCTGCCACAGCGCGTCGATATCGTCGCCAAACAGTTCTATGCGCAGTGCAGTCTCGTCTTCATGAACCGGGAAGACCTCGATGACATCGCCCCTGACCCGGAAGGTGCCGCGGTGAAAATCAAGGTCATTGCGCACATACTGAATCTCCACGAGCTTTTTCAAGATCTCGTCCCTGCCCATGTTACGGCCTTCTTCCAGGTAAAGGAGCATGCCCTGATACGCCTCGGGGGACCCCAGGCCATAGATGCAGGAAACCGAGGCCACGATGATGGACTCCTGCTGTTCGAATAGCGCCCTGGTGGCCCTGTGCCTGAGCTTGTCTATGTCTTCGTTGATGGAAGAGTCCTTCTCTATGTACAGGTCCCTTGAAGGCACGTAGGCCTCGGGCTGGTAATAGTCATAATAGCTGATAAAGTATTCCACGGAATTTTCCGGGAAGAGCTCCCGGAATTCTCCATAAAGCTGTGCCGCCAGGATTTTATTCGGCGCTATCACAAGGGCCGGCCTGGCTGTCTCGTTGATGACGCAGGCCATGGTAAAGGTCTTGCCCGAGCCGGTCACCCCCAGGAGCACCTGGTCGCGTATGCCATGCTCAATGCCTTCGCAGAGGGCATCAATGGCCTGAGGCTGGTCACCCTGCGGGCTGAAGGGCGAGACGAGCTTATATGACATTTAAGTTTAGATCTTTTCCCACACAGTGCCTTCCGGGGTGTCCTTGAGCTGAATACCCTTGCCCTTGAGCAAATCCCTGATCTCATCAGACTTCTTAAAGTCCCGTGCCTTCCTGGCCAGGTTCCTTTCGTCAATAAATCCGATAATCTCCTGTTCAGTCAGACCTGTTATCTGCACACTGCCGCGCTTCATGGACTCCAGAAAGGTTGCCGGCTCTTCTGTGAGGATACCGAAAATATCCCTGATCTCATGTACGGTCTTTTCAAGCACGTCTCTGTCAGTCCGGGACACGGTGGGGTCCTTGTCCAGGGCACGGTTGATCTCCGTGGTAAGGTCGTGAAGCACGGCAATTGCCTTTGCCGAATTGAAGTCATCGGCCATAGCCTCATCGAGCCCTGTTGCAAAGGTCAAAAGAAGCCCCTCAAGGCGTGAATCCTTACCTGTTGCCGTGGCATGGGCAACCCTGTCCAGCATCTCATAGAAACGTACCAGGGCGTGTCTGGAGGTATTCACCGCATCACGGGAAAAATCAATGGGGCTCCGGTAATGGTGGGATAAGAGGAGCAGCCTTAAGACCTCGGGATGTACGTCCTTGGTGAGCTCGCGGATGGTTATGAAGTTGCCCAGCGACTTGCTCATCTTTTCCCCATCCACGGTGACGAACCCGTTATGTATCCAGTGCCGCACAAAGGGGACCCCATAGGCGCCCTCGGATTGGGCGATCTCATTCTCATGATGCGGGAAGATAAGGTCTCTGCCGCCGCCGTGGATGTCAAGGGTAGGGCCTAAAAAGCGGGTGCTCATGGCCGAGCACTCTATGTGCCAGCCGGGTCTGCCTTTGGACCATGGACTTTCCCACCAGGGCTCGCCTTCCTTGCTTCGTTTCCACAGCGCAAAATCGAGCGGGTCCTTTTTTAATTCCTCAATATCCACCCTGGCCCCGGCAATCATCTCCTCGGTCCTTCTCCCGCTGAGACTTCCGTAGCCTTTGAAATTCGAGACGCTGAAATACACGCTGCCGTCATCGGCCTTGTAAGCAAGCCCTCTTGTCCTCAAGGATGCGCACCAGATCGATGATATCCTTGATGTGGTCCGTGGCCTTGGGCTCGATATCAGCGGGCCTCACCTTGAGCGTATCCATGTCGGTCTTGAACTCGTCGATGTACCGGTCCGCTATTTCGCGGTAAGGTGTCCCAAGCATATTGGCCCTGGCAATGATCTTGTCGTCAATGTCCGTGAAGTTCCTCACATAGGTCAGTTCATAGCCCTTTCTCCTGAGATAACGGGAGATGACGTCGAAGATGATTAAAGAGCGGGCATGACCGATGTGGCACATGTCATAGACCGTGACCCCGCATACATACATGCCGACCTTGTTGTCATTCAACGGCTCAAAGGGCCTCTTCTTCTTGAAGGGTGTGTTGAATATGTTTAATTCCATGGGATCTCCTACCTGTGTTAATGCCGTTTCTTAAGCAGCACCACAGCCTGTGCTGCAATGGCATTGCCTGCACCGATCTCGCCGAGGCCCTCGTGGGTGCGGAATTTTACCGAAACCGCCGATGAATCGAGTCCGGCTGCAGATGCGATTGCGTTTATCATCTCTGATCGATAACCGGCCAGCTTTGGCTTTTCGCAGATGCAATTGATGTCGATGTTGCCGAGTTCATACTTGCCGATTATCGTATCCAGGATTTCGTGCAGCATCCTCAGGGAGTTCATCCCCTCGGTTTTTATTGAGGTGTCCGGGTATAATTCGCCGATGTCCGTGTGGGTGGCGGCGCCTAGGATGGCATCGCATACGGCGTGGATAATCACGTCTCCATCGGAATGGCCCAGCAGACCTTTATGGTGCGGGATTGTCACCCCACCGAGGATCAGGGGCCTGTCTTGGACCAGTCTATGAATGTCAAACCCTATTCCAACCCTGTATGGCATTTTAAAATAGCCTCCGCCAGAACGATATCATCCTTGAAGGTTATCTTTACATTGTAAGGGTCACCCTCAACAACCCTCACGGTCTTTCCTGATGCCTCAAGTAAGGCGCTGTCGTCGGTGAACAGGCCGCCGCCGGGGGACCTTTCATGGGCCGATACTAGTGTTTTCGTTACAAAGGCCTGAGGTGTCTGTATCTGGTAGAGGTTGCTGCGGGGTATGGTTTTCATTACCATACCGTCATGTACCTCTTTGAGGGTATCGGTTACCTCAAGGGCGGGGATACACCCGTCGACCCCTTCCAGGCCGGCAATCACCCGGTCAATGAGGCCGGATGATATAAAAGGCCTAACCCCGTCATGGATGAGTACGGTCCGGCTTTCATGGGCGCATCGTAATCCGTTCATGACCGATTCCTGTCTTGTCCTGCCGCCCTTTGTTATGACAAGCTCCTTAAGCGTATCTGCGAGTATCTGCCTGGTTTGCGGCATATCTTCTTCGGGAACGACAACGAAAAGCTTATCAACAGCTGCATGGGCAGCAAAGCAGGAGACCGTCCTCTTCAGGATAGGAATTCCAGCCAGATCAAGAAATTGTTTTTTCAGGCCGAACCGGGCTCCGCTGCCACCTGCAACGATAACTGCACTAAAAGCCATTTGTTTTCGGGGCTGCGAAGATCATCCTGCCTGCAGGGGTTTGGAGGATGGAGGTAACAACCACATCGATGCTCTGATTCATGAGGGCCTCCCCTTGCTCCACAACCACCATGGTCCCATCGTCGAGGTATGCCACACCCTGGCCGCGCTCCTTGCCCTGCCTTGTTATCAATACTGCCATGCTCTCGCCGGGCAGTACTATGGGTTTTACCGCGTTGGCAAGCTGATTGATGTTCAGGACACTCACGCCCTGGATCTGGGCGATCTTGTTCAGGTTGAAGTCATTGGTCAGGATATCGGCGCCCAGTTCCTTTGCCAAGGCAATGAGCTTGGTGTCAACCTCCTTGATCTTGGGGAAGTCGATCTCCATGACCTCTACCTTGGCGTTCTGGCTTTTCTGGAGCTTGTTGAGGATGTCCAGCCCGCGTCTGCCACGGGCCCTTTTGAGAGGGTCGGATGAATCGGCGATATGCTGGAGTTCATTCAGGATGAACTGAGGTGCGATCAAGGTGCCTTCTATGAAACCGGCATCAGAGATGTCCGAGATCCTGCCGTCGATGATAACGCTTGTATCGAGGATTTTCAACTTGGTGCCCTCACCTTTGGGCTTTTGATGGAATATGGGCAGAGACCCGATCTCAGAGCCCCATGCAAGACCTACGGTGTAGCCCAGATAGGCGAACATGGTGTTGATGAGGATGAAGAGATAGATTCCGCTGGTATTGATCCCGATAAGCACATATCCAAAAAGGCTGCCGATGACGAGGCCGAGGATTGTCCCTAAAAGGCCGCCTGCATAGGCCATGGGGTGGAGCCTGAACCCTTTTGATTCGCTGATGAAAATGACAAAGAGGCAGGTCTCTGCAATGAGCGGCAGAATGATGCTCCAGATGCCTCCTCCCATCTGTTCTTTTGCATATTGGAAGGAACCGTAAAAAACAACCACGGCGATAAGAATGCGTAACAACCATTTCATATGAATATCCTATCTAAGTTTAGGAAGATGATGCCGTATCGATCTTCCCCATGGCGGAAAGGATCATTATCTCGGCATCCTTTTTGTCAATCTTTTTGGATATCGAAATCTCGTTGACTAGAAGATTCTTAGCGGTATCGTACATCTTCCTTTCACCGAATGAGAGCTCTTTGCCCCGCTTGAGGATATTGAGGTCCCGTAGCACCTCGGCGATTTCAAAGGCCGAACCACTCTTGATCTTCTCCATATATTCACGATACCGGCGGTTCCATGTCTGGTTATCCACCTGTACGGATCGTTGCTTCAAGATATCAATGACCTGGTCGATCCCTTTGGTTTTTATGAGTTCTCTGATGCCGACATTTTTAACATTTGAAACAGGGACCATGACAGTCATCTGGGTATCGAGGACCTTCAGTATGATGAAAGATATGCTGCTGCCCGAGATATTCCTGTCTTCCACAGAATCAACTTCTGCAACCCCGTGTGCTGGATATACGACTATATCTCCGACCTTGAACATGAGTAATATCCCTTTCGTTGTATTGGCAACAATAGCAATTCAGCATGATTTAGTCAAGGCTGCCTGAGGAATTATCTAAAAAAGATAAATAATTATGGAAGATAGATCCCGCGAAGTCTCTTCGTTCCGTACTCAGGCGTATCATTCATGAATCCACCTTGCCATGATCTTCAGGAGCCTGAAGAGACCGAGATCCTTGACTTGCGTATGAAAGATATGAGAACACTTAAGACTATGAGATATCCCCAGATTGATCCTGTCCTGATCCACCTCGGCCCTTTGCAGCTCAGATGGTATGGCCTCATGTATATATTCGGCTTCATCATCGCATACCTGGTCATTATGGATGTCTGCCGCCGCAGGAAGCTCCCTATGACAAAGATGGAACTTGAAGATCTCATCACCTACTGCATACTCGGACTTGTTTTAGGTGCAAGGATCGGGTACTGCCTTATCTATAACCCATCATATTACCTTTCCAATCCTTTAAAGATCTTCGCTGTTTGGGAAGGAGGCATGTCATTCCATGGCGGTCTTATCGGTCTGATCATCACCGGGGCGATCTTCTCCGTATCCCGGAAGAAGGCGTTTCTCATGCTGGCCGATTTCGGTGCGCTGGGTGCGACCCCGGGTCTTTTTTTCGGTCGTATGGGTAACTTTATCAACGCTGAGCTCTATGGAAGGGTTACCAATGTACCCTGGGGTATGGTATTCCCCAATGGCGGGCCGTTGCCGAGACACCCCTCTCAGATTTATGAAGCATTTTCCGAGGGAGCGCTGCTTTTCATGATCCTCTATCTTGTAAGTAGAAAGGTAAACATCCATGGGATAGTCTTCGGTGTTTTTCTTGCCTGTTATGGGATAATACGATTTGTCCTGGAGTTCTTCAGGGAGCCTGATCCACAGCTCGGATTGATAATCGGCCCTTTCAGCATGGGGCAGGTTCTGTGCATGATCATGGTTGCTGCAGGCCTTACACTTATAGGTTGGCGTTTAAAGTCTCGGGAAGTATAGTGCGATAAACAAAGAGATGAGGCATCTTGATACAAGTGTTTCAATCGGCCTGAGGGCCTTTACAAGCTACAACCGCTACAAGAAGGACATCATGCGCAAGTGTGACCCCGTGGGTGCGCAGGTTATCCTTGAGCTTCTCCCCCTGCTTGTTCATATTAATCATCCGAGTCTTCCCGGATACGTGGAGCAAGAGGACTGTCCATGCGGCATAAAATTTATGGAGTGGCCTTCACAAACCATCAAGGACATAGGGTCGTATATCACCTCAAGGGTTAACCTCGGGAGAATGCAGAATTATATGCCGCGGCGGCTTGAGATTGAAGGGCTCTTCACCATCGGAAGTGTGGGAAGTCTTGCCCAGACGAGAGAATCGGATTATGATATCTGGATAGTAGTCGATGCCCAGCGCATCGAGCCGGACAGATTAAAGACCCTTAGTAAAAAGTTGAAGATCCTTCAGCGTTGGATAACAGGTAAGTACGTTCTGGACATCCACTTCTTCCTCATGGACCTTAAGGATATCAGGTCAAACAACTTCGGCTCCGTGTCACAGGAGGGTTCCGGATCTGCCTTAAAGTCAATACTTAAAGAAGAATTTTACCGCACCCTGACCTTGATCGAGGGAAGGGTGCCGCTCTGGTGGATCGTGCAGCCGGATCAAAGAGAAGACTCATCCGGGCAGTCGGGTTCGCTTATGGAAACGCGAACGGGCACGAATAAAGAGGAGTACATTGATCTTGGCGATATTGAATCCATACCTGAACAGGAGCTGTTGGGTGCGGCTTTGTGGCAGATGCACAAGGCACTCGATGATCCTCTGAAATCGGTCCTCAAGATGGCGCTAGTTGCCAGCTACCTGGAAGCCTCTTCAAAAGGCACGCTCTTATGCGATATCCTCAAGCAGAATGTGTTTTATGCCAAAGGCCATGATATCATCGATCCATACTTTCAGATACTGTGTCGTGTGGAGGACTATTACCAGGCCAGGGGTGATGATAGAACGCTGGATCTGCTCAGAAAGTGTTTTTACCTGAAGGTGAACCCCAATATCCGCAGTGCTGATCTTTACAAGCTGGAGCGCGATGACAAGGCATCCATCATGGTGGACATCGTTAAGTCATGGGGCTGGTCTCTCCATACCGTCAAGGAGTTGAATGAATTCTCCGAATGGGGGGTGGACAAGTACCGGAAATTCGGCGACGATATACATAGTTACCTGAAACTGGCCACTGTCCAGCTCATTCGCAGGGCCAAGTCATATATCAGCAATACGGTTGTTAACGAAGACATCGAGGTGGAGGTCCTTAGGCGGAGGGTGGAGGCCTTCTATGTATCGAAAGAGGGCAAGATCGAGTCTGAAAAGCGGGTAAAAAGAAAGGAACCGGCCTATCGGGACCTATTCTTTACCTATAAGAACAAGGTGTGGAGTATATTTGAGAGTTCCCCCGAGACTGGCAAAGGTTCGCCCATCATGGAATCCGAAAGAGTGGCCAATATCCTGGCATGGCTGGTATACAACAAGCGATTTGACGCATCCACCGCCTTCCATATGATCCCCAATGTATCAAAGGTTGTGCTCTATGACATTCAATCATTGCTATGGAAGCTTAACTCGCTGATCCCGGATGCCAGTTCCATCGGCCTTGACAGGGCGTCTCTCATGGAAGACAAATACGCCAAACACGTTGTTATCATAGCGAACATGGAGCGCCCTGACATCCTGCATTCCATATACGAGTTGGATGTGCTCTATATGAACTCATGGAACGAGCTCTTCTGTATCTCACTCACCCCCCAGCAGATCGGGCCCTGGATGGTCAAGATGAAGAGGCCTTCCACACAGGTCAGTATCTGGCTGCCCAAAGAGGGTAATCCCAAGTACCTCACCGAGACAGTCGTGTCACTCATTTCCCTGGAAGAGCATTAAGATTTATTGGTCATTTTGAATGCTCAGCCAGGGAAAAGGCTACTTGGTTGTTTCGATGGTATCCATCCGGTTATAGGGTCTTGCAGCCTTTCTTTTCAAGGCCTTTGTGCGTAGATGTTTCAGCGTGAAAGAGAAGGTGGAGCCTTTGCCCGTATCGCTTTCAACCCAGATCCGGCCGCCGTGTTCTTCCACGATCCTTCGGGCTATGTACAACCCCAGGCCGGTGCTGGGTTCGCCTGATGCGGGCCTGATGCTCGTGATACGGAAGGGATTGAACAGGCCCTGCTGCTCTTCACCGGGTATGCCGGGTCCCTGGTCGCGGACCGAAACGATTATTTCATCAGGGTTGTGGTCAACGGAAACAAGGATAGTGGTATCCGAAGGTGAGTACTTGATCGCGTTGGATAGGAGATTGTTGAGCACCTGGTCGATCTTGCCCGGGTCTACCTTTACCCTTGCAGGTTCCGGAGGCATCAAGAGGTTGATCTGGATGCCCTTTGCCTCGGCAAGCGCCTGGTTGAACTGAATATTCTCGCCGACAAGCACGGAGAAGTCAGTCTCTTCAAGGGTCAGGGGAAGGCGCATGGTGTCGATCCGGGCGATGTCCATGAGCTCGTCCATGAGCTTGAGCATGGTGGAGGAGGATTTCCTGATGAGATTCAGGTATGTGCGCTCTTTGTTTGACAGATCGTCGGTTTCCTTGGGGAGGAGGTAATTGCTGCATCCCAGCAGCACATTCAGCGCACTTCTCAGGTCGTGGGCCGCTATCCCCATGAACTGGTTCATTTCTTCGTTCAGCGCTTGAAGTTCGTGATTGGCATTTTCAAGCTCCAATGAAGACCAGATAACGTGGAGGTCGGACATGATGAGACGGGAGAATTTTTCCAGGAGCCTTGTAAGGTGCCCTGTATAGCGGTTCTCCTTTGTGTCCAGCACGCAGATGGTCCCGAATACCTCGCCCTGCGGCCAGGTGATAGGCATCCCCAGGTGTGAGATCATGCCATGAATGATGTCGGGGTTATGATCCCACTGAGTGTCTTTCATGGCATCAGGAACGAGCAGCGTGGCGCGGTTATCCATTACGGTTTCGCAGTAGCTGCCCAGGCCCAGTTGTTGCTTATGGCCGGTCTTGTAGGGATGGCCTGCGCCCCGGTTTTGGACATACACCTCGATATCGAGCTCATGTACCCGCATGATCAGCGCCGCAGGGACCTGGAAGATCTCGGAGATCAGGTCAACGATATCCTGCCATGCAGTGCGCATGTTTTCGGGCACGTCTATATGGTCGAGCACCGGGTACTTGGAATGATCAGTGTTTGCAGTAGATTCCATACAACCTCATGGGTTAATGGACTCAATAGCACTACAGTACATATAATGTACACTGGCAGTATTATAACAAGATAACTCCCTCGATGGAATAGGGCAGGTGAAAGTTTCTTTTACCATCAGGGGCTGGTCGTGCAAACCTTTATTTTAAGGGCTCATAGGTATTTTATCATCTGACGATGATACCCCTTGACAATATAAGGACATGTCGGTTATTCGCACATTTTACACATCCGAAACAATCTATCAGATTCAAAAAGGCTCTCGCATCAAAGGCATCATTGAAGGAGGAGTGCATGGAAGAAAATGGGCAGGGCAGTCTTGCTAAATCGAACAAGTCTAACGTCTTCTTCGTGTTCGGAATCATTGCACTCATCACCATTGTCGCGGTCTATTTCTATATCAGGCACACAAAATATTATATTTCCACTGATGATGCCTATGTGACGGGCAGTATCCATTCCATAGCCCCGAAAGTAGCAGGTACGGTAAAGGATGTGTATGTTCATGACAACCAGTTGGTGAAAAAAGGGGCACTCCTCCTGGAGATCGACAGCAAGGATTATGATGTAAAGGTCAGCGATGCCAAGGCAACAGTGGATTCAGAGCAATCAAAGCTCTCCGAGCTCTCCGTGCGGGTAGATGTGGCGGGTAAGCAGCTTGACGAGATACAATCAAGGATCGATACAGCCAGGGCAACTCTGGCCTTGCAGGAAGCCACGCTGAAGCAGGCGAATCAGGATCTGGTAAGGGGGAGGAAGCTTTATGACAAAGGGATCTTTGCCGAGGCGACACTCGAGAAGGCGACAACGGCTTACGATGTTGCAAGGGCCCAGGTCGATGCGGCCCGCGAGCAGATTAAGCAGGCCTTAGCCTCCCTGGAGACCCAGAAGCTCGTTATCCGGCAGTCCAAGACAGCGTATCTGTCTCAAGGGTACATCGTGGAACAGAAGAGACAAGTGCTTGCCTCTTCGAGTCTGATGCAGGGTTATACGAAGATATATGCACCTTCGGATGGTTACATCACCAAGAAGAATGTTGAGGTCGGCAACCAGGTGCAGGGGGGACAGCCGCTCATGGCCCTTGTCCCCTTGAATGATGTATGGATTGTAGCCAATTATAAGGAGACGCAACTTACCAACGTGAGGCCGGGCCAGAAGGTTCAGATAAAAGTGGATATGTATCCCGGCAAGACCTTCTCAGGAACGATCGACAGCATCATGGCCGGGACAGGGAGCGTTTTCTCCCTGTTTCCACCCGAGAACGCCACGGGGAACTATGTGAAGGTGGTGCAACGTATCCCCGTGAAGATCATACTGGAAAAGGACACCGACCCGGGGCACACCCTGCGCGTAGGCATGTCGGTTCAGCCCACGATAGCGGTAAAAATGTAATTACCGGAGCCGATGTGTGATGAACCCGCCGTCGCAGCCGCAGGCGAATAAATGGCTTGTTGCAGGGACCGTGATGCTCCCCATGCTCATGGTCGTCCTCGACACCTCGGTGGTGAATGTATCCCTTGATCATATAAGGGGGAGCCTTTCTGCAGGCATCGACGAGGCCACCTGGTCCATCACTGCATATCTGGCGGCAAACGCGGTCATCATACCCATGGCCGGATGGATCAGCAGGCTCATCGGCCGCAAACGTTACCTCCTCTTTTCCATCGTGATGTTCACGGTGAGCTCTTTTCTGTGCGGGGTCTCCTGGAACATAGAGAGCCTCATTGTCTTCAGGGTCATACAAGGTCTCACCGGCGGGGCAATGCCGCCGCTCTCCCAGGCGATCCTGCTCGAGTCTTTCCCGCCCCGGCAGTATGGCATCGCCATGGCCATCTTCGGGATCGGCGTCAGCTTCGGGCCCATAATAGGCCCTGTGTTGGGCGGTTGGATTACCGACGTTCTCACCTGGCATTGGGTGTTCTTCATCAATATCCCCATCGGCATCGTCTCGGTCATTATGGCGATCTTCGTCATTGTAGACCCCCCGTACATGAAGGGCATGCGAATGAAGATCGACTACCGAGGCCTTATCCTGCTCAGCCTTGGGGTAGGTTGCCTCCAGCTCCTCCTTGACCGGGGGGAGAGGTTCGATTGGTTCAATTCAAACACCATGATTGCCCTGGCACTTATCGCGGCATTCTCTCTAGCCCTGTTTGTCGCAGTAGAACGCTATGCCGAGCGGCCCATTGTGGATCTGAATGTGTTCAGGAACTACTCCTATACCCTTGGCAACATCGCCATGTTTGTCTTCATGGCAAACCTTTTCGGAACACTTGTTTTGCTGCCCATCTATCTCCAAACGCTCATGGGCTACACCGCGACCCTGGCAGGCCTCGTACTGGCGCCCGGAGGCGTGGCGAACCTTTTAACCATGCCTATTGTCGGCAGGTTTCTCCACCGCTACAACCCGAAGGTTTTTGTCATAATCGGAATATTCCTCACTGCATATTCCACACTTCTTATGGCGGGGTTCACCTTGGGCGTGGACTTCGCAACCGTCCTGTGGCCCAGGATCTTCATGGGCGTCGGCATGGGCATGCTCTTTATCCCGCTGACCACCCTGACGATTGCCGGTATTAAAAAAGAAGACATGGGCAATGCCACGGCCATATACAATCTCATCAGAAATATCGGGGGCAGCATCGGAATTGCTATTGTCACGACCATGGTAAGCCGCAGGTCCCAATTTCACCAGTCGCGCCTGATTGAACAGCTGACCCCATATGATTCCATGTACGCACTGCGTGCCAAGCAGGGCGCCGATCTCCTGCAACAAAACGGGATTGATCCCTCCTCGGCCAATCATGGCGGGCTCGGCATTATGTACGAGAATATGATCAGGCAGGCTTCCATGCTCTCTTTTGCAGATGTATTCTATCTGCTCGCCTGGATGATGATTATCCTCATACCCCTGGTGCTCTTCATGAAGAACACCGGAGAGACGCAAGTTAAGGCCATCGTGGGTGAGTGAAAATACGGTTCATCACAGTAAAGAGTACACCGGATCCATACGGCGCCCATAAACTCCCTCTCCCCTGGCGGGAGAGGGTCGGGGTGAGGGGGCATAGTGTCAATGATAGGGCGGCTCACGGCTTAATCTACCCGACATTGTTCATGTAGATCCTCTGTCTCTTGAGGAAGTCCATGCAGTATTTGCACTTCTCCATACAGCAATCGTCCGGATCTCCCCGTGCATGGAACAGGCACTGCACCTCGTCACAGTCCATGCAGGCCCGGCACTGAAGGCACTTGTCGTTCGCGTTTTGAGAGCGGGTCACGGGAGGTCCAACAGGTGTGTCCATCACGCCAGGATATATTCCCCATTTAAGATCTTTTCAGTGGAGATCAGCCAGGCATAGATACCATTCAGTGCCGCCATGAATGCCGAATGGACCTGGGCTGCAGGGATGGACGTTCCCATGAATTCGAGGTCTTTTGTAGAACAGGCGTCGTGGACCACCATGCAGCCGAAGCCCAGGTCAGAGGCGGCCCTAGTGGTGGCATCGATGCACATGTGGCTCATAGCCCCGCAGATGATAAGGTGTTTGACGGATTGTCCCTTCAGGGTTTTCTCAAGTTCAGTACCCAGGAAGCTGTTGGGAAAGTGTTTTATGATAACGGATTCACCCTCACGGGGGCTTACTGATACATGGATCTCTGAGCCCTGGGTGCCGGTAAGAAAAAAAGTTGCCCCCTCCCGGACGGATATATGGCGGATGTGATGCACGGGCCGTCCTGAGCTGCGAAAGTGCTGAAGTATCCTCGCAGCATTGTGAGAGGCCTGTTCAATGCCTGCCAGTTCCATGGCGCCGCCCGGGAAGTAGTCGTTCTGGAGATCAACGATGATGAGGGCTGTATTGTTCATGGATATCCTCTCCATTCCAATTCCTGGTTTATCCCATGGATCATAACTGGGATCAAGGGCAGACATGAAAAAGATTTTAGTTGACAATTAATATGTTAATATATTACATAATAGTAAATTAGTAAATATAATAACTCAAAAGGGAAACCCATGACAGCATCAGATCACAGACACCTGGACCCGGCAGAGCACAAGGCCAACATCCTCAAGGCCTTGGCTCACCCGGTAAGGATCCGGATATTCGAGGCCTTGGCGGGAGGCGAGCAGGCCGTGGGTGAGCTGGTAACCCTGACCGGCGAGAAGGAGGCCAACACATCGCGCCACTTGGCCGTACTCCGGGGGGCCGGGCTCGTGGCCACGAGGAAGGAGGGGCTTAATGTATACTACTCCAACCGCATGCCCTGCCTCATCCCCATGCTCTCCTGTGTGGAACAGGCGGTGTGCAGCCTAGCGGACGAGCACATGAAGATCGCAGCCTGTATCAGGAAGTGACGGTAATGGAAATATGGCCCCTTTGTCACCCTTGTCGGAGTGCCTTCAGGCACGATAAATATAGAGCGCGAAGGTATGGAGAGATCGCGGCTCAAGCCGCTCCTACACCGGCGGCGAACAGAGTATGAGAGCATTCTTTTACGAAAATATTATTCAGGAGGGAGTATGAAGTACGACTCCATCGGGTTTATGGGCGGCGGGAGGATCACCCGCATCATCCTGGGCGGCCTTCAGCGCGCAGGTAAGTTTCCACAGAAGGTCTTGGTGAGTGATACAGATGCGGATGTCCTTGCCCGGCTGACAAAGGAGTTTTCCGGCATCATCTCTGCAGGGGCCGATAATTCGTGCCCTGCCGCGTGCGACTTGGTCATGGTCTCGCTCCACCCGCCGGTTCTCATGGATGCCCTTCAACGGATCAAGTCGGACATCAAACCCGGGGCAGTGGTCGTATCGCTGGCCCCCAAGCTTACCCTTTCCAATCTCTCGGCCATCCTGGACAGGCACGCCAGGATCGTGAGGATGATCCCGAATGCACCATCCATCATGAACAGGGGATATAACCCGGTTGCCTTCTCCCGGGCCATACCAAGGAATGAAAAAGCGGCCCTTGCCGAGTTGTTCAATACCTTTGGTGAGTGCCCCGAGGTCCCGGAAAAGGACCTGGAGGCCTATGCGATAATCACGGCCATGGGACCTACCTACCTCTGGTTTCAATGGCAGGCACTCTGTGAACTGGGCAAGACCTTCGGCTTGGCGGACAAGGCTGTCAAGGATGCTGTCGCAAAGATGGCCGCGGGTGCAGTGCAGACCATGTTCAACTCGGGACTTTCACCGGAAGAGGTCATGGATCTTGTGCCGGTGAAACCCCTGACCGAAGACGAGGGTGCAATAAGGACCATGTACATGAACAGACTCACGGCCCTGTTCAACAAGCTGAAAGGATGAAGCCCTAACATTTTCTCAGGAGGTTTTGCATGAGCAGTTCATCGAACCCGGGTATCATGAAGCGCCTGACGTTCCTTGACCGGTACCTTACCCTGTGGATCTTTCTGGCCATGGCCTCGGGCGTCCTGCTGGGGTACTTCGTGCCCGGCACGGCCCGGTTCTGGGACCGGTTCAGCGTGGGCACCACCAACATCCCCATCGCTATAGGCCTCATCCTTATGATGTACCCACCGCTCGCCAAGGTGCGCTACGAGGAGATGGGACCGGTCTTCAAGAATGTCAGGGTGCTGAGCCTCTCTCTGGTCCAGAACTGGATCGTGGGACCGATCCTGATGTTTTCCCTGGCGGTCATTTTCCTACACGACAAACCCGAGTACATGGTGGGCCTGATCATGATCGGTCTGGCACGCTGCATTGCCATGGTCATCGTCTGGAACGATCTGGCACAGGGCGACTGCGAATACTGTGCCGGATTGGTGGCTTTCAACTCGATCTTCCAGGTGCTCTTCTTCTCGGTTTATGCCTATGTCTTCATCACCGTGCTCCCGACTTGGTTTGGCCTCAAAGGTGTGGCGGTCAATATCACAATCGCCGAGATTGCACGCAGTGTCTTCATCTACCTAGGCATCCCGTTCATCGCCGGGGTGATTACCCGCTTCACGCTTATCAGGGTCAAGGGTAAGTTGTGGTATCATGAAAGATTCATTCCCAAGATCAGCCCGATCACACTGATCGCACTACTGTTCACAATCGTCGTCATGTTTTCATTGAAGGGCGAGTACATTGTCGCGCTACCGTTCGATGTGCTGCGTATTGCCATTCCACTCTTAATCTATTTCATCATCATGTTTCTGGTTACCTTTTTCATGAGCAAGCGAGCGGGCGCCACCTATGGGCAGACGACGACGCTTAGCTTTACGGCGGCCTCCAACAATTTCGAACTGGCCATCGCAGTCGCCATCGCCACCTTCGGCATCAATCACGGGGCGGCGTTTGCCGCGGTGATCGGCCCTCTCGTGGAGGTGCCCGTGCTTATCAGCCTCGTCAATCTCTCGCTCTACTTCAAGAGGAGATTCTTTCAATCATGAGTGACACTAAGAAAACTTTCTCCATAACCGTGGTCCCCGTTCTCCAGGGCGCCCTTCTCATAAACATCACACAAAGTAGTACTGAATGAAAAAGATTCAAATACTCGGGACAGGCTGTGCCAAGTGCATAAAACTCGCACAGAACACTGATCAGGCCGCCAAGAAGCTTGGCATTGAATACGAAATCGAAAAGGTCACTGATATCAAGGAAATCATGAAGTACGGCGTCATGATGACCCCGGCACTGGTCATTGAAGGCAAGGTAAAGGTGGTGGGCAAGGTCCTTACACCCTCAGAGATCGAGAACATGATCAAGGAATGAGCCCGCCTCGGTAGTACCTGCTGATGAAGTGTGCTGCAGCGGTGGAGATAGCTGCTTGACGAACGCTCCAGGCATTCTTCCAGACAAACAAATTTTATGGATCATATTGAAAATCGTATGAACATGAAAGGATCATGAATGAGAACAGTGAATAGGACAATCTTTCCAGGGATTGCTGCAATAATCCTCATTGTCTTCCTTACAGGCAATACGGCCTATTGTGAAGATTTCTCGAAAATCCCTGAAAAAGGAAAGATCACCCTGATCGACCTGGGTGCTGCCACATGCATCCCCTGTAAGATGATGGCGCCTGTCCTGGAAAAGGTAAAGAAGCGCTTCACAGGCAAGGCCGAGGTCATTGTCATTGACATACGGTACGACCGGGACCAAGCGCAGCGATTCCAGCTTCGGGCCATCCCGACCCAGATCTTCTTCGACAAGGAAGGGAAAGAGGTTTTCCGGCACCTGGGTTTCCTGGACGAGAACGCCATTGTAGAGCAGTTCACCAAGATGGGGGTGAAATGACTTTTCGCACAGAGAAATTAAAGACAATGGGATTTGTCATGAACAGGAGGAATCCGCTCCATGCTTGAATCCTTCTACCTGACCATCAACGGCTGGATCGTGGGGGCGACCATGTACGCGCTCTTCGGCAGCTTCCTCTGGGGCATGGTGAGCGTGATGCTGAGCCCCTGCCACCTGGCATCTATTCCATTGATAGTGGCCTATGTGGGTGGTCAACAGACCCATATCAACCCGAGGAAGGCAGGGTTTTATTCAGTGGCCTTTTCCCTGGGGCTTTTCGTGTCTATTGCCCTCGTGGGCATCGCTTGTACCCTTCTGGGACGCATGTTGGGTGATGTGGGCGTGTTCTGGGAGGTGCTCGTGGGCGGAGTGCTCATCTGGGTTGCACTCGGCATGCTTGGGGTAGAGTCATGCTCCATGTCGGGCAGTATACTGACTAGGTTAAATTTCCGAGGCCTTTTTGGTGCACTGGGCCTTGGGCTGGCTTATGGCGTCCTGTCTGGGACCTGCACCTTTGGGTTTATCGCACCGATTTTAGCCATCATCACCGTACAGGAAAAGATTCTTGCAGGTATCGGGCTCATCCTGCTCTTCGCCCTTGGTCACTGTATACCTATTGTAATAGCAGGAAGCTCCACTGCAGCAGTGAAGACCCTGCTTGAAAACAGCAGATGGCAGGGTGCTTCCATCGTGTTTCGCAAGGGAGCGGGGGTGCTCATCATCCTGCTCGGGTTGTATTTCATAACTTCGCCGTTCGTGAGGGCTTTGTAGGAGCCCCTTTGTGCAGCGGTGGAGAAAGACGAGCATGAAACGAAAGGGAGCGAACCATGGCGGAAAAGATGTTCATTGAAGTTATTGGCCCCGGGTGTCCCTTCTGCAAGACCCTCTATAAGCGGGTCAAAGAGGTGGTGACGGAACGAGGTTTCGATGCGGATGTAGAGCACGTCACCCAATTGAGGATAGTCATGAAGCATTTTCCCTTTACCCCGGTGCTAAAGATTGATGACAAGGTCGTGCATCGAGGGAAATGGCTGCCGAATAAGGAAAAGATTCATGCCTTGATCCTCAAGGAAATTACACGATGACGCAACGACTGAAAAGTGGTGTGCCCTCTGCATGTGGAATGGTCGCCACGGCAATCGTTTTGGGCGCGGTCTTCAACTTGGTGCGGAAGCCATGACAGGGGAATGGTTCGAGATCAGAAAGGAAAGGGTCTGACAGTATGTATCTTGTAGCGTTTCCCAAAAAGAGTGAATTTGATAAGATGTGCACAAGACTTGATGCACTAGCCCTCCCGCACAAGATTATCAATTCTGACCCGGGATACAGCCTTGTCGGAATGCCTGCAATCGCCATGGACCAGGAGGTACGTTCACAGCTGTCATCATGTACCCCTGATGACTTCATTTGTTCGGGATGGGTCGAGTACAGACAAGCGACTCTTGATGTACCGGTTACCAATCCACCGTGTTTTAAAGAAGATGTGTTCGGAACCGCCTCGATCATGGTGCTCGCCCCGTGTGTTGCAGATGAGACAAAGATACGTCTGATTGCCCACATCTCTGGTGATATGACCGGGGTCTTTCCCTATCTGAATGCCGAGCTACGAGGGGCCTGTTATAATGAAAACGGCCCCATGCTTACCTTCATGGATGACCATCGTATGATAACGATCTATCCGCACAGGATAACTATCGCAAAGGCGTATGAGATTGTTGACGCATGGCGCACCCTTGAAAAGATCCGGTGCCTGTCCAATGATATCTATACACGCCGGACTTCCATAGAACCGTTATATGTCATGCGGAAAAAGCCTCCTGCCATTGAGATATACAAACGGCTCCCCGGAACGAACTGCAGACAGTGCGACCAGAAAACCTGCATGGCCTTTGCCCTTACCCTCTGGAACGGGAATGCAAAGCCAGTTATGTGCAAGCCGATATTTGCAGGCGAGTACACCCATTTGAAAGATGCTTTTCTTGAAATATGTGTCGGTCTTGGCTTCACCAGCAGCGATGGTTTCTTTGAGGATCAATGAACCTGGGCCTGCTTGGTATAGTGAACGGAGCTACACATATTCAGGGATGACGACACAGTTATATCACCGGATAGAAGGAGAAATATCATGGCGGATAAGATCATCATATACGGCACTGATACCTGACCCTATGCGCTCCAGGCCAGGTCGGTCTATGGTGAGAAGGCAGTCTTTGTGAACGTGGATGAAGACCCGGAGAAACTGAAGGAAATGCTTCTTCTCTCTGGGGGTAAGATGCAGGTCCCGGTTATTGTTGAGGGAGAAAAGGTCAAGATCGGTTTTTCAGGGCATACATCCATACCACAGGGCCTTGGCCTCTTGGGAGGGACCTGACCGGTTCAAACGCCCCTCGGGCAGGGGCCAACTATGAAAATAGGGGGATGCTGCAGCAAGAAAGATGATTGAACCATATTGTTCAGTCATAAACATATTTGGTTACCAGGGTATTCGTACCCGAGAAAAAAAGGAGATAACTATGAACGAACTGAAGGAACTTTTTGAAGTCGGACTGAAATTTCACGGACACAAATGCCCCGCCATGCCCATGGGGATCAGGGCCGGTCTTGCCGCAATGAATGTCCTCGGCGTGAAACGCTCACAGGACAAGGAACTGGTGGTGGAGGCCGAGACTGCAGAAGGCCATGCCGCCGGGTGCTTCGTGGACGGTGTCATGGTCGCCACTGGAGCCACCTACGGCAAGTCGAACATAAAGAAGCTGGGATACAGCAAGATGGCCTTCACCCTCATCGATACAGCTACAGACCGGGCCATCAGAGTCTCGCTCAAGCCCGAGTTCTTTGAAAAGGCCCTTTCCTCACCATTTGTGCAGAAGAGGAAGGAGGGGGTCCTGCCTCAGGATATCCCTGCAGAGATTACCCAGCCCCAGGTGGATCGGGTACTCTCTCTGCCCGAGGCTGATTTTCTCAACCTGAGTGAGGTGTTCACCAGGAAGCTGCCCAAGGGCAAGGCGAACTTCGAGACAAAGAGGTGTTCCAAGTGCGGTGAGGCCGTTTTTACGGACAAGCTGAAGGAAGGTCCCGGAGGCAAGCTGCTCTGCATCCCGTGCAGCGAATCGAATAGGTAATTATAGAACAAAATAAAAGGGGATGAGGAATGCTGACTTCCACGATTATTATCGCATCGGTACTTGTTTTTCTCTTCACCACAGTGCTCACAATTGCGGGTGTCGGGGCAGCATTCATCATCATCCCCACCTTCTACTGGCTCGGCTTCCCCTTAACGGAGGCGATGGCTGTGGCGTTACTCCTGAATGCCATCAGCATGAGCTTTGCATCGTTCAACTACATACGGTACAAGCTGGTGGTATTCAAGACGGCTGTTCCCATCATTCTCCTTGCCATTGTGTTTTCACCGCTTGGTGCATACTCGACACGGTTCTTCTCAAAGGAGTTTCTCATCGGTATTTTCTCTGCGTTCCTCATCTTCGCAGGCTCCATGATGCTCTTCTACGCCCCGGCTAAAAAGAAAGACGCCCGATCCTCTCCCGGCAAGGAGCTGAAGACGGGTATCGGCCTTGGCATCGGGGCCGGTTACCTGGGCGGTCTCCTCGGTGTTGGAGGCGGGAACTTCATTGTCCCGGTGCTCGTATGGCTGGGGTTCGACGCGAAGAAGGCATCGGCCACCACTGCCTTTATCGTTATATTCTCATCATTGAGCGGGTTCTTCGGCCACGCCGCGATAGGGCACATCAACTGGCGCCTTCTTGTGTTGTCCGCCGTCGGTTCGGTGGCAGGCGCCATTGCCGGGTCCTGGCTGATGCACTGGAAACTTGAGGCTGCACAGGTGAAGAAGATCATCGGCATCGTGCTCTATGCCATTGCAATAAAGATGCTGTGGGGATTGCTGTGAAAACGACATGGGTGAATAGGTGAGTGATATGCAGGAATGACAGGATATTCCGGAGTGTCCCTCTGCAGGGTCGATCATCTGACTAAATATCAAACGAAATAGGCAATGGAGAAATCATCATGAACAGCACTACAGATAGCCATATAGCTGAACGGTTAAAACTGGCCATAGCTCTTACCGGACTGACGCTTCTTGCCGAAGTCGCAGGCGGTATATGGACCAACTCCCTGGCGCTCCTTTCAGACGCCGCCCATGTCTTCCTTGACCTTTTCGCACTGCTCTTGTCGCTGGCAGCGGTCAAGCTGGCATCACTGCCCGCTACGGAGCGGCATTCATTCGGCTGGCACCGTGCCGAGGTGTTTGCCTCGTTCATCAACGGGGTGACGGTTTTCCTGATAGCACTGGGGATATTCTATGAGGCATGGCAGCGGCTGGCCTCGCCACAGGAAGTGAAGAGTCTCCCCATGCTGATAATCGCTACAGTAGGGCTTATCGCCAACCTGCTGTCGGCTATGGCGCTTCACAGCCATTCCCATGATGATCTGAATGTGCGCAGCGCCTTCCTCCATGTGACAGGTGATGCGGCAGCCTCTGTCGGTGTTATTATTGGTGGTGTCATCATGTATTTCACCCGGTGGTATCTGCTGGATGCGCTCATATCCATCGGCATCAGCATCATCATCTTCGTCGGCACCTTCAGGGTATTGCGCGAATCCATTCACATCCTCATGGAGGGGGTGCCCAGGGAAATGGACATCTCCGAGGTTGCTCGGACCATCCACGGCGTCGAAGGGGTGAGGGACTTGCATCACCTGAACGTATGGGCCATCTGCTCGCATATCCTTGCGCTCTCGGTACATCTGGATATTGAGCCGGACCACAGTGACAAGACATCTATGATCATTCATAATGTCGAACGCGTTTTACTGGAAAAGTATAATATATCCCATACTACCTTGCAGATCGAATGCATGAGTTGCGTGGGCGGGCCCATGATCAAGGCATTCAACCATTAAGCTGACGACTCGAATACGTACGCAATAAAGGAGTTTGTAAAATGAATACGACTGAAGACAGCAAGGTGATCATGAACAACATTGAACCTCAAAGATCCCCGGTCATGGGATTGATCGCGAAATATGCCCTCTTCGGAGCCGTGTGGTGGCTGGTGTACAGGTCCCTGCAGCCTCTTTCGGATTGGATTACGTATTCAGTGTTCGGGTTGTCCCGGAGTGGTCGTTTAGGCAGCGCCATCGCCTTCTTCCTCTTTGAGGCACCCAAGGTGCTCATGCTACTGACCCTCATTGTTTTTGTTGTGGGCATCATACGTTCGTACTTCACCCCCGAACGGACCAGACAGATCCTGGCCGGGAGGCGCGAGTCCGTGGGCAACGTCCTGGCAGCCATGCTGGGTATCGTGACGCCGTTCTGTTCGTGCTCGGCAGTGCCGCTCTTCATGGGCTTCGTACAGGCGGGCGTGCCCTTAGGCGTTACCTTGTCGTTCCTCATTGCAGCACCTATGATCAACGAAATTGCGGTTGTGCTCCTGTTCGGCATGTTCGGATGGAAGGTGGCACTGGTGTATATCACCACCGGCCTCATGATAGCCATTGCATCGGGGCTGGTCATCGGCAGGCTCAAGCTTGAGCGGTTTGTTGAAGACTGGGTGTATGAGATAGAGGTGGCCCAGGTTGATACAGAGGTATCACGCATGATCTTCACCGAGCGCATCATGGCGGGCAGGGCCGCAGTTGCGGAGATCGTTTTAAGGGTATGGCCCTATGTCCTGGCGGGTATCGCCGTAGGCGCCGGTATCCACGGCTATGTGCCAGAGGGTTTCATGGCCTCGTTCATGGGCAAGGGCGCATGGTGGGCGGTGCCGGCGGCCGTACTCCTGGGCGTGCCCATGTACTCGAATGCTGCAGGCATCATCCCCATCGTGCATGCCCTGCTGGAAAAAGGTGCGGCGCTCGGCACCGTGCTTGCCTTTATGATGGCGGTCATCGGGCTTTCGCTGCCCGAGATGATCATCCTGCGGAACGTGTTGAAGAAGCAGCTCATCGCCGTTTTCGTCGGTGTGGTGGCAACCGGGATCGTCATAGTCGGCTACCTGTTCAACTTCATATTCTGAATCAGGGACACCCTTAGAAGAATTATCCCGGTCGGGAGGCCTGGTAATGACAGGATTACCAAGATCTGTATATTTTTGTGAAAAGGGGGTCGCCCTTTCTTGAAATGCTACCTGTCTCTTCTTATATAGTATATTTTATGTCTGACCTTTAAAACAAAACAGAGATCATTCCTTAGCGCGGGAGTAGCTGATTATGACCAAAAAACTGACTGAAATGAAAAGGCGTCGCCTGCACAATGCACTCTGCGCCATGTTCATCGGGGATGCGCTGGCCATGCCTGCCCATTGGTATTACAGCCTGGAAAATATCCATAAGGTCTTTAACGGTGGTGTACATGGCTATGTTGACCCGCCCCACCCTCATCTTGAAAGCTTCATGGTAGGAATGGACTATACCCCGGATGTTGAAAGCGCGAAACGTCTTGGAAGGGCATATGACATACTGCATGAGCACACACGATACTATAAGACCAGTTACAGCACGATGGAGGCAAGCCTCACCGACAGGGCGTCGGTAGCAGGCAATGCCGTTGCTGGTCTGGATGAGCGCTACCACTACCACCACGGACTCAAAGCAGGCGAGAACACGCTGGGTGCGCACCTTGTCCGAGTGCTCATGCGCTCGGTGATCCGGAAAGGATGCTATGACAATAATGCATTCATTGACGATTTCATCATGCACCTGAGCACCCCGGGTATGAATCGTGACCCGTATACCGAGATCTACATCAGACGATGGTTCGAGCATTATTCCCGCGGTGTTGATCCCCATGCCTGTGCCGAGCTGCAGCGTAATGCCTGGTCCATAGGCGCCCATGGCGGCATCATTCGCCCCATGGTACTTTCAACGATTGCGGACAGTTCCTACCAAGGTCTCGGCTTGGCCATAGAGCATCAGAATATCACCCATCGTTCAGAGAATGTGGCCAGTACGCTGGGCATTCTCGTGCCTCTGCTCAATGCCTTATTGACCGGCAGCGATCCGCGCAAAACAATATCTGCGTATGCAAAACCCATACGCATACCGCGTGTGACCGGTAGAGAACTCTTTGACGCCTACCGTAATCACAACGGCCCGGGGAACATCCCCAAAGACGAGATGTGGAAGCTCCATACGGAGCTCACCGACACACCCTTTGATATTGACCGATTTGTCCGGAAACATACTGACCAGGACGTTATTGCCCGGCTGATTGCCACGGCATGCTACCCTGAACATGGCCTGCCTCTTCTATTATACCTCGCCTGGAGCCGCAACCTTGACATCGCCGAAGCGCTCCTGGCCAATGTTAATGCCGGAGGCGACAACGTGCACCGCGGCATGATCCTGGGCCTCATCCTCGGAGCGGCCAGCGATGACATACCCGAGCACCTCATGAAGGGGCTCACTGCATACGACGATCTGAAGAATGAGATTGAAGCCTTCATCGATATAGCCGTGAGCGGGAAGGGAATCTGAAACAGGTATTAGGTAGAATCGATAAGCCCCCATCTTAATAAGGAGAGGGACTTGAATAAATTTGATTTATGTCAGGTTCCTTCCATTAAAGTGATTTGATGTTGAGTGCCATAAGGGTACCTGGTATGAAATAGTCTGATTGGATCACTCATTTGAGAGAAGGCCTAAAAAAAGTTACAGCGGATTACGGCAAAAATTAATGTATGAGCCAATTGCAGGAGACCAAGATTGTCATTCCCTCGGAAGCGGGAATCCAGTCTCTTCAAGAACTTCTGGACCCCCGCCTTCGCGGGGGCGACACCTTTTTTGAGTTTTGCAATTACCTCGCATATAAAATATAAAAATGAGAATAATTCAGAGACTTATCTTTTTTATCTGTGCAGTCTTCCTTATCACCTGTCTCTCTATCCCCAGCCCTGCCCAGGAAAAGAATTACCGGGTGGAAGTGCTCCAGATAACAAATATTGAAGAGCTTCAGATGGTCTATGACGGCTTTCTCAAAGAGATGGAGAAGAGCGGTATCATCCAGGACAGAAACCTTACGGTCAATCGCACCATCATTGACTTCGACATTGAAAACCCTTCTCTTGCGAAAAGAATCAAGGTCTACTTCAGGATCAGGAGTGAGGCTTCACGTATTGCAAAGGAGAAGCCCGACCTTGTCCTGGCCATGGGGACGCCTGTCACCAAATATGCCAAGGATAAGATCATTGCTGCGGGAATACCACTGGTGTTCACGGCCCTGGCCTTTCCATCGGTGATCGGCTGCAAATCTTTGACAGAGGCAGGTCCCGGCTTTACCGGCGTTACAACGCACATGAACATGAAAGACGCGCTCGGAATCGTGAAACATGCCTTCCCGGCCATTAAGACTTTAGGCATTGTGCACAGCGATGATGCAAACAGCATTGCACATGTAGAGGAGGCAAAAAAGGAAGGCCTGCCGCTCGGAATCACGGTCATATCGAAACAGGTGGGCATAAAAGACGCAATCGTAACTGCCCTGAAGGAGCTCCAGAAACAAGGCGCCCAGGCCTTTGCAGTACCCCCTGACCCCTACTATGAGCTGCGGGGCCATGAAAAGGCATTAGAGCTCATCGAGTTCTCAAAGGCCAATAAGACCCCGGCATTCAGCTTTGTTATCGACAAGATTCCCGGGGCCATACTGTACATAGGGGTGGACTTCGATAATATAGGTGTGCTTTCAGGCAGGCAGTCTGTAAAGATCCTTAAAGACGGTGTGAAGCCTGAAGTCCTGCCCATTTTAGGGCAGCAGGATCTCACCATCATGGTGGACGCCAAGCTCATGCAGTCCCTGAATATCCAATTGCCGCCCGAGATCCTACGTATCGCAAGACCTGTCGATTGATGATTGTATGCGCATCCTCCTGATCTCGGCCAATACGGAACCCTTTCCTGCGGCGGTGTTTCCCATCGGGGCGGTCTATGTCGCAAATGCCCTGCATGAGGCAGGGGCGCAGGTGAGGATTATGGACATGCGCCTCACGAACTCCGGCATATCCCTGGGGGAAGAGCTCAAAGCCTTCCAGCCCGATCGTATCGGTATATCGTTACGGAATGTGGATAACGCTGCATATCCTTGCACCCGTTTCTACCTGCCTTCTTATGCAGCACTGATAAAGTCCCTGCGGGATTGCTGCAATTCCCCGGTCATTCTGGGGGGCCCGGCATTCTCCTTGTTCCCGGGGGAGATTGCTGCATATCTGGGTGCTGACGGAGGGGTAAGGGGTGAGGGTGAAGGGGCAATAAAGGTATTTTTAGACCATGGGCATGAAGGGATCATGACCTCAAGTCTGCCTGATCTTGAGGGCGTTGCGTTTCCCCAAGACATCAACGTGCTGTTCTCAGGCTTCCGCAGATACCATACCATGGGTATCCAGACTGCGCGGGGGTGCCCCAACCAGTGCATCTATTGTACGTATCCGGGCCTGGAGGGAAGGGTGTTAAGGACACGCGCTCCTGAGCGGGTGTCCGGAGAGATCGCCATGCTGCATAAGGATTTCAAAATCAGGGATTTCTTCATTGTCGATTCCCTGTTCAATGCTGATGAAGGCCACATGGTCCGGGTCCTGGAAGCAATCGCCGCGCTGAACCTGAGGCTTCGTATCTCCTGCTATATCCAGCCCAAGGTCTCGGACCCCGGCATCTTCTCTCTCATGAATAAGGCCGGGTGCGTGGCTGTGGATTTCGGGACCGACTCGGGCTCTCCTGCCATGCTCACCTCGTTGAGAAAGCCTTTTACCACCGATGACATCATAACGGCATCACGGGCGTGCAGAGATGCAGGCATTGATTTCTGCCACTCCCTCATCCTTGGCGGGCCCGGGGAAACCCCGGAGACGATACGGGAAACCCTCAGCCTCATGGATGAGGTCAGCCCCAGGGCAGTCATTGCCATGACAGGTGTGCGTATCTACCCCGGCACGGAGCTCGAGCGTATCGCCATTGAACAGGGCAGGCATGCTGCCTGGGAATCACTCCTTGAGCCGCAGTTCTATTTCCCGGATATGGGGCCATCAGCCTTGGTGAAGTGCGCATATGAGGCAACTGCAGGAAGGAGAAACTGGTTTTTCCCTGGGAAAAGGGATTGGGGCTCTGCCATCGGGTTCAAGGTTCTCAATTTCCTGTATCGCAAAGGCCCGCTCTGGAGGACATTCGGGAGCTGAAGAATTTCAATCACCGATTCATATTTCTCTATTTACTCAGCTGATACATGATTTTTTGCAGCGCGCAGCGTATTGTCCAGCAGCATGGTGATGGTCATGGGCCCCACACCGCCGGGCACGGGTGTTATCAAGGAAGCATGCCTGGATGCCTCATCAAACTGCACGTCGCCCTTCAGACCGGCCTCGGTCCTGTTCATGCCCACGTCAATCACCACAGAGCCGTCCTTGATCCATTCGCCCCTGATCATTTCCGCCTTGCCGATGGCGGCTACGACAATATCCGCAGCCCTGACCTTCTTATCCAGATCCAGGGTGCGCGAATGGCAGATGGTGACGGTGGCGTGCTCCATCATGAGCAGCACGGCAATGGGTTTGCCCACAAGATTGCTGCGGCCTATAACCACTGCGTCCTTACCCTTGAGCGTAGCGCCGTATTCGCGGAGCATGCACATGATCCCGGATGGTGTGCAGGGCACGAGCATGGGATCGCCTGAGAGTAGCCTGCCCAGGTTGTAGGGGTGCAAACCGTCCACATCTTTTCTAGGGTCGATGGCAACCTGGATCTCTTGCGGGTCCAGAGGGGGCGGTACAGGGAATTGCACGAGGATGCCGTCCACCTCGGGGTCACTATTGAGCTTATGGACCAGGGCCAGCAGATCTTCCCTGCTTGTCGCTGCATCGAGGTGATAATCAAAGGAGCGCAGCCCTGCGGTCTCACAGGCCTTCTTCTTGTTCCTCACGTAAATGGCCGATGCAGGGTCTTCCCCAACCAGCACCACGGCAAGCCCCGGGGGCCTACCGTATCGAGTAGTAAAGGCATTTGCCTCTTGGGCAATGGTCTGGCGTTTCTTCTTGGAGAGCTCGTTGCCATCGATAATGGTCGCCATCAGATGTCCTCCTGAAATCATGTCAGCCTTTGTACACCCATTTGACCTGGAGCGGCCTATAGGTTACGGCATCCGATTTGGGCAGCACCATTTCGGTCTCCACCCCAAGCCACGCATAATCGGGCCTTAGTATCCTCAGCTTTCCGTCTAAGGGCGGATTACCCCATTCCGTGTGTTCATAGTTCACAAAGAGCATGACATCAAAGGTATTCTCCGCCTCGCCCATAACATAACCCTGGCGGAAGCTCGATTCGGTCAAGCCGTGGCCCTCAATGACCGTCTTGGCGAACTGTTTATCCAACTGAATGATGGCGTATCGGCAGGTGCCTCTTTCCGAGTAGCTGGTGAGTGTCTTGGTCTCGGCGCTCGACACATAGACCGTTGAGAGGTAGGGCACGTTCTTGAGATATTGGGCCGCAATCAACGCTGCCGAGCGCCTTCCGCCCGTTGCCTGGTGGTGGCAGCCGTAATATTCGAAGAGCTTCTGCTGCAGGATCTCTGCGTACCGGTCGCCCTTTTCGTAGAGGTTTTTGGAGATGTAGCGGAGTTCCTTTGCGAGGCTTTCCGCAGCATCTGCAATGGGCCAGTCAATCTTTACGTGGAAGTGGGTAAGACAGTAGCGGTTCTGTTTCTTATAGCGGTTGTCACGCTGGATGAGGAGGCAGAAGTCCATATCCAGGAGTTGCTCTAAAAGGTCGAAGAATGAGTCCCGCTCGAAGAAACGCGCAGTGGAATAGAAGGAGCGCTGCAGCTTCATGTCCGGAATCAGCGAGAGGTTGTCTTTCCTTACCCTGTTGGATTCCGAGAAACGGATGTACTTCTGATGCACCTCATCAATGCTGTCCTCGCAGAAGATTATGATAAAGGGCTCGGCAACAAAGGAGTCCTTCATGAACTCTTTCTTCTTGGGCTTCAGGTCGCCGGCTTCCACATAAGGATAGGGCATGTCCTTGACGCGGCAGAGGCGATACGGCGTCTCCAGGGCAATGGAGATGAGCCTTCTTTCAAGCTGGTCCCTGAGATAGACATAGATAGACCTCCGAATTTTTTCGATGTGGCCCAGCTCAAAGCGTTTTTTCTTATCCATGGAAAGATCCAATACACCCATGATCAAAAAGGCTGAAGCAGTGCGTAAGCCGGGTTTTGTAGCCCGGTTCACGTTGCCGTGGGCCGGGTGGTAATCATTCATCTAGGGTAGCAGTTGCCTGCTATCTCGAGCGACCTACCCAGGGGCGGGACGGGCAGCCCTTTTAGCCCCTCTATTGGCCTTGCTCCGGGTGGGGTTTGCCAAGCTTCCCCGGTCACCCGGGGAACTGGTGAGCTCTTACCTCGCCGTTTCACCCTTACTGCCTTTTAAGGGCAGCGGTTTGTTTTCTGTTGCACTTTCCCTGGGGTCGCCCCCGGTCGTCGTTAGCGACCACCCTTGCCCTGTGGAGCCCGGACTTTCCTCTCGCGCATAAAGCCGCCAGCGATTACCTGCACTCCTTCAACCTGTATTAAGCTGTACAAAAGTTATGGTGTGAATTCAAGCAGGAAATTACAGCCGCGGGTAATGAAGTTGGGTGTTTCATTCAGCATACATGAGTCCTCGTTCAGAAAGGATTATATTAAGACTCTTCTTTATGCTTTCTTCAGAATAGTGCTCGTGCTCCACCAGCCATGCGCTGTACTCAGCCATTCCCATGATGATATACCCTGCCAAATCGCTGTCAATATCTTTCCCGATGCGACCTTCTTGTTTCAGCTGATTGATTTCCCGGATCATGGGGTTCACCATTTGCTGAAGTAGTTGTCTGAATTTTTCTTTGAAGGAAAGATTCTCTCCTACGGATAGACTTTTCACGAGGTTCATCATGGATATCCATCGAGGATATGTGGCGAAGAAGGCTTTCCCCCTCTTGTAAAGTCTCAAAGCCATATCTTTCTCTCCCTTGATCTCGCCCCAGACCTCATCGTACATGTGGTGGAATATCCTGTCCGCACATGCCATAAAGATCTCTTCCTTATTCCTGAAACGCTGGTAAATTGTCTCCTTGCTCATTTTGGCATGCTGTGCGATATCGGTGATGCTTGTCTCGGCGTATCCCTTCTCCAGGAACAGTGCCGTGGAGGAAGAGAGTATAGCCTCACGCTTTCCGGACGACAGGTCTGAACTCATCCTGCTATGCCTGCTGAAGGTCACCTCTTTCCTGATCTCTTCCCTAATCACACTCAACGGTTTCTGTTCATCGATCTGCTTGTGTCTGATGAGAGAGAGCGCCTTCAGATGGATGTCGGAGTAGTATGCACGGGTCTTCCCGGTCTTCAATGGCGCAGGGATGAGCCCTTCGAGGAGGTAATATCGTATAGTGGAGACCTGTATCCCCGATCGTTTTGACAGCTCTGAGATTTTCATGAGCTCCGTTTTCTTCATGCTGCCTCCCCGCCGAAAATAGTGTTCCAGCATTTCATGAGGACGCTATCGATGTCGGCCTCGGGATGAATCTGGCGGTAATAGTGTGCATACTCCGTTACACCCATAAGCAAGTGCGCAAGGAGATGAATATCTTTGAAATGTATCTTTCCCTGTTCAGCGGCCATGAGGAGATCCGCCTCGATGGGAGCGATGAGATTGTGCATGACATCATTGAGCATTTTGCGGGACCTGTTATTATTCTTGATGGATGCGCCCCGTGCGAGGTTGAGCATGTCGACCATGTGTAAATGGGTATGAACGAACAAATATGCCCGGTTCCAGAGGCGTTTCATGCCGTCGCATTCCTCGCTAATGGCAGGCTCATCCCTTGCTATGTCATAGAACACATAACCGGCACATTCATGGAACAGATCTTCCTTGCCTTTGAAATACTGGTAGAATGTTCCCTTTCCGATTCCTGCACGGGAAACGATGTCATCGATATTTGTTGTGTCGTAACCCTTGTCGCGAAAGAGATCTACTGCGGCCTTGACGATGACATCACGCTTGGTCGAATAGATTGTATCAGGTTTCACACTGGAATGATTTTCTCCGGTGTGCCGGGTTACAACATGGCCGATCTCATCAAGGGAATACCCCTTTTCCTGCAGTGCATTGATCTGGTGGAGCCTCTCAAGGTGTTCCACCGTGTAGTATGACATTGTCTTACTAGTCTTGACCGGTTCGGGTAGCAGGCCCTGCCGCGCATAATAGCGGATTGTGGCGGCCGGTTTTTTTGCACGGGCGCTCAACTCTGACATCTTCATATGTTTCGGATACTGTTTCATAGCCTAACCTTGTTCACTATTGTCTGATGTTACTATCTACTATTGATCATATCGGTACGATAAGTAAAGTAAAAAAATGTATAAGGCCAAAAAGCTGAAGGTCCTTCAATGTTAATGATAATTAAATACCAATAATACCAATAATAACAATAATATAAAAGACAAGTTAATAAAATTAAAAATATGCTCTTGACAAGGTATGAAAGCTTGATTACTATTATCTTTAGAACGATACAGTACGGTATCAAAAACAAACGCCGATAGAAGATCGACAACAGGCAAAGGAGGTCGATTCCTTATGGGTAAGGGTAAGATAGCCATTATCGGGATAGGTGAGGTCCCCACCCGCAGCATGCCAGAGCGTACGCAATGGGACATTATTTATGACACGTGCATGGAAGCGGTCAGGGACTCAGGGCTGGACAAGAACGACATCGAGGGCGTGGTCTCCGTCACCCCCCAGGCCCAGCCGAAGATAGCGGCCGAACTTTCATTCGGCAAGCTTCCGGAAGAGCTCGGGCTCAAGGGCTGCAAGGACACGGTGAGCTGCAATGCGGGAGGAGCCTCCACCTCGAACTGCATCAGGATGGCGGAGCAGTGGATCGAGAACGGCCTCGCCAAGGCAGTGCTCGTTCACCATGTAACGGTCCATTCCACCATCCCGCTGGTGGACCAGATCAATTTCTTTGCCAAGGCAGGGATTGACCTCCAGTGGGAGTATCCCTTCGGCACCACCTACAACCTCATCATGGGTCTCATGGCAAACCGGTTTATCCATGAGAGAGGCTATACCCCTGAAGAAATGGCATCTGTCGTTACTGCCCTGCGCAGCTGGGCTTCCCGGGATCCGAACTCGATCCTGTACGGCAAAGAAGTTCCCTCGCCTGAGAAGGTCCTGGCATCCGACCTCCTCAACACGCCGCTGCACAAAAGAGAGAGCAACATCCTGGGCGATGGCGGGTGCGCCATGGTCGTGGTCTCGGCCAAGGACGCAAAGAAAATGAAGCGTCCGGCCGCCTACAAGCTGGGTGAGTCAGTGCGTTATTTCAGCGGCACCTGCGTGTTGCGGAATTTTAATCAGGTCTTTGAAGGCTTCACCGTCACGGCCAAGGAAGCCATGGCCCAGGCAAGAATCACCAAGGACGACGTCAGTCTCTGGAACTGCTACCTCGCCTATCCCATGGTCCATCCCATAATGGCCGAATGCCTCGAATTAGCTCCCAAGGGTCAGGGCGGCAAGTACTTCCTGGAAGGCCGCATGTCGTTCGGAGGGGATATCCCCTGGTCAACCATTGGCGATGCTCCAGGACGCGGGCATACAGGCTCAGGGGTGAGCGCAGCCACCTATGTCGAGACGGCGCGGCAGCTCATGGGCAAGGCCGGCGAACGGCAGGTTAAAAATTGCAAGTATGTTTTCCAGAACACTGCTGGAGGTTCGGGATTCAACCAAATCTCCACCATCTGGGGAAAGGAGATCTGACATGGATTTTGATATGACCAAACCGGTCCCTGAGACACAGCCCTGGTCCGAGAAGTTCTGGGCAGGGACAAAGGAGGGCAAGCTCCTCGTCCAGTTCTGCAAGGAGTGCGGTTCGAACATATTCTATCCCAGAAAATTCTGTCCCGAGTGTTGGTCAGGCAACCTGGACTGGAAAGAGGCCAGCGGCAAGGCGAAGATCTACACCTTCTCCACGGCCTACAGCATGGTGGAGCCCAAGTTCATGGATGAACTCCCGTACACCATCGCATACGTGGACCTCTATGAGGGTGTCCGCATGATGACCCGGATCGTGGAGTGCAAGCCCGAAGACATCACCTTCGACATGGAGGTGGAAGTGGTGTTCCATGAGAGGGACGGCTTCTTCCTGCCATATTTCAGACCTGTGAAGAAATAGGACGAGGTGTGCCATGAGCGAGTATACAACCATCCTCTATGAGATCAAAGGGCCTGTCTGCCACATTACCCTGAACCGGCCGGATAAATACAATGCCATCAACCGCGAGATGGCCTCAGAGCTTCAGGATGCGTTCAGGAGAGTCAGGGACGAGGCATCAGTGGCGGTGGTGGTGCTGGTCGGGCAGCGGCAAGGCTTTCTGCACAGGCGGTGATCTGAGCGTGTTCCCATCATTGGCCGTGCACACGGAATCATTAAACTGGCTTGCCCATGACGGGTATGGTGTCGGCAAGGCCATCGAGCTCTGCGAGAAGGTGGTCATCGCCAAGGTGACGGGCCACTGTCTGGCAGGCGGGCTCGAGCTGGCGCTCATGTGCGACCTTATCTATGCAAAGGAAACGGCCAAGTTCGGCACCACTGAGATCAACATGGGTATCCTGCCAGGCTGGGGCGGAACGGTGCGCATCGCACGCGCCATGCCCATCTACCGGGCGAGGGAGATCATCTACAGCGGACGCAAGGATTTCCTGGCGAAGGACATGTACGAGATGGGCTTCCTGACCCGTGTGTTCAAGGACGACGAGTTCGAGGCCAAGTTCGATGAGGTGGTGAAGAACATCTCCTCGAAGAAGATCATCGCTCTGCGCATGGCCAAAGAGGTCATGGGGCGGTCCCTGGAGTGCGGCAGCATCGACGCCGCTCTTGCCCTGGAGCGAAACGCCATCCAGTGGCTGACCTATGCTCCTGACATCCAGGCGGTCATGGACACATTCAGGAAGAACCCCGAGGGGCTTGTCAACCAGCAGAAGCAGGCGAACATCGCCTCGGACGAGAAAAAATAAGGAGTCAATCATGGATTTCTCTCTCACTGAAGACCAACTCATGATCCAGGAGACGTTCAGGAAGTTCTGCGATAAGGAGCTAAATTACGAATACGTCCGGTGGATGGACGAGAACCTGGATTTCATCCCGGACGAGCTCTGGAACAAGTTCGTGGATCTGGGCCTGTTCTCCTCGATCATTCCGGAGGAATACGGCGGGCAGGGCATGGGGTATTTCGACAACATGCTCGCCTTCGAGCAGATCTGCAGGAAGTCCATGTCCGTGGCCCTTGCCGTAGGCGTCACCTACGGCTTCGGCGGACGGTTCATCGGCGAGCTCGGGACCAGGGAGCAGAAGGAGAAATACTTGCCGCTCATCTGCGAAGGCAAGTTCAAGACGTGCATGGCCCTGACCGAACCCGCCGGAGGGACCGACATCCTCGGCGCGCTGTCCACCTTTGCGGAAGACAAGGGGGACAGATGGGTCATCAACGGGCAGAAGGTGTTCATCACCGGCGCGCACGTGGCCGACTCTCTCATCACGGTCTGCAAGACCGAGCGGGATGTTAAGAAAAGCAAGTCCTGGACCACCATCATGGTACCCCGCGAGACCCCGGGCGTGACCATCCGCAAGATCGGCAAGATCAGCTGCCACCACTGCGAGAGCGTAGAGATCTTCTACGACAACGTGGAGGTGCCCAAGGAAAATATGCTTGGGACCCGCGGCAACGGCTACATGGAAATCATGACCGTCCTCAACCCAGAACGCATCTCCGTGGCCATGATGGGTGTAGGCATCATCGCGGCCATCTATGAGCACTGCTTCAAGTATGTTCAGGAGCGTAATGCCTTCGGCGGTCCCATCGGGCGTTTCCAGATCCTGCAGAACTATCTGGCGGACATGTACATCAACCTGGAGAACTCACGGAACCTCACCTACAAGGCCGCATGGCTCTGCGACAACGGCAAGCCCTACCACTTGGAAGCGACCATGGCCAAGCTGGTGGCGGCTGAGGGTGCACGCCACGCAGGGATCTACGGTTCCGAGATCTTCGGCGGATACGGCATCTGCAACGAATATCCGGTTTCCATGTTCCTCAGGGACGCATACCAGATACAGTTCTCTCCCATATCCAACGAGATGAGCCGCAACATGCTCATGCAGTTCCAGGGCCTGCCAAAATCCTGGGCATGACATTGAAATGTGAGGGCCTGATATGTATACGCTCGGCGATATCCCACGGAATGGAGCAATAAATTTCCCTGACAGGACAGCGGTTGTGTTCGAGGGGAACCGGTATACTTATCTCGAGTTCAACAGGCGGATAAACCGGTGCGCCAATGCCCTGATCGGCCTCGGGTGCTCAAGGGGCGACAGGGTGGCGGTAATGGCGGAGAACTGCTCGAAATACCTCGAGGCATACTTTGCTGCCGCAAAGATCGGCATGAGTGTCACACCTATCAATGTCAGGCTGGGTGATGATGAGATTGTCTTCATCGTAAATGACAGCGAGTCGTCCGTATTCATGGTCGGCGATGGGTATGAAGAGCAGTCACAGAAAATCATGAAAAAATTCATCTGTGTCAGGAACTGCATAACCTTTGACAATCCTGTTGACGGATTCCAGCCATATGAAGACCTGCTCGCGAAGTCATATGACAAAGAACCTGATGCAGAGGTCAGCTTCAAGGTAGAGGAAAACGACCTGGCCGTCCTCATGTACACCGGGGGCACCACAGGTGTTCCCAAGGGGGTCATGATGAGCCACCGCAATGCGCTCATGTCAGGCATCGCAACGGTGCTCCAGGCTGGGTTTACCAAGGAGGACTCCACCTGTTTCGTACTCCCCATCTTCCATGTCTCCTGGTGGCCGATCCTGTGCATGCTCCTGGTGGGCGGCAAGGTGTGCATCAACCGGAAGCCCAACCTGGACATGATTTTCTCGCTCATCCAGGAAGAGAGGTGCACCCATATAAACATGGTGCCCACCATCTACGGCTGGATGGTGGACTATCCCAATATTGAGAAGTACGACCTCTCGAGCCTCAGGCTGCTCAGCTATGCGGGCAGCCCGATGCCCCTTGATATCCTGAAAAAGTGCATCGTGAAGTTCGGGAACAGGTTCACCCAGGGGTACGGTGCAACCGAGAGTTCAGGTGCGCCCATCACCATGCTCGCTGTTGAGGACCATTATCTGGAGGGAGACAAGTCGAAGTATATGACCAGTGCGGGCAAGCCCGCCATCTGCTCGCAGCTGAAGATCGTGGACGAGGATGACAATACTCTCGGGCCGGGCGAGATCGGCGAGATCTGTGTCAAGGGTAAGCACATCATGATGGGCTACTGGAAGAACCCGAAGCTGAGCTCAGAGGTGCTCAAGGGTGGCTGGTACCACACCGGTGACATGGGCTACTTTGATGAGAACGGCTATATCTTCATGACCGACCGCAAGGCGGACATGATCATCTCCGGCGGTGAGAACGTCTACCCCAGGGAGGTCGAGGATGTCATCTACACACATACTGCGGTGAAGGAATGCTCCGTTGTTTCATCTCCCAGTGAGGGGTGGGGTGAGATCGTGCGCGCCGTGGTGGTGCTCAAGCCAGGCGAGAAGGCCACGGAACAGGAAATCATCGACCACTGCAAGATGACCCTTGCGGGCTACAAGTGTCCCAAGGCGGTTTCCTTCTGGGAAGACCTGCCCAAGTCCATCGTGGGCAAAATTCTGAAGAAAGAGATCAAGAAGAAGTTCTGGGATGGCAAAGAAAGGATGATCAGCTGAATAACTTCAGCGAGCATAATTACCATAAAAGGGAGGCTATAGTATGTCGAACAAAGAGAATTTTTCGCACATTTTATCACCTATCAAGATCGGACCGGTGGAATTGAAGAACCGGATCATGCTCGCTCCCATGAATGAGACCCTCTCAGGGGCGAACGGGGAAGCAACAGAGCAGATGATTTCATATTTTGCCGCCCGGGCAAAGGGTGGAACCGCACTCGTCTGCACCGGGGCCGTCATGGGAACACGGACGGCATCCGAGTTCGTCTGGGGAAGGAATCTTTACCTCTTCCACCACGGCCACGTGCAGGGTCTTGGTCTGCTCACAGACCGGATCCACTACTTCGGCGCCAAGGCTGCCGTCCAGATGACCATCGGTTTCGGCCGGCAGGGGCATTCGTACGATCACCATAAACTGGCACCGGCACCGACTGCAGGGTTGCCCTATGAAATCACCATGCCAAGCCTTCCCAAAGGCATTGGTGATGCATGGGCCGTGGCCGAGCATCCCCGTTCTTTGATTACGGGACAGATGACAAGAGAGATGACTATCGAAGAGATCCACCACGAGCAGAAGGAGTTCGCGAACAGCTGCCAGCTTGCGGTCATTGCCGGGTTCGATGTCATCGAGATCCATGGCCCACATGGGTATCTGGAACATCAGTTCCTCTCCCCGCTCTCCAACAAGCGTACTGACCTGTACGGGGGCGAGTGGCGCAACCGCAAGCGTTTCCTCCTGGAGGTCGCCGAGCAGATCCGCTATGCATGCCCCGGAGTGGCTGTAGGGTGCAGGATCAGTGCGGAAGAACACATGAAGGGTGGCCTCACCGAGGAGGAGATGATCGACCTGGCCAAGGACCTCGAAGCCACCGGCTTGGATTACATCAGTCTGTCCGATGGCGCCGGGTACGAGGAAGGCGGGCACCTCATCGCCGACATCGACCGTTCAAGGCATTACCCGGAGCATGGAGAAGCCTTCAAGAAGGCATTGAAGATCCCCGTAGTCGTCACTTCCCAGCATGACCCGGTCAAGATCGACACGAACATCGCTGAAGGCAGGTACGACATCCAGGCCATGGGCAGACAGCTTTTCTGCGATCCCGAATATCCCAACAAGCTCGCTGCAGGCAAGGCCAAGGAGATTGTGCGCTGCACACGGTGCAATACCTGCCTTATGCGGTGCCTTGCCGGTATGGCCCCTGCATGTCCTAACAATCCGAACCTCGGCCGCGAATATGCCATGGACGAATATAAAATAGGACCCTGGCAGAAGCATGAGTCTCTGCTGCCTGAAGCCATGCTCAGGGCGCCCATGCCGGCACTTGAAAGACCCTGGTGGAAAAAGGAGATCGGTTTAATCGAAAAGAACTGGCGGCCGCTGCAGGGTCGCACGCAAAGATAAGGATTGTCATGAACCATGCAGTCGCCTGAAAATTCAGGCGGCTGCATGGCAAAGAGAAGGAAGGTGCAGACATGTATGAAATAACCGACTCCTGCGTAGCGTGCTCCACCTGCGTGGACGAATGTCCCAATGGGGCTATCGGGGAGGGCGACGGCCGCTGCGAGATTGACCAGGAAAAGTGTGACGGATGCGGCTCCTGCGCTCAGATGTGCCCGGTCGAAGCAATCGTAGAGAAAACCTAGGGTAGCGGAGGAATGAGTATGACAAATACTGCCAAAGGAACGGACGATTATTTCAAGATAGATCCGGAGTGTCACCTTGTAGGCGACATGGAACACCTGAACTATTTCCCGGGTGTGCAGATGTGGTGGAGGGCCATCGACAACATCAAGAGGCCGCTCCTGCTTGGCGCCCCTCTGCCCTTGCTCGCCCCTTACCTGGATGGCATGGAGGAGCGGGAGATGGTGAAGCATGCAAACCCCGAGAGCATCCTCTGGGCCATGGACAAGTATGGGGTCGACATCGCCTGCCTCCTGCCCGAATCCATGATGGACACCACCGGATATACGACCCGCTGGGTGACCAACGGCCAGATGGCTAAGATCGTGGAGACCAATCCGGACCGGTTCATGTATCAGCCGAATGTATCGCCCATCAAGCACAAGGGCGTTCAGAACACCATCAAGGAGATGACCTATTGGGTAAAGGAGAAGAGGGCCAAGATTTTCAAGTTCTACCCTCCGGAAGATACTTATATGAATGATCCTGATTTATGGCCATTTTATGAGAAGGCCCAGGAATTTGGTATTGTTCTCGACATCCATACTGGTTTCAGTTGGGTACCGCCCGGAAAGAGCAAGTATGCACTCCCAATTCAGCTCGATGATGTGGCCCGTGATTTCCCGGAGCTCAAGATCAATGCGTTCCATATGGGCTATCCGTATTGCGACGATCTCAACATGATCGCCATGCAGCACCCGAATGTCTATGTCTGTCTGAGTCTTCTCATCCCATGGGCAATGACGGCACCGAGAAAGTTCGCAAAGATACTTGGTGAGGCCCTCAGGTGGGTCGGTCCTGATAAGATCATCTGGGGCACTGACTATGCCGGATTCAGTGTACAGATACGTGGTGCAGTGATGGGGCTCAGAGATTTTCAGATCCCCGAGGACTTACAGATGCAGTACGGGTATCTGCCCATCACTGATGAAGACAAGAGGAAAATTTTCGGCGGTAACCTGGGCCGTCTTTTGGGGATTGATACCTCAAAGAGACGTGTCAAGGCGACAAAGTGATCTCATGATATTGGGATGTTACACTATAAAGCTGATAAGAAAGGGAGCCGGAACCCTCTAAGTCGCGTTAGGTGATCTCATAAGATGAATATCTTAAAGATCTTGATATGCTGGCTCCCTTCTAAGGGGTCCCTGGAACATGGGACCCGACCCTCCTGCAAGCAGAAAGAAATGGGAGGAAAGGGGTACTCTCTTCATTCAGGGATTCCCAATGATCACCCATCGTTGGGGATCCCAGTTCTTTTATAGA
>CAWCTR010000005.1:0-134717 GCA_963798485.1 uncultured delta proteobacterium | reverse complement strand
CTCAAGGCAGGACAGGATCGTTGTCTCGAACAAGGTTTCCGGATGGATGACCCTTTTCCCGCGGTTCACCAGATGAACAGCACCCGGGACACACTTCAGTGCGCATACACCGCACCCTATGCAGATTCCGGTATCAACCCGACCTTTGTTTTTCTTCGGATGGTCGGGATCATTTGCCGATACCAGGCTCATTGCATTGACCGGGCAAGCCTCCTTACATTTCCCGCAACCTTTGCATGCGTCTTCATCAACCTTGGCAATGAAACTGGAAGTGATGACGGCATTCCCGAATCCATACTTGTTCAATCCTGCCAGATAATTGCAGCAGCACTTGCAGCAATGGCAGATTGCGAGGGGGTCCTTTTTCGAATTGTACGCGCAGAATACCAGTCCAAGTTCTCTCGAACGTGCAAAGTTGTCCTGCATTTCGGATTTCGATACTTCTCGAGCCAGGTTGTTCCTGACCATGTAGTCGGCTGCGAGTCCGAACATGCTGCAGCATTCAAGCGGGGCATCACATCGCTTTTCCCCGATGTGGAGCTTTTCGTTTCTGCAGGAGCACAGACCTATGGCGAATCTGTCGGCATTCTCGATCAGGGACGATATCCTCTCGTAATCGAAGAAATTCAATGCTCTCATCCGGTGATACCGTTTCCTCAATGGGGATTACCCTCAGTATCGAGACCCCTTCACCATGGTTGAAGTTCGCAGGGTAGACCGTGTCAAAGTATCTATGAAACAGCTCCGCCCAGTGCTTCGTGTTGAGATCGCCCTTTGTTCTCATCATGGTGAATTCAAATATCCCTATGGCAAGTGGCGAGGGCATGTAGTAATACTGTTTGTCGCGTTCATTCCAGAAATCCATGACCAGACCCTTCTTGCACAGCCCGTCCAGGATGTTTTTCAGGAGGAGTTCTTCAACGCCCGTTACCTTGGCTATCTTCCTGAGTGAAGAGAGTGTGTAAGGCATGTTCACGACCACATCCGCCTCTTGAGTCGTGTAGAGCTCTTTCAGGATGCTGTGGAATGTATCATTCCATGGGGTCCTGATAGTCAGGCCATCTATCTTCTTCCCGAGCCTCTGATACAGATCATCTTCCATGCTCTTACCCATGGGTATTCTCCTTATGGATTCACCTGTTGGAGCGGATTCAGCCCCGGTAGGACCGTCGGATCGATCGAATGTACGCCGACACCTCATGGATGATCTTCATGAAAAAGGCCCTGTCTTTTAAGGATATCCCTGACCGCCTTCAGGCAGGGGGAATCGTCCGGGATGTCCATTATGGGTATGTCCAGAAGATCATGTTCGGTAATACAAGGGTCTTCAGGCATGAAGCCTAAGATATCGATGTCGAGGTCACTGGCCTTCTTCATCATCTCGTCTATCTCCGCGCCCCGGATCCTGTTCAGGATCACCCCTTTGGTAAAATCCCCCCACACACCATACTCGCCGGCAATCCCGCGGATGCTCGATGCGGTCCTGAGGCCCTTGGCGGTCGTGTCCGTCACCATGAAGAGCCTCGTGATGGTGTCGAGCACGCGCCTGTTGATCTGCTCGACTCCGGCCTCGCAATCGACCAGAGTGAAGTCATATTGCTTCGAGAGCGTGCTGATCCCATACCTGAGGAGATCGTTTATCTTGCAGAAGCAGCCCGGCCCCTCTGACTTGCCCATGACAAGCAGGCTGCATCCGTTCAGCGTCATGACTGCCTCCTGCGCAATGACCTCCTCCATGGGGATGTCCTTGATCCTCCTCTTCTCATCCGGGTCATCGATTATCTTGGTCCTGAGGTCGGCTATGGTCCTGACCGGAGAGCACCCGAGGGCATAGGTGAGGCTCACCGCAGGGTCTGCGTCCACTGCGAGAACCGAGAAACCCTTTTCCTGAAGAATGCGGGTCATGAGGGACACCAGCGTGGTCTTGCCGGTCCCGCCCTTTCCTGTTACCGCGATGATTTCATTAACGGGTCTCTTGTGTGAGCTGCAGCATTCGCACATACCGTCCTCCTATGCATTGACCAACATACGTGAAGCCCTCAGGCACATACGCTCTTCGTATCCTTGTTTCCTCCGGCCGGGCCGGCCTCCCTCTGACGGGCCTTCTGCCACCGCTCCTTTGCGAACAGCGCCGAGCCCAGGGCTCCGACGATCTGGGGGTCCACCTCGCCGAGGCTTGCAAAATGTATCCCAAGGACATCCATAACGGCATTTACCACGGCGGAATTCTTCGCAACGCCCCCGGTAATGGCAACGCTTTCCTTTATGCCCACTCTTCTTACCAGCTTGCTTATTCTTTCAGCCATAGCGTAACTGATCCCCGACGCGATACTGGACCTCTCGATCCCGTCGCTGAGCATGTATATCACCTCTATCTGCGAAAGAACGGTACAGGTTTTCGTCAACGTTATGCGATGGGTCGCTTCCATAGATAGGGGAGCGAGGTCTTCGAGCCCCACACTGAGCACCTTGGCCATGCTCTCGAGGAACCTTCCCGTGCCTGCGGCGCACTTGTCGTTCATAACAAAGTCCACCATGTAGCCGTACTTATCCACCTTGATAACCTTGCAGTCCTGGCCCCCGATGTCGATAATGGTCCGGACATCGGGATTGGCCCATTGGGCGCCCCTACCATGGCAAGAGATCTCCGAGATGCTGCTCTGGGCAAAGGGTATCTTTTCCCTGCCGTAGCCGGTGCTCACGCAGTAATCGATGTCATCGAAGCTCATCCCGATCTTGTCCAAGGCCTTTTCCGTGACCTCCCTGGCGGTCTGCTCGGGACGAGGCCTGACGCGGATGATCTCAGAGCTCAAGATCTTCTCGTCTTCAAGTATGACCGCTTCCCCTGTCAGGGAGCCTACATCACATCCGGCAAAGATCATCGGCTGCCTCCTATTCCAGATTGGGCACTTTCGCGGGCACAAAGTGCGGCGCCTATTGCTCCGATAAGCTGCTGATCCACCGATACGGGGCTGATAACCTTCATCTCCAAGTGTTCCTCAAGGGCATGTATGATACCCCTGCTCTTGGCCACACCTCCTATCAGGAGAACCTGAGGTTTTGCGCCGAGCCTGTTTATCATGGTGGCGATACCGCTCCCCAGGGAAAAGTTGATCCCCGAAACAATGCTCCTAACATCGACTCCATCGTTGATATGACTCACGATCTCGCTCTCGCAAAACACAGCGCACTGTGTGCTCATATGTGCACGATCTTCGGGCGGCAGAATGATGTTCCCCATTTCCTCAACTGTCAATTCCAATGCCTGGGCCGCCAGTTCCAGAAAGAAACCAGAACCTGTTGCGCACTTGTCACTCGTTCGATACTCAAGGACCTTACCCGAATCGTTCAGGGAGATGATTGAGGTGGAGAGTCCACCTAGGTCCACCACTGTCCTGGACTCGGGAACAGCCCAGAAGGACCCCCTAGCCAGGCACTTGATCTTTCCCTCCTTGATATGGGGGATATGGATATATTTATCGCCCATCCCCGTTCCTCCACATATCCCGATATCCTCAATGGATACTCCTGCACCTGAGACGACATTCTGAATCGATGACTCAACGATTTTGTTCAGATTGCCTGTGTTGCGAGTTAAATCATGGGCTATTACATTCCCATTATCCATGAGCACTGTCTTGGTGAACATGGTCCCGACATCACAACCCAATACGATCATCTTAAAAGCCACCCCCCTTCATGTTGAATTCCCAAGTGTCTCTAGAACGTGGCGAAAAAGTCATTCATTATCTTTCTCAGTTCCGATGGATTGGTAAACCTCTTGTCCATCATGTCCATCTCGAATCTCAGGGTGGGTATACCCGTTTCCTCCCTCACCTTGTCAGACAGGAGCTTGTTCAGAGCCCAGTAATGCTTGCAGGCCATGTGTCCCCCCAGGATCAGCGCATCCACCTTGAATGCCCTGCATATCTCTACAAAATCATTGATCCACACATCCGAAAAGCTCATGGTTTGCCGTGCCATGGGCATCTGCATTGCCCTCCATGCAAGGCCTTCGATCATGGTCTCCATACTTGTCGTGTCGACATAGCCGGTAATGGGAGGAAGGTACGTGAGGGTATCCTCTGTGTAGATGGCACCGTGTTCGGCCTCAAGCCAGTTGAAGAACGGAAGATCAAAACACTCCCAGGTATATCCCCAAGCCAGGCGCCTTTCTTTCTTCCCTTCCGGGATGACACCTTCCCCCTTGTCAGCCCGTTCCTTGATAATATTGTATAGATTCTTGTAATAAGCCGCCCCGTATTCAGTCCCTATCTGGGTCATCAAGATCGTGTCAGCCGGCCTGTGCCACCCTGCATCCGGGCAGGGGACTTTCTTCTTCAGATCCTGGATCTTGAGGATGTACTCTATCGCTTCATTGCCGTATTTGACATATTCCCTGAGCCTTCCTTCGTCGAGTTTCTTGCCGGTTAACCTTTCAAGCTGTTCTATCATCCTCTTTGTTTCTTTCACCATGAATGTGTGTGCCCGCTTGTTAAAGTAGTACGGTGTCTCCATGGTAACGAGCGGGACTTTGGATTTGTGTGACGCCCAGTCATAAACGCGATTGCTGGCATCACAGGGGTTTGCGCCCTTCAGGAAAAAGTCGGGCTTCGGTAGATAACCTTTAAGGAGGAACCCTGCGGCACCCTTGTTGGAAGAGCATAGATGATCGGGATACCCTTCGCCTTCGATGGCATCGATCCCTTCCTCGCAGCCGTCGGTGTAGAGCGCGGCAGTGAGTCCCGAGAGCACCTCGAAGCAGATGGGCACGATGTCGAGGGCGAGCATGGGTTCGACATTATGGATGAAATAGTGGTAACACACCTTTCTGCCTTCATCCAGGCCTTCATGGACCCAGTTCACATATCTCCCCATGCATTCGGCGAAGTTTATTGCCGTCTCCCTGTTTTTCTTCTCGAGGATACAATTGATGAGATCGGGTTGGATCAGGTCGAAATTCTTCTGATAGACCTCCGGCAAAATGTCTCTGATGACCTCTTTACCGCCCCAATCATCCATGTGGTTTATATCCTGGCTCAAGAGATATTTTGCTAGATCACAGGTGATTTGCCACCTGGTCGTTATTGTTCTGTCTTTCCTATCGCTATATTCTGCCACGGCTCTACCTCCTGGAAACTCTCTCTATGAATGCCTCGATCCTCGTCCTCAGCCTCCCGACATCGCTCAGCATATGGTCCCTGTCGAGATTGAGCACCGGGATCCCTTTGGGCTCAAGCTCATCCGCTATCATGGTGGAGTCCACCGCATGGTTGTCGCAGAACACGATCTTCTGAAGAATTATCCCGTCGACATTGGCTTCTCTTGCCGTCTTCTCGGTGTATGCGCACCGCTCTTCAAAATGACCCAGCATCCGCGGGCATGGATTGCTGTAGTAATAGCTTCTCGCAATGGCATCGAAGGGATTACCGTTTTTCGGTGTCTCAACCTGGTTTTGAAAACTTCGGGATCCTGAGCAGAGGGTATCGGTGACGACGATCGCCCCCAGGTTTTCTATGATCTCAAAGAGCTGAGGGTTGTCCAGTTCCGAGCCCCCGACCATGATCCTGGCCTTATAGTCCGAGGAACCGTCCTTAGTCTTGATCTCGTCGAGAGCATCCCTGAGCAGTATGTTATACCTGTCTCTAGGCATGATGCCGGCAGACAGGACGATCTTCAAGGCATCTGTACCGCTGATGGGGACTTTCTCAGCCTTCCTTATCTCATATAGCTCCTGCACCAGACGCTTCGATTCGTTGTAGACCTGTATGGCATTCACCAATTCGTCGGTAAACAACCGAGGGGCAAAGTCCCTTCGGATCTCCTCGCTAAAATTGTGGATCTCTTCCAGATACCACTCAAATCCGTTATCATGGATGGAATGAGGTATGGTCACCATGTACAGGTAGTCGGTTGCCGGAACATGCTTGTCCCATACCTCGTACATGCGCCGTATCTGCTCGCACCCGTTCAGGAAGCACAGTCCGTCCAGAAAATCATACCTACCTGAGAGACCTTCCTGGAGGAGGCAGCGGGAGTAGGTGCAGTTGAACCGGTGGTAGTACACGTCCGCGAGTCCTGTCTCGGTGCACCCCCTTGCCTCCATACGGTAGGGGAATATTCCCGCAGCATAAAGGATCTCTGCCGGGGCATAGTGGCACGTGTACCCCACGATGTGGCCACCTTTTTCTTTCCACTTCGCAAGGTATGGGTTCTTGTCACGTTCTGGAAGTGATTTCAGTTCTTCAAGGGCCGTCATAGAAACCTCCTTCTTGAGAGATTAAGCTCATCTGATTATTCCTGTCCCTTTCTTCTGCTTCTCGATCTCCTCCTCCCTGAGCCTGGCGCTTGAAGAGCTTCTCAGTCACAGTCAGGGGGAGGTTGTCCCGGAACTCCACAGACTTCGGTACGGCATATGGTGCCAGGTTGTTCCTGCAGTGCTCGATGATGTCCGATTCCGTTGTCATGCCTTGGCAGCCGTCCTTGAGGACAACAAATGCCTTGATCCGCTCGCTGCCGTCCCGCTCCGGGTCGGGGACGCCGATGGCCACCGCACTGGCCACAGAGGCATGCTCGAAGAGAACCGTGTCGACGAGTGTGGTGTAGACCTTGTTGCCCGAGACATTCACCATGTCCTTGTCGCGGTCCACGAGAAAGAAGTACCCGTCATCGTCCATCCTGCAGAGGTCGCCGGTCCTGAGCCAGCCGTCAATGAGGCCGGAGCCCGGCGTGGGCCAGTACCCCTTCATCACCTGGGGGCCGCGCACGTAGAGCTCCCCCACCTCGCCCGGTCCGAGGTCTTTTCCCGTGGCATCGTCCACAACCCTGGCATCGGTGTCTACCACAGGCACCCCGATGGAGCCGACCTTCTCGAAGGGCATGAAGCCGGTTATCTTCGAGAAGCTGGACACATTGAAGTGCGTAACCGGGCTGGTCTCGGTCAGCCCATATGCCTCGGTGATGGGCATGCCGGTCTCCTTCTTGAAATTAGCCCTCACCTTCTCGGGCAAAGGCGCCGCCCCTGATGTAAAGGTCGTGTTCGTCCTGCCGATCTTCTTCTCCACGAGCCGCATATACTGGGTGGGGACCAGGGGCGCCATGAAGGGCCGGTACTTCTTCAGAAAGTATACGATGGTGTCCGTGTCCCTCGAGTCCGGCAGCAGGAGCATCTGGAGCCCCCAGAACACGGACGCCCTGATGGTCCAGTGACCGTAGGAGTGGAACGTGGGTATCCCGATGAGCATGGATGCCTTGCCGATTATCCCCTTCTCCAGGGGTTTGAGGACCCAGGGCAATGCCTGGATCGTGTTCGTGACCAGGTTGTGGTGTGTCAACATGACCCCCTTGGGCACACCTGTGGCGCCGCCGGTGAATACGAGCTCTGCAAGGTCCTCTTTCGGGTTCACGCTGACCGCAGCCCGCATGGGCTCATGGTCCGCAATCACCTTCCTGAGCTGGAGCGTCCCGGGTATCTCCTTGACGGCCGGCTCTTCTGCAGAGAAGTCCTGCACTGTGGTTACAATGATGTGATCGAGCGCAGTCTTGTCCCGTATGGAACTCACGAGATCGAGAGATTCTTCGAGACAGATGAGAATCTTCGCGCCGGACTGGCCGATCTCGTAGGCGAGCTCCCTGCTGCGGTGCAGCGGGCTGCACGGCACGTGGACCGCACCTGCCCTGAGGATCGCATAATCGCTGATGATGAACTGGGGTGATGTGGGCAGGATGGTCGCCACCCTGTCCCCCTTGACGATGCCGAGGCCTGCCAGGGCGTTGGCGAGCCTGTCCACCAGGTTCTTCAGCTCCTCCCAGGTATATTTCTTCCCCAGATACTCGCATGCCGCCCTCTTCGCATATTTTGCAGCTGTCTCATCGAAGATGGCACTGAGCGACACCACCGGATACGGTGCCATGGTATCCGCCAGGTCGAACGGTCCGAGCTTGTAGTTCTTGATCCATGGTCTCTTGTTGTTTTCACTCATTCTTCAGTCTCCCAACTCGTCGATCACGAAGTCCAGTCCCAGTTCATGAAGCTTCTCTCTTGTGGGTATCCCGGTCTGCATGTCCCATCCCCTGAATTCGTAGTAGGCGTCGAGCAGCGGATCGAGGTCCACGGTAAGCCCTGCTGCAGGGCCGTCGGGCAGGGGATCTTCGAGCAGCCTTTTGGGCAGGGTGTCGTCCTTCCTCCTCAACCCCTCACGCACGTTGAACGCACGGGCCAGGTTGAAGATCCGCTCACCCGAGCGCCTGAACCCGGCCACATCGAGGTTCCATCCCGTGGCAGCTGTTGATCACGGGCACGATATCGTCGGCCATGAGGGCCATGCCCATGAACTTGCAGGCGCCCAGCGCATCGAAGGTGGTCAGGGCGTCTTCCATGTCCTTGACGACCTTGGCCTCCAGAGGGTTTTCCTTTGTGACGTCCTCGATGGTGTTCTCCTCCACGATGAGGAAGGGGATGTCCAGGAATGTAGGCCCTTGAACGTAGGCAGTTATATGGTCGCCGCCCCTGTTTGCCGTGACATACGCCAGGCCGGTGATCTTTGTGGCCCTGCAGTCATAGGCGGGCAGCTCCATGCCCTTGACATTCATGGCGAACCGCTCGCTGCCATGCCCGAGCTGAGCGGCCATGCGTCTGGTACCCTCGGCCATGAGGTCGCCTATACCCTGCCTGGCAGCAATGCTGCGGACCAGGTCAACCATGGTGTCCGCATTGCCGAACAGGATCTCCTTGCCTCCCGTGTCCTTCTTCTTGAGTATCCCCTTCTCGTAGCACTCCATGGCAAAGGCGATGGTACTGCCTGCTGAGACCGTGTCGAGACCCAGGTCGTTGCACAGGATGTGGGCATAGGTGATGGCCTCGATGTCACTGATATCGCACATGGACCCGAAGGTGCCGATGCTCTCGTACTCCGGTCCCTCACCCTTGATGGCGTATTTTCCGGTTTTTATGTCAATGAGCCTGCCGCAGGCGATGGGGCAGGCAAAGCACGCCTTCCTCCCCACCAGGATCTTATCATTGATGGCCGGTGCATTAATCTTGTCTGCATATGCGCAGACACCGCTCTGCCAGTTGCGCGTGGGAAGGCCGCCCTTGACGTTGACGAGGTCGAGCACCATGGAGGTGCCGTACACCTCGAGCGTTATCTTGAGGAGGCTTTCATCGATGAAATCGGAGGCAACCTTCGCCGCCGCTTCGAAGGCATCCTTGTCAAAGATCGGGATTTTCATCTCGCCCTTGACCGCAACCGCCTTGAGCTTCTTGGAACCCATCACGGCGCCGAATCCGCCCCGGCCCAGCGCCCGATGGCGCTCGTTCATGATGGTGGCATACCTGACGAGGTTTTCCCCACCCGTGCCGATGCAGGCGATGCAGAAGCCCTTGCCGAGCTGCTGTTCGAGGATTGTCGTGGTGTCAAACACATCCTTCCCCCAGAGCCCGGAAGCATCGTTGAATGTAACTTTGCCATTGTCAATGATGAGGTAGACTGGTTTTTCGGAGGCCCCCTCGATGATGATGCCGTCAAAGCCGCTCCTCTTGAGCTCCCTGCCCCACTTTCCGCCGGAGCCCGACTGGCCCCAGAGGCCTGTCAGCGGGGACTTGGTGACGGCATTATACTTGCCGGAGCTTGGTGAGAGCGTTCCGGTTAAAGGCCCCGACATGAAGATGAGCTTGTTCTCGGGTCCGAGCGGGTCAACGCCGGGTTTGAGCTCCTGGAAAAGGTACTTGGTGGCTAGACCGCACCCTCCCAGGAGGAGGGAGGCATCTCCTCTGTTAAGAGGCTCTTCCGATACCTTCCTGTGTGTCAGATCCACCCTGAGAATCTTTCCCATGAAACCGGACATGTTCTTTTCTCCTTGCTGTCTTTAGTCAGACCGAACGATGGTCGCCATCTTCAGGAGTTTGAGGATGTTTCCCCGCACCTTGATCCTGCCCTTGAGCACACCCACGATGGGATTGAGATCGCCGCAACTGTATGCGGCCACGGTATCGAAGTCGGCCCACAACGCTGCCGAGGGTTTCTCAACCGGGCCATCCTTAATCGATATGCTCCCCTTGTCGAAGATAATGGTGATCGCCACACCGGTGCTCTTCTCCGTCGCCGTGAGACTGCCCGAAATCTTGTTGATCTTCTTCATGCGCTCCGGGTTGTCGATGTTTTGTTCCATAATAGGCAGCAGAGCGGCACCCAGGCCGTTGAGATCGCCGATAATGTGGATCTCTCCCATTTGGTCTCCTTATCCGGCCCTCACTCGCCGAGATACTCGTTCTTGAATGAGCTTATGGAAGCTGCCATTGCCCGGATGTATTTGGCATTGCGCATGATCTTTCCCATATCCCCCTTCAGTTTGAAGAGCGCCCGAACAACGCCTTCTATAAAGTCTTTTTCACCCTTAACCACCGGTTTAAAGTCGCCATAGGTGCCGGTGACATAGAACCCAGGCTTTATTTCCCCTGGGCTATCGAGCATTTTCAATTCAAGACACTTGCCCCCTTTGATGTTGGCATAAATGTAGTGTGTCTTATCCAGCCCTGATCCCGGGGTGACCTCAAAAAGAAAATCACCTGGAAAATCCAGGGCCCAATTTTTCCCGTTTTCCACACATGCCGGATCATTGTTCATTGCATTTTTCCATGCATCACACCATTCCTGCGATGGATATAGAGCCATTGGTTCACCTCCTAATTGATTTTTTCTTTCATAAATTCTGGTTATTGTATCCCTTGCCTATAACGTCTCCAGCTCATACCAGTATCTGGCATTCTCCATCTGCTTCAAACCCAGGCCGCCCATCCAGAGTCCCAGCATTTTGCCGTCCCTCCAGTGCTTCTCAAGATCAAATTCTCTCGAGTAACCGTACGAGCCCATGTAATCCATGGCTGTGCTGCAGACTTTCTCAACTGCCTTACAGGCAAATGTGGATAGTCCGCGTGTCTTATGCACCAGCGTGTCATCCCACGGATTTGTTCCATAGATGTCTGGGCGATCAACTTCCCGTGCGTACATATGGATCCATGCAGATGTCGCCTCGATGAGGATAGCGATCTCAGAAAGTGCTGCTGCAACCATACTGTGCTCTTTCAGTGGTTTTCCTGCAATGATCCTCTCCGTTGTCCATTTTTTGATGATCTCATAGACGTTTTTCATTACCCCCAGACACATTGCGGCAGTCCCCATGTTCCCATAGGTTATCATCTCTTTGAAATATTTCAGATCATCGCCTGGTCCATGCGCGCGATATCTCTTCGGCACACGCACATGATCAAACCAGATATCAGTATTCATGTCTGCCGCCATCCCTGCCTTCTGATAAGGACTTCCGACTGAGACCCCTTTTGTATCAGCGGGCACGTAAATGAAGGCAAAGTCGTTCAGGTTCGTTGACCCCTTCTTCGTGGTGCACACCACGCCGTAAAGGTTTGCCACGTCGCCTGAGTTTGTAGGCCATATCTTGTGGCCGTTGATCACCCATTCATCACCTTCGAGTTTTGCGGTCGTCTGAATGGTCTTGCCCTGCATCCGGTCAATGTTCTCAATGTCCGCCCCGCTGGCAGGCTCTGTCATGGCATTGCAGCCAACATACAGCTCGGAGCCACAGAATTTCGGTCCAAATTCCTCAAGAAGTTTCATATTGCGGTGAGGTTTCAATATGATTGGCAGCATTGGCCATACGGAACACAGGCAGGCAACAGTGAATCCTGAGTCAATTCTCGCCCCCTCCTCACCAAGAACGCAGATCAGTGTGCAGGCATCTGGGATATCAGTCCCACCCACCTCGTACGGGAAAAATGCAGAGTTAATCCCAAGATCGACGAGTACCTCTTTCAACAGGGGTTTGACGATCTTGTGGTGCGTCCAATCCTCGTCGATCTTCTGTCTGACCGGTAAATATTTGTCCTTCCCCCACTCCCTCAACACTTTCCCGATATCGGTCACGAAATCGGAAACCCATTCTTTCGGCCTGATAAAATCATCTATGTTCGGCATACCTTTCTCTCCTCCTGTCTATGAGATTCAACTCGAGCCGTGCTTAGGTGCTCCAGCCCAGCTCAGTGTTGAGAAACCCCTTGACCTGCTCCTCGTCCGCAACACCCAGCAGACGACCCTTTTCCTTACCTTTTTCGAAGAGCAGGAAGGCGGGGCTGCCCTGGAGATCGAACCTTTCCTTGAGCGCTGGGTGCGATTCTTCGTCCACCAGGCAGACCTTCAGGTCGATGGGAAACCCTTGGGCCATCCTGCCGAGCACATCCCTGATCAGACCCGTCTGGCTGATGAACTCGTAGTCCCTGCGGATGCACAGCATGAGAACGGGCTTGCCCGCCGAATCGATCTCGCGGTCGAGGTCGTTGAACTTGATGAGCTTGATGGGATATTCCCGCTTCCCTCTTCTCTTCATGTCACCACACCATTAGTGAAATAGATTACTTGAGAAACCGCTGCCTTTAATAGGCTGCTGATCCCCTATAATGAAAATTTCATGCCAAGAGGGGGAGAAAATAACTTATGGAGCAATTCCAGTGAATTGTATAGTCAGGAGGATCGTTTTCCCCATGAATCTTGTAACGTTTTTACAGCTGTGTAACGGACACAAGTGTAAATAATGCAGCGTTAGAGGATTATCATGCTGGATGTTACAAGGAATTGCTGCAGAGCAGGCAATGCAAGGCGATGGTCCATGGTGTTTCCGGTTATTGATGTAGACTTCCCATAGACTGAGTTTAAGATGCCTTCCCACAACTTGTTCTAACTTGAATGATTTTGAACATAATAGTACTTATAGATATCATTACTCTGGATTATCCCCTGTAAAGCATAGATCTGCTGAAGAAATATTCAATAATCAGAAATCGTGACCTATGGCACGAGATCTATACTTTAACAACAAGCATCACCTGCGACTGTAAGCCCATTGTACACCGTGATACTCACCTTGGATCTTAATTTATTTGTGACTTTTGTTATAATTTACAACAGCTAATTTTCATCTGCTTTGGACTATAACTTCACTATTCATAAGACCTAAAATAAATTTTTACAATTGCGCCTTTATATTATTCAGGTATAATATAAAGATAAAAGAAAATAATGAACTACCTCGCAGCAGCTGCGAGGAATTAACCAGGCTGAGATTAACACTTTGTTATCAACAATAATTTAATAGGATGTCACTATGAAGGGATCTAGATTTATTGTCTGCAAAATATTCTTCATGGGGCTATTATTAGCGTTACCATTGCAAATTATCTCATGTGCTAGCAATAAAGCTATTTTATTTACAGCAAAACAATGTCGAATACCGGTGTTATTGAACTCTGTCGACAGGATTTCAAAAGGATCAGAGCAAGCCAAATTGCCTGAGACACAAAAGCTAAACATCCCGATCGAAATTGATTTGATGTATCAATCTGATATTGTCGTTGATATGAAAACTGCGAATACCATTGAATCTGCATCTTCTCCAACCCTTGTAGACACTACCATTCTTCAAAATACCTTGAATGATCCACAGATGAATGTTTATGTTGATCAGATGGAAACAACCACAAATAGTTGGTATTTTATTATGCTAGTTACAGATAGAACACACATTTTGATGAAAGGTCATATTGATAAATTAACTGATATTAATGATCAGCTCAAAACAAAGGAATGATCTAAATGAGAATAAATTATAAGGCCATGGTCACATGTTCAATAACTATATTGATATGTATGGCTTTTATCTCCGGGTGCACGGCAGGATCAAGAGGTTATCTCATAGCTCCAACTGTACGTTATCCTGTTTCTTTCTCCCCTATCGTCAGAGATGCAAATGGAAATATTTTGAAAGAAGAAAATATTGAGGTCGTGGGTAAATTTTCTTATACCTACACGACTATTCACATGTTTTCCCGTATCCTTCCTTTAACCAAGGTTACGCAGGACATCTCTGAGCCATTAGAGAAGCAGATCGAAGAAGCAAACGGAGAAGCAGTTATAAATCTAATAGTAATTGCCAAAAAAAATGAGTGGAATTGGTTTCCAGCGACGTTGTCGGTTGGAGTTTTTCCAGGTTACAGCAGTGTAGAAATTAGCGGTGATATTGTGCGCCAAAAACGTACTTCTTTTAAGGACGTTGAGTGAAGAAAATCATTTTATTATTAATTTTGTGTAGTAGTTCTATCATTTATAGTTGTGCTTCCACACAAAACATTCCGCCAAAACAAATAGAACTGACTGACGCAGAACGCAACATAAGCATTGTATACACTAGCTATAATGATCAAACCTTTTGTAAAACATGTAAGCTGCTAGCAGTGGTTAATGGGACAGAACTTGTGATTAGAAGAATAGCTGTAGAAAAAGGGGGGAATACAGCCATGATTGTTACTACTCTTACTGGACATATACAACACGATTTAGCACCACATAATCCTGATAGACCATACTGGACAACAACATCAGACCAACCTTTTCAGAATACGGTGGCATTTATATATCTTTGCCCAGAAAAACAGAGCGGTAACTAATTGATTTAAATCTTTGATAAAGTTCAAATTGATTTCCTTTTCATTATACAATGAAAGTGAAGATCTCTGCGATAGATAAACAGTTTCAACATGACAAAAAAACCAGATGTTTTCAGATGAAATCTCCACTATGGATCCGCCTCATCCCTGCTTGCTGATGCCGTGCTCCTGAATCTTCCGGTACAGGGTGGGCCTGCTCATGGAGAGCATCCGTGCGGCCTTGGCGATGTTCCAGTCGGTCAGCGTGAGGATATCGAGGATGAGCCCGGCCTCGTCTCCTGACCGCTTGTCCACCGCTCCCGCCTTCTGCGCAGGGCCGAGCATGTACGGCGGGAGGTGCTCCGGCAGGATGATACGGTCGTTGCACAGCACGAACGCGTGCTCCATGGCATGCTCCAGTTCCCGAACGTTTCCGGGCCAGGGATAGTTGATGAATATCCTCATCACCTCTTCGGAGATGCCGCTGATGATCTTCTTGAACGTGCCCTCGAACATGGTGCAGAAGTGGTCTACGAGCAGCGGTATGTCATCCAGCCTCTCCCGCATGGGCGGGAGATTGATCTCCACCACGTTGAGCCGGTAGTACAGGTCTTCCCTGAATTCACCTGTCTTGACCCTTTCCCTCAGGTTCCGGTTCGTGCTGGCTATGACCCGGGCCTCCACCTTACGTACGGCTGCATCGCCCACGCGCTCGTACGTCCTCGCCTCCAGGACCCGCAGGAGCTTGGCCTGGATGCGCGGCGGGATGTCCCCGATCTCGTCCAGCAGGATGGTGCCGGTCTTTGCAAGCTCGAACCTGCCCTGCTTGTCCTTGATGGCACCGGTGAACGCCCCTTTCACATGCCCGAAGAGCTCGCTCTCCAGCAGGTTCTCGGCCAGGGCTGCGCAGTTCACCTTCACGAAGGGTTTGAGAGCCCTCTTCCCTGAATAGTGCAACGCGTTCGCCACCAACTCCTTTCCGGTCCCGCTCTCGCCCGTTATGAGGACCGTGGTCTCGAGATCGGACAGGGCCTCCACCAGCTTGAAGATGTTCTGGACCTTCCCGCTCTTGCCGATGATGTTGTGGAACCGGCTCCTGTCCCTCAGCTCCTCCTCGAGGTCGTGGAGCCTGGTGATGTCCCTGACCACGAGCACGGCCCCCATGAATTCGCCCGAGTCGTCCATCAGGGGGGAGCAGGACAGCAGCACCACCTGCCTGGGCCGGTCATGGTGCTCGCATTCCATCCTCAGTTCGCGTATGGGCTTTCTCTGCTTCAGGGTCTCCCTGATCACCTTGGAGCAGTTGTGGCTGCACTTGGTGAAACAGTCGTCAAAGGCCTTTCCTACGACCATCTTGACGGGCATGCCGCTGATGGTCTCGATGTGCCGGTTCGCATCGATGACCCGCATGTTCTCATCCACCGTGATGATGGCGTCGTTCACGCTCTGGAAGATGGCTTCCAGATTCGTGCGGTATTTCTCCTTTTCTCTCGTTATCAGATCTTTCTCGTCGATAAGCGCCTTGTGGCTGATGGCCAGTGATACGGCACGCAGCAGATCATCTTTCCTCACCGGCTTTATCAAGAAATCAAAGGCGCCGCGCCTGAGTGCATCGGTGGCATTGTCCAGGGTGGGCTTACCCGTGATCATGACTACCGGATGTTTCAGATACAGTGATTTCACCTGCTTGAGTAAGTCCAGACCCGATTCTCTCCCGAGCACGATATCTATGAAAATGAGGTCCAGCTGGGTGTGGAAAAGGATCTTCCGGGCACTCTTGAGGTCCGATGCAGTAACAACATCATAGCCCGCCTCCTTCAGGAAATGGGAGAAGGTGAACCTGATGCTCTCCTCATCGTCCACTACGAGGATCTTCCGCTTAGGCCGGTTCTTCTCAAGGTCCTGCATGACGTTCCTCTGACAGGTGGGCAGGCAGGTCGATGACAACCCTGGTGAACTCGCCCACCCTGCTGTCGAACCACAGCCTGCCGCCGTGGTTCCTGATGATCCCGTGGCTGATGTTCAGCCCGAGGCCCGTTCCTTCATTCACCGGTTTGGTCGTGAAGAAAGGGGAGCCGATCTTGTCGAGGATCTCTTCAGGTATGCCCGTGCCGTGGTCGCACACGACGATCCTTATGGCCCTGCCTTTCTTTATCCGGGTCTTCTCTGCAAGGATCTCGATGATCTTGTTTCTGTTGCTGCCCGGGTATTTCTGGTTCAAGGCATACCGGGCATTGCTGATGATATTCAGGAATACCTGCTGCAACTGCTGGCTGTTGCAGTAGAGCCTGGGGAGGTTACCGCTCGTATCGATCTTCAGCGTGATCCCATCGTTCGCCAGCTGTTTTGCCACGAGCCCTAGGCAGGCCCTGAGAACCTCGTCCACTGAGGTCGATATGAATTCGTCTTTCCTCACCCGGGCAAAGGAGAGGAGGTTGTGGACGATGCCGGTCACCCGCTCGCCCTCCCCTGCTATCCTCTGCAGGATCTCACGGCCGTCAGATGCCTTATCCGCCTTCTCCAGGAGGATCTGCACGTAGTTGAGGATCCCGTTGATGGGGTTGTTGATCTCGTGGGCCACACCTGCGGCGAGCTCTCCAAGGGAGGCGAGTTGGCCCACACGCACGGCCTCGGCCTCGTAGGCCTTCTTCTCCGTAGTGTCCCTGATGAGCTCTAAGATGAGCTCCGGTGTGCCGTCCTCGAACCTGGTCACTATGCTCGTGGTGCTCCAGAAGTCCATCTTGTGCCCGCTTGCAGGGATGACAAAGCTGCCCTCCCGCTCATGCGTGCCGCCCTTCCTGAAACACTGTTCGCCGATGCACGCCTCGCAGGGGTGTGCACGGTTAAGGATGGCCTGGTGGCAGGTGTTGTTCAGCAGGTCAGGGAACAGGGACAGCGCCCTTTCATTGGCCCATACCACGCAGTAGGACCGGTCGATGATAATCATGTAGTCCGTTACGGATGCGAGGATTGCGGAGAGCTTTTCTTCGCTCTCCCTGAGGGCCTTTTCAGCGCGGACCGCGTCCGAGGTGTCGATCCCCACTCCCACCTGGTAGCGCTTGCCGTCGATGTGCGTCCTCACCCCGGTGAAGTAGTGGGGCGTCTCACGGCCGTCCCTGCCGAGCACGGTGGTGTTGGTGAACGCCCTGCCCCTGATGAACACCTCGCGGATCTTTTCAGCGATGTTTGCCTTTTCCCTTTGCGGGAAGAAGTCGAGGGCATGGACGCCGCTCATCTCATCGGTTGAATAGCCTCCTATCTCCTCAGTTTTCTTGTTCCATTTGATGAAATGGCCGGACTTATCGATCATGTAAAAGATGCAAGGCAGCGACCTGATGACGCCTTCCGAAAAATTCTTCTGCTTCAGCAGATTCTTTTCCGCCTTCCTCAGGTTGTCGATGACCCTGGTGAGCCTCCTGTTGGTTTTGTTCAATTCGGAGGTCCGCTCCTGCACGAGCTCCTCGAGGTGGTTCTTGTATCTGACAAGTTCCTTTTCCTGCCTCCTCGCATCCGTGACGTCGCGGACGATGCCCCGGAACCCCGTCGGGGCATTGGATGCGTCCCTCATGAGGGACACGGAGAACTCCACGAGCCTTTTTGTTCCGTCCTTCCTGACGATCTCCCACTCGAAGGCCTTGATGGGTCTGCCGGTCCTGAAGACCCTGTTGTACATGGTGAAGATCTTTTTCGTATACCTGGGGCCGGCGAACTCCTTGTACGACATGCCCACCATGTCTGCCTTGGAATAGCCTATGATCATGCAGAAGGCGTCATTGAAGAATATGACCCTTCCCTGGAGGTCGACCTCGTAGTAACCGTCTTCGATCTGGTCGAGGATGATCCGGGATTTCTCCTCGGATTTGAAGAGGGCCTCTTCCACCTCCTTGCGGGAGGTGAGGTCCTGGAGTGTCTCCACCGCGCCTATGGTTACCCCATGCCGGTCCTTCAAGGGTGAGGCGGTGCAGAATATCCATTTTCCCTTGTTCCCGAGGTGGGGAAAGAAGAGCTCCACCGCATATGCCCCGTCCCTGTGGCTGATCCTGCGGGATTCCTTCCCATAGTAGGCCTCGATCTGGGCCCTCGTGGCATTGTCGACCACAAGATCGGCTAACGTCTTCTTCTTGCGGGCATAGAAGGGCGACCACTGCTTCTTCGTGTGGAGGAAGTCCTCCCTCTTTACCTCGGTGAGGTGTTCGAAAGCGGCGTTCAAGTGGGTGATGCTGTGGGCCCTATTAATGACAAAGGCTGCGATGGGCATGGACTCGATGATCTGGGAAAGCTCACGCTCTTTTGCCAGGAGCTGAGCGATGGTGAGCTGCGTTTCGGTAACCTTGCCCTCAAGCCTGCTGATCCTGTCTTTCTCTGAGCTGTCCGTGGGTACACCCATGCCCACCTCCTCCAGACGCATCCAGGGTCTTGTTCATGCAAAGAACATCTATCCGCTTGTATATTGTATAGCATTTTTCGATAAATATCCACATTTGACCAAAATGGTGCTATTTAAATGAGGAGAACCTCGTTCATGCTGCCTGAGCGGAACCCCTGGAGATCCAGCGTGACATATACAAAGCCCGCGTGCTTGGCAAAATCCACAAGCTCGGATACCAGTGTCCCGTCTTGGAGCATGGTCATCTCGTCTTTGCCGAGCTCGATCCTGAGCAGATCTCCGTGATGCCGTGCCCGGAATACCTTGAACCCCTTTTCAGCGAGGAAGTCCTCGATGGCCTCCACCTGCTTGAGTTTCTCTTTTGTGACCACAGAGCCGTAGGGGATGCGGGATGCCATGCAGGCCATGGGCTGCTTGTCCGCTGTGGGCAGGTTATATACCTCGCGCGATATGAGCCGGATGTCCTTCTTCGTAAGCCCGCATTCCAACAGAGGGCTCCGGACGCCAAGCTCCCGGGCAGCCTTCATGCCCGGCCGGAAATCGCCCGTATCGTCGCTGTTCGTGCCGTCTGCTATTACGGACACACCGAACCTTTTTGCCTCATCGGCGATCTTGGAGAATAATTCCTTTTTGCAGTAATAGCACCTCTGGGGCGGATTATCCGAGAAGCCTTGTATGTCGAGCTCTTCGGAGACGATCACGGTATGCACTATGCCCTGGTCCTTAACCCACTTAAGGGCCTCATCATATTCCCTCTTGGGGTAGGTGGATGAGGTCGCAATGACGGCAAGGCACTTCTTGCCCAAGATTTCATGGGCCACTGCAAGGAGCAGCGTGCTGTCCACCCCCCCGGAGAAGGCCACTGCACATCCGCCCCACGATTTGAGGAGGCCTTTGAGCTGGGAGAGTTTTTCATGGCAGCTGACATCAGCCATAATTATCCGTTCCGTGACGAAGCCTGCTCATATCCTAAAGTGTTTGCGTAATCCCGCTTGATCACCTCTTTGATAATCCCTGATGCCAGGACCATGCCGTTATCGTACAGGACTATGGTCTGCCCAGGCGTGATGGCCTCCTGGGGCTCGTCGAACAACACCTTCATCTCTGTATTCCCAAGGGTTGCCGTGCACGGCGCCGGGGTATGTGCATAACGGATCTTCCCGAATGCCCTTTCGCCAAGGTCATCCATGAAGAGGTTCAGACGATCCGCAACGAGGCCCTGAGCTGCCAGAAATCTTCTATCACCTACAACGATCCTGTTCTGGGCAGCATCCAGGGAGAGCACGTATTGGGGCCTGCCTGCGCTGATACCCAGCCCTGTGCGCTGGCCTATGGTGTAGAAGGGTATCCCCCTGTGGCGGCCGAGGATCTTTCCTTTGCGGTTGACGATGTCCCCGGGGGTTTCATCAATGCTTTTCTTTAAGAATTCGCCTACCCCGCCTTCAGGGATAAAGCAGATATCCTGACTGTCCGGCTTGGATGAGACCGGCAGGTTGGCGCTGCTCGCCACAGAGCGGACCTGGTCCTTGGTGAGATCCGCCAGGGGAAAGACTATGTGCTTCAGGGCCTCCTTGGGTATACCGGAGAGGAAATAGGTCTGATCCTTTCTGGAATCCTTTGCCGTCTTAAGGCAGCAGGTACCTCCCGACTTATCTACGAGGGCATAGTGGCCTGTAGCCAGGAGGTCAAACCCCATGGACAGGGCCATTTCCAGTAACGTTCCGAATTTTATGCGTCTGTTGCATTCCACGCAGGGGTTCGGGGTCCTGCCTGTGCGGTATTCCTGGATAAAAGGCCCTATGACGAAGCGGGCGAGTTCAGGCGCGAAATCGAGCACAAAATGGCTGATGCCCAGCGAGCGGCATACGCCCCTGGCATCTTCAATCTCCCGGGGGCCGCAGCATTTCACCTTGCCGGATTCGGGTGTTTCCACACCCAGGCACATGGTGACACCCACAACCTCATATCCCGCCTCTTTCAGGAGATACGCGGCAACAGCAGAGTCCACCCCGCCGCTCAAGGCAACCATGACCCTCTCCTTCATCCCTTGTCCCGTCCTTCTTTTTATTATCCTTATCATATATTATTATGGAAAGAGACCTTGATAATGCTTGTAAGTTGCATGTAGTTAAAATAAAAAAAGGCAAGAGGCTTTTGTGAAAGACACATATCAAAAAGGAACAATCCTTTCCGTGAATGTGAGCTCAGAGAAGGGACAGAAGAAACACAATATCGGGAGATGCCTTCTCACAGAAGGGCTTGGTATTGAGAGCGATGCCCATGCAGGCATGGAGATCCGACAGGTGAGCCTCCTTGCAAAGGAGAGCATCGAGAAAATATGGGCCAAGGGCCTGGATGTTCAGTTCGGTGATTTTGCCGAGAACCTCACCACCGAGGGCATCATCCTCCATGAGCTGCCTGTGGGGACACGATTTGTCGTCAATGAAATGGTCCTCCTTGAACTTACCCAGATCGGCAAGATCTGCCATGACCGCTGTGCGATCTTCAAGCAGGTAGGCGACTGCGTCATGCCCCGTGAGGGCGTTTTTGCAAAGGTCATTACAGGCGGTGAGGTGAAGGTGGGAGACACTATCCGGGTTGTCTCTATAAAATAATACGTCGCTAAGGGGGAGGGAACAATGAAGAGATCACTGATTTTTATCATGGTGTTCGTGTTCATCTTGGCGCAGGCGGCCTTTGCACAATGGGGCAAGGACCAAGGTCCCAAGCTCCACGGCAACTTCAAGCCCGTTGTGGGTGCCTGGGCCGAGTATCAGATAAAGGGCGGCAAGCAGCCCCAGTCCAAGATGAAGGTCGCCATCGTGGGCAAGGAAGACAACTCGTACTGGTACGAGACCGCAACCGACATACAGGGCGGCCGCAACGTTGTGAAGATGCTCGTGTCCGGAGACCCTAACGACCAGAAGGGCGGCACACGCATGATCATGAAGCGAGGCAATGAACAGGCCATGGAGATGCCCATCATGAAACAGGGGAAACGGCCTGCCCAGACATCACAACCCAAGGGCAAGGTCGTGGACAAGGGCATGGAGACCATTACGGTCCCTGCAGGCACCTTCAGGGCTCAGCATATGCAATACCTGAATGAGAAGGAGGTGGTGGACTCCTGGATCAGCGACAAGGTCCCGCCCTACTGCATGGTCAAGTCATCGGCCAAGGACTTCGAGATGCTCCTGACAGGGTACGGCACCGGCGCCAAGACCGCCATCACGGAGACACCCAAAAAGTTCCAGATGCCCAAGATGCCCTCCGGCATGCCGCACGGGATGATGCCTCAGGGAATGGGTGCGCCGGGGAAAGAGTAGGCTTAGAAGATGAGCGGAAGCTTCGAATCCAGTCTTTTCAATAACTTCTGGACCCCCGCTTTCGCGGGGGTGACACTCATAATAAATTCATTCGAGAGTACCTGAATAATTAAAGGTGCACTTTAGTTTTTTGCCTGCAGGTATTTCGCTTGTATACTGCTCTTAATGAGGAAGTCTGCCTGGGACCGAGCCGGGAGCGACCTCTTGAGTTCTGCTGAAACGGCTTCGATATCGTTCGACTTGGCGCACAGTTCTTTCGCCTTCTGGTCAAAGGTCAGAAGGTAATCCTTCATCTCAGCGACATCTTTCTTTGAAGATACAGGCCCATGGCCGGGGATGATCTTGTCTACCGGCACGCTCTTGATGAAGTCCAGGGTCTTTACCCAGCCTATGATGTCGCCATCTCCCATGTAAGGGTAGTAGTCGGTGAAGAGCACATCGCCTGAAAAGAGCACCCTGTCCCGGGGTATGAAAACCATAACGCTGTCATCCGTATGTGAAGGCGCCATGAACAGGATATCCACCCTTACGTTGCCAAGGTCTATTCGCATCATTTCAGGGGAAGTGACATCCGGATACGTAATCTTTACGGCCTTGGCCTCCTCATCGGTGATGCCGTAGTTCTTGGCATTCTTGATGACCAAGGGCAGCGTCTTGTTCATGTTGATAGGGCAGCTGGTCTGGGCGAATATCACGGCATGTATGGCGGCAAACTCGGAATTACCGAAGGTATGATCGAAATGACTATGCGTGTTCACCACATAGCGGATAGGCTTGTCGGAAATCCTCTTGATATCCTCTATAAACTTCCGGGCCTCTTTCGCTGACCCCAGGGTATCGACTACAAGGATCCCCTTGTCGCCGATTACCATGCCTGCATTGGCGCCGAAGCTGTTGGCATATGATGGGTTGATGGTGCCTGCATAGGCATAGACATGATCGGATATCTTCTGCAGTCCGTCAGCCGCACAAGAGACCCCGACAATAAGGAAGACCCAGAGTACAGCAAGAATAACCTGAATACATCTCTTCATGACCACCTCCCCTAAGATTCTGAAATTCAAAAGCTCAATACTTACCCAATTAGGAATGACATACTCAAGACTTCGGCAACTGGTTCGTACTTATATCATATCTCTGTCCTCAATTCCTCATATTCCATCAATGAACAACAGAACGGCTTTAGATATCCCTTGACATGTTAGTCCATTTAATCTAATTGGTTTATCCAATTATGGGTAAAGGCCATGAACCCCTCCCTGATAACAGCCCCCGACAGGACCGCGAAAAACCCCTGCCGAGGCGGATTGCCGACCTTCTTATCGCCCGGATCTTTATGGGTGAGCTGAAGCCGGGTGACCGGCTTCCGCCGGACCGAGTGCTCGCGGAGCAGCTCGGGATTGACCGCACCTCGCTACGCGCCGCGCTCAACGAACTTGCAAGCAGGAACATCGTAAGGGCGGTTCAGGGCTCGGGCGTGGTGGTCCTCGACTACCGGGAACATGCCGGGCTCGATTTTCTCGATGCCGTGTTCGGCATGCCTGATATCGAATTCGGGAGTGCCTTCAATCTTGAGCTCCTTGACCACTGGATCGAGGTCGTACCGGCGATTTTGAAGCTGGCTCTGAGGCGGGCGACACCCGCCGACCTTGGGGCCATGGACATACTTTTCAAGCAACAGCTCGATGCCATGAAAAAGGGCACCAACTATTTGGAACTGGCCGCCATTGAGGTGGAGATACAAGACATGATCGTCAAGCTCGCCGGGAGCACCATCCTGCGGTTATTCGCCAACTCCATGCGGCAGCTGAGGATCAGGTTCGTAGCATCCTTCTTCAGGACCGTTGATGTCCAGCAGCATATCCTCACCATGCGCACCCTTATCCAGCTGGTGATGGCAGGCGGCACCACCCCTGATGAAAGCGCCATGCGTTTCAAGGCCTACCTGCATGAGCATACGCGCGCCCACCGCTCACGCATAGCCGCCATGCCGTCAGGCCCGAACCGTGGTGGAGATCATAAGAAGTCAGGGCAACTGAAAAATGCCCGCAGCAGCACAAGGCAATGAGGTTACCTAACCCTGAAAAATTATGAACAATCCACAGGAGTTTGAACATGAGTAAACCCACGAAATATGATCATCTGTTTTCTCCCATCTCCATCGGCAGCATGAGGCTTGAGAACAGGGCGGTCATGCCTGCCATGGGGACTGCGTACGCAAACATGGACAATACGGCAAGCGAGCGTTTGATTCAGTACCTGGCCAGACGGGCAAAGGGCGGCACCGGCCTCATCATTACCGAGGTGACCGCCGTAACACAACGCGGCAAAGGGTTCCCCAACGAGCTCGGCATCTGGAGCGACGATTTCATCGGCTCCCTTACCAAGATCCCACAGGCCATACACCGCTATGGCGGCAAGGCGGCGATCCAGCTCCACCATGCCGGCCGGGAGACATTTCCTGAGGCTGCAGGCGGCCTTCCTGAGGCGCCATCCGCCATCCCCAGTGTTATCCTCGGCCAGCCCTGCGAGGAGATGAACATAGATCGCATCCACGAGGTGATTAAAGCCTTTGCCTCTGCAACGGTGCGGGCACGCTCTGCCGGGTTCGACGCCGTTGAGATCCACAGCGCCCACGGCTACCTTCTGAATCAGTTCCTCTCGCCCTTTTCCAACCAGAGGCAGGATGCCTACGGCGGATCGGAAGAAAATCGCTCCCGCTTCGTCCTGGAGGTCGTTTCTGCGGCCAGGAAGGCAGTGGGGCCTGATTTCCCCATCATTGTCCGGGTGTCGGCCGATGAGCTCATAAGAGGAGGATTCGACCTGGAGTTCATGAAGCGGCTCGCGCCGCAGCTTGTGGATGCCGGGGCTGATGCACTTCACGTATCAGTAGGTATCTATTCCACACCAGGGAACCTGAGCATCGCCTCCATGGACACGCCTGCGGGGTTCAACCTGTTCAGGGCAAGGGCCATAAAGGCGACGGTGAATGTGCCGGTGATCGGGGTGGGCCGCATCAGCGACCCCGAGCTTGCCGAACAGGCCCTGGAAAGGGGTGATGCCGACCTCATCAGCTTCGGCAGACAGCACCTTACTGACCCCGATTTCATCAGCAAGTCAAAATCCGGCAACCTCGACGATATCAGGCCGTGCGTGGCGTGCAACCAAGGATGTATCGAACGCCTCAGCTTCGAGATGAAGTCCGCCACCTGTTCCTTCAACCCGGAATGCGGCCAGGAATTCCGTGGGTCTTCATTGGCGGATGTCCCCAAAAAAGTGTGGGTGATCGGCGCAGGCCCGGCGGGCCTTTCCGCGGCCCTTGCAGCCTGTGAGCAAGGACACGAGGTTGAGGTCTTCGAGCAGGAAGACTCACCCGGGGGCCAACTGCGCTCCGCCAGCAGACCACCACACAAGGAAGCCTTCTGGACCTGGGTGGAATGGGCACTGAGAAGGTTAGAGAAACGTGGCATACCCATAAGGCTGGGCCAGTCTGTGTCGAAAAAGATGCTCCTTGAGGGCAGGCCCGATGCGGTGATCCTTACCACCGGTGCATATCCGGTAACAGCGCCTATACCCGGCATCGACGCCCCCCATGTCATGGATGCACGCGATGTCCTTATGGGCAGGGCCAAGGCAACAGGACCTGTCGTGATCCTCGGCGCAGGGTATGTGGGCATGGAGACCGCCGACTTTCTGGTGGAAAAAGGCCTCGAGCCGGTCATCCTCGAGATGCTCTCAACACCACCTGTGGGCAAGCTGACAGCCCATGGCTATTGGCTTCACAAGCGTATCAGGGAGAAAGGCGGCAAGATGTTCTTCGGTGCGAAGGTTACAAAGATCGACCAGGACGTCGTTCACTTCATAAAGGCCGATGGAGAAAATACCGTCCCTGCCTCCTCGGTCATAACCGCCATGGGCGCCCGGGCAGACATCAGACTCGAGGCGGCCCTCAAGGAGGCGGGAATCACCTATGTGGCAGCAGGCGACGCCAAAGGCCCCAGGCGCATCCTTGAAGCCATCCACGAGGGCCATCGTGCAGGCAGCGTAATCTGATACAAGTTCAGCATCCGTCAAGATGTTAAAAAACGGTAAAACCGGCCGGTTGTGGGCTCGACCTGGTTGCAATTCATCAGAAAGAGGCATAAGGTCTCCCCTAGGTCAAAAGCGTGTCAGGGATAATCATTGAAGGATGCTACCCTGTTACGGCCCTTGGCCTCAATACACCCCGGCATCTTATGAGGTTTTGGTTATGATATCCAAACTTCCACCCACCCTGCGAGGGGTCATCGCCATCTCGCTTATTATCATGAATACCCTCTTTTGGGCCACGCCCATACACATACTTGCCCTGACCAAGCTGCTTATCCACAAAGACGCCTGGCAGCGTGCCTGTGCCCGTGCGATCATGTTCTTCGGCAATGGCTGGATCACAGGGATCAACAAGATTATCAGGGCAACCCAGGCTACGGTCTATAACATCGAGGGCCTTACCGGGCTCAGTAAAAAGCAGTGGTACTTCATCAACTGCAACCACCAGTCATGGGCCGATATCCTGGTGCTGTTCTTCACCTTCCATGGATATGTCCCGTTCTTAAAGTTCTTCCTGAAAAAGGAGCTCTTCAAGGTACCGGTCATGGGCACCGCCTGGTGGGCTCTGGACTACCCCTTCATGGAACGGTTCTCCAAGGAGTATCTTAAGAAGAATCCACACATGAAGGGCAAGGACTTTGAAACCACAAAGAAGGCATGCGAGCGCTACCGTCACACCCCGGTCTCTATTCTGAACTTCATCGAAGGGACCAGGTTCACCAAGGAAAACCACGCCCGACAGGAGTCTCCTTACCGGCATCTGCTCCGGCCAAAGGCGGGCGGGTTTGCCTTTGCCCTGGCTGCTATGGACGGGAAGATTTCGAATATCCTGGATGTCACCATTATCTACTCCCAAAGGCCGGACTCCTTCTGGGACTATCTGTGCGGACGCATCGAGAAGATCAGCGTGAAGGTTAAAAAAATGCCCGTGCCCCAGGAATTTCTCGGCGGTGACTATCAGAACGATGAAGCGTTCAGGGGCCGCATCCAGTCCTGGGTCTGCGACCTCTGGCAGGAAAAGGACGACCTCATCGAACGGCACAAGGACGATCAGCTGGGGCATTAAGAGCACCTCCATTCCTCTTTGCCGCTTCCCAGCCAATTGTTCTCACTTTTTTTTGAAAAGCTGTTTGAAAAATAATCGGGTACATTATACTATTCAAAATAACATTTGGGTTTTTTTGAAAACACTTAGGGAGGTTCCATGCAGAGCAAGAAATCGAACAAACGGTTTTTCGCTTCCCAGGCATTCCACTACCAGACCTTGCGTACCCTTGGCCACTCTGCGGCCTCCGGGGCCAACCCCGGCGAGTGCCTGGCCTCGATCAACTCTATCCGTAATGCGGATCCCGAGAGCTGGTATGAGTCCTGGCATGAATCCGGCCGGAAATGTGAAAAGATGGCCTCAGCATCAGGCGATACCATCGGCCGGGGCAACGCGCTTTTGCGTGCATCAAACTACTTCCGCACTAGCGAGTTCTTCCTGCATCCCTCGGACCCCAGGCGGCCGGCCGTCTATCGCGAGAGCGCGAACACCTTTATCAGGGCGCTGCAGGTCCTGAGCATACCTCACAAGATCTGGAAGATACCCTATGAGCGGGCCTCCATGAGGGCCTTTTATTTTCCTGGAGATGCGGACAAACCCCTCATCGTTGCCTGCGGCGGATATGACTCCACCCTTGAAGAGCTCTTTTTCTGGGTTGCGGGCGCAGCGAGGGAGAGGGGTTACCCTTGTGTCATTTTCGAGGGCCCGGGCCAGTCGAACATGATCCGTGAATACGACATGAAGTTCACCCACATGTGGGAAAAACCGGTTACCACGTTGCTGGATTATATGCAGTGGGACGCAGAGGAGCTTACGGGGCGAAAGAAGGTCCTCCTGGGCATCAGTATGGGCGCCATGCTGGCGCTGAGGGCTGCAGCCCTTGAGAAACGCATCCATGCGGCAGCAGGATTAGGCGGGTTCTTCAACATGAAGGACGCGGCCCTTGCACAGATCCCGGCCATGGGGAGATTCATCTACCGGCTCAAATTCAAAGACATGTTCAACAGGTTTGCGGCCTTCAAGGCATCACACGACATCGGCAAACGATGGGCGCTGAACAACGGTTGCTGGACAATCGGTGCGGACACGCCGTTCGATCTCCTTGAAAAGACCGACCTGTACAGCCTCACAGAGGTGGCGGACAAGATCACCTGTGATGTGCTCATTATGTCTTCGGACAAAGATCACCTCATCCCGAACAGTGAGGCCAGGCGATTCAAGCAGCACATAAAGAACGCCCGGAGCCTTCACGAGCATTTGTTCCTGGACGCCGACGGTGCCGGTGAGCACTGCCTGGCAGGGGCCACCCAGCAGTTCCACCAGGTGTTCTTTGAATGGGCTGCCGGTCTCTTCCGGAAGGAGTAAATGTACTCACGTTTCGCTTGACACGACAAAGAGGATGCCTGTATCAACCCAAGGAATCATACGGCATGACGCTGAGATTACAACAAGGCAAGGAGATCCCCCCCGATGATAAGAGAAGGTCGCGAAAGCACACTGGTACTCATTAAGCCCGATGCCCTGAAGAATTCACTGACAGGGTATATCCTTTCCATGCTCTCGGAATTTCACACCGGCTTGCGTTTCGCCGGGACAAAGATCGTATCCGTCAGCAATCTCCTTGCCGAGGAACATTACGAGGAACACCAGGGAAAATTCTTCTACCCCTCTTTGCTGGAGTATATAACCGGGCGGCTCCATTATCCTGACGAGCCCGTCAAGCGCAGGGTCATCGCCTTTGTCTACCAGGGTCCGAACGCAATCAAAAAGATACGTGACATCGCAGGGCCCACAAACGCCCATGATGCGCGCATACAGAAGCCCGGATGCATCCGCGCACTGGGCACAGTGGTGCCGGTGACGGATGAGGCAGGCAAATTCATCGGCAACAGGGTGGATAACCTTATCCATGCCTCAGCCAACCCCACCGATGCCGAGCGGGAGATCAAGCTGTGGTTCAGGCCCACAGACATACCGCCATACATGCGCGATTATGCCACTGAGGTATGCGAGAAGCATTACTACTACAAAGACAATGCCATTTCATCGGATCATGTTGCGGGGAGCATCGGGTTCCTTGCCCCCGGCGACCTCGCCTGGAAGTCCGACCTTGATGCCCTGCGATCCCATCTGAAGGGCGAAAAAACCGCCTGTTCCGTTAACACGATTGTGGCAAAGTACCTGATAAATATGGAGAGCATAGACTGACTAAGGAGAGTGCCCGCATTCGACTTAGTAACGCTGGGGAGGTGGCTGGATAACCTCTCCATATCTCACCTTCGAAACCACTATGGTGTCCCCGGATTTCAGATTCAGTGCTTTTTTAGTTGCAAAGTGACCTTGTATTATGTTATGTTATAGATTCATATTCAATTACTATAAATGATATAAAGTAATTAAAGCTGATCATCCACGATCCTTTAATTTGTAAGACCATATTTACTTTATAAACGATACTTGCAGGTTGATACCCTGATGCGGTCCATACTTCATGAATGAGGGTATATTGAATATGAAGAAGTCAACAGTGCTCATTCTCGGGTTCATCTCTTTATTCATGCTGCAAAGTCCCCTGACGCAAGCCGGCCAGGTAGTCACCAAGGGCGACAAGGCCTGGGCTCAGCAGGCCATAGAGCAGGAGAAGTCACGGGAGCCGGTCTATACGCCGAACACCGTGGCCGTCCTGTACTTCCGCAACACAACGGGCAAGGACACCCTCGACCCCCTGCAGAAAGGTTTTGCATTCCTGCTCATGACCGACCTGTCACAGCTTGAGAAGATCCAGCTCGTTGAACGGGTGAAGATCCAGGCACTGGTGGAAGAGCTGAACCTCGGCACCTCGGGCCTGGTGGGTAAAGACTCAGCCCCCCGGGTCGGCAGGCTGCTGGGGGCAAGTTATCTGGTGGGGGGAGACATCCTCCCCGCAAGTGCCGCTGAGTTGGAGGTCAGGTCCAGCCTCCTCGGGGTAAAGGACGGGCATGTCCTTGGGCAGCCCGATGCCGAAGGAAAGCTGGCGGATATATTCAACCTTGAAAAAAAGATCCTCTTCGAGATCATCGACCTCTTGAAGATCGAGCTCACCCCGGAGCAAAGGGCCAAGCTGCAAAAGCCTTTCACCACCAACCTCGTTGCGTTTATGAACTTTGTCAACGGCATGGACAGCAGTGATAAGGGTGATTATTCCAAAGCAGGAGACTATTATCAGAATGCCCTTCAGCAAGATCCGCAGATGCAACCGGCACAGGATGCGCTCAACGAGCTGAAGAGCCTCAGCCTTGTCACCGGACCTAAGAGGAGCCAGGTCATGCTGAGGACCCTTGAAAACTCTACATCCACAACGGCCTCCCCCACCAAGAGTGTTGTCGCGAAAGAGTCGGACAATCCGGGCGTGATAGAGCGGAGTGGGGCCGGCGACGTAAAAGTGAAATGGTAAGAAATCACCTGGGGGGAAGAGCCATGGCGAACAGGGACTGTCACCATACAATCGGTCAAGTATCGGATGTTGAAAGGGAATATCATTCAAAGACACGAATCCTGCTTTATCTGACTCCCGCTTTACTCCTGTGCATCGCCCTGTGCCTATCCTCGTGCAGCAGTTCGGATGCTACTTCTGATAAGAACAACGGCTCCATTACCTTTACCCTCAGGCTTCCTCCTTCAAGCGGTTCATCGGATCTCCTGCCCAGGGGGGCATCGGCGGCCACTGTCCCCTGTAGTGAATACGGTATCACCCAGGTTGATGTGCAGGTTCTCGATGAAACCCAGACCAAGATAGCCAGCGGCGGCCCCTGGGACTGCAACGTGGGCGAAGGAACAATCACGGGAGTAAAAGAAGGATCGAACAGGTCTCTCATCATCAATCTCAAGAACGCTAATGGAAAGACGATCCTTGCGGGGACCAAGTCAGGCATAACGGTCATGGGAGGCCAGACAACGGATCTCGGGGTTGTCTCGGTGGTTTCAGCCGAGGAGAACAGGGCCCCGAATGCAGTCAACGACACGGCTACCGTCACCCGGGGCAAGACCGTTACGGTATTGGATTCGGGTGCCGCAAGCGTTCTGGCCAATGACTCCGACCCTGACGGGTACCCCCTCAAGGTGGATACGACCCCGGTCTCGGGGCCGAGTCTTGGGACCCTCACCCTCAATGCCGACGGCAGCTTCAGCTACACGAACACGAAAGACGGGAGCAGAGACAGCTTTGTCTACAAGGTGATCGATATCTTCGGCAACCCTGCAACCGCCACGGTGACCATAACCATCAACCCAGCCCCCAATCCGATCACCGCCAGCTTCACGGCAACACCCAACAAGGGAAATATCCCCCTGACTGTTAATTTCGCTGACACCTCCACCGGGACCATCACGTCCTGGGCATGGACATTCGGTGACGGGGGGACAAGTACGACCCAGAACCCAACGCATCAATACACCACCTCAGCCACTTACTCAGTGACACTCACCGCCTCGGGCCCCAGCGGATCGAACTCCAGGACATACTCTGTCACGGCATGCACTCCGGTCACGTCAAATTTCACGGCCAACCCGGCAAGCGGGAATGCGCCATTAACTGTGCAATTTACCGATTCATCTACCGGGTCTCCCTCCTCCTGGTCGTGGAACTTCGGGGACGGTGCGACAAGTACGACCCAGAACCCGACGCATCAATACACCACCGCAGCCACTTACACGGTAACGCTCACCGCAATCAATGCCTGCGGCATATCAAGCACGAAGACCAGTACGATAACGGTATGCACCCCGATCACCGCCAACTTCACGGCAACACCCAACAAGGGGAATATCCCCCTGACTGTTAATTTCGCAGACACCTCCACCGGCACCATCACGTCCTGGTCATGGAACTTCGGGGATGGCCAGACAAGCACGGCACAGAACCCGGGCAATCATATATATACCACCGCAGCCACCTACTCGGTGACGCTCACCGCCTCGGGTCACTGCGGATCGAACTCCAAGACATACTCCGTCACGGCATGCACACCGGTCACCGCAAACTTCACGGCAAGCCCGACAAGCGGGCCGGTACCGCTGACAGTAACCTTCACGAACACATCCACCGGCGCCGCCTCATGGTTATGGGATTTTGGTGACGACCAGACAAGCACTGCACAGAACCCAAGCCACATCTACACCTCGCCAGGCACCTACACCGTGAAGCTCACTGCCACGAACTCATGCGGATCGGTCATAGGCACGAGGACAAACTACATCTCTGTCTGCGCACTGCCGGTTGCGGGCTTCACGGGCGCGCCCACGAGCGGTCCTGCACCACTCACCGTGACCTTTACGAACACATCTACCGGTGCTACGGCCTGGTCGTGGGACTTCGGGGACGGAGGGATGAGCACGCTCCAGAACCCAAGCCATACCTATAACGCAGCAGGGACTTACACCGTAACGCTCACCGCCACGAACTCATGCGGTCCGAATACAATGACAAGGTCAAGCTACATCTCTGTCTGCGCCCTGCCGGTCACCAACTTCACGGGATCGCCCACGAGCGGTCCTGCACCGCTGACCGTGAACTTCTCCGACCAGACCACCGGCTCACCCACTGCCTGGTCGTGGGACTTCGGGGACGGAGGGACCAGCACGCTCCAGAACCCAAGCCATACCTATACCGCAGCAGGGACTTACACCGTGAAGCTCACTGCAACAAACTCCTGCGGTTCGGTCATAGGCACGAGGCCGAGCTACATCTCTGTCTGCGCACTGCCGGTCACCAACTTCACAGGGTCACCTACAAGCGGTCCGGCACCCCTGTCCGTAATCTTCACCGACCAGACCACCGGCTCGCCCACTACCTGGTCGTGGGACTTCGGGGACGGAGGGACGAGCACGCTCCAGAACCCAAGCCACATCTACACCTCTCCAGGCACCTACACCGTGAAGCTCACCGCCACGAACTCATGCGGTCCGAATACAATGACAAGGTCAAGCTACATCTCTGTCTGCGCCCTGCCGGTCACCAACTTCACGGGATCGCCTACGAGCGGTCCTGCACCGCTGACCGTGAACTTCACCGACCAGACCACCGGCTCACCCACGGCCTGGTCGTGGGACTTCGGGGACGGAGGGACGAGCACACTCCAGAACCCAAGCCATACCTATACCGCAGCAGGGACTTACACCGTGAAGCTCACTGCAACGAACTCGTGCGGATCGGTCATAGGCACGAGGCCGAGCTACATCTCTGTCTGCGCACTGCCGATTGCAAACTTTACGACAGATAAGACGAGCGGGCCTGCACCGCTGGCCGTGACCTTCACGAACACGTCCACTGGAGCCACCTCTTATATATGGGACTTCGCGGACGGTGGAACCAGCACGCTCCAGAACCCGAGCCACACCTATAATACAGCAGGGATCTACACCGTGACCCTCACCGCAATAAACTCCTGCGGGTTGAATATAAAGACAGGCACCATAATAGTCTGCGGCCTACCCGTCACCAACTTCACGGGATCGCCCACAAGCGGTCCTGCACCGCTGACCGTGAACTTCACGGATCAGACCACCGGCTCACCAACTGCCTGGTCATGGGACTTCGGGGACGGCGGGACCGGCACGCTCCAGAATCCGAGCCACACCTACACCTCGGCAGGCACATACACGGTGAAGCTGACTGCAACGAACTCATGCGGGTCGGTCATAGGCACAAGGACAAACTACATCTCTGTCTGCGCACTTCCGGTCACCAACTTTACAGCAGACAAGACGAGCGGTCCGGCACCGCTCACGGTGAACTTCACCGACCAGACCACCGGCTCACCAACTGCCTGGTCGTGGGACTTCGGGGACGGCGGGACCAGTACACTCCAGAACCCGAGCCACACCTACACCTCGGCAGGCACCTACACAGTGAAGCTGACTGCAACGAACTCATGCGGGTCGGTCATAGGCACAAGGACAAACTACATCTCTGTCTGCGCACTTCCGGTCACCAACTTCACGGCAAACCCGACAAGCGGGACGGCACCTCTGAACGTGACCTTCACCGACACTTCTACCGGGTCTCCCACCTCCTGGTCGTGGGACTTCGGTGACGGCTATACCAGCACGGTCCAGAACCCGAGCCACACCTACGCTTCGGCCGGGACCTACACCGTGAAGCTCACCGCCACGAACTTAGGCGGATCGAATGCAATGACCAAGACAAACTACATCTCTGTCTGCGCACTGCCGTCCCCCTGCTTTACGGGCTCGCCCACGAGCGGGCCTGCACCGCTGCCCGTGAACTTTACGTACTCATCCACCGGAGCTACGTCCTGGTCGTGGGACTTCGGGGACGGGGGCACGAGCACACTCCAGAACCCGAGCCACACCTACACCTCGGCCGGGACCTACAGGGTGAAGCTCATTGCAATGAACTCGTGCGGATCGTCCACGTTAATACGATTAGGATATATTACGGTAACTCAAAATCAACTCATTCATTCTCTATCTGCAGGAGCTGGTCATAGCCTCACAGTGACAAGCGCCGGTAATGCCTGGTCATGGGGATATAACACCGATGGTCAACTCGGGAATAATTCAATCACCGATAGCTATATACCGGTTGAGGTTATGACAGCCGGTGAGTTTCCAACCATTCTATCTGGCCTCTCCAGTATATCTGGAGGGTATTCTCATAGTGTTGCCCTGTCGAGTGACGGTAATGTTTATACCTGGGGCAATAATTTGGAAGGCCAGCTCGGAAATTGGACAACCGATAGTTCTGCAACTGGAGCGGGTCAGGTACCAGGCATTGACGGGATAATAAGTGTTTCCGCTGGGTTATATCATACGCTTGCCCTGTATATAGAAGACGGTTTTGTCTATGCCTGGGGCGATAATCAGTACGGAGAGCTCGGGAACGGGAATACCACGAATAGCTCTACTCCGGTCACGGTATCAGGTCTGTCACATGTTGTAAGCATCTCCGCTGGATTCTTTGATTCAATGGCTTTGAAGAATGACGGCACTGTCTATACATGGGGAAGCAATACCTATGGCCAGCTCGGGATTGGAAATACCAATAATAGCTCTACCCCGATCCATGTATCAGGCCTGACAAATATCGTCGCCATCGCAGCCGGAGGTTCACTTTTCGACTGCCATAATGCAGCCCTGAGGTCTGACGGCACTGTCTATACATGGGGAAGTAATAACTATGGCCAGCTCGGGATTGGGAATACCACGAATAGCTTGACCCCGGTCCAGGTAACAGGGCTCACCAATATTGTCGCTATTGCCGCTGGAGGGCAATCTACATATGCCCTCAAGGGTGACGGCACCGTATATGCTTGGGGATATAATAGTAATGGTGAACTCGGTGATGGAACAACCACCAACCGACTCTCTCCGGTTCAGGTCTCGTGCCTCACGAATGTGATTGAGATCTCAGCCGGTCAGGATCACGGCATCGCTCTGAAGCGCAATGGTACTATCTGGACGTGGGGGTGGAATGCCTGGGGCCAGCTCGGAGACACGTCAACCACAAACCGCCTTACTCCGGTAGAAGTTCATGGATTCTGAGAAAAGGAAACAATGCCCATGCAGGCCGCTGCTACAAGGCGCGGGGTTTTGGGGTGTTGCAGATGGGATGAACCAGGAGAATCGTGTGCGGTTTCAGTATGCACTTTGAACAGAACTCCGACTTACATTTATTTATTGAGGGGCTGATGTTTATGAGAAGACTCTTCGCACTGGTCATATTGATTTCCTGCTTGGTCATATACCCCGGGATGAACCTCTGCGCTGCCGATGTGGACACCACATTCACGAGCGGCCTCACCTACGAGTATTGGTCGAGCGACAAGAGCGACCACGGCATGCAGTCATACATACCCCTTCAGGCCGATTCCAAATACCGGGACTTTTCCTTTCAGGTCCTCGGGGCCTATGCCTATACCAAAATCGACACATCGGATGCCGGACCGGCATCTCTCAGCAAGTTCATTGACACCAAGCTCAACCTCTCCTACGAGATGGTGAACAAGCTCCCTGTGGACATGCTCTTCGGCCTCGGGTTCAACCTGCCCACGGGCAACACCGACCTCCGGGAGGGCCAGCTCGTGTTCATCGTCCCGCCCGAGCTCATGGACATCACCACCTTCGGCGAGGGCCTCAACATCAACCCCACCCTCATCATCTCCAAGGAATGGGCACAGTGGGTGGCAGGCATGGGCCTGGGATACACCGTGCGCGGAAAATACGACTACAGCTTCGACCTGCCCAGCTACGATCCGGGAGACATCTTCAATATCAATGCCGAGGTGGGGCATGATCTCACCCCCGATCTCTACGGTAGGGTGTTCGGGGAGTATATGACCTTCACGAAAGACAAGGTGCAGGGAGAGGAACTGTATCAGGAAGGCGACGTAATGCTCGCCGGCTTTGGGACCAAATATAAGCAGTCCGCCTGGACACTGGACTGCACCCTCCAGGGCATTTTCAGGGACAAGAGCAAAGTCCTGGAAGAAGGGGCCGAAAGGATTGCTGCAGAGAACCACAACAGCCACGGCAATGAGGTGATCGGGGATATCACCTACACGCGTTCCCTTGATGAAAAGACATCGCTCAATGCCTTGCTGCAAATACTGTGGATCGGGAACAATGATTACGCCTCCGACTCGCCCTATTATATCGGCAAACGCCAGAAGACGACACTCGGGTTCGGGTATACCAGATCCTTACGTTCGAATGTCAAATGCTCACTCGATCTCAAGGGATTTTATATGGACGATGAAAAAAACATCTACCACCCGGATGAAGACCTGAAGTTCAAGGGCGCATCCTTGAGTGGGACGGTGAGCATAGGCTTATAGCTTCTGTCCATTTCATAAATACTCATTTACCGTAGAGTACTGCCGCCGTGTCCTGCGCCGCCTTGATCCACCCTGCAAGGTCGTCGGCTCCCGCTGTCTTTTTGGCTGTCTTGACAACCTTGCCTGTCTCCACATCCACCCTCCTCAGGTCGACCCGCATGGTGCCCCCCACAACCATGTAACCGCCGAAAACCATCTCCTTGGCGCCGATCATCCTCCCGACCTTCAGCCTGGTCGATTCGTCGGCAAGTTCCGATGAACCCAGCTTGAGCTCCTCCAGGATCGCCACAAGCTTTTCACGCTCAACAACCTGGATGTCACCCGATTGCTTTATGGCCTGGATGATCTCACCGGAGAGGACCTGGCCGAGGTCGGGCGTGGCGGAGGCACCGGGGCTCAGGTTCTCCAGGTCCCACACAGCGACGGAACTGACGCCTGCATGCTCGGGTATGGTGGAACACCCATGGAGCAGGCCCATGAACATGATCATGCAAAACAAAAAGATACCGGAATTACGGATAGGGTCTATCTGGCTTTGCAATATCTTACTCCTTTGATGGCGAGCCTTCCTGCTTTTCAACGATCTTGTCGTCTTTTGCAATGGGTCTTTTCTGATCAATGATGCTGCAATATGCCAGTCCCGGCTCGGTCTTGGTCACTTCCAGCAGCCCTACCACCGTGGGTGATGACTTGAGCTTCTTGCCCTTATACTCGATCTCCTTCGCACCCTCAACCACCTCGAACTTGGTGCCCGTAACCACACCCTGGTCTGCACCAAGGTTGATCATGGTCTTTCCATTCTTGACCTCCACTACATAGGCATGCAAGGGGTGCTCCTGGATGATGGCGGACAGGATCTGCCGGTTGAGCTGATAGAGATCCCTGGGCTGGGGAGCGCCGGCGGCCATCTGCATGGTGATCACCTTGTCCACGGCAGTGGTCTCGGTATCCACAAGCCGCATGTTCAGGAGCGTGCCTCCCGGCAGGTTGAACAGTGTGCCTGTGCCGATAACCCTGGCTGCAAGCACCCTTCCGAGCTTCAACGATGTCTCTGGGTCTGCCAGTTCGGAAGAGCCGAGGTTCAGCTCTTCCAGCAGCTTGTCCAGGATTATGCGGTCCACCACCTTCACCCTGCCCGATGCCTTGAGCTGCTCGGCGAGCTTGGAGGTAAGCACGGTGGACATGCCGTCCCGCTCGGACAGACCGCCTTGCTCCTGAAAATCTACGAAGGAAAGCACCATGGGGGGCGATGTCCATGTATCTTCGGGTTTTGGTAGTTTCTGCTGTGCCCTGAACCGTTCGGCAAGGTCTTTCACCAGTTTGTCGACACGGTCCCTCCGTGCGGAATCCTTCTGGTATTCGAGCATCTCCATGGCACGCTCAGCCAGAATGCGCGAGAAGTCATCCTGACTGTTTATAGACTGGCTCTGCTGATATGACGTCAAAGCCTTGTCCCACTTGCCTTCCTTTTCATAGGAGACGCCCTTGTTTGCCATGGCCTCGACATTGTAGGGGTCAAGGGCCACAGCCTGGTCATAGAGATCGCGGGACTTCTTGTAGTCCTTCACGCTGGCATACAGGCGGCCGAGCTTGTTGCAGGCAACAGCCTTCTGCTGGGTTTCGCCCTCGCCCTTCTTTGCCGCTGCCTCATATTCGGCCTGTGCCTCTTTCTTTTTGTTCCGGCTGTAAAGGACGTCGGCCTTCACCATGTGGGCGTATGCCCGGTTGGGGGCCTTCTTCTCAAGCTCCTGGGCCAGGGTATATGCCTTGTCCGACTTGCCCTGGCGGGTATAGACAGCGGCCAGCCCCTCTTTGCCCAGCACCTCGGCCTGGCCTTTACCCATGGCGAGCTGGGAGAAGACCCTCTCCGCCTCGCTCACCTTGCCGGCGTTCAGCAGTGCATAGCCGTTCAAGGCTTTCGCCTGGCTGTCATCCGGGTTTTTCTTGACTACATCTTCGGTGATGGCCTTGGCAAGGATTGTGTCTTTCTGCTGAAGCTTTCTCTCCGCAAGCCTTAAGAGCATGACGTTCATGGTCTTACCGCCTCCCTGAAAGATATCGAGGAGCTTCAGGTCGGGGCCGATGATGCATACCGTAGGCAGGATGAGCCGGGCATTGTAGAGATCGCTCACATGAGAGGTGTCAAGCAGGATGGGGAAGGATGGTTTTGTCTTGGCCACGAAATCGGCCACCTTGTCTTTGGGTGACCGGCTGACCCCCCATACGATAAGCTTTGCGTCCCGATACTTCTTAGCGAGCTGATCCAGGTTGATTAGACCTTCCTGGGAAGGCCTTGAGGCGGCATCGAAGAAGTAGACCACAATCATGGGGCTGTTTTTCATGGATGAGAGGTCATATTTCTTGCCGCTGACATCCTGGAGAGAAAAGACCGATACCGGCTGCCCGGGCGTCAGGGCATGACAAAGCGGCGCACCCGAGGCGCAGACCGCCAGGGCCAGCAAGAGACATACACCTATTCGCGCTATATGGTTCATTGTGATCCTCCTCCTTGATTTCCCGTTCCATAATAAAGAATATACAGGGTTTGGCAAGTAATTATCCATGAGGTGTCTTGAGTTCCTCATATCTGAAGCAACCTGTGACATGATCGTTTACCATGCCGACGGCCTGCATGAATGCGTAACAGATTGTCGTCCCGACGAACTTGAACCCTCTTTTCTGCAAATCTTTGCTCATGGCCCCGGACTCGGGAGTGCTCGACGGAATATCAGTCATCTTTTCCCACGAGTTCTGAATAGGTCTTCCCTCTACGAACTGCCAGATGTAATGGTCGAAGCTTCCGAATTGTTCCTGTACCTGCAGGAAGGCCCTGGCGTTCGTGATGGCCGCGTTGATTTTGAGCCTGTTTCTTATGATTTCGGAATTAACGAGCAATCGGGAGATATCATCCTCGGAGTATCGGGAGATTTTACGGACGTCAAAATTGTCAAAGGATCTTCTATAGCCTTCCCGCTTTCTCAGAATGGTTGACCAGCTCAATCCTGCCTGCGCACCTTCCAAAACCAGAAACTCGAACAGGCTTCTGTCGTCGTGTATTGCTACGCCCCATTCATTATCGTGATACGACTGCTCCAACTCGCCCCTATCGGCCCATTCACAACGTTTCATGGGTAATCCCCGCTTTGTAATCAATAATCATCCATGCATTCCGGATATGCTGTATCTTCATAAATCAACTTCTAAGAGTTAGGCCGCCATGCGGAAGGAGCGGCAGCCCGCGTCTGCCTGAATGCCATTATTAGGCCGGCCGCTCGCGCCACTGTCTGAGCCTGGAATAGTGAAACCCTGAGGCAAACAAGCTCAAAAGGATTGTTTGCAGAAACCAGGTCGGCAGCATGCGCCATGCTGCAAGATGCCCTGAAAGGACAGCTACGATCTCGGTGAAGACAAGACCGTAGATGACAAGCACCGTGAGGGCAGCTACGGCTTTGCGCTCCAGGGGCCTTTGATATGCCCACATCAACAGTGCGCTCCAGCCGAGCATGAGCGACGCACCGTAGCCCATGGCAAATTGGTATGCCCCTGATACGTCTTCAAAACCCCAAAGGATCTTTGCAAGAGGTGGAACGAGCATAGGCAGGATGGCCAGCGCATCGGTGATGGCGCCGACCAGGAACGCTACTCGAAGAACTTTTTCTTGACTCCGCATATGATCTCCTTATTTGCCTTAAGCCTAAGATTCGACATGAGCGGCAGCCGCCGGCTTGCCGGGGGGCTTCCTCTTGAGCGAAGGGTTAGGGCTCATGGTTTGATTGCTTACGCCTGACGGAAGAGAAGGCTCACTGTCTTTCTTGGTGAACCTCGGCAAGTGCGGCTCGGATTGCATTGACTACTGCCTCGGGCCGTTCCAATGGTATGCCGTGCCCGCTATCGACCCAGATTTGCCGTGAGCCGGGATACATGCGCGCAATCTCTACCCGCTTCTCATTGGCGAAACGTGCCAGGGCTGAGGTTTCTTTCATCGGTTCAGACGCGCTGAGGACGAAAACCGGCTTTCCTGTCAGTGTAGGCAGCTTTATCACCTCGTCGCCGGTTTGAGCAAGTAAGCCGAGTTCTAGCTTGGCGGTGCCTGTGACGAGGATGCCGATCAAGCCTCGAACCCAGAAGGGCTGCTTCTCTATGGCGCCTTCGCCTTCGAGCTGCTTCGGGTGAGTTGAATCCACGAGTATCAATGCGGCTACCTCTTCAGGATATCGCCGCGCGAAGAGCTGCATGTAGAGGCCGCCCAGGGAATGGCCTACAAGCACATATGGCGGCTTGATGCCTTGGCTGAGCAGCAGTACACGAAGCTCTTCGACGATATGCGATCCATCGCGGGGCGTCTCGGTCAATGCGCTCTTGCCGTAACCAGGCCGGTTGTATGCAAAGTATGTAGCGTCGTTGGCGATTTCCGGCAAGACCTTCCGCCACCATTCCATTTTTCCGCCCAACCCGTTCTCGAATACAACCGCCGGCGAAGAGCGGATGGATACGACGAACTCGACCTGGCGAGCATTGATCTGCTTGATCTGTGCGCCCGGCAGCGTTGCGCAGCCGCAGAGTAAAGCGATTAGGAGTACAATGAAAAGGCGTAGCGGCATATTCACGAACGGGCGTAATGGGTGTCTTGCGTTTTACCAATCTTATCAAACAAAGCCATTAACAAGATCTAACCCCAAGGCTTACCTAATCGCTCCTCCCCGGGGCAAGCTTCCTCAGATCGTTTCCGTTCTTCTTGTAATAACCCGGCCCCTCGGGGCCATCATTGTGCCAGTCAGTACTCGGACTCACCCAATAGTTTTCGCCCGTGGCATCGTCATGTGCGTACTCCATGCCGAGTTGCCGGTTATAGGTGGACTCCGCCTTTTTATCTTGGGTATGGCTGCTGCCGCTACTGCCTTTGGATAGCTGTAACTGCTTCGTGCATCGGATGGAAAGCGCAACGGCGATTGCTTGCGCGCCATAACGCTCCCAAAGCGGTTTCGTTGTCACGGCTGAGCGATAAAGCAAGATGTAACCCTGCGGATCTCCAGGCATGGGCCAGACGCGATAGTGGGCGAATCCCTTGATTCCACTGTGCGGGATGTTGGGACCCCTTGCCTCAATTGGGAGCCAGGTGTACCCGTAGTTGTCACGACTGGGCCGGCCGTACGACACCTGTAGGCTCCCACCGGATGAGATGGTGTAGCGGAGAAAGGTCTCGGGCGAGCCATAGATGCCCGGACTGGCTGTGGCCATGAATCCGGGGATTCCGAGGATCAGATAACCCGCATACATGTTCCCATCTGCCGACTTGATATCGAGGGAGTCTCCTTCGCGCCGTCCACCGAAGATGACCCAATTCGCCGGGGCTAACGCCGAACAAGGGCAGGCCTGACAGATATGAGTCCGGACTGGCTGCATACTCCCGGCAAATGAGGTGCCGAGCGGAGAGCCGGTTGAAGGAGGTTTCTGAGTGGGTTTGGAGCCCGGAGGATTCGCAGGGGATTTCACGAGAGGTTTCGGCCCGGGGCTTGAAGACAGCCTTGTCGGCTGCGTTCCCTGCTGACCAGGTGTGAACTCTTTAGCTGCCGATTGGAGAACCGGATTCACCTGAAATTGCCGGACGCGACCTTTCCTATCAGGCCGCAGGATCACGAACGCGATGCTCTCGCCGGAGGAATGTCTCCCGATGCGCTTCACCACTTCGGCAGGGCCATCTACGCCTGAACCATCGACGCCGATGATGAGATCGCCCGGCTGAAGGCCGGCTCGCGCTGCTGCGCTGCCCGGCAAGACCTGGTGGATTACGGCCCCGTTCACCCCATGAAGCCCCGCCGCCTTTTTAATTTCCGGGGTGATTTCACCAAGGGAGACGCCGAGCGTTCCCTTCGGATTATGAGCTGCCAATGCGGTCCCGATAAAGAAAACGGAAAGAAAAAGTAAAAATAATAAGTTTATCTCTAAGACGTTAAATCTTTCTTTCTGCACCGGAATTCTCATAATTTACCCCCTTAAGTCCCTAGGGATCATTCGCCGACATCCCGTTTCCATGGGCTGCTTCGTGTCCGCTGGAGCGCCTTTGTCGGCCGAGTTTAAAACTCCATTAATTCTCCGTCTTCCGGAATCATCACCTTGTGGGATAACCCTTCTCTCGAAACGGCATCTCTCAGGATATCACGGGTTGTTAAACAATGATTGAAGGCATCCAGATGCACGGCAATGACCTTGCCGGGTGCGGTCCTTATGAAATCCAACTGCTCCTGAATAGGCATAAGGATAGGTCTGCCGAAATCCAGGGTTGCCGTTCCTGCATTTACTATTGAAATATCAGGTCGAAGGTCGTTCAGTACATGGCGGACAGTCTGGGTCATAACCGTATCGCCGCTGATGTAAATGGTTTTGTCTCCCGCCGGTTCAATAAAATAACCTGTTCCCGGCCCCATGAACTTACCGATTAAACCGTGTCCATGTGCAGTAGGAAAGGGGGTAATGCTCCCTGTCAGAAATCCCGTTCTCTGATTCATTGTAAGGGGGATTGTATTGATGCGGCGCCGTCTCAGAAACGGTTCATCAAGGCGGTTGCAATATACAGGCACCTGTTTCTGGGCCAACAGGCGAACTCCTGATTTATCAAGATGATCGAAATGTCCGTAACGGCAATGGGTAATGAGTCCGGATGTTATCTGGCTCAATAAGGATTCCGAGTTTGGGGGTAAACCAACAAGAGGGTTAAGCCGGGGCCTCTTGCGGAATAGGGTATACGGCGGCAGACTGCCTTTCGGGTTCAGGCAGGGATCCACTAAGATCCTATGCGCATTGGAATGAATGACCATGCACGCATTTCGGATATGTTGTATCTTCATGAATCAACCTCCAAGGGTTAGGCCTACTATGCGAAATCAGCGGCCCGCGGCCGTTGGATGCACTGGTTAGCCATTTGCCAAAAACCCTTTGTGAAACACGACAGTGCCTTGAGGTATTTTATTATCAAACGGCAAGACAAGAAAGACTTCTTGTGGAATACCTTCATGAATTAAATCTGGAATATTTTTAAAGCCGAAGCGTTTATAGTAGTTTGGGTCACCTACTAGTGCACAGCCTTGGCCACCCATGTCTTTCAGTAAGGATAATCCTTTTAGAATAAGTGATTTTCCAATGCCCTGTTTCTGATATTTTGGCAAGACAGATATAGGGCCTAGGCCATACCAATTAAGGCTGCCATCGGAGATGGCTATAGGCGAGAACGCTATATGGCCTACCACTTTTCCATCTTCTTCTGCGACTAGCGAAATGGTCAGTACATTTGCATCCCGTAATGCATTTATTATGAATTGCTCCGTATGATTACTGATTGCAAGATTCTGGAAGGCGTCAATGGTAACTTTCGATATCGCTTCAATATCTGAAATTGTTTCATTCCTTATGATCATTTTAAACTTCATATTATCACAGGATATTTATTGGGTGGCTAACGTTTGAATTGGGCTGCATTCGTCAGGCACCAGTAGACGCCCGTTGTAACTGCTGATACACGCCAAGACGATCAGTGATCTGCCAATGCCCAGTGAGTCGGCTACCATCGAAATAGTAAACCGTAGCTCCAGACATCTTGATTTGTTTGCCTGTGGCGGGAAATCCAGGAATGTCTCCCTTGTGCGTGGCTGACCAGAGCCAAGTCATCACAACAGCGTCGCCGTCGGCAAAAAGTCCCTGTATGTCGAAGAACTGATCGGGAAACGCAGCACGCAATGTTTTGACACGCTCCTTGTAGCCTGCGAGGTCGAGTTCCCGACCTTCCCATGGATCGCCAGGGTCGTGATGAATTGTGTATCTTGGTGCGATATATTTATCTGAGGCTTCGATATTGCCTTCACTCCATACCTCGCGGGTAAATTGAGTGAGTATCTCTTTGGCATTGCTACTGATGGACATCTGTGATGCTCCTTACATAGTGCTCTGGTGAAGATTGCTGCGCTAAGACGTCGGGGCACGCGATTATGACACGTCATGGGTCAGCGGCGCGTGTCAGCGCGTCCGCTGGAGCCGTGTTCGGTGCACGTCATTCATTTTTTCATATTCTTCTTTGCTGTCTTAACGAAGCGTCCGAATGCTCTGTCCTTTTTACGTTTGTCCAAGTACGACATCTCATAGTGCTCTGACTCTTTCCTGAGTTTTAAATAACTAGAATAGCGCTCTTCACTCAACTCGCCATTTGTAATTGCAGTAAGAACTGCACAGTCTGATTCCTGAGTATGGCTGCAATCGGCATAGCGACATGCCATGGAAAGCTCAATAATATCTTCAAACCCTTTGTTTACCCCGTCACTGGCGCCCAGAAGGCCTAGTTCTCTCATTCCAGGTGTATCAATGAACATCATTCCTTTATCAAGAACAATGAGTTGCCGACGCGCTGTTGTGTGTGTGCCTTCTCCTGTTCCACTGACAGCTTTAGTATCAAGATCATCCCGGCCAATCAGATGATTGATCAGTGTAGTCTTGCCGACTCCGGATGACCCAAGCAGGCAATATGTTCGACCCGGTATTAATACCTGGTGGAATTCGTCAAATCCGGAGCCGGTTATGTTACTGAGTGCAATAACCCTGGTCGTGATGCCAGCCTGTCTAATAGCCGCAAGCTTCTGTTGCAGCTCATCGTGGGAGATCAAGTCCGTTTTGGCAAGAATGACAATCGGCTCAACATGTCCGTCAGCTGCCATTACTAAATACCGATTCAGTCTAGGTAGATTAAAGTCAAAGTGACATGACTGGACAATGAAAGCGATATCAATGTTGGCTGCAATCATCTGGTAGTCCACTTCTATGCCGGCACGCTTTCGGCGTAAAAACGTCCTTCGTGGAAAGACTCCATGGATGATTGCCGAGGTGTCATCATTATGATACTGCACGGTGACCCAATCGCCGACACATGGTAGTTTAACCGAGGACTCAACACGGAAATAGAACTTCCCTGCAAGTTCAGCTGGAATCTCTCTGAGCTCATTCCTGATAATATACGAGTTGCGGTCAACTGCTGACACACGAGCAATGCCTTGATCCTCTTGGCGCATGTCCTCGACATGTGCTTCAAACCAGGGATCAAAACCTAAATCAATCAATTTCATCATATCTTGTCACCGAACGTGCGGATCAGCGGCGGCTATAAGCTGTCCGCTGGATTTGGTTAGACATTATCAAAAAATAAATCTGTCCCCTTTTTCCTTCCCTTTTTCCTTTTTCCCTCAGTTCCGACTGAATGTTTCAGATGGTCGAGGTAGTAAAAGACCGAGTAATTAGGTTCCATACTATTACTCTGCGGAACCATAGTGTGCCTCCACCTCCTCTGTATAACGGCAGGCATCACCGGGAGCCGGCTTTATTGGCGATACGCTGCATGCCGTGGTTGAACAATGGATTGAATACGATCTTTCAGGTCGTCTCAATCCTAAATGGTTAGCTCTCGGTCGGGTCAGAAAAGGCATTGATAAAGCCTGACCGCTTTTCAATAGTGCCGACGTAACGTCGTTCCTCCGGTGACCAGTTGAAGAATACTGCTGTTTCGCGCGCTATGCTGGTATCATAGGCACCGGTTGGAATATCTAATGCTATATCCCAAAGTGAGACCAAGCCCTTCCTTGCAGCAAGTTTGGCAACCAGCTCCAACCTATATGTCCCATGTGAGAACCGAAACAGAGTTTCAGTATGTAATGGATTGAAATGGTGATTTGTTACGACACCAGTCTCAGGTACGAAAATACCACTACCACGAACAAGGTCTTTGTCCCCATATCCCCAGAAAGAAAACTCCTCGGAGCGCGTCCCTTCGCTCACACGAAGGAAGAGACTCTCGATAACCAACCCTCTTTTGCCTGTAGAAAAAAGCAGGGTGCGTAGGAATATCTTAGCCTGTGGAACTGGCTTGTCCACAAAGTCATAGCGAAACGCAACAAATGAAGGATGTGTACTACGCACCGAACCACGACGAAGAATTGTGAACCACGCCGTAAACAGCGAAACAATAAGGGCGACAATTGATATGACAGGTGAAATAGTATCCATATTTTACCTAAGAGCTAATGTTTGAGGTAACCGGCCGCCGGAGGCCAAAGACCGGGGGGAACCTGCAAGCATCGCTTGCATGTCCGGTTGACCGAGAGGTTAGCGCTCATGGGAACAGGAACTCCGATTCCTCGGAAGACAGCCATCGCCGGCTGAAGCACTGCGGAAATGTACTGCACCCCCAGAAATAGCCATGTTGGCTTTCACGAAGCGCCATCTTCGCTCCGCATTTCTGGCACGGCTGAGCATTTCTTTCAAGGTGGGCAAGTCGACGGTTAAATTCGGCTTCACCTGCCACTACAGCGGCAAATGGTAGGGACTGTGCCTTTGAGGTAACTTCACGAAGCTCCTTTTCAGCCCGCTTGAATACCAGATGAGGAAACAATCGATCTCTAAGCTCGCCAAATCGACCGGCAAGTTCCTGTGCGTCGTCGCGAGTGCGAATCCAGTCCTTTTCCTCGATGGCATCAATGAATTCGCGGAGAGCCTCTTGAAACGGGGATAGCGACTTTAAGAACTGGATGGCGCCATCTGTGAATTCGCTCCGGTGTGTTCGATATCGGGACCTGAGCGAAGTGAGGTTCTGGTCGATAAGGTCAAGCAGGTGGCGCTCATTGGGGTTTGAATCCAATGCCATATGAATCTCTGCGATGGCTTCGGAGATGTATGACATCTGAGCGCTAACACATAAATCAGCGGCGGCTGCAAGACGTCCGCTGGATTGCCTTGTTGGGCAATGGTTTATGCCCTTCATGTTGTCCACTGTCAATGGTTGCCTCCACCACTTCCCGGACTCTGTAACGTTAGTCAACTACGACTCGTCTTACCAACTCGTCCGACGTGGTCGTCCCTGGCGCGCTCCCTAACACGCGTCGTCTACTAGTATCCCAGTACCCCTAAACTTGGCAATCTCTTCCTGAAGGAGAGTAAGTTGCTGCGCGCTAAAATCTGGCGAAGGGGGTGACGTAACGATCACAATACGTGATGCCGCTCGGGATAGAATGTCTCTCCACTCATTAGGCGTAACTACTCCCCGATATTTACCAATAGGCTCAAAAAACTTAGATGCGTCTAATGCGATCAACAGTTTGCTTTCAGTGTTGTGAGCGAATGTCATCAAGGCTGTTCGTTTGAATTCATAGTTATCGTCGTCAGAGATGTGAACCATTATGCCGTTTTCGAATCTTAGGGTCGTGGTGGCAAGGACGAACAAATTGAACCCCATCTGACCTATTTGTCTATTTGCTTCGGGGCTGTAAACTGCGGCATAGATTTCGCTGAACCTACCCGGCAGGAGATAGAATGACACTGCCCGGGTACCTACTAAATGCATTGCAGCGAAAACATTGTTGGAGTATATATTCATTCCACTGAATGGATTCAGGAGAAGCTCAGACGTTACCAAGTCTGTCGTAGATCCGGAATCTAAGAGAACGGACATATTGTCGCGAATGTGCTTTGTTGCAATCTTTCTAGCTATCCCATGTTTCTCGAATCGATAGCGGAAAACCTTTTCAATGAATTTCCATTGTGTAGCCAAAAAGATGGAGAGATCAGGACGCAGATTTTGAGAGGCAGAGCGTACCTCTTGCAGTTCTTGTATTATTGCAGATGCTTTATCTAAGGTAGCCCGAGCGTTTTGATTAAACGATTCGAGACGAGTTTCGATTGCACTGACCACTCGTTCTCTCTGGAAATCTCGGAAGACAAAGACCAGCACAATGGCCAGAAGTCCCAGAACAGCTCCAATAATTGCGAGAATAGAATTGGTATCCATAGTATCCTCCTCAGTTGAAGTGAGCGCCTATCGTGCTGCCCACTGGTATCCCATACTCACCTATCCTACTCTGGATCAGTCTCCGTGGCCCAACGACCGAGTTGACCGACTTTTTGCCCTGCCAATGGGCGCGTAGCGACCGATTGGCAGGGCAAAAAGTCAGGTCGAACGACTGGTTCGCGCAGCGAAGCGGAGCAGGCCAGTCGGGCGACCTGACGCAGTCGGTCAACTCGGTTGTTCGCACCGCGAAGCGGTGCGAACGCGCGGATCAGCGGCCATTGGGGCAGGTGATCGTTGAATCAGCAATGACAAACGGCCCCAGTGGTCCGCTGGATTTGCTTGTTCGCCGAAGGCGATTACTATTCATTGCCTTCACCAAAGAACTTTTGAAAAAGTTCCTTTGCCTTGTTAAAACCTTCTTCAGTTACCGCAACAGATTTTGATTTGTTCTTGGGATCAAAGATGTAACCCTTCTCACAAAGGCGATTCATTGTATCCCAATCGAAATTCTTCCATGCCATTCGGGCATAATTATTTTCTTCCCACATGACCAAGTAGAGCAAAGCCAATGTATACTCATCAACTTTGTCTTTATTGAATTCCATAATCACCTCGAATATTGAATTCTAGATGGCGAACCATTGATTATCAGGTAGATTTGCCTTGATAATATGATATTGGACACATTTTCGGGCAAACTTCCCTTGACCTATTATCACCTAAATAACTATATTCATAAAGGGGTACCCTGTCAGCATTTTAAAAAGACTTACCTCGGCCCGACTCCATTTCTTCTCGACTCCTATATCTTCTCTTTTGATACATGATGGGCAATCGCGGCTGAAGCCGCTCCTACAGGGCTTGTTTCTCTTCACTCGGAATGTGCGGGCATTATTCTCACCCATCCATTACTGGCCGCTCTTTTCCACGGGCACCAGTTCTACCTTCAGCGGTGGTACCGGTTGCTTTTCGACCTGCACCTGGGCCTCCCAGTCGTAGTACTCGGGCATGATCATGCGCACCTCGTGGCCTCCGATGGGCAGTTCGAGTGCCAGCGGGGATTTACCCTTGAAGGTGCCGTCGATATAGACCTGCGCCCCTGCCGGAACGCTCTGAACATTGAAGGCCCCCATCTCGACGGGCGCCCCCTTTTTTGAGGTCATGAAAAAGATCGCACCCGCAGCTATAACCATCAGAACGATAACCGCTGCAAGAACCTTCACCACAGATATCTTCTTTTCCGGTAATGCATCCGTGGCGCCGGGCCTTTGCGCCTTAAGGAAAGACCTCAGGCCGGCGGCAAGGTCGTGGCCGTTGGCAAAACGCTCATCAGGCTCCTTCTGAAGGCACTTCATGATTATCTGGGAAAATTTGGGAGGGAACTCGGCATTGACCTTATCCGGCCTTGCCGGGGTTTCCGAGGTGATGGCATGGAAGATGGCTGCCAGGTTGTCGCCCTTGAAGGGTTTCGTTCCGGTGGCAAGTTCGTAGAGGATGACGCCGAGCGAATAGAGGTCGGACCGGCCGTCAGCCTTTTTACCCATGACCTGTTCCGGCGACATATAGTTCGGCGTGCCCAGGATCTCGCCCGCCTGTGTCTGCTGGCTTGCAGAAGGGTCTTCGATGTGGGCAATGCCGAAATCCGTCAGCTTCACCACCCCGCCCGGGGCGACCATGATGTTCTGCGGCTTGATGTCGCGGTGCACTATTCCCCTGGTATGGGCATAGTCGAGACTGTCCGCCACCTGGATGCCTATCCCGGCGATCTCCTCGGCATCAAGGGGCTTTTCGCTGCTATAGGTATTGAGCGGCACGCCTTCGAGATATTCCATGGCAATATAGACCGTTCCCTGGTCTTCGCCCACATCATATACCGTTACGATATTCGTGTGCGACATGCGGCCGATGGCCTTGGCCTCCTTGAGAAATCTCTGGACAAAGTCCTCGCTGCTCACGCGGTCGGGCCTGAGCACCTTCAGGGCGATCATCCTATCTATATGCGGGTCGTGGGCCTGGTAGACAACGCCCATGGCACCCTTCCCCAGTTCCTTGACGATCTCGTAGCGGCCGTAATTCATATCCTACCTTTCCTTTATAAATGAGATAATCGTTTCCAAAGGGATAAGCAGCCCTGAGAGATTGTCACCTTTTAGCCTCCCCTTCACCATGGCCACGAGGTTTCCCCCTGCGTCAAAGACAGGGCTCCCGCTGCTGCCGGGCTCCACAACCATCCTGGCCTGGAGGAGGGGCTGGCCCTCGACGAGCCTCGGCGGACCGCTGATAAAGCCTGTCAGTATCTTATTCCCATGGTCAAGGGGATAACCTATTGAGAAGACCTTCTGACCTGTTTCAGGCATTACCTTGCCGTTGTTCAGCGAGATCACCTCTGAAAAATGGTGGTTGCAATCGATCAGGGCAAGGTCCTTTTGTTTATCAACCCTGATGATTTTTCCTTCAACCCGGAGGCCGTTTGAGAGAAAAATGGCGAGCACCTGCGGCTTTTGAAGGGTGTGCGCCGTACAGATGATCAACCCATCCTTGTCTACGATGTACCCGGTGAGCTGAGCGGGGTTGTTCTTCCCTAAGGCCTTGATGCAGACAACCGCATCGATCCTATTCAAGATAGGTGCAGGCACCTTCTTTTTTGATTCATCCTGAAGAGAAGACTTATTCTGCAGGTCGCCCGGGCTGACCTGATCTTCCTGCGTGGAGGTGTATCCCTGCATGTAACCTGTCAGGTATTTCCATAATGCACCGGCATGGCCCGCCATGGCGGTGTTATCTATCGATATCTCCGTAGACAGCGGGGAATGGTGCTTCAAGACGACTCTCATTTCTTGGGCTTTCTGTGTTGCCCTCACCAGGACCGAATTCTCGCCTGTTGTCTTGCTCACACTGTATCCCTCATGCCTCAGCCAATCCGTAACAACCTGTTCGGCTTCATATCTGGGGATCGGGAAGACCTTGCTCTCAAAACCCTCTTCAGCCCATGCGAGGCAGGCATACAGCATGAGGGCCATGAACATCGTGGCGATGAATTTCTTTTGATAGAAGAGACTCTTAGAGGACATAAATTTGCTTCATTCCTTTGTCAGCCAAGCAGCTTGACCAGCACGACCGTAATATTATCCTTGCCGCCTGCGGCCTTTGCCAGATCGATGAGTTGATCGGCAAGGGCCTGAAGGCTTTCCCCCCGGTTTAAACAGTCCCGGATAGCCGCATCATCAACCATATCGGTCAGGCCGTCCGAGCATAAAAGGAAGATGTCGCCCGGCAGGCCCTTGCCCTTGAGGAGATCGATCTCGATTGGTTCCTTATTCCCCACCGCCCGTAAAATCACATGGCGCATTGCATGGCTCCTTGCATCCTGCTCGCTGATGAGCCCCTGTTTGATCTGCTCCTGCACAAGGGAGTGATCTACTGAAAGCTGCTTCAAATCGGCATTTCTCAGGCGGTAGGTCCGGCTGTCTCCCACATGCCCGATAAAAATATCATCGCCTGATATGGCAAGGATCTCTGCCGTGCACCCCATCCCTGCATGATCGGGGTGTAAGGCCACATGATCGAGCATCCTCCTGTTGGCCAGGGTGAAGGCATTCTTCACGCGGTCCATCTGGGTCTCTTCAGTGCTGTTTGAGGCAAAGGCCTCTGTCGCGGTCTCTACAAAGATACGGCTCGCAACCTCTCCGGCAGCAGCACCCCCCATACCGTCGGCCACTGCCCAGAACCCCAGATCGGGCCTTAGAACAAAGGCATCCTCATTGTTCGTCCTCTTCAAACCGACATCGGTCTTGCCGATGCCCTGAATTTTCAAAGCCATCCCTTCCCTCGCTCAATAGAAAGATTATGCCTCAATGAATCCCTTCGAAGGCGTATGCCTGCCGCACACCACCCATCAATTGAGGATTACCTGTATCGAGACCTTTGCATAACCCTATGTTAGTCATTGCGAGCGAAGCGAAGCAATCTCTGCATCTTGGCACAGTCTGGATTTATCGAGATTGCCACGTCGCCTTCGGCTCCTCGCAATGACCCATGAGTAGGTTATGCTAAGGTCTAGTATCCTCTCAATTTTCTTGACAGACAGTTGCTTCCCTTGTAATTTTCAAGGCCTTATGAAAGAGTTGCCGGTCATCATCGTCCAGCTCGTCCACATCCAGGGACCGCTGAAAGGACAGATTCAGGAGTTTACCGAACCGGCCATATCCATGGGCAGGCACCAATCCTGCCAGGTGCAGTTCCCTGCCGAGCTCACCACCATTTCGCGCAAGCATGCAGAGCTCGTCCGTGAAGGGAACAGGTACAAGCTTGTTGACCACAGTGCGAACGGCACCTTTGTCAATGGCAAGAAGATAACCGAGGCCTTTCTCAAAGACGGCGATATAATCATGCTCGCCGAGGGCGGCCCCAAGGCAAGCTTCCTGGCAAAGATCACCGATGCCGTACAGGTCGAGAAGGTCACTGCAGCCCCTGCCCCTGTGCCGACCCCAGCCCCTAAAGCAGTCCCGCCGACCCCTGTCGAAAGGGTTGTGCCTCCGGCCTTGCCGGTGGATTCCTTCATCCCGCTCAAAGAAGCGCCAAAGCCGTCTTCTCAACCGCGCCAGCCGGTCATGAAGGTGCAGGCCCCGCTCATTATCCAGCTCGGGCCTACGCTGCGCTCGTACAAAGAGCTCCCTGTCATCATCGGCAAAAAGTCGGATTGTGAGTTCGTGCTGAATCATCCTGCAATTGCCGAGGAGCATGCGCAGATCTTCTTCAACGCCGACCAGTACTGGGTGAGGGACCTCACCGGCCGCAACAGCATTTCCATCAACGGGGTTGCAATAGGATTTGAAGCACCCATGAAACCCCAGGATATACTTGTCCTTGCCCCGAACGGTCCTGCGTTGCGCTTCCTCGGAGAAGGACGGCTTGCCGAGCACGAAGAAGAGGAACAGGCGCCTTCGGCGCCAAAAGAAAAACCGAAACCTTCCCCTGCGGGCGATGACAAGAAGGAAAAATCGTTCTTCAAAGATTTTTTCAAGAAGTGATCAGTGCCCCTCATAGCTTGTGCGCAAGGGCCCTTGTTTTTTAACCTGATTATATTTCAATCGAGTATTCGCGGGGCGTCAAAGTCAAACCCGAAAAGACGCGGGATTCTCACAGATAACCGCAGCAGAAAAGATGGAGAAAACATAATCATATGTCTCTTTCGGGACCTTTGCAATTTTCAGAAGACGCCAGAAATTGCGGTCGCGGGGGTTTTCCGGCATTCTCCGGATGATTTCCCTGACATTGTTCTCTCCCCAGTTGTAAGATGCCATTGCCAGCAGCCCTGAGGCCTGGGCCTCGGTGTTGTTGATGTCCCTGATATACCTTGCCGCAGCCATGGTGGCCTTTTCGAACTGGAACCGTTCGTCAAACGGGTCATACACCCCTTGCTGATACAACGGGCCGATCTTCAGTCCGTAATGCTGCGCCGTCTCCGGGATGAACTGCCAGATCCCCTTGGCATATCCATACCTGGTGTATTTACCGACTGCCTTTGGATCGAAATCGCTCTCGCGTAAAGCCAGGTACAAGAAGTGCGGCGGGAGGTTGTTCTCTTTCATTGCCTTGATTATTACAGGCGTATAGCCTCTCGATTCGGCCCGGTACAATGCCTCCTTCAGCAGCCCTGATGACTTCCATATGCCGATATAGCGAAGCACCTCCCGTACAAAGCCATCGGGCACATTGACATCGCACTCGCCAAAGACGCGCGCCATTTTGAAAATGATCTGCTTTTCTACGGGTGACTTCTTATAAACCCCTATCTCTGATACAAAATTATCATATTGCTTTGACATCTCAGCAAGCTGCTTACGTTTTTCGAGGAGGTCTTTTATCTGATCCGCTTTGGCGTTCAGGATGACAATGTCTTCCAGCTGTCCGATCTGGACCTCCAGGGATTTCATGGCATAGTAGATGTTTTCAGCAGTTTTTCTTAAGGAATCGAGTTTTTGTCTCTGGAGGGAAATGACCTGTTTCTGATGGTGAATGACCCCGGCCGTAATGCCCAGGATGATAATGGCAACACCGACCACCGCACCGATAATGTAGAGATACTTTTTCGATTTCTTCTTGTGCGCCCGATCGAAGGCGCGCCTGAACATGAGGGTCTGTTCGCCGATGTCTTCGGAACCCTTCTTGTCGAAATAGTGCTTGATGATCTGGGTCTCCGAGGTGAAGTCCCTGGTGGTGCTCAAGGTCTCCTCGGCCTTGGGGGGTTGAGGCCTCTCGATGGTAAGCTCCAGGATAGGGCCGCCGGTGCCGAGCTCGACCTGGGCATGATCAGGCAGCAATTCATCGAGTATCCGTGCGCCGTTCAGGAAGGTTCCGTTTGCACTTTCCAGGTCTTTCACCCGCCATTGCTTATTGTCGAATGAGATCTGCAAATGATTCCGGCTGACGGACGACTCCTTGACCTGAATGTCGCATTCCTTGGTCCTCCCCACAAGGAAGGTGCCGGTGAAGCGCTTCTCCGATTCCCGCGCCTGGCCCCTGATCACCTTCACAAGCATGGCCGGGGTATTCTTTACAGATGGCTGTTTCCCTTCACTGCTCATCTAGTTGTTTACCGGTTAAGACCTTTGCATAACCCTATATTGGTCATTGCGAGCGTAGCGAAGCAATCCCTGCATCTTGGCACATTATAGATTTGTAGAGATTGACTCGGATATCCTCATCCCTCGCCCTTTGGGCGCATGTAAAGTGTGTCCAACTCAGCTATCCTGCCGAATTGTGACTCGGGTCTTCCATGGCCTTCGCCCTGAAGGGTGCACCTTCGATGCGTCAATTTCTGCTTTTCTGCAGATATTTGTCCACGTCGCCTTAGGCTCCTCCTAAGAAACTTGATTAAAGTTGGTAATATCATTAGGTTAGAAAATGACAGTTATGGGGGCTGGATCGTGCTGCCAAGTCCCTCCCTTTTGTAAAGGGAGGCCAGGAGGGATTTGAATGCACATTCCAAATTTGGGACATTGTGGGGGAAAAGGCAAATCTCCCCTGTCCCCTCTTTAAAAAAGAGGGGCACCCGAACTGTAAGGCTTGCGCAAAGTTTCTTCCATGGATAACAGCGAGCCACGACCGCTGTGCGATGCTCGCAATGACCGATGAATAGCTTATGCCGATGAAATTCAGGTTCAGTAGTTGCCTTCCCACCTGCCTTGTAATCCTGCCAAAGGCAAGGCCAGAGACTGGAAACGGACAAGCCGCGCTGAATCCGTTCCCTTGATGGTGGCAAGGGGCATGATACCCCGATCGAGAATGGCCTGGGCGGCCTTGTCCGTGAGAAGGATCTCGGCGCACGGCGTAAGCCGGGATTCTCCGTTTACCTCTATAGAATGGAGCGGGAGGCCTTCAATGTCATTCACAACGCCCGGGGATCATGGACCACCCTTCCCGGCTGAAGGCCCCTGCCAGCAGGCATGCGCACGCGAATGCAGGGTTGCCCCAGAGGTAATGCTCATGGGCAAATTCCCCGGCTGTCTCCTCAAAATCAAAGACCTCCACAGGGTCGGTGTCCCGGCCATAGGGAAGGCGCAGCAGAAACCGGGGTGCGGCGAGGCCGATATACACTGCCTCGGGAAGATTCCGTAGGGCATCCCATGCCTGCCCGGCATCCGCACCGGGCGTGTAGTCCCAGGAATCAGGGCGTGCCTGATCATTCGATGACCCGCAGCCCATCAGGTGGGGGTGGGCCCGGGCAATGAATGGGGCCCCTGCTGCTGCCGCGATCTTGGACATGCGTCCCAGGACTTCCGCGTCATCGTAGTCAAAGGCGTAGTTCCCGATAAGTACCGCCCAGGGCTTCCCATCCGGCGATGAGACCGGCTCTTTGACAAACAGCCGGTAAGTGTCGGTCTCAGTGAGATCATCGGCTGAGAGCAGATCATCGGCGAGCTCTTCCTTTGAAACGTCCAGGAGCCGGATATCGAGGTCCTCGTCGGTTTCTGCCCTGAAGACCAGGAATTTAAGCCCGCGCCAGGCAGCCTCAATTCCCTGCATGCATTCATGATGGAGAACCTCTGCCATGAGCAGGGAAATGTACGCATCGAACGCCTCCCTGATGCGGTCCTCGGACGGGTCTTTTGCCGCTACGCGGTACGGCTTCACGATCGCTTCCACGAAATCGGCCAGATCCCCTCTGCCGGTCCTGCCGGATTTCTCCAGGGTCCCTTCCTGGGTATCGCTCACGATCCGGTCAAGGATATTGCCCTTGGGGGCCTCAGGCTTTTCCTGCGCCCTGGCCTTGGGCGCTTCCTGAGCCTCTTCCCCCCCGATCAGGATGCGTAGCTCTTTCAGTGCTGCGTTGTGGGTCCTGGGGTCACCGAGTTTTCTCCTCGTGTCTTTGAGGGACCGAAACAGCTCGATCCTGGTGAAGAGCTCATCGGGATGAAAGGAGTCGAGGCTTTCAAAGGAGACATCGATCTCCTGATCAAGGACATCGAAAACAACCCTGGGTTTTACCTTTTGGATCACATCATCGATCGTTATCCCTGTCCACGGCTATGGTTTTCCTCGTCTTTAGAGATTCCCTGACGCCCCGGCTCGCCCTGCCGCTGAAATCGCCCAGGACGCAGATCCTGAAGGGTTCGCCGGGATCAGGGGCGACCTTTGCCTCCTCCAGGGAGGAGACCAGCTCGAATCCGATGGACCCGAAAGAAATGGGTTTCTTCATAAGGGAACCTCCATGATAATGGGAGCCGACACTTGTCGGGTTCAGCAGAATACGGGTTTACATGATGGTTTGCAAAAAGATCAGGCCGAGGCCTACAAGGGTGAAGATGATCGCGACCTTAAGACGGGTTGTGCTCGCTATGGCATTACCACTTCATATGGTCTTTCAGGGATAACAAAAAGATAGCGAACGAGAAAACAAGGAACAGAGCACCGATCCAAGCCGTCATCCCGGAAAGCAATCCTGCGAACCGGCATCCCTGGATATATTCTTTGATGGGGTCTATCTTATACTCCCAGCGCCCGCTTCTGGAGATCGCCCCTGGCTCGCACCTCAAACAGAGGCTGAGCAGGAGAGAGCAGCACCATCTCGAGTGCCGCCGCGGCCCGCTGCCTCTGCTTACCCTCTCGGAGCACAGCCTGGACCGTATCTAAAGCAATGGGCCTGCCGAGCAGATAACGCTTACCCGCTTTGAAGCGCCCCTGGTTCTCCCCCCACCACTTAGCGATCAGTGCAGGGGCAGGGCATGGCAGATTTTCATCCGGGTCCATTGCCACATTTTCATCCTCAGGATTGTCGTTCGGCCCTGCTTCAAAACCTTCGGGTAATTCACCTTCCAGGTCGTTATAGGCAATATCCACGCCGGTGATGCTTGTGAAGGCCTCACCCGCAACCCTTGCCATTTCGGGGTTATGCATCTGTTCCATGATCCAGGGCATGATCACCGGGTCGCCGATGGCGACGGCCGCCTTCAATGAGCTCCTGAGAGTATCCTTGCTGCCTGACAAGACTTTCTGCCAAGCCATGGCATCCTCTTGCTGCATGCACCTGCATACCAGGTCAGCTGCCCGTTCTGCCAACGGTCCGTTTGCCTCCGCAACTTCTCGAAGTTTCACAGCACCAGTGAGACTGCCCATGAGCACGCTGGAGTATGCGGCCCAGAAACGGCAGGTGTCATCAGGGTCATCCAGCGCCTGCGCAACATTCCCGGCATATCGCACATAACCCAGTTCCCCTGCCATGCGCAGCGTTCGTGCACGAACCAGCGGGCTGTCATTCATCATGAACTTATCCAGGTTAGCCAGTGAATATCGGTGAACCGCCGAAGCACCGATGCCGATGCGCTGGAGCATGGGATCGTCGGATTTAAGAAAGGCCTGGATGTAGAGGAGTACACTTTCCAGCGGCAGCCAGCCCATGGCTGATATGATTCCGCGGGACAGCTCGGCTGATTCGGCGCCGACATTCAAGGGCCTTATCGATCCGTTACTGATCGCCGGTCTCAAAGGCAAGCATGGAAACGGCAAACACCTCTCCGGCATGCTCAAAAGTCAGATGATCTAGGCAGATATCCCACCCGGCATCCCCGGCGATGCGCAGGCCGTCGATATGTGCCTCTACCATCGCATCAAGCTTGGCAAGGTCTTTCAATGCATAGTGCGGCTGGCCCACGGCCTGATCGCGTAGTAACCATTGAAAGGCCGCATTTTCAGCGTGCTGGGTGACTACATTAATATTAGTTTGCATGTTTTCTTCGATTGAATTTGTTTAATCGATCCGTTCCCATTCTTCTCCGTCAAAAATCATCACATCCTTTCGTCCCACAGATAATAACATTCCATCCCCTGTGCTGACATGGTAACAACTTGAAGGGATATCATCGCCCATATTCACAATTTTCAAGCTGTTACTTTCCTCAAGCGTAAATAGAGCGCTTGTTGTCGAAATATAAAGCTTGTTTTTATACCAGGCAAGCGACCAAAAATCCTCTACCGTAGATCCATGATCAATTATTTCCCATCTATTGTTTCTGCCCTTTATCAACATTCCCAATCTTCCACATACATAGACACTGCCATCTCCAGCGCAACAAACATCTGTCAGTATGAAGTTTGTGGGAGAATCAATTCGTTTCCAGCCTTTTGCATCGTTATGCCAAATTTCACCACCTCTTCCGACTGTATATATATCGCTTGGAGAGAAGCCGTCTATCGATTCAAAATGAATTTTGTTTTTTTTTGTATTTATTCCATCAGATATACTATTCCATATGTTTATATTAATACGTTTATAAATTTGATTTCCCATGCCAACAGCATGTGCATATCCATCGATGGCTCGCACTTGTCGCATAGGACCCAATTTTTTGGGTGTCTTTTTATCATCGATAATAGTCTCATTATATAATTCATCAGCATCAATTACTTCAACTTGTCCATGTTCTCCTATGAATACAATTTCCTTCTTGGGGTGTTCAGCGACAGCAATACCCACCAAATTATATTCAATTTCTATCGCATCCCATCCATCTTTTGTGTTAACCGCAATAACTGCATGTGGAATACTATCACCAGCAAGTTCATCTTTCGTTAATATAAAATATAATTCATCCTGCCTAAATATAATGCCTCTCGAATAACTAAATCCATCTGTCCAGTGCCCAGCCATAGAGCATCTCCTATTATTATTTTTCCAACTATCTTTCCTTTCGTGCTCCCATATTTTCAATGGGATCCTATTCTATTACTAACAGCTAATATGCGTTATGGTTATTTTCTTTTTAATTTTGTGATGCTTTTCTTATTCACAACTTCTTGTTTAAGCTTCTCGATCTTTTGTCTTGCTGCCAATACATCTTCCTCACTAGTTCTTCCGCTAGGATTTGACCTGATGTTTGTCGAATCATCTACACCAACTTTGTTATGATAAGCATCAAGCTGGGCCTTTAAACACTCTTCAGAACATTCCGACTCTGGAAATACATCCTTTACCGCATTTACGCCGGACTCCTTTGACTGACCATACGTTACGGTTCCTGTTTGAGTTTTTTTACCTTTGGCTAAATTCAAGATGCCGTTTTCATCCTGATTTTGAATTGCATCATATCCTTGCAATGAATGCATTAAGCCATGCGTGCCCATGGTATTGTTTGGTCCTTCAACACATATGCACGGTGCTTTATCGGTATCGTACTTAGAACCTGCAAGTGGGGTTGAATTATCACCACCCCTACCGACATCAAAAAAACATCCAGCTTCGACTAAATGATGCGCTGTTTGCCCGGGACAACATCGCTTAGGACTGTAAGGTTGCAGCATGCAGCGTCTGGCCTTTAGACATTCATTATTGGAATTCTTTTTTGAAAGATCGTCATAATATTTTTCAACGTCTTTCTTGTGTTCCTGATAATATGGTTTCACTTTCTCTTTATTGACCAATGATTCTGTCTCGGATTTTGACAAGCCCTTTCCCTTTAAAGACCTAACATACTTATTATACTTTTCAGGTTGTTTGGGTGGGTTATGCTCCGGGCATGGATCCTTATCACCATCGGGCTTGCAACCTTCACAGGCTTTCTTTTCTTTTTTAATCTCATCTTTGCATGGACCTGTGGCTTTTGCTACACTCATCTTATCAAGATATGGCCAAGTTGGGGTATCGCCCGGCACAGAAGCATGATTATGGGTGGTTAAATCCAGATGCCTGACAGCATTCTCTCCCTCTATCTTGACATCCATGGACCAGACATTGAAGAAGACCTTGCCTGTGTTCTTACTTGTTATTACACCTTTCTTTGGCGCGCAGCCGGCCTCGTCGCCAGTGCTTTTCTTAAAGTAAGACTTGTTCTTCAGCATGACTTCCTTGCCGGAGATCTTCACACTTTTGCTGCCATCCGTGGTGTCCGAGGCCAATCCAGTATTCGGGTAGGGGATGGGTACCCCGGGTGGGGTAACCGGTGTCTGGGGCGGTGTGAAGCACACGTCAGGAAAGGCACAAATGGACTTGCCATCTGCGGCCTTGCACGCTACTTCGCGTCCGTTGGCATAAACTTCATTGCCCATCTTAACTCCTTAACGGTATCGCACAATCCATGCCGCCCGATCTTCAGTGTCAGCAGCTACATGACAGAGCACGCCCGGGCCCTGGGCATAATCCTTTTGCACGGCGGCCAGCGCGGTCCCCAGAATCACCGGCACGATGACAGCACCGGCCTCTCCGATGTATTCGGCGGGGTGCCATAAATCGAAGTCGCATTTGAGCGTGCGCATGGTTCTCAACAAGGAAAGCGCGGCTTCCTTGAACGCGTATTGCTCGCCGCTTATATCCGTAATGCGGTAATCCAGGTCCTTATAGGTGCAGCCGCTGTCCTTGAGCGCTTGTCGGACGGCCTGCACCAGGCCGTCGGCTTTCAGCGGTTTCTCCGAGCCGATGAAGGCGGGCTCCTTGCCCCAGCCGGTCCCCAGGCAGTACAGCTCAGGACCTGCCCTGCGGCCGGGCACACCCAACAGGACCGCAGCGCCTGCCTCGCCAGGGATAAAGCCGTCGCTGTTCTCCTCTGTCTTCAGGCGGCCCAGGGCATGGTAAGCACTCAAGGTGGCGGTATTGAGGAACGAATCCACCCCGGCCAGAATCACCAGGGGCCGGCGGGCTTTAAGCAAACTATCGGCAAACTCAAGGGCCTTCACCCCGCCTACCCGGCCTTGTGAGATTACCTGGGAATCAGGATGGAACCTGATCTCCAGGCGCTCTTGCACCTCTTCCAGCAGGGATGCATCCGCCATGGTGCAACCACCGGGACGATTCGGCTCAGCCAGGCAGAGCAGCAGCGGGATCTCATGGCTGGGTATATCGCCGGCCGCGTCCATACATTCTTTAATCGCGCCGACGGCCATCCGGACGAGCTTCTCCCGGCCGCGGTAGTTCTCTTCAAAGGGTACCGGGCAACCGGTCAGCCACTGGCCGTCGAACATGAAGCGCGTCTCGGCCCCGCCATCGATTCCCGCCCGCATGGCGGCGCATGAAGACTTCGCGCTGAATCCCACGGGGGTGACCATACCGGAGGCGATGACTGCAAGCTGCAGCATCTATGCTTCCGCTTCGGCCTGAGTTTCTTCGGCCGCCTCTGCCCGCCGGGAACGCACCAGGTCCGCGAGCGAGGGATAATAGGTTTTGCCCAGCTCGCGCGCCCGGTACCAGCCCCTGGGCATGCGGCCCACCACGACCTGGGCCATCTCAAGCATGTTCCTTTTCAGTGGGGTGGAGGCGCGCCAGGTCAGCATGAACCGGCCCAGATCCGGCTCGATCAGGATTGTGTCCAGCACTGCCTGGTGCGTGGTACGCTCCAGCGAACGCGGCGTGAATTCGACCGGAACCCCCAGTGTGGGAAGCTTGAAGCTGATGCGGCCCGCCGGGCTCAGATTGACCAGGAGCACTGCCTCTCCGCCCTTGGGATAGGCAATCTGCTGGTCAGCAGGCGCGCTCTGATGATAGAGCGGGTTGAAATCGGCCGGCAGGAACGGGAAGACATTGTCCAGCCAGTTCTGGTCATAGGTCCCGGCCAGGATATACCTCGATGAAAAATTGCGGCCCACCGGACCGAAGGACATGGGCCTGTAAGGCCCTTCCCGCGTCGTGATCGGGATACCCCTTTCCTCGGTATTGGGAAGCACCTTACCTTTCACTTCATCTTCTTTCGTACAGGGGAGATACCCCACCCCGATAGGATTCGGACCGAAGGCCATTACGTTTTCAGGGTTTTGCTTGTCGATATCCACCCCGCCAAAGGCCCGGTCATATCCGATGGGCATAACCTGAAAAGGCATGGGCTCGCTGGGCCTGGAAGAATAAATCCAGAACCTGTCACCCAACACATCAAAATGTTTTTCGAACGTGCCCAAAGAAAGACTCACGGTGAGCCGTTCAACAGGTCTTCCCCCGGGTGCGAAGGCGCTCCCATGGAGCAGGACATCACACTTGGGTTTGAATGGGGCAAAGTCCGACTCGTAGTGCGGGGCTGAAAGGCCGGGCTCCCCGGTATATTCGTCGGCCATGACAAGGGGCACCTGCTCTTCGGCTAATTCCGGTATACCGCCGTCTGCCGGGATGGCAAACGTGCCTTTTACCACCACCACCAGGTGCTCACGGCCGTCAGGGTCCAGGCCCATGGTGTAACCGGCCTGCATCTGTGTCGCATTGAGCAGTTCCATGGTATCCTACAAGATCAGTTGATCTTGACCGAACTTCCCTTGATCTGGTTCACCCCGGTAGACTGGTGCGAAAGATAGGTCCCCCGGATGAGGATCTTGCCGGCCCGGGTCAGGATGATGCTGGCCTTGCCGCAACGAAGGACCATCTGCTCCTCGGCCTGCACATCTACCTCGCGTCCGTTGAGCGTGACGTGCCCGGACTTGTCCACATCAAGCACCAGGGGCCGTTCTTCAGTGATTTCCTGGATGGTTTCATGCAACGCACCGACAATGATGGGGAGGGCTGGGTCATTATGCTCAAAGGCCAGTAAGACATCCTTGCCTTCCGAAGCGATCATCTCGAGCAACGACAGGCTGACCGAGCCGACAAAACGCGCCGACAAAGGCCCTTCGGCATTGCCTTGGAAATCCACCAAGATCCGTCCGTCCCGGCCTATCTCCGTTATTTTCCCGGTCCGCATGCCCTCGTTAGGGCGTTGCTGACCCATGGATTTCAAGCTCCTTGCCGATGCATCTCTCATAGAATCCCCCTTTATTCCTAAAAGCTTAGTTCTGGATAATCTTGGAGCCCTTCATGGTGATATCGCCGCTACCGTTGATGTTGATCTTGCCGCCCTTGATGGTAATATCGCCGTTCTTCTTCATGATAATACTGGCCGAGCCGGTCTTGATGGTGACCTCATCGTCGGCCGTGAGGGTGATCTTCTTTGCCTTGAGGCTGTACTCCTTGGTGACTTGCTCCGCATGTTGTCCGCCGACCTTCTCGGTAAGGTCCTTGGCTACGCTCACGGACATTTGGCCCCCGATGGTTTCACTTGAATTCTTGGCGATTGCAACGGTTTTGTTCACGCCGATCTCTTCGGCCTTTATCCCGCCTACAGTCTCGTTCATGGCCGCACCGACACTGACCTGATAGGCCCCGCCTATGGTGAGTTCCTTGGCAACACCGATGGTCTCGGTCTTATTGATGGTAACCGTTTCGGATTTATTGGAACCAATGGTGATGCTTTCATCGTTTCCGACGGCTTCGGTTCTGTTGACCCCTATGGTAATGGACTGGTTGCTTCCTACGGAGAGTTTGTCATCGACGCCGATGGTCTGGGACTTGTCATTCTTGATCAAGATATTCCAGTCCTTCTGACCCTGGAGGTAGACCTCCTCCGACCCTTTCGTGTCGTCGAACCGCAGCTCGTTGAACCCGCCGCCGCCCTTGGTGGAATTGGACTTGATGGTGCTCTTGTTCATATCGGCCGGCAGCGGGTATGGCGGCATGTTGGTGCCGTCATAGACACTGCCCGTGATGAGCGGTTGGTCAGGGTCACCCTCCATGAAGCTCACGATCACCTCATGGCCGACCCTGGGTATCCATACCGAGCCCCATCCCTGGCCGGCCCAGATCTGTCCGACCCGCATCCAGCATGAGGCGTTCTCGTCCTTCTTTCCCTCTCGGTCCCAGTGGAACTGCACCTTGATGCGGCCGTACTTGTCGGTATAGATCTCATCGCCCTTCTTTCCCACCACTATTGCCGTCTGGGTGCCGTGGATGAACGGTTTGGCCGTGACCAGCGGCGGCCTGAAAGGAACGGTGAACGGGATGCACGTAAAGCTGTTCTTGTAGTCGACCTCTCCCTCGCCCTCCCACCCCTGGACCGCCTTGTGCTCGACAGCAGTCAGCAGATACTCCTTGTCGCTGATGTCCGGCCTGTAGGCATTGGTGAGCTTAAAGCGGAAGCCGCTGGTGAATTCCCTGCAGTTGCCCGAGCCCCTGAGCGTGGTGATCCGCGCCTCCTCTTCCTCCATGCGGATGCGCGCCAGCTTGTCTCCCGAGGCCTTTGCACTATATCCTCCCGGGAAGTCGTACATCTCACGCTCACCGGGGCCCAGCTTCTGCTGGCTGTCCACGCTCGCCTTGAGGCTGGTGCCCGGGATCTCGAAGTTGAAATCGTTCAGGGTGTACTTGCCGGCCTGGACCTCCTGAAACTTTTCCAGGGTTGAAATCGTGTCTTCCCCGATAGGAACGTTCGAGACCCGGTAATGCCTCACCGAACTGGGGAGTTTCTTGTGCTTGCCGGGCGTATCCGCGATCACCATGGTGTGGGTGTTCTGGTCGTGCGTGAAATAGTAATAGATCCCTTCATCTTCCATGAGCCGCGATATGAAATTGAAATCACTCTCTCGGTACTGCACGCAGAACTCCCTCTTGTCATGCTGTTCCTGGACCTCCATGCTGAAGTCGGTGAAGCCCTTTTCCTTGAAGATCTTCTCCACTATCTCGGGGACCGAGAGATTCTGATAGATGCGGGAGTCGGATGTCCTGGTGAGCAGCCAGGTCCACGGTACAAAAGTGGCCCGGTACTGGGAGAGGCGCAGGCGGCCGTCCGCCTCCTGTCCTGCGGCCTGCGAGAAGCGGCATATCATGCCCTGGAAATGCCGTTTCCCCTTGGTGAGCTGGACCGTGATCAGGACCCGCTTGCCTATGATGTCTTCAAAGGCAATCGTATTGTTTTCCGAAAGGAGATCGAGCTCGAAGCTGAACAGGCGGGAGATCGCTTCGGTCCCCTGAAAGCCCGCGAGCAGGAGGACATCCTTGCCCAGAGGGGTATCAATGCTCATCTGCCTGCTATCCTGGGTATATTTTCCCATACCTTCCTCTCCTTTTGCTTCCCGGTTTACTGTTTGTCGGCGTCTTGACTCATGCCCGGTCCGGGGCATGCATCCTTTTTTGCAACCACCACATGGCCCTTTACCGGCTGCTGGCTCTCGTTCCGCAGGATCTCCGACGTAAGCGAGTGGACCGCGAACCCTGTTTTCCGGAGTGCGCCAGTAACGTATGCCCTCTGGTGAGAGTACCGGGCCGTGGGGTTGAGGCTCCAGCCAGGCGCGTCATCCCCAGCATCCTCCAACGTAAAGGCCAGGAGCCCGCCGGACCTCAACGCCCGGTAAGCCGCCTGAAAGACCGGCTCTAAGGGCCCGAAGTAGCACAGTGTGTCGGACGATGCCACGAGATCGTATGCCTCTGGGGCCGCATGGAGAAAACCGGTCAGCTCTGCGCTCACAAGGTTGTCATAGAGCTTGCGTTCCTGTGCCAGGACGAGCATGCCGCTTGAAAGGTCGACACCGGTCAAATGGCGCGCGAACGGCTTCAAAATCTTGCCGCACAGCCCGGTCCCGCACCCGGCATCGAGGATGTCAAGGTTTGAAGCAGGCCCTGCCAGTGCTGCGCCAAGTGCCTCGGCAAGGAGGTCCGGGGCGCGGTATTCGAGGTTCTCGATCAGATGGGTGTCGAACCTGACCGCCATGTCGTCGAAGACCTGGCAGATATACGCGTCCGGCGCCCGGTTAGGGGCTTCTTCCCCCAGGCATGAGGCGCGCAGGTACTTGGCGAGCTCGTTCCCCGGGTCCAGGCGAAGCCATTCCCCGAAGGCATCCGCCGCCTCTTTCCGGCGGCCGGACAGAAGGTAGGAGCGGGCCATGCCCCTCCAGGCCCCCTCGTGGTTCGGGTTCAGTCCCAGGGCCTCGCGGTAGACCGCTATGGCGTCATCGTACTCCCCCGACTTCCGCAAGGCATTGCCCAGGTTGTAACGGAAGTCGGCGTTCGCAGGCGAAAGGGCTATGGCCTTGCGCAAGGTTGCTGCGGCCTCGGCATAATTTTTCTGCGACATGAGCAGGACACCTAGATTGTTGATAGCAGGCGCGTGGTCGGGCCTCAACGCAATGGCGTTGCGATAATATTCCTCTGCCTCGGGAAACCTCCCAAGGGCCTCCAGTACATTGCCCAGGTTGTTGTGGGCATCGGCGTTTTTCGGATCGAGCTCAATGATCTTTCTGATGAGCTCAAAGGACTCGGGGTGCCGGTTGACCTGGTGGCTGAGGAGCGCCAGGTAGTGCAGGGCATCGAGGTTTGAGGGCTCCGCCTGGATGATACGCCGGTAAAGGGTCTCGGCATCGGACAGGGAACCGGTCTTGTGGAGATGGATGCCGATCCTGAGCGCTTCGTCCGGTTTAAGACTTATTTTCATCGGTTTCATTCCTAAGAAGGGTGGGGAGATCGGTCAGGAGTTATTTAGTTCGTTGCGGTCCTCCCTGAACTCTCCTGAACTCCACCTTTATCCTATCCGCCAAACAGCGCGCGTCGGCTCTTGACGAACTCGCCAACTCTCTTTTCGGCGGTCAACGTATCGTTGTCGGTGAAGACCTCATTTGCCACGGGACCTTGGAAGATCATCTCGTAGTTCTTGGGAAACTCATGTGAAGAGGGCGCGACGAATGGTTGGCGGCTGGGGTTCTTGACTATGCATTTCGATTTCGTCAGATCGGCCTTCAATGGGCCTACGCCGGTTTTCTTCACAACAGTGAATTCGTAGCGGCGATCCAACATAACTGACCACTGGTAAAGGATCTTCAGTATAAACGGATCATGAATACCCTCGCCGCTTGTGATATCCCGTGCCACGATATAGGTGGAAAACTTCAGGTTCATGACGAATTCCTGAATGGGATCTGCTTCGTCGTTGTTAAACCACCACGGGTACTTACTCTCGGGTTCATCCCACATCCTCAGTTGGACAACCGATTCTGGGGCGGCCGACGACGTTTGAACATCCTTCGGTCGGTTGTGAACATCGGTTGCAGTGTTGTCGTCGTAGAAGGGGCGGTAGTTTTCATTGGGATCAGAGTCCAGGACCGGCATAGACTTACCGCTTATCAGAATCTCGGAGCGTGTGTGCTTCTTGTAGACCGCCTGCATCGTATTCATTTCCAGCAACTGAGCAAATCCGATCCGCCATTTCTTTCCGTTGTCTGCAACCTCTTTCCAAATGGCCTTGACTTTCGCATCCCCTTGCCACTGCGCCGATTGCACTCCTATTCTATTTTCTTTTAAGTTAGGTATTGAGTACTTCAACTTTAGCGTTGGATTGCCAATAAATTCAAATTTCATGTTTGTCACCTCCCGAATAGAATAGTTCCGTTACATCCCCAATCCAGAGTCTGCCCCCTACCTCACCTCAAACCCAAACCCTTCCCCATCAAGGGTCACGTGTATCTCCTTGATCTTCTCTCCGGTGGCCATGCGGGAGAGGAGTTCCTTGGACATATCCGGCAGCAGGGTGCCTGACAGGATGTTATCGACGTTGCGGGCCCCGCTCTCTACCTCTGTGCAGCGGCCGGCGATCGCTTCCACCAGGGCCTCGTCATAGACGAATGCCACGTTCCTGTTCTCCCTCATGCGCCTGGCGATCTTGTTCAGCTTGAGCCTGACGATGAGCCGCATGTTCGCATCCTTGATGGGGAAGTACGGCACGACCTTGAGGCGCCCGATGAAGGCCGGCTTGAAGTGCTTCACCAGCTCGGGCCTGAGCATATCGGTGAGTCCCTTCCATCCGGGCATGGTCTCCTCGTCGGCGCAGGCCTTCATGATGGTATCGGTCCCCATGTTCGAGGTAAGGATGATGAGCGTGTTCTTGAAATCGATCTTGCGCCCCTCGCCGTCTTCCAGCATCCCCTTGTCGAAGACCTGGTAGAAGAGCTCTATGACGTCCTGGTGCGCCTTCTCGATCTCGTCTAAAAGCACGACACTGTAAGGCCTTTTGCGCACCGCTTCGGTGAGCACGCCCCCCTCGCCGTAGCCCACGTACCCCGGGGGCGATCCCTTAAGCCCGGATACCGTATGGGATTCCTGGTATTCGGACATGTTGATGGTGATCAGGTTGTCCTCTCCGCCATAGAGAAGCTCGGACAGGGCAAGGGCGGTCTCTGTCTTTCCGACCCCGCTCGGCCCCACAAGCATGAATACCCCTGTCGGTTTTGATGGATCATCGATGCCGGCATGGGCGGTCTGGATGGTCTGGCTGATGGCGGATAGCGCGTGGTCCTGCCCGATGATGCGCTCACCGAGGAGCTTGCCCATATTGAGCACCGTGGCGATCTCATCGGTAAGCATGCGGCCGGTGGGGATGCCTGTCCATCCGGAGATCACCTCGGATATGGTCAGCCCGTCCACCGTGATCTGCACCAGCGGTTCGTCCTTCTGAATCAAGGCGAGCTTCTGCTCCAGGGCCTTGAGCTCATCCTGCTTTGCCGTGAAGTCGCCGTCGCCCCCTTTCTCGAAGAGATCCCTGATATCGACCCTCACCGCTATGATCTTGTTGGCGATATCGAGTTCCTTCTTCCACTTGTCCTCCAAGGCCTGAACCTTTGTCCGGAGCTCGTCCTTCTCATGGGTGAGCTTGTCCATACGCTCGGCATGGTCCCGGCCCATGAGGGACTCCTTTTTCAGGATCTTGAGCTCCCTCTCGATGTCGCCGATGCGCCTTGAGATGTCCTCTATGGGGCCCGGCCTCGTGGTGAGCCCGATGGCCACCCGGGCGCACGCGGTGTCAAGCACGCTCACCGACTTGTCCGGGAGCTGGCGGGCTGGTATGTAGCGGTGGGACAACCGGACAGAGTCCTTCAGCGCCTCGTCCGTTATCATTACATTGTGATGTTTCTCCAGGAAGGGTCCGATGGCCCGCATCATGACAAAAGCCTTCTCCTCATCCGGCTCCTCCACTTTGATCACCTGGAACCTCCGGGCAAGGGCTGCATCCTTCTCGAAGTATTTCTTGTATTCCGACCATGTGGTGGCGGCGATGGTGCGCAGCTCGCCGCGCGCCAGGGCCGGTTTCAAGAGGTTTGCCGCATCGCCCGAACCCGCCGCCCCGCCTGCGCCGATGAGCGTGTGGGCCTCGTCGATGAACACGATGATGGGAACAGGGGATGCCTTCACCTCGTTGATGACCTGCTTGAGCCGGTTCTCGAATTCGCCCTTTATCCCGGCGCCGGCCTGGAGAAGGCCGAGGTCGAGGGTCCTTATCTCAACGTTTCGTAGCGGCGGCGGGACATCACCCTGTACCACCTTGAGGGCGAAGCCTTCCACCACCGCGGTCTTCCCGACGCCCGCCTCACCGGTGAGGATCGGGTTGTTCTGGCGTCGGCGGATAAGGATATCGGCCATCTGCCTGATCTCGAAATCGCGGCCTAAGACCGGGTCTATCTCGCCCTTGCGGGCCTTGTCCGTCAGGTTTATGGTGAACTGGTCCAGGGCCTTGGTCCCCTTGGGCACCGGCCCTTCCCCTCCCGTCTCCTGAGCCTGGCCTGACGGCGAGGTCTCCCTCTCTTCAATTGAGCCTTTTATCAGGTTGGCGAAATTATCTTTGAGCGTCTCCACGGAGACCTTTTTGAACAGCTTCGAACTCGAGGTAAGCATCCGCGCCATTTCATCATTTGAAAGCAGGGCAAGGAGGATGTGGCCGGACCGGATGCTCGCAGACTGATAATCGACCGAGGCCAGGAGCCATGCCTCCTGCAGCATCTCAGGTATGCGGGGAGAGAGCGACGGGTTCCTGGAATTGCCGGTCTTGAACCCCTCCATGGCACCGGTCAGGTCGGTCACCAGCCGTGACTGGTTGATCTCGAAGTGCCGCAGGATCTTCTGGAGGTCGGTGTCCTGCGCCTCAAGCAGCTTGATGAGAAAATGCTCGACCTCGACCTCATAGTGGGTTTGTGACAGGCATAAGCCCGCCGCCGATTCAAGACCCCTTCTGCAGGTCTCATTGAGTTTTCCGATCAAAGATTTCAGATTTGCCTTGGGCATTACATCCTCCTTAAGAACCGTTCAATGTTAATTGCTTTCATCAGTTCACATTTGCTTCCTGAAACGTGACATAAGGGTCTTCCTTCAAGGTTATACCCCGCCCCAGCATCCAGGTGGACCAGCCAAGGCGCGGGGAATCGGCCTTTACCGCGCCGAGGGTGCATCCCGGGACCTCCCCCGCCTTGAGGAAGATGCAGATCTCGAATTCATACTCGATCCCCACCATATAGCGGACGAGCGAGAAGATGGGCTTAAGAAGGTCCCCGCCCGGCAGAAAGCGACTAAACTGGGAGTACCCTATGGGCCCCAGGTGGATACGGAACTTGGCCTGACATTCCCTGACATAACTGCCGCAGATCGTGCTCATCCCCAATGACGCGTTGGCGCCGCCGAGCTGGGTGCAGTCAGCCGGCTCCAGCGGGATCATACGCTCGATGAACTGGTGCACCTCTGCATCCGCCCCGGCCATATATTTCACCGCCGCCGCCACGGCTGAAGCCGAGGGGACCCGCCTGGCAAGCAGTCCGCTGCAGAAGAGGAGTGACTCCTCGGAAAGCCCTATCCTTCCCCTCATTCCTTCCGTTCCGAGCCCGATAAGGCTCAGCAGATACCAAGACAGAGAGTCGTTCGCACCGCTTTTGTAGTTGACCGCAAAATCGTAACGCTTCCAGGCAAGGTAAAAGAGCGTGATAAGGCGGTGGTGGAATATGTCGAGAAAGTCTACGAACGCGGAATCCTTTGCCTGCATGCGGGCCGAAGCCAGATCATTGAACCAGTGGGGTAGCACCCCCGAAGGGCCAATGAGGCCCATGAAGCGCACCTCCATGGTAACCGGCCCATCGGCATCATCCTGACGCAGGTTCGAGATGTCGCTCGGCGGGAAGGAAAGGCCCGGTTTCACCGAAAAGCGTACTGGCTCTTCACGGGGGTCAAGGGTCTCGCCCAGCCTCTTCTTTGACGGGACGAGCCTCTCCAGGAGAGAGACCGCCCGGTAGAAGGAGAACCGGAAGTACTCCTCGAAAAGCCGGGAGACTAAAGAAGTATCCGATTGTCGTTTCTTGGCTGTCATGTGTGCAGAGGCTCTTTCCTCTTGAGGGCAGGTAATGTATTAGTAGTAGTTATCATCGAATTGGATATGAGAGGTCGTGAAATCAGGGAAAGGCATCAAGTCAACTAAGGACTGTCAAGGATAAAGATTTCACGCCATTCAATATAGCATTTCGATATCATGACCGTCCTCGCTTATTTTGGCAGCATAGTTCGCTTCAGCCCACGTGTACTCCAGAATAGTGCTGTTTGTTCTGGTACCTAGTACTCCGAGTAGTTTGTTAAATGCTGCCTGCCTGGTGAAGGCTTCCGCATCGATCTGTTTCCCTTTCGCCATGCCAAAGGCTGCTTTATTTCTCCATTCGTCTATAAACCCCACCACGACTACTTGTTCGAGTTCCTGTGGAAATATTGATAATACATTAGCGGCTACGGTCGTATCAAAGGTATCTAGTTTAACTGGTTTGCCTTTATACAAAGTTAGCCCATACATCTCCTTCCATAGCACTCCGCTCTTTACCAAATGCACAGCATACAGAGAACCTCCTGCTTTTCCTATCACTCCAAGGCAGGAAGTGAAGTGGCCAAACTTTATTTCCGAAGCAATTGCATATTCTTGTTCTTTGATTTCTTTCGGATCATCTGCTTTCCAAAGGTTGTATGACATACATATCCTCCTCTTGTATGAATGGTTCTTCACGATTCATGAAGAATGGGGAAAAAGGGAAGCTAAACCGGTAAACCCCGTCAATAAGCCGGGAAGCTAAAGAAGTATCCGGTTGCCGTTTCTTGGTGGCCATATATGCAGCGGTTCCTTCCTCTGGAGGGTTTTTGCCGTCAACTGGGTAAAGGAATTGATGGAGACATACTGGGCCAGGAACCGTTCCAGCACCGACGCAAAGAGGTAAAGCCCGGAGCCGACATACTTGTCCTCATCGAATTCCAGGGTGACCTGCATCCCGCGGCAGAACGATTGCCCTATCCTCCTGGTGACATAGGCCGATTTCAGGCCGGTGAGCCCGTTTATCTGCTGCCTCGTGGCAGGGGAATCATCAAAGTCGTAGAGCTTCAGCAACTCCTTGAGGGCATCCTCTCCCCCTTCGGTGATGGAGAGGTAGTTCAGCGCCAGATGCGAGATGAGCCTCCACTGGAGCGCGGCCCCGAGAGCCGGTCTCCGGGTCGGTGTCGGCTTCACCAGGCACAGGGTCTTCTCCACGGGTGCGGAAAGCTCCATCTCGAAATCGCCCTCGGCATCGCCGAACGGCAGCCTGCCGGGCAGGTCCCGGTTGGTGCACGTCACGTTCAGCATGAGGGTCTCGACCCCGGGGTCCACGGGCTTCAACGCCCAGTCGGTAAACGAGATGTATACATCGGTCCCGTCATCGCCCTTTCTATTAGAAGGCCTCCTTTCAGAACGCCAGAATGCCATCTGTCCTTTCTCATCACCTTCCAGGTGATGCCGAATCGAATAGAAGGGATGGAACTCCAGGGTCTCTTCTCGGCCTTCGGAAGACACGCTCACGGCGTCCACGCTGTATACCTCGGTCCCCTGGGATCTCCTGGCGTCCGGGACAACCAGATACTCTGTCTTCGTATGTTCCACCCATACCGGCTCTGCAATGCGCCTGAACAGGTTGATGGCAGGGGTTGTATGGATGAGGAAGTTTTCCGGTCTGAGAGATATATTCGACTTTGCAGGTTTATCCAGATACAGCCATACTTCAAGCGTATCAGTGGGGTCCTTTGCCCTCACTCTATCGAGGTCTTTCAGGGTGAAGAAGAGGTACTTCTCGGGGAAGCAGAAATACTCCAAGAGCAGTCCGTACCCGGGAAAGCTCCTTTCCGGGTAGGACATGAGGGTCTCCTCGGGGGAGAGTCCCACCGGTTCCAGGCCCTCAGGGCCCAGCGCAAGGCTCTCAATTCCTCCCTGCTGATTGCGGAACTCATAGATCACCTGGCATACATTGTTGCCCAAAACCTCATACAGGGGGAACATCTGCTGGGAAGGGCCGCCCAGGAAGAACCTGAGCTCCTCTATGGCCAGCTGGGAAAGTTTGAGCCCGTCTTCGGTCTTCAGCTGCAGGACAAGGGCCTGCTGGGCGTTTCTGACACCGTGCCTGGGGTCGCGTAGGCCTGCGGAAACCACCTCCAGCGGCCAGAGCGTGACCGGATAGCAGGTCGTAAACTGGCAGGGTATACCGCCGACCGGCCTTGAATACAGCGGGGTGCCCTTGTCGATCCGGTACCCCTGCGGCGGGACGGACTTTTTCTGGGTTTGAAATTCCACCACGGACATGGATGGGACAGGCCTGGTATAGTGCGGATAGATTATGCTGAGAAGAGACTCGGTCAGCTCGGGAAAGTTGTCGTCGATCTTCTTGTGGATCCTGCCGGCGATAAAGGCGAACGCCTCGATGAGGCGTTCCGTGCCCGGGTCGTCGCACTTGCCAGGCTCAAGCAGAAGCCGGGACGCGACCTTGGGATATTTCTTCGAAAACTCCTCTCCCATCCTCCGGACAAAGGTCAGTTCCTGCTCATAGTATCTGAGGAGTTCGTCATCCATGATTTTATTTTATGGTATACTCGCCCTTGTTGATGTCGAACCGCGTGTCAAAGGTTATGGGTTCCGGCATGGGGTCGACCATCAATAACCCGGTGATCCTGAAGCCGAGTGTCCTGAAATCGCCGGCATCGGTTTCGCTGACGACCATGACATTGGCTATCCTCGGTTCGAACCGCAAGATCGCCATCTCCACTTCCTGGCGGAGCTGGTCCCTGACGGATGCATTCTTGGGGTTCTGCGCCGTGAAATCCGGCAGGCCGTAAACAAAGAGTGAGTTCTGCAGTTCCTTGTACTCGGCGGCCAGGGAGGATACGAAGTTCTTCGTATTGAGCAGGTTCTCGAGGTCTCTCCTCACCGAGGCCATCAACTGCCGGTAATCCGCCAAACGGTTCTGCACAGGCTCTCGTGAAACGCCTGGTTCATAGTCCATGAGCCTGTCCAGAACCGATGTCTGTGTCTTGAGGTTCTCGTTGTTCACGCAGCTTCGGATTGCTTGATATCATACGAGAATGGGAACGTCGCGTCCGGACTGCCGTCCGCCTTCTGGCTCACGTACTGGTAATTGATCTTTGCAAAGTTCAGCGTGACGTTTTCGGTCAGCCTGTCCTCTCCGCCCGACCCGCCGGTCGAAACCGATGAAACGATGAGCCCATCCAGTTCTATCTTGATATACTCGACAGGGCTCTTCCCCCCGGCCTTCCTCACAACCAGGGTGGCCTTGGGGATATGATCTCCGATCGCACACGCCCTCATCAGCCCTGCGGAGGCTGTGTCAACGTATTTTGTGAAGGACAGGTCCTGGACGTTCGCCTTCCCGGACCCTCCTCCGCCGCCGCCGTGCATGTTGCCGGACTGCGTTACTCCCCAGCTCCATGCCAGCACGTCGATCTCGCCCTTGTGCTTCGCGTCAGTTGACTCTCCCTTGATATCGCCGACCTTAATGAACATGTCTACTGCCATCGTACTATCCTCCTGATCTCTCTTTTTATGAAGGACCTCTCAAAAGCCCTTGCCTCAACCAACCGTTGATCCCCGTTCCTGTCCTGGGCCGCCTCAGAGGTACCGGCGATGCAAGACCGACTTGCCTCACGGATAAGCCTTTGGCGGATAAGCCCGCCAAAGTTACTTGGCCGGGGGCGGGAGATTCGCCACCAGGCGCAGCGATACGGAAAGCTCGTCGAGCTGGAAATGCGGCTTCAGGAAGGCCACGGCCCGGTATGCCCCCGGCTTCCCCGGGATCTCTGCCACATCGATGCGCGCCTCGCTTAAGGGAAATCTCGCCTTCATCTCCTGCCCTGCATTCGCATCGCCAAGCACATACTGGCTGATCCATTTATTCAGGAAATCCTGTGCATTCTGGCGGGTCATGAAGCTGCCGACCTTGTCGCGCATGATGGACTTCATATAGTGGGCGAACCGGGATACGGCCAGGATGTACTGCAGCTGTGAAGAGATCCGGGCATTTGCGTTCGCCGCATCGCTGCTGAACTTCTTGGGTTTGTTCGCCGACTGGGTGCTGAAAAATGCCGCATAGTCGGTGCCCTTGCAGTGGACGAGCGGCACAAAACCGAGGTCTGCAAGCTCTTTTTCCCGCCGGTCCGTGATGGCGATCTCGGTGGGGCACTTCAAGGCCACATCGCCCTCATCGGTCTTGAAGGTATGGACCGGCAGACCCGACACCAAACCGCCTCCTTCGACGCCGCGTATGGCAGCGGTCCAGCTGTATTTGGAAAAGGCCTCGGTCAGCCGCGTGGCGAAGGCCCATGCCGCATTGCTCCACAGATACTTGCTGTGATCGGTTCCGTCCACATCCTCTTCGTAGTTGAAGGCCTCCACGGGCTCGGTGGCCTGGCCGTAGGGCAGTCTGCCCAGGGTATGGGGAAGCACCAGCGCCACGTACTTGGCGTCGTCCGAATCACGGAATGACTTCCACTTTGCATAGTCCACGCTCTGGAAGATCTTTGCAAGGTCGCGGGGCTGGCCCAGATCGGTGTAGCTGTCCAGATTGAACATCTGGGGAGAGGCGGCGGAGATGAAGGGGGCGTGAGCCGCTGCGGCAACCTGCGACACCTTCTCCAGCAGGGAGAGGTCCTGTGGATGGTTGCTGAACTCATAGTCGCCGATGAGCGCCCCGTATGAGGCGCCGCCGAACATGCCGAATTCCTCTTCGTAGATCTTCTTGAACAGCATGGACTGGTCGAACTCCGATGCCTTCTCCATGTCCTTGAGCAGGTCCTTTTTCGAGACGTTCATTACCCTGATCTTGAGTGTCTCGCCCGTCTCGCTTTGATTCACCAGGTAAAACAGCCCGCGCCACGATGCCTCCAACTTCTGGAGGTCCGGATGGTGCATGACCTCGTTGAGCTGGGCGGAGATGAATCTGTCTATCTGCGCTATCCTGGCATTGATCATGGCCTCTGTGTCTTTGGACACGGCCATGGCGCCTTCCGTGATCTGGGCGACAAACTCGCTGATGAGGTCCTTGGCACGGGCACGCTGGCTCTCATCACGCGCCATGCGTCCCTCGTCGATTATCTGATCCAGGAGACCCTTTTCCTCCTGGACTACTTCACCCTTTGCTTGCTCCGTTGATTTTTCCTTATCAGGCATACAGCTCACCCCCCCTTTATTCCTTCTTGTCTTCTTCCGCAGTTCCCACCCCGGCCTCATCACCGAGTTTCTTCAGCGAGTCCGTATTTGAGATGACATCCTGGAGCAGCTCGTCGAGTTTGTCATTGCCGTCAAGCTTGGTGAGAAGGTCGGAAAGACGCTTCCGTGCTTCAACAAGCTTCTTCAATGGTGTTATCTGCTCCGCAACGTTCTCGGGATGAAAATCGTCCATGGACTTGAACCGGAGGTCAACGGCCAGCTGGGAACCGTCGTTTGCGAGCTTGTTATCGACACGGAACGCCACCCTGGGTTTCATGCCTTCAAGCACCTTATTGAAGTTGTCCCGGTCGATCTCGACGAATTTCCGGTCTTTCATCTTGGGTAGAGGTTCGTCAGGCTTGCCGGAAAAGTCGCCCAATACACCCACGACAAACGGGATCTCCTTCTTCTCGATAGCATCCCCTATCTCCACATCATAGGTGATCTGGACCCTGGGGGACCTCACCCTGTCAAGGGTATGCTGCAAACTCTCTTTCTTAGCCATCTTTATCCTCCTTTCTTATATGACAACGCCTTGGTTATATCTTTGGAACAGAGCTTCGGATAAAGCTCACCATACGCCTTTGAAATGTCTTCATCAGGGGAGCCCTCGGCCGTAAGGCATTGGAAGTAGGCCTCGATCACCTCGGCAATCCATACGGACGATTCCCATTCTTCAAGATGGAACTCTCCTATAAGGGCATAGAGCTCTTCTACGATGGGCCGTGAGATGTCAGGCCTCTTGGCCTGGAGGGCAAGGTTGGCCATCATGAGCCGGTACCGGTTCCGCTGGCGTATGGATGAGGCGGTGTATGACGCGTTGAGCAATTTTGAAAGCGCCGCCTTTATGCCGGCTGCCTTCAGGGTCTCCTGCGCCTCTTTCCATAAGGCCCCTTCGAAATCCCCCTGATCCGTTACCTGCCCGAGTGCGGCAGAGACCTTCCCGGCCCCGCCCTGGGCCATCCCATCGGGTTCAGCTGCCATCCGGTCCTCCTGTAGCGGGCTTACGGGCTGGTCGTCGCCTGCCGTTTCATCTCCAGGTCCGGCAGGACGGCCCCCCTTTCCCGCAAGGATATCATTCACGACATGCCCACAGTCCTCAATTGCCTTTTTCAGCTCGGAGAGCCTTGGGGCGTCCTGCCCGAACTTCGCATCCACAAGGGCATCCAGCCTTGAAAAGGCATCCATGCATGCATCTGTTTCCCTGGCCAGGTTTATATAGAAGTCCCTTGAGGATTTGCTTACTGCGGCATTGAAATCTTCCGCTGCCAGCTTGCCTTCTTCTGCTTTTCCCTGCCGGGACTCCTGCCACTGGTGCCAGGAATAGCCGTTCGTGGTCTTGGGTTCTGTTATGGGGATGTCCTTGATGGAAGGAGAAATCTTGTCGTTGAGAAATTCCAGGGGCCCAATCCGGTATTCAAGGTCTCCCTCCTCAGGCAAGGGATACAGGGTATCCCAATAATCGTTTATGAATGCCATGATGATGGCAAGTCCATCCGAAAGGCCCGCAAACCCCCCCTTCTTTATCAGGGCCTCGGTGAGCCAAGTTGCGATCTGGAGGTCCTTGGTCTTTTTCTGGAGCGCCTCCGATGATACCTTGATCACCACATCCCAGTCGGATTTTTTCACATCGCGCTGCCAGTCACCCTGATCGAGCAGGTCATCTGCCCGTCTCGCCTCTTTGATCTGCTCGTAGACGGCCGAATAGCGCATATCCTCGCCGGAAGGATTGTCTCCGGGTATGGGGGCCAGGATTGCATCCATATCAAAGATCTTTTTCTTCATGGTTGTCCGCCTTCAAGTTGAAAAGTAACTTCCCTGATATCCAGGATGGCCGTTTCTTCGTCCCCCACCTGGAAGACATGCTGGCCGATAGCCTTGGAGAAACCACCGCCCAGAGACACCCAATCGGTGAGCCTGCCCAGCTTTGCCTGCTCGTTTTCGCATAGGAAGGTCTCGGGGTACACTACAGGCAGGCAGCAGTTCATGGTGAGCCCCTCCCACGTGGTGATGTTCGCCATGACCCAGATGAGATCAAAAGACGTCCTGGGCTCCTGGATCACCAGTTCCCGGATGGCCTCGAAGGGTATCCACACGTAACGTTCATGGACGAATGCCTCAAGGAATGGATAGAGCCGCGCATCGGTATCGGAAAACCCATCAAACTTTTTTGAGTCAAGCGTTCCTGAGACCATTGGTTTATTCTTTTCGATCTCCTCAATGAGGCCCTTCGCATCTGCGAACTTACCGGCCTTTAAGGCGTCGAGGTAATCCAGATATATTCCGATGTATGCGGGGGGCTCGGGAAGGACTGAGGGCTGCCGTATGCGCTGCACGACCTTGAGCCTCTCTTTCTCAGCCTCTATGATGTTCAGGTAGGTATGCGCCCCGACGGTCCTACTTGGGTCCTGGGTGGAGATCATATCGAGATGGATCAGGGCCTTATCCCACTCACCGCCCATGGCAAGCACTTGGAATAGGAGCGTCCTCTTGCCCACATCCGTAGGTGCAGATTTAACTTCCTCGATCAATACCCTGCGGGCATCAGAAAGACGGCCTGCCTTCATGAGATCTTTTGCCGTCATATCAAGTAACCTCTGAGTTTATCTATCATAATCAATATGGGAAAGAAAGTGATTAGTGGTAAAATTAAGGTGTAGGAGCGACTTCAGTCGCTATCCGATAGAAAAACCTATCGCGGCTGAAGCCGCTCCTACAATTCACCATTCTCATCTACACTCCACAACCTCACAAGGTCTTCTGCGCCGACAGACCTGAAAAACGCCACAAGGAATGACCTCGAAAGCGTCCCGCCCATGAAGACTGCATCCGGCACTGCATGCTGCCTTTCACTAATGCGCCTGAGCAGGTGAACAATCTCCTCACTGTAGTCTCCTGCTGCGGACAGCGGTATGGCGAGCATGCCGTCTTGCTTCTCCGGTATGGGGCTCGGCCCGTATTCATCAACCACCTTTTCCCGCTCGGGCAGGGGTGGCGCCGGCAGACGCATGATTTCTCCCTTGAGATCGGAGAGGTCGAAGATCCTCTTGGCGCTGATATATTCCATGCGCTCCCAGAGGTCAGACAGGGCATGAGGGAGATATTCCCAGCTCCGCTCCCATTTTTCCAGCACGCCTGATCCCATGATGAGTAGAGGAAAAGGCCTTCCGGCACCGTCATGACTGTCCCTTATGAGCCCGCAGGACAGCTCTTCAGGCTTCATCCCCTTGGCAAAAAAACGCCAGGAATGCCGGGGCGTATTACTGCTCACCTTCCGGTACCCCTCCTCAATCCAGCGCGAAAAGGCATTTATGAGCGGGGTCTGGCGGCCAAGCCTTATATAGTCCTTCACTACGGGGTGCTTGCCGGATGCCCCCCAGACCCACGCGGATGTCTGTTTTACTGTGCCGTACATCTGGCAATCTTTAAGGGCACCGTTGTGGGCTGGCTCATGGAGGGCTTGGCTTGGTTGATGACCGCCTGCTGTCCGCTGAAACGGTACTGTACCTTAATATACTTTATCCCCAGGCCCCTCAGTGCCGCCCTCTCCTTAGGGAAGTCTTCGGGGGAAAAGGTGTGCTGCCCACCAGGAAAATCAAGAAGGAATTTGGCAAAGGCCTCAGGCCCTGCATAGTTCTTCGTCAGCGTGATATTGCCGACCTCGATGGAGAATATAACACCCCCGCAGCGGGCGTTTGACCATGTGAGGGTCTTGGATACGGGATAGTTCATATTCACAAGGCTCTGCTGCTGGTCCATGCATTGGAGTGTCAGCCTGGTGGTATGCGGTTGAACCCGTGCGTTGTCATTGGCCTCGGTCGGAAGACCGTTCACGGTAACGGTGTTATCCGATGCAGCGGCCATGGCGGCCGCCGGGAGACCCACCTTTGCCCCGGAATAAAATCTCAGAAATGACGTCTCAAAGGGTATGGACCTGCTATAAACCTCTTTGGCATAATACCCCCGTCTCAGGTCCCTGCTTACAAAGGGCGCGGCAGGTCCCTTGATGAACTTCGTCGCAAGTCCTTCAGGTGAAAAGAGAAGCTGATTAAGCTGGCTCGTATCGGAGATGCCCTGGACATCCACCAGTACCTCTTTCTCCCAGGCCCCTTGAAGATGGCAGGCAGTCTCCTGGCAGGTATATGCCCAGAGGAACTCAAAGGGCCCATAGACAAGCCGCCACAAACCCTCGCCAGGGATGCCGCTCGCTGCATTCAGCCTGCTCCTGGCGCTTTGTGCAGCCATGAAGGGCGAGGTTGACGGGTCATCGCTGAATGCGGCAGATGCAGTCTGGAACGCCGAAACCCTCGATTTGGTCACCACCGAGGCGATTTTATTCAATGCCCCCTGGTACTCACCCAGTGCCCGGGCGGCATCAAACCCCTGGCCCACGGCATCGAGGGGCTTTTGATTGCCTATCTTCTCCTGGATCTTTTCCTTGAGTTTGGATGCAGTCTCCGTGGCCTGTGCAAAGGCGCCGGTCTGCACCTGTGTTGCGACTACCTGGGTCTTTTCGAATTCGTAGACGAACCGCATCCATTCGGGCATGGGATCCTGGTTGAAAGGCCTCAGCTCATCGGCCATGCGTTTGAGTAGGGAAAAATAGAGCCCATCCTTGGATGCAGCCTTTGCTGCAAGGCCCTGCCATTCCCGGCTGCCGTTCAGGCGCTCCATACCCTTCCCAAAGCCAAGACCAAAGGCATGCCATGCCTCGCAATAGGTATCGCGATACCAGGTATTGAACTCGGTCTTCCGGGATGAAATGGCGGACGCATTGGTGATGGCCGACTCGAGATCTACGAGAAAGGCGTCTATCTGGCCCTTGCCGGCAAGGGTGAATGCCGGTTCGACCCTGACGTCGGTTGCAGCGTTTATGCTGCCCCCCCAGAATCCCTTCAGCGTGACGGCCGCCTCAGGCGCCCCGGCATTTATCCAGGCTGTGATCCACTGGAGGTTCTGGGCCTTGTCCATGGCCTCGGTGAGGAGGCCTTCAAGGTAGTCCGACTCCTTCTTCAGGTTTTCCCCGTCCTCTTCCCACAAAAGCCTATAGGAATAGAGATCCATGAATCTCTTGGCGCCTTGACGGCTCTGGCCGGCAGAGGAGAGCGCTACCATGGGCCGCGACAAGAGGGGGCCCAGGTCCTGGCCGTTCAGGCGCGCCTTCAGGAGGTTGATGCGGTGCACGAGGTATACGATATACTCCCCTAGGCGCGGATCAGCCCCGCCGATACCCTTGATATCCGAGGCGATCTGCTTGTCATAGAGCGCCAGGAAGCGTTCATCAAAGAGGGTGCAATAGTTCTTCTTGAGCCTGGCCTCGGCGTCTCTGCTCTCGGTCAGCCCCAGCCTCGGTATCCACCATGACCCGTTCTTCTCATGGACCGTAAGGACCGCACCTTTGTACCGGTCCATAGTATCCAGGTCCTGCCCCATATCGCCCTTGAGTTCTATAGGCCTGGTAAACTCAGCAGGGAACCCCCTCATGATCCCGAGGTTCTTCACGAACGAGAAGCTCAGCATCCCGCACAGGGCAATACCGATGGCCACCCATGCCATGAGCCCGAGGTTGACGGTGAGCCTGTCCCAGGCAAGGGCCTGCTTCGTGGGCGCAAAGAGACTGCGCTCTTTCGGCAGGATCTTGGCAAAGAAATCGTGGAGGAAGAGCCCCTTGCTCGTCCCGGGCAGCACCTCGCGGTCCTCGATGAGGCCCAGGGCCTTTAAGAAATGCGAATACGGGGTGCCCTCCTGGCGGCCGCTGCTGAAGAAGATGCCGCGGAGCATGGGGGTCTCCTGGTAGGGGTTCACATGGAAAGCACCCTTCATGAAGGCCTCGCACCCTGTCTTCAGCCGTGAAAATTCTTCAGGGAAGAGGAGCAGGGCCGGGTCAAGGTACTTGGCTTCCAGCTTATGGAAGATGATGAGGCGAAGTTTGGTGAGACGCTCATGGATGGTATGGAGGGAACGTGCAATAAAACCCGGATAGTCTATGGATAAATCGTGGTTGATGGCGCCGAAGGCCTGCTGGAGGATCTCATCGTCGAGCTGGCCGCAGAACTGGGTCATGCCCTGGATGAGGTCGCACTTTGTCACCAGGACATAGACCGGGAACTTGCTGCCGAGCACCCGCATGAGCTCGTCCACCCTGCGCCTGATCTGACGGCCATCCTCTTCCAGGGCCTCGGGACCTGCTTCGAGAAGCCTGTCTGCGGCAACCGCGACCACGAGGCCGTTGAGCGGCTCCTTTTTCCTATACTTGGACAGCAGGTTCAGGAATCGCTGCCATTCATCCTTGTCGCGGCCTTCGTCGACCGGGATGGCGTACCTGCCTGCAGTGTCGATGATGACGGCCTGCTCGAAGAACCACCAGTCGCAGTTCTTGGTCCCGGAAAGGCCTGAAATTTGGGTCATCTCGGCAAAGGGGCTACTGAGCTTCGCACTCTTGATGGCCGTGGTCTTACCCGAGGCGCTCTCGCCGATGACCATATACCACGGCAGCACATACAAAGGGTTGCCGAGTTTCTTCAAATGGGAGCCCTTGAGCGCGGCGACGGCCTCGGCAAATCGGGCTTGAAGGTCGGTGACGTGCTTCTTCTCGTCGTCTTTCAGGGACTTTATATACGCCTCGTCCTGCTCCACGATCCGGCTGACAAACTGCTGCTCTTTCTTCTTGATCCAGATCTGCCTGATGAGATATCCGGCAATCCCGATTCCTATGAGACCCAGAAGGAGGAAGAAGCCCACCCACCAGGGCCAGTTGAGGATCAGCACGACACCGAACACAAAAAGGCAGACAAGAAGGGCCGATAATCCGATTACGGTATATTTAAGTATTTGTTTTATCATGGTACAAGGTTGAACAATGTGTTGCTCACATTGCCCAGAACAAAGGCATAGATGAGGTATAGGACGCCGAACAGCGCTACCGGAAAGGCCGCCATGAGGATGCTTAACAGATTAAACCTGCCGGGGGCCTTGTAGGATATCTTTTCTTGAGATTCAACCGGGTAGGCCTCAGGGAACAACTCCGCCTTTTTGAGAGAAGGGAGACCTATCGAGGCCCCGGTGAGGACCTTAAGGTTCGAGGATTTAAGCTGGTCCAGCAGGAATCCGTCCTCCACGTTGCCGTAGCGCCCCTTGAACCCCATGGCCAGGCAGAGGTAATACACCTCCCGGACATCATTCTGATGCGCTGCAAGGTTATTCAGCCGTTCGAAAAAGAGCTCGCCGGCATTCGTCGTCTGATAGAACTTCAGCTGGAGGGGTTCGCGCTGCCAAGCGGATCTCTCGTTCCATAAGGAATTCATGACAGCCTCGTCGATCCAGGCACAGATGGCGAAACGCGCCTGATCATAATCTTGGGGCACAAAATCCACAGACCTCTTCTGGCTTTCCGAGAGGAGTTGAAGGATTCGCGCCCTCACCTGGTCGTAGGGCGATTGCCTCTTGGAAGTGGTCTTTAGAAAGTAGACCACATAGGCAATAACATCCACGAACATTTCACTGATGTGCATAACCTACCCCCTTCCCACCACCATGAGCTCTATTTTGAGGTCTTCAGGGGCCGATTCCCAGAACAGGGTGATGTTGCGGCCCTTGACGATGCTTGAGAATTGATCGCAGTTATGGTCGATCTGGAAATACAGAGCATTTGCGCGCCTCGGCAATTCCTGGGGCGGCCTGTCAAGGTGTTCTATGCCCGCTCCGGGGAGCGCGCGGACAATAAGAATGGGCAGGTTCTCGCGGGAGCTCAATTTCGCCCCTGTAGCCAGCGCGTTCAGGACGACCTTTGCGTCTGCCTCGGTCTGGACCACCAGGAAGAATCGATTCCTGCCCTCGAAAATTGCAGGCGGCAGCTCTGATGAATAGTATGTGCCGTCATAGACCAGCGAGAACACATATTCCGGTCCTGCAGTGATCTCGTCTAAGAGGGCCGTAATCACGCTCTGGGCCCGGGAGAAGCATTGCCAGAGGTTCAGGTGATAGTACTTGGGGAGTTCGCTTGAGCCGTCAGCGGCGTCACCCGATACCGTATACTGTTCGGAAAAGCTGGAAAGCTCTCCGATGAGCTGCCTGAGCAGGCCGTACACCGTCCAGGGATGGCTTAAGGATTCGGTTATGTGGAAGAGCTGGGGGATATAACGGTTGAGTGAACGCAGCGCCAGGAGATAGACCATGTCGCGGCTCCCGAACTCAGCGGTATGGATACCCCGGTCGCGCTTATACCCCTCGAGCTGGTATCCGCGCGAGGCGATTTGGTCACGAATCTCCTTAAGGACCTTTTCCAGGGTTGCCGAGGCATTCATACTCAAACTCGGAGGGATGAAACTGCTCGACAACACAACCGCCTCACCCTGTCTTTCGAGTTGGGCAATGGGGATAGTCTCGAAATCGCCGAAAAAGTCTACTTCCGTCTCCCAGAGGAGCTTCAGTGAATATTTCAGCCTCCTGACCTGAGCGGAGGGCCCGTTCTCATGAAGATCCCGCGCCTCCTCTGTAGCGGCAGGAGAGATGAAACGCGTATTTACCCCGGTCATGTGTTCATTGCCCGTGAGTGTCGTAACATTCTCACCCATGGGGTTGAACCTACGTATGCCGAGGTAGACGGTGAACGGCTTGCCCCCATCGACCCAGTCGCTTTCAAACCTGCGCGGCTCCACCGATGCATTGTCAGGGATGACTGCATAGGTCATGTCCGGGAAGACGAATTCGCCCATGTCGAGCTGGAAGCTCCCGGTCCCCAGCGCTGCCTGCCTGATCTCGAGCCTTGCCACACCCCAGAGGTGGGGGATGATATATTTCTGCAAGGGGGCCAGGAGCGAGGCATGATAGAGATCGGATAACTGGAAATGCTGAGGCTGAAGAAACAGCCCCTGATGCCACAAGAGAGGTCTTTCCATTATATATCCCTTCTTTTAGATAGATGGACTGGTGGGATCTTTATCCTGAGCCTTCTCGGTTTCCTTTTGGGACTTCGTTTCCTGAACCGGAGGAGGATCCTGGATCTGTTTGGATCCCAGGATAAGGCTGATTAAGAGCTTGTCAGGCCTGGTGGTCTTGTTCAACCAGAGAAATCCCGATCTTTCCGTAACTTCCGGTATCTGGTAGAGCCTGGTGATCTTGTCCTTATCAATAGCATAGTATCCTGCAACCAGGGCCACATATTTCGCCCCTTCCGCCCTGTCCAGCTTTATATCCATGTCCTTGCCCGGGGACACGAATATCTGTTTGCTTACCGCCACTCCGGCCGGATCAAAGACAGAGCATTCGAGCAGGCTGGAGAGACCATTCCGGCTTCCGGAGAGCTGGTCGAAGGCATTCGGGCTTATGAGCTGATAGACGCAGATCACCAGCGCATGGGCCTTCTTGTCCTTATAATTAAGCTGCTTGTCGGCCTTGAGGTGAAGCTCTATGGCATCCTTCTCGTAACCCCACTTCACCGGCTCCACAGGAGCGGACGCGCATGAGAATATGAAGGGAGCAAGGAGGAAACACGCTAAAACAGCCCTTACCATTTTCCACCCCCTGTTCATGTAAATGATTTCCGGCAATTCTTCTCGAACTGCCTGAGAAAGTCCAGCAGGAAACGTTCCGATTCATACCATTTTTTCACCCGTTTGTACTTCTCTTCAAAGATGTCAAAGGACTCGGCCTTTTTCAAAGGCCCGAGCTTGAAGCCGCCTCCCGAACCCTCCATGCCCTTGGGATCGAGTTCGCTCATGATATAGGCCCCCATGGTGCGCGCGGCCTCCTTGGATGAGGACTGGGCAGTAAGAAAGGCCTTCTTGATCTGGCCAAGGTATTGCTCAATGGATTGAACTTCACCTTGCCCCAATAGGCTGGTGCCGATGATCTGCCTGATGGTCTCATCGCCTGCCGGGTTACCGCCCAGTGTTGAGTTGATCAGGCCTATGAGTTCATTGAGCATGGTGAATATGGTGTTCAGGGAGTGCGCCAGCCTGCTTAAGAGCTCGGGCGTGCTCAGGTCCCCGGAGACATCCCTCCCCAGGAGCAGCGGTACGAGACGGTCCAGGAGATCGTCGCTCACGCCTGGCGGCATGAGCGGACCTGCAGTAGGAAAAATACTTTCCAGCTGCGTAAGGACATCCAACCGCTCACCCAAGGCCAGCCCTTTCAGCTCTTCGGCAAGAAAGGCCTCGATCTTGTCCTGTGCCTGGTCCGGGCTTTGGATATAAAAACCCCTGAGGGCGTCTGCGAGCCTTTTAATGGGTGGTGTCTTTGTCATGGGTATATCTTCAGAGTGATCGCGGCTGAAGCCGCTCCTACAGGTATCTTCATTTTCGCCCACCACTATCCTTTATCACTTCTTCTCCGGTTTCAGGATTACGGTCTCTTCCAGGGCATCATCAGCCGAAACAGGCGTTTTCCTGTGCAGCAGCCGGCGCACCCCGCACAGGGGCGCCCATGATGAGGGTCTCTTCAAGTTCCTGTGCAGCAGGCCTTTTCAAAGGTCCTTCCTTTGCCTTGGGGAGAACCTTCGAGGGGGTGGGGTTCAGAACAACAGTCTTGTCCAGGTCAACAGGTTCCTTTGCTGAGACAGGGGCAACAGCTGAAGCGTCAGGATGCCGCACGATGATGGTCTCGGTGCTGAAGTCTTCATCTTGTGCAACCGCAGTGCCTTGTTGTTCAGATTGAGCCGCCAGGACCACGGTTTGGGAATATTCGTCTTTCGCCTCCTCCTGAACAGAAGGTTTAGCCGGTGTTATGATGACCGTGGCCTCACCATCTTCGAGGGTTGTGGCGGATTGCGGCTGCAAAGGCATGCCGGCGTGTTCAGGTTTTTCATCCGGTGGTGTAACGGGCTTTGCTTGAGCCCATTTTGACTTGATCTGCCTGAGGATGAGACCTATCTGCGTATCATCGGCCCCTTCTTCTCCAGAGGCCTCTCCACGGGCCTCTCCGACTGCCTCCGGGTATGCCTGTGCTGCCGGGGCTTCAAGGAACAGCCCCTTTTTGATCTCATCGGTGAGATCATGGTAGGCCTGCCATAACTCATCCAGCCGGAAACCGGTATTCCCGGCATCCACCAGGAGGGCCCTGCCTATATCAAGGGCCTTTTCCCAGAGCCCTTTCCACTTCACCGGCGCAGGCCTGGGCTCCCAGAAGATATTGTCCGGACCGAACACGGGCATATCACTGCGAATCTGTTTCTCTTTCAAAACCAGAGCCATCCCCTCGTTGATGGCCCGGATATCCTGTGAGCGATTTCTCAGCAGGGCATGGAACCAGAGCATGCCCATGCAATGGGTTGCATAGTCAGACCCGGCAGACGGGAGCACCCCCGGGATCTCCGGCTCCATATCCATGAGCGTGAGCTTGAATGTCCAAAAGGCAGGCAGGAGGCTGCTCTGTTCAGGGATCTGCACCCACAGCCGCTCAAGGGAGGGTCCGAACCCGGGGTAGGTAAATCTTCTTTCGTCTGAGGCGACATACCTTGCAACCTCGCCTAGAAAACAGAGCTTCAAATAGAGGATCTCCAGAAACTCCCGCTCGTCGCCTTTGAACAGCAACGGCGAGGGAGAGCGATCCTTAAGGAGGCTTACAAGCCCCTTCCGGGCGAATTGTCTTCGTGAATCCAGGGTTTGTTCAATCTCTTCAAATGCTGCGCCTGAGAGCAGGAAGAGATAGTCGCCGGCATTGAGCGATGCAGCCTCGAACATGAGCAGATAGAAGGGATAGAAGGCAACCGGCGTAATAAGGGAAAGGACATGCCTGTCCTGATAACATGCAGTGTGCTCAGGGCAACGGATGCAGGGCAGATCACCTTGTTTGAGCAAGCCGAACCCCATGATGAGTTCCGAGGTGCCCTTTACTTGGGCAGGGTCTGCGGCATCCGGGGCATATGCATAAAAGGTCTTATCCCCTTCCTTAAGGCTGCACACAGGGCATGCAAGGTAACGCGCCAACGATGTCGAATAGGGCTTAAGGCCTGCCTTGCCAAGGAGCTTGTCATCCCGGCACATTTCAAGCTCATTGCCGCACTTGGGGCAGGGAGGGTGGAAGAACTGCCCGACCCTTGTACAGGAGAAGATCGACCTGAACGGTTCAAGGCCGCCTTTCTCATCGCCCTGGGCTGAAAGCGCAATGAGAGAACCACCCTTGAGGTGATTCCGGAAGACATCCTGCCAGGCGGATTCGATATCGATATTGGTCAAGGGACTTAGGCCGGCCCCGGCAAGGGGATAATCGTCCCTGGAGAGCAGGAGAAACACCTGCTTCACGACGCTAAGCGCATCGCTGACCACCCTGGCCCTGATGATACGCGTCAGGGCAGAGGTATCATTGATGATATCAAAGGGAAGCAGGGGGGCGGTTTCTGCATTCAGGCCGCTAGAGCCCGATACGAACTCCAGCGAAAAGGGTGTCTTTGTACCGGTGAGATAGTGAAGCAATGAGGGATCAGCCATTACTTACAGCTCCGCTAAGAGGGGTGCATACTCCTGAGAGATAATTGTATTTTCTGTGATGCCGGTTATAAATTTCATCTTCGCATTTCAATAATATACAGATGCGTTATTCTATATTTATCCCACTATCTTGTCAAGGCAACCCCCGTCATATTTTTCATTCAAAGCCTGGATTAATGATCCAAAATCAAGTATCTCCTCTTCCGGGCGATAAATCAATGTCCGATCAATTATGGATCATCTTGCAGGACATACCTGTGGATGGTTTTATTAAGATGCTGTGTGTGATAAAAAAAATCGGGAATTTGATTTAAGGCATCTTGTCTGGTATAATTTTACCATTGTAGAAATAAAGACCTCTTTGAGATACTTTTACCAATAGTGGGGATGAAAGCGTGAGGAGGAATATGTGCAATGGCCGATATGGGGGTATTTCGGAGGGAGAAACCGGCGGTAAAGTCTATGATTGATCTTCTATGAGCAGAGTCATCTTCCTCACACACCCGACCATAGGGCACCTGAACAGTCTTCTGTCAATTGCCCTGAAGCTCAAGGAGAATGGGCATGATGTACAGTTCATCGTGCCGGGATCAAACCTCGCGGACCCAAGGATCAAGATGTTCAAGGTGTTCTATAATGGGAAAGTCGTCCCGGAGAAGATCCGTTCACATGGCATCCCCATCCGCCTCCTTTTCCCCCCGCTTCCATACATATACTTCGCAGCAAGGCTTCCATCGACCAAGGGGTTTGAAGAGACCAAAATGGCGCTACGTCTTTTCAGCTCCGGACTGAAAAGCTACACAAGACGCATAAACAGGCTTGTACAAAAATTCCGGCCCGATATGATCGTGGCCGATTTCTTTTTCTATGCCGCTCCTTTGGTGGCTGAAATAAATGCATTACCCTATGCTGCAATCTACCACTGCGGGCTCCCCTTTTCAGGGAAAGACGTCCCGCCGTTCGGCAGCGGTCTCCCGGTATCCGCGCAGGATACACCGCTGATGAGATCATACAAGCAACAGGAGCAGGAGCTGTGCGGCAGGCTCAAGGCGACGATCAACAGGGCAAGACAAACCTTCTCGCTGAGGCCTGTCGCCAATGACATGCTGAAGTCGCCGCATTCCCCATGGCTCAACCTCATCGTAAGCCATGAATCCATAGACATCCCGCGTGGCGGACTCGAGCCCCACACGGTCTATGTAGGGCCCATATTCATGAACATGGGTATGAACAGATCCTCCTTCCCCTATGAGGGCTTGAGAAATGACAAGTACAAGATCTATGTCTCTTTAGGGACGGTGTTCAATGACAAGCCGAAGACCTATCTCAAAATCATCAAGGCCCTGCAGGGGAATCCGGACTACCAGATCATCGTGAGTGCAGGAGGCTCTTACGAAGCGATAGCCAAGAAGAGCCATAACAGGAATGTCATGCTCTTTCAGTCCGTACCCCAGGCCGAGCTGCTGAGCCGTGTGGATCTTGTCATCAGTCATGGGGGTAACAACACCCTGAATGAAACGCTCTATCATGGGAAGCCGGTCATTGTTCTCCCGGTGGGTGGTGAACAGCATGACAATGCATCAAGAATCGAGTTTCTCAGGATGGGATGCCGCCTTGACATGGACTCGCTGAGCGATGAGGCCCTTCAGAGCACAGTAGAGAAGATCAGGAACAACACGGGAATGAACCGACGTCTCAAGGATGTAAGCGAAGAGCTCAGGAAATCGGACGGGACAATATCTTCAGTGCGGTTGATCGAGTGGGTTATGGAGCACAGGAGGCCCTTTGCAAGAAAACAGCATCTCCCCCAAACCATCCCCAAACACATGCTCGATCGGTATCTCCAGGATTGAAAGTTATACATAAGACGGATGAACCTCAATTTATCACCATAAAACCAATCGATAACCGGGTGGAAAAGGTGCTAATGGTTACCGGGCAAGGTATGACGGATCATCTTCCTTAAGAAGGCCTTATGGACTGGAACCCAAAAGATTATGAAGAGAACATAAAAACCGCACTGCAGGGGTTGAAACGCAGGGAGGTTGATATTGTCCGGCTCCTCGAGAAGGCTATTCAAGGCATCTCAAGACCGGATGCGGTTACCGTATCTTTTACAAAAGACATTGCAGATCCTTCGGTCTGGGTTGATGAAGAGCGGATCTTCAAGGCCCTGGTCAACCTGGCGACCAATGCCGTTGAGGCCATGCCCGAAGGGGGCGAGCTGACCATCGGCATGGAAGGCAATGAAGACCAGGTTACCATTACCATTCAGGATAGCGGCCACGGTATCTCTCGAGAAAACATGGATAAGCTCTTCACCCCGTTCTTCACCACAAAACCTGTGGGAGAAGGGACCGGCCTAGGTCTTCCGGTAGCCTACAACTCCGTCAAGATGCATTCGGGGAAACTGGAGGTCAAATCAAAAGCTGATCCGGAAAACGGCCCCACCGGCACGAAAATAACCATCACCCTTCCCCGGGGAAGGCCCGACCTGACCAAGTTGATCCTCCGGGAAGAGTAATTATTCCCTAGAAGATCAGATCTTTTCAATCTCCACGAATTTCTCACGCTTGGACAACTCCTGCACCAGCTCCCTGATATAGACCATGCGCATGGGCTCTCCGCGGATGATGTCGGCGACCTGGTTCGGGTTGATCGCCTTACCGACTATCATGTGTATTTCGTCTGCCATCAAGAGAGATCGTACCAGCAGAGTAGATGCATCATCGTCATCGGGCAGATCATAGATGCTTTTTGTCTCCCGGAGGAGCTCCACTGCCTGCCCGAGGGTGAGGATACCTTCGGTAACCAGATCCAATCCCTTCAGGAAGGCTGTCGGCGGGGACCCTTTCCGGTGCTTGGGTGCATCATTCTTCCTTTTTGCCGGTGGTATCCAATTCACAACAAGCTCTTCCTTCAGGACCCGGGCCGCCATCTGGGCAGTACTGCCGCCACAGATGATCTTTTCCCCTTCCAAACTCATAAGTCTTACGACCGCTAATTCATCCAGCTCCTTGTCTGCAGGCGGTCCGGTAAGGATGTTAATGGATTTGGCAGGGCGTACCCTCATGCCGATGACCGTGGCGTCATCACCTGGTTTTTCTTCATAGATCTTGAGACAGGTGTTGGAAAGCGCATGAGTCAACTTGAATGTGTCGAGGACCCCTTTATTCAGGAAACGCTGCACTGCATAGGCTATATTGTCCCACCCCCAGCCCAGCCGGTATATCCCGCCCGATCCGGCATGCACGTAGCCGTCGCTGACCAGAACCATGTAATCGTTTTCCCTGAGCTCGAAGCGCACCTCTCGGATTTTCCGGTCGCCTACCTCCCGCTTTTCCCTGGGAAGATCCACTATTGAATGGTCACGAACCAGGATGAGAGGCGGGGAATCGAACTCCACGAGATGGGCATCGCGTGCGTTATTGACCGTGAGGACGGCAAACGTTGCATATGCCAGCTTTCGGACACTGCATTCCGGAAGGGTTTCCACCAGGGTCTGTATGACATCTTCTACATAAGCGCCCGATTCGAACATCCGGGCGGCGATCTCGGCAGTGAGCGTCGATAAGATGCTTGCCTTGACTCCGCTCCCCAGGCCGTCGGAGAGCACGACCACCAAAGAATCGGGTTTCGATCTGATAATGACCGAGTCGCCGCACAGCTCTTCCCCTGCCTTGTTCAGGCTCGTCCAGGAAAATTCGACAATCTGCCTCACTTGTCACCATCCTCCTGGAGGAGCTTCGCCAGGTGGGAAAAGATGGTCTTGCTCTCGGCTGTCGTCTCACCCAGGAGATGCGCGATCTCGTGGGCCACGCGCATCTGTTTGCTCACCACCTCCTTGGTGCGTTGCAGGGTTTCCTCGCGGATGGCATTGAATTTTTCCCGCTCTCCTTCCCGTTCCGTAATATCGCGGAGGATAGCGACCATCAATGCCTGACCCTCGACCCGGACAACTGTCTGCTCCGCAATAATATTCTCTCTGATCTTGCGGCGCCTGGCATAGATGGGCTGGCCCGTGTCCCGGACCAAATAAAAATCATCAAGTACCGGTATAAGACGGGAAAGATGTTTCCCTTCGAGCTCGGACAGCTTGCATTTGAACAGCCTTTCCGCTGAAGGAGACATTCCGCGTATAATGAGATCATTGTCGATGATGATAATGGAATTGGGGGTGACGTCCATGACGACCTGGCGCAGAGATTCCGAACGGCTGCGCATGTACGGAATGCACATGGTCACCTCGGCCAGTCCCCGCAATGATGCGATTGCCTTCTGCCGGCAGCTGGGATAACCGCAGGCCCCACAGTTCAACTCATCCTCGGGTGTAAATTTATTGACCCGGTGCAGGACCTCCTGGATCTGCTCCTCGCTGAATTCAGGCACATCCACTTTCCTGTCCCGGTAGGTACGCGTGAGAGACGGCCACTCCTCCCTGGGTATGCGCAGATCCGGCTGCTTATGGGTATAGTACTCGATGATCCTCTGACGGGACAAGGTGACTCCACCCGCAAGGCCTGCCATGGCCGGACCGTTCACACACCCGCCCTTACAGGCCAGGAGCTCCACGAGACTCGCATTCAGCTGGCCTGTCCTGATCCCGCCCAGGACATCCTGGCAGGCATCCAGTCCGGAAGCCACAATCGTTTTATTGTCCAGGATATCGGTGCTCATATCGGCAGTACCGAGCAGACCGCCTTCAATGCCGAACAGCCGCGCCTTTTCAGGAAACGGTTCCATGATCGCATCTGATCTTTTACACTCAATGCCCATTGCCGTAAACCATTCCTGGAGTCCCAGGAAGGTCATGACGGCATAGATCAAGTTCGAGATCGATTCACCGTACATCTCCTTCTTCTTGGAAAGGCACGGCCCGATAAAAACAATGTAGGCATCGGGTCCGTATCTCTTTGCCAGGAGTCGTGCATGGGCGATCATGGGAGAAACGATGGGGGCCAGATGGGGTATGAGATCGGGATTATACTGTTCGATGAGGTTGACCGCCACCGGGCAGGTAGAAGTGATGACCGGCATGGGGACTGAGCCTTTCTCAAAGTACTCCCGGTGCGCCAGTGCAACAATATTGCAACCGACGGCAGTTTCTTCAGCGGCATGAAATCCGAGATCCTTCAGAGCCTTCTCCAGATCGGAAAAGGTGCTCATATCAAAGAAGGCCGGCGCAGAGGGTGACACCGAGGCAACGATCTTACGCCCTTCGTCCCTGGCCTTGATGATGTCCAGTCTGGCGCTCGGGACGTTCACGGCTTTCTGGGGACAGGTGCGCACGCACGAACCGCACATGATACAGAGCCCGGGCACGACCTGAACCCGGCCTTCCTTGACCCGTATGGCCTTTACTGCACATGCGTGCACGCAACGGTAGCAGTCGCGGCAACGCTGGTGGTTCGTTACGATAACCGGTTCGTTCATGATGTCACCTCTTCAAAACGATGTCATGGTGCCTCATGTATCTTTTTTGTACAATAAGTCACTGTTTACGTATGGCATGATCTCTTTATAAAAAAACGCCTCGGCGCCTTCAGGACGGATGCCGCTGAACGCACGGTCACCGACATGAATGGACACCCCTTTGGAACAGGTGTCCCTGCAGAAGGAACCGACAATGTCCACCAGTCCCTCCAGGCCCTCTTTTTCAATGAAACGCTGGATCTCGGAGGCAAGCTCGTCCGAACCGCGAATGCTGCACGAGCTGCCGACGCAAATAGTTACAATGATCATATACCTTACTCTCCTGACTACTGTTTCCCCTCGAGCAACTGCATTAGATGGGCATCGATAAACGCAGAAGCGGTTGCCGTATCAACCTGGCTGACGATCTTCTTGCCGATTACGACATTCGGCCCACCTTCGTATTGGACGGTGCATAACCGAGCTTTGATCCTGAACCGCTCGGACAGCCTGCGCCGCCTCAATTCGGCAGCAAGGCCTTCCAGAAGACGCCACGATCCTTGGATATAGCACTGTATGCCGATGCAGTCGCCGCAATGATTCTTGAGCAGGGACCGGAGATATATATTGCGATAACCGGTCAGGTCTTCGAAATCGGTGTAAACGGCCATGCCGTCATGCACCAGGGTTGATGTGGCAGATACGAATTTCTTTTTGCCGCCCTCCTCGACTTCCACGAAGGCGTTCTCAACAGTGCTTGGGAGGCTTACCCCGGGGTCGTATCCCAGGGCCGGAATTTGAATACTATCTGAGCGTGCTGCTTCCATAATTGTTATTTTATGACAGCGTTGCATACTTTGTCATCTATTTTCATTTCATGCAGGGAAAAAGTTCGTCATTTAAGACCTTGAGATTTTTCAAACACGGTACTATTGATAATTAAATTTTTATTGCCATGGAAAAGGAGAACCCATGAAACGCTATCCTCATTACCTCATCGCACTCATCCTTGTCTTGAGTTTGTTCATAGGCGCCTGCACAAAGAAGGAGGCACCGCAACCCGCAAGCCCGGCACCTGCGAGCCATGGCGAATCAACGGTTGTCACACAGGTGACGCAGGCCCCGCCTACAAAGGCGCCAATGAACGAGAGGGACTTCCGTAATGCCATCATCAATGTAGCCGACAAGAATATCCCTGCGGTCGTGCATATCGAGGTGATGCAAAGGCAGGAGGTCGCTAACCCGTTCTCCCAGTTTGAGGGTGACCCGTTCTTCCGAAGGTTCTTTGATTTTCCCCAAGGCCCCAGAAAATTCAAACGCGAGCTGAAAGGGATCGGCACAGGCATGATCATCAACCAGGACGGTTACATCCTTACCAATAACCATGTCGTGGCCGGTGCGACCCAGATACAGGTAATCCTCTCCAATGAAAGCCAGTACCAGGCCAAGGTCGTCGGCACCGATCCGAAGACGGACCTTGCCGTTATAAAGGTGTCCACAAAGGAAAGGCTCCCCTATGTCACCTTCGGTGATTCAGACAAGGTCCAGGTAGGGGAATGGGTTGTGGCCATCGGCCACCCGCGGGGTCTTGACCAGACCGTGACCCAGGGCATCATAAGCGCCAAGCACAGACAGGGTATAAGCGACCCGAGCACATACCAGGACTTCCTCCAGACCGATGCAGCGATAAACCCGGGCAACAGCGGAGGCCCGCTGCTCAACCTTGACGGCCAGGTCATCGGGGTGAATTCCATCATCGCCTCGCAATCAGGCGGTTCTGAAGGGCTTGGATTCGCCATACCGAGCAACATGGCGCTGCATATAGCAAAGTCCTTAATGGGAACAGGCAAGGTCCAGCGGGGCTGGCTTGGGATATCACTCCAGGATATCTCTTTTGATAAGATGAAATCTCTCAAGCTCACTGCTCCAAAGGGTGCCTACGTGATGGATGTGGTAAAGGAAGGCCCTGCAGCCAAGGCAGGAATAAAGCCGGGTGACGTGATCATGACCCTGGAGGGAAAGGCTATTGCGGATTCCGGCGAACTGAGGAACCTGGTGGCAGGAATCCCTATCGGCAAAGAGGTGAACCTCGGCATCATGCGCGATGGAAAGAGGCTCACCATTGCAGTAAAGGTCGGGAACCTCGGTGATGCAGCCAAGATTATGGCAGCCTCGCTGAGGGACAAGCTGGGAGTGGACGTGAGGCCTTTGAAAGACACTGAGGTATCCCAATACGGCCTCGATCAGAACCAGGGAGTCGTCATAAACTGGCTCGATCCGAAAGGGCCTCTTTCCAAGGCAGGTTTTGAGGTGGATGACCTGATCCTTAAGATAAACGACCAGCCCATAGACAGCGTGGAGAAATTCGTATCCGTCGTGAATGCACTACCGTCTCGTCAGGGGATCACCATATTCGTCGTTGACCACCGGACCGGCCAGACCGGGTATATTCAGGTAGAGGTCCGGTAGGGTTTAAATTGAACAGGACATAATCGGTTTCGCAAGCTGTAGGGGCGCCTTCAGGAGTGATAAAGGATTCTATCGCGGCTGAAGCCGCTCCTACAGATCTTGACTTTTTAAATTCGGCCTGATGTCGGGTTTCTCAAGTTCAACCCAGTCTACCGGCTTAAGTGATGGGTTATCTACCCTTTTTCTTCTCAAGCTTTGCCAGTTTCTTCTCTTTCGTAGTCTTCTGCGGCTTTTTCTTCTCTTGTTTTCTGGTATCCTGTGATTTGGCCATAAAGTCTTCCTTTCCTTACAACCTCTTAATGTAACGATGTTATCATCTGCCGCCACGTTATAACAATATTTATTTCGGCTAACATCAATACCGATAAGTAACTTGCATATTTACTGAGCAAAAGGGTTTTAAGTAACGTCGGAGAAGGGCTGATGCGGTATTACAAGCAATTTCATAAAAGAAAATATGTATATATCATCCCACTGGTCATTGGTGTTGTTTGTCTTTCCTTGGTTATTTCCGAGTCAGGACTTGATTCCGGAATAATACCTTTCTTATGCGGTGCCGTCTTCTTGATGGGCGGTTGGGTTATACGGAAAGGCCAGGGTCATTACCTTGAAATTGATGATGAAAAGATCATACACAGGGGATTCCGGAACTGGACTATCCGAAAATCGGATGTAACCCGCGTAGAGGGAGGCAGAAAAGGATGGTTTAATGACAATGAGCTCTATCTCAGGATAGTTGCAGACAAGGAAGAGTTCATTGTAGATGACGGCTTCCTTACCGATGAAGAGCATGTGCAGGAACTGGAGAAAGTTATCGGCTCCCGCTAATCAATTTTTTCATAGCCAAGTTCACTTGTCAAAAGACACTCATTTCTTTCTGTTGACCAGGGCATGGCAAATTGCGTAGTTAAGCGCCTTAAGCTTATAAGGCTTCCCTAAAAAGGCCTGGGGCCATTCGGGATGGTCGCCTGCCATGACCTTAGTCTCATCATAACCGCTGGCCAGTATCACCGGGATGTCGGGCGTGATTTTGCGGAGCGCTGTGAGTGTCTCCCAGCCATCCATTCGTGGCATGGTCAGATCGCAAAGGACGAAACGAATTTCATCCTTGCGTTGCCGGAACACCTCCACAGCCTCCACACCGTCCTTTGCTTCGAAAACCGTAAACCCCAGGCGCGTGAGCATAGTCGCGGTCATGTTGCGCACCAACTCATCGTCTTCGACCAGCAGTACCGTGCCGCCCCTTTCAAATTTAGTGATTTTGGCCGTTTCGTCCGGCTGCCGGAGGACTTCTTCAGCCGATACCGGTAAAAAGACCCGAAAGGCGCTCCCCCGGCCCGGATCGCTCTCCACCGTGATAGCTCCATGGTGTGCCCGTACAATCCCCAGGACCACGGGCAGGCCCAGGCCACGGCCGGTAAACTTACTGGAGAAAAACGGATCGAAAAGCTTTTCGATATCATTGTGCGCGACCCCGCACCCCGCGTCTATTATTTCAAGGCAGGTATATGCAAGGTCCTTCGGCTGCCAGCCGATGGGAAAGCGGTGCGATGCGGGAATTTCCGATGGGGAAACCGTTTTGACTCTCAGATTAATGGTACCCCCTGCCTCACCGACGGCCTCTCTGGCATTGGTGACCAGGTTGGTCAGGGCCCGTTGTATCTGGTTCTCGTTTGCGTTGATGGTCGGCCCGGGTGAAGGCAAATCGGTCTGAAGTACCACACCTTTTGGTATGGAGACCAGGAGCATGGGCAGGCATCGTCGGCAGGTCTCGGAAAGATCCAACGGCTCAAATTTGCTTGGCGTTTGTCCAAGATAGGCCAGCATCAATCCGCTCACCTCAGCTGCCTTGCCGGCTGCCAGCATGGCTGCGATAAGACTCTCGGCAGGGTCCTTACCCCGTGGCAAGTCCACCATGGCCAGTTCCAGGTTACCTATCACTGCTTGGAGCTGGTTGTTGAAGTGATGGGCTATGGCCCCGGCCATACGGGTCAGGCTTTCGGCCTTCTGGAGTTGCCGGCTTTGGGACTCAAGCTTCGCCTTCTCCTCCTCCGCTCGCTTGCGCTCGGTGATGTCGCGGGATACACCTTGGATCCCTATGATCCGTCCACGATCGTCCCGGATGGCGCTTGCAACGTTTTCAAACCAGACGATTGAGCCGTTTTTGTGATTATATGCTATCTCGTACAAAACGGACCTGTACGGGTCAACCCCTTCCTGTCCGTCACGGTCCAGCTCTTTTCCCTGTATTTCCATGGCATGAGCAAGAGATTCAGAAGTCAGGATTTCTCCTGCATTGTGCCCTATCAGTTCCTCCGGGGTATAGCCCAGGGCCTTTTCGACAGAAGGGCTGATATAGGTAAGGGTTCGATCGATATTCATTGTCCAGACTACGTCGTTAATCTTTTCCGTCAGGGCCCGGTACTTGGCCTCACTCTCCCGCAGCGCTTCTTCCGCCCGTTTGCGATCCTCCTCTACTCCGATTGCCGATGCGATGAGGTCCATCAAATGCATATCATTATCGCTTGGAATGACATCATGTTGAAACACGATACATAGGGAACCGACGTTTTCGCCTCCGAATTTCACTGCCTTACCAATGTACGTTTTCAGCTGGTACAGTCGGACGTTGGGATCTGTCCGGGCATAGGGTGAGTCCTGCAGATTACTGATGAAAACAATACTATCGTTAGTGGAGTTGATGACATCATAGCAGATGTGTCCCTCCGGAAGATCGGTAGACCGATAACCCTGAGGAGTATTCCACTGTCCGAGAGAACAGAGCATATCACCCTGGAGGCGGTTGTAGAGCGCACACGTGGCACCCATCAACTCTCCGCAAAGAGCAACAAGCAGGTTGATATTGGCGAGCGGATCGGCCCCAAACATGAGAAAGCGCTCGTTCAGTTTGGCGAGTCGTTCCTCTGCTCGCTTGCGCTCCCGTTGGTTCTCAGCCTCGTATAACGCCCGTTTGATCGCCGGGGCAAGACGTGAAAGCTTCTGTTTGAGCACATAATCCGTCGCGCCTTCGGTAAGAGCCTCGATCGCAGCATCCTCGCCCATGGTTCCGGAGACGAAGATAAAGGGAATATGGGGACATAGTTCCTGTGTCAGCCGCAGTGCCGACATGCCCTCATACCCCGGAAGCCGATAATCTGCGAGAATTATATCGTATCCACCCTTACGTAAGGAATCACTGTATTCTTCCCGCGTTTGGACAGGGGTGATCTCACAGGAGATGCCGACCGATTCGAGCGTCGCGTGGACGAGCTCTGCATCAGCTGCATTATCTTCCAGGTGCAGGACACGGACTATCTGGTCCACCATATCCACCTCCTTCCGAATGACGATAAAAGACCACCGTGATCATCTTCCACAAGAAGAATGCGTCTGCGTTTTTCTATGGTTATGCTCCCTACTGATTAGGCTGGGGAAGTGAAAAATAAACCGTGGCGCCCTGGTTGAGTTGCCCTTCAGCCCACGTTTTGCCGCCGTGCCGTTTGATGATCCGGCGAACATTTGCCAGGCCGATCCCGACGCCTTCAAATTCATCGGTGCGGTGCAAGCGTTGAAAGACGCCAAAGAGTTTGTCGGCATACTTCATATCAAAGCCCACGCCGTTATCGCGTACGAATACTGTCGTCTGTGTTTCCCGGCTTGGCAGACAGCCGATCTCGATTTCCGGTTGCGGACACGGCCGGGTGAATTTCAGTGCATTCGATATCAAATTGACCAGCACGATCCGCAACATGGCGCGATCCCCGGTGACCACTGGAAGGTCTTCGATGCGCCAATGGATGGCTCTGTCATGTGTCTCCGGCTCTAATTCCCTGATGACCTCCTGGACCAGAACCCCAAGGTCAACTTGAAATTTGGACATCTCATAACGCCCCATCCGGGAGAAGGAGAGAAGGTCGTCAATCAACATGCCCATGCGCCTTGCCGAGTCGGAGATGGTTGCCATATAGTGCCGGCTCTGTTCGTCCAGTGTCGCCGCGATCCGCTCCTGGAGCAATTCCAGAAAGCCGTCGATATGGCGCAGCGGCGCGCGCAGGTCGTGCGAGATCGAGTAGGCAAAAGCCTCCAGTTCATTGTTCGCCGCTTTGAGTTGCGCGGTGCGCTCGGCTACGCGCTGTTCTAGTTCCTGATTGAGTTTGTGGATTTCGTCTTCCGCCAGTTTGCGCTCCTTTTCTAGCTGGTCTCTTTGTAACCGCGCGTTGAGAATGGGGGAGATGTAATGGGTAATGCTCTCCAGCAAGTCCTTGTCCTCTTCGGTATAACCTCGTACTCGATTGGCAACGGAAAGCAACCCTATGGTCTTGTTTCCAAAGACAATCGGTGCCGTGAGAAAACTGTTAATGTGAATGTGGCCATCCGGTATATGAAAGGGGCCATCGGAGTAGAAAGTCTTTTGCTCTCTGATCGCTCTTCCCCAAATACTATCGCCCCAGGTAGTTGATGGAAAGACAATTGTCTTGTTAGGGACCTGACAATCACACCATATTTCTTTGGTCATGCTTGGTACGACCAGGTCCCCATTGTCCGCAATGAACCCAAAAACGCCGTACTTGCTTTCCATTTCATCAAGAACGATTGTCAACACCTCACCGTATGTCTCTACGTCCGGGACGGTGAGAAAGACGTTTGCGATCCGGTTCAGGATCGTCTTTCTGCGCTCCGACTGTCGCAACGCTTCTTCGGCCCGCTTGCGCTCGGTAACGTCACGCGCGGCCGCAAAAACGCCTTGCATTTCTCCTGACCCGTTTCTGTAAACCGTCGCATTGTACAGTACATCGGTTGTTTTGCCTGACGTATGCCGAATCGTGAGCGGGTAATCCCTTACCAAGCCATCTACCAGCACTGTGTGGTATCCGTCTCTGGCTTTTTCAGGTTCGGTGAAATAGTCGGAGAAATCTCTGCCGATCAGGCGCTCGCGTGGGACACCTGCAACCGACTCGGTTGCCTGGTTCACATCGGTGATCTTACCGTCTGGACTGATGGTCACAAACGGATCAAGGCTTGCTTCTATCAGACTGCGCATGTACAGCGAGACAGAGCGCAATGCCTCTTCCGCCCGCTTGCGCTCGGTGATGTCGCGGATGATGCCCCGGTAGGCCGTAATCACGCCCTGTTCTTCTCTTACCGCGGTTAAAGAGCAGTGCGTCATCATCTGTTCGCCGCTCTTTTTCTTGACGACTACCTCATATTCGGCGGTACCCTGCGCACTGACCATGGCCAGTATCCACTCTCTATCCGGAGGACAGGCATAGACATCCCGCTCCAAATCAAGGTTCAAGATTTCCTCTTTTGTGTCATAACCGAACATCAGGATACCCTTTTTGTTCATGTCGAGGATTTTTCCGGCAGGGGAAGTAATAAAGAGGCCATCGAAAGACTCTTCAAAGAGCGTCCGGTATTTCTGCTCGCTCGCCCGCAGCGCTTCCTCCGTCCGTTTGCGCCCTGTAATGTCGCGGGCCGCTGCGAAAACACCGTTAACCTCGCCTTGTTCATTTCGGTAGACGGAAGCGTTATAGAGCACCTCGGTAACCGCGCCTGATGTATGGCGAATGGTAAGCGGATAATCAATGACTTGCCCCTGTTCAAATACCTTCAAGTATCCTGCACGGGCCCTTTCGGGTTCGGTGAAGTAATCCGCGAAATCACTCCCGATGAGCCCCTCCCGGCTCATGCCGGTAATCTTCTCAGTGGCTGTGTTGACGTCAGTGATTTTCCCTCCTGAGCTGATGGTAACCAAAGGATCAAGGCTGGTTTCTATGAGCTTGCGTGAATAAAGCGAAGCAGCCCGCAACGCCTCTTCGGCCCGCTTGCGCTCGGTGACGTCCCGGCCCACGGCCTGGGTCTCCACCAGCAGACCCTCTGCGTCGAAAAAACCGCGGTTGACGAACTGCATACAGCGGACGTGGCCTGTTCCGGAGTAGACACGGTTCTCGATCACCACGACCGGATTGTCAAGAGACAAGGTCCTCAATCTCTGCTCGATCATGGGTATGTCCTCGACGACTGCCTCCGAGTGCCAGCTGTGGCCGACAAGTTCCTCCTGCTTCTTTCCGAAGAAACGGCAGAATACATCATTCACGAACGTTATGGTCCCGTCGGCCTTGAATCGGGTGATGACCTCAGTCTGGTCCTCCACCACGGCCCGATAACGCTCCTCACTTGAGCGAAGGGCCTCTCCGGCTGACCTCTGCTCGTATGTGATTCTTTCCAGCTCGGCCATATGCTGACGCATCGCGGCAAGCTCGCTTATGAGCTGTGACTTTAATTTTTTCTTATCGCTCATAGTCATATGCCCCTCTACCAAACTCTGTTTGCAAGTCCTTCCTTTACATGTCCAATATAGTCACCAATAAGTCCTTTACAATATCATATGATCAACGATGATTGTCAGTCCTACGAGGGTAACATTGAGCTGAGGACAAGAAAATACTATGACCCAAGAAATGCCCTGATTGAAGCATGGTATTCAATAAGGTTTAAGCAGACGACGGATCTTCAATTACTTTCAGGTGTCCCTTCCGGTTTATTTGGTACATCTTCACCCTTACCCTTGATATCCACTTGACCGGCCGGGACATTTACTTCCTTACTGATCGGGGCAACTTCTTTGGGCGCTTCCACCGCAGGATCAAACCTTACCATAAGGACCCTGAAGTTCCCCAATGTATGGCTGGCTTCGATCTTGAGCACATCCTTAAGCTCATCGGCAGAAACATATATCTTCGTATTCATCGGTTTCTTTTTTAATGCCTCTGCCCTTTGTTCCGGGTCAAGGTTTGTCACCGTGGGAATAATGACCCAGGCCTTGCGCTTCTCACCAATGATATCAATAGTAACCAGACTGTCACACTTAAGCCGCAACTCATACTGGTATTTTCCCGGATAAACATCGAAGACCTTCTCCACCCCGACTTTCCAGTCAAGCCCTCGCACCAGATAAGTTGCGGAAAACGGATCCATGGTAAACCTATCTGTTTGAATCTTATGCACATCATAGGTAACCGTATTACCATTTTCCGATTTTTTCTCTACGGTTCTAATTGTACCGTTATCTTGAAATTTCATGGTCGTGTCCTTTTCCGTGGATCTCACCTCTTGCTGCATCTTCGTCTCAACCGGAGACAGAGGATCGGTTCCCATAATGGCTTCCCCCCTGTAACGAAGTCTGTACAGACTATCTACCAGACCGATGGATTGGGCCTTGACCTGCACCTTATAGAGATCTCCATCACGATCAATTGTTATATTTGCATTACCGATATTCACACTGTTAAAATTAACATTATAAAAGTATTTGCCTAACCGAGGCTTGAACTCAGGGTCTATAGACAATGAACGACTGTTGTCATCCCCATTTGTTCCGAATACATCAACCGGTATAAACCATGTTGCACTTGTAATGAATAAAAACACCATGGCTGGAATATATAAATATTTATTAACTTTTCTCATTTTCTCCCTATTATTGTGATGCGGTAATGATCAGATAAGGGACAAACAGTCATACCCTGATTAAGCAAGTATCATACCATACTACTATTGCCTTGGGTGTCCCGGAACGGTCGCAGCTTTAGAACGGCATCCCCCGGACATTCTTTAAATCTGTGTCTTCTTACAATTCATTGCCTACTGTTGCAACTAAAACACAAATCTTTTGTGAAAGGGAGGTGCCCTGATAGAACAATTCAGATTTCAGCCACCCCACCCTATTCACACTAGTTTTACACGGGTTTACCGGTATTTATGATATGCAACCACAATTACAATCATATTTAAGCACCGCGAGATTGGAGCACCATGCATTATACCGTGTTTGACACCCCTGTTATCAGGACCGTCCTCTATTGGATTTCCCGTGCATACCTGAAGGCATTTAATTGGCGTTGCGAAGGTCAAATGCCTGATATTCCCAAGTGCGTCATGATCGCCGCGCCCCACACCTCCAACTGGGATTTCCCCATTACCATGTTCCTGGCCTTCTCCCTAAAGACCAAGGTCTATTGGATGGGCAAACGTTCACTCTTCAATAAGCCCTTCGGCTCCCTCATGCGCTGGCTGGGGGGTATCCCCATCGACCGGTCCACGACGAATAATGTAGTGGCAAGTACTATTGATGTCTTTAACGCACATGATAACCTGGTCATCATTGTGCCCCCTGAGGGCACCCGCAACAAGGTGAGCTACTGGAAGACCGGGTTTTACCATATTGCAGCAGGCGCACATGTCCCCATTGTGCTGGGGTTCGTCGACTATGGGCGGAAGGCGGGCGGCATCGGGCCCACAGTGATACCTACAGGGGATATCGAGGCCGACATGCAGGAGATCTGCTCCTTCTATGCCGGCGTAACGGGAAAGCACCCTGAAAAATGCAGTCTGGCCGCCATCGCCCCTGCTCAGACCGATCAGGTGGTATACAGGAAAACGGGTTGATCGTCTTTTTCTTGACAATAAATAACAGTTGTTATATAACAACTGTTATTAAGGACGTTCTCATGCCGGAAAAGAAATTCAGCACAGCGGATATCATTGAAGCGGCGTTCAACGTGATCCGCAGACAAGGATGGGGCAAATGCACTGCCCGGGCAATCGCCCAGGATCTCGGGGCTTCCACCATGCCCATCTATTCAGCTCTGAAATCCATGAAGAACCTCGAGGACGAGATTGCCAAAAGGGCGAGCGATGTACTCATCTCGTACCAGACCAAAAAATGGTCAAGGTTCGGATTTCTCGATATGGGGGTGGGCTATGTGATGTTCGCCCAGGAGGAGAAGGAACTCTTCAGGATGATGTATTACAAACAACCCGGCCAGGAGGATGACCGGGAAAGGCAGAAGAAATACCGCGGGTATGTATTCGATGTCCTCATGGACAGGCTCGAGCATGAAGAGATCATGACCGGGCTGTCCACCGGGCAGAGAAAAGAGGTGCTGAACAAGATGTGGGTCTTTTCCCATGGCCTGGCCATGCTCATCAACAATTACGTCATCGACCCCATGACGGAACAGGAAATCACCCATTTTCTCATGGATACAGGGGGCCTCATCATAACCGGGGAAAGGGCAAGGTCACCAAAAAAGAAATAAAGGAGGCACAACGATGAGTTCACAAGATGAGGTCTATAAGAGGTTAGCCAAGGTCCTGGATACCCTGCCCAACGGGTTCCCTGCCACGGACAACGGTGTGGAGATCGCCTTGCTGAAAAAGATTTTCCTGCCTGAAGAGGCCGACCTCTTCTGTGATATGCGCCTGACCTTCGAGACTGCCGAACAGGTTGCCCGGCGCACGGGGCGCCCCCTGGAAGGCCTTCTGGAGAGGTTGATAACCATGGGGCAACACGGGCAACTCTTTGCACTCCCATTCGGGGATACCTGGTATTTCAAGATGCTGCCCTTTATATTCGGTGTCTACGAATTTCAGCTCGGACGCATCGACAAGGAAATGGCCGAACTGGCCGAGCAGTATATGCCTCTGTACGGGATGCAGTTTTTTACAAACAAACCCCAGCTCATGCAGATACTTCCTATCGAAGAGACTATCTCCCCGGCCCAGGAGGCCCTGCCTTATGAGAGAGTTTCCGCACTCATCGAGAAAAGTCAATCGTTCTTGGTAAACGAGTGTATCTGCAAAAAAGAGAATGCCTTAGTGGGTAAGCCGTGCGACAGGCCGTTAGAGGTATGCCTTGCCATGGCGCCGGTGCCCGGGGTGTTCGACAAGTCACCCATAGGCCGCGTGATCACCAAGGGTGAGGCGTATGAGCTGCTGAAAAAGACGGAAACAGCGGGGCTCGTACACATGACCAACAACCTCCAGAACGGCCAGTTCTTTATCTGCAACTGCTGCAAATGTTGCTGCGGGCCTTTGCGGTCGATAAACCAGCTGGGCATACCGGCTTGGGATGTGGTTAACTCGCACTATTACGCCCAGATCGATCCGGATACATGCATCGCCTGCGGCATCTGCGCCCAGGAGCGCTGTCAGGTGGCGGCCATAGAGGAAGGTGACCAGGCATACCATATCACCCCGGAAAAGTGCATAGGCTGCGGGTTATGCATCAGCACCTGCCCGGTGGAGGCCATCAGCCTTGTACGAAAAGACCACGATAAGATCGTTCCTCCGCCGATTACCGAAGAGGCCTGGTTCGATGAACGCGGCAAGCTGCGAGGGGTTGACTTTACGCCTTATAAATAACTTTCCCTTACCTAATCGAGCACATAGCGGAAATGGCCTGTTATTTTCAGCGGCTCGTTGCTCATATCATCAGGTAAGGGCCCGAATGGGTTCGCCTGTCTGACGGCTGTTATCGAAGCCTTATCGAGGCTGCGGGAACCGGAGCCCTTAAGTACCCCTATATCCATGAGCTCTCCCTTTCTGTTCAATACGAACGAGATGCTCACATCGCCTTGCTGTCCGATCCGGATGGCTTCCTCAGGATATTTCCACACAAGGAATATCTTGGTCTTCAGACGGTCCAGGTAACTCACAGCCACCTTGCGGTCGGTCACAAAACTCATTGCCTCTTCGGCCTGGGCATCGGGCTTTTTCACCTCATCAATGGTTTGATGAGAGGCTTCTGGTTTCACCTCCCCGCGAGCCTGTACTTCGGCAGGGCCCTGCACCTCCGTAGGACCTTTATCCTGAACAGTTGCCGCTACAAGATTTACCTCAAGGACATCCTCCTTGGGGGATAGCGGGTGAAAGGGCACCGTCATGATCGCAAGGGGTATTATCAATACAAGGGCATGCATAAGGGCTGAAACCGCAAAACACGAAACCGGCCGCCATGTCATGGTGTTATCAAAACAGTACCCTCAGTACCTGTCAAGCCGGAATTTCTAAGATAAGGCGTTCAGGGATGAACCTGGCCACAAAGTATCCTGTCCACGAACTCATCAAGGCTCTCAAGCGAATCGTGAAGACGGGGGCCCTTTCCCCTCCAGATATGAAATGCCTTTACTCCTGCCTCCCTGGGGACCTCGCAGTCAAAGAGAATATGGTCTCCCACATGGACGAGCTCACTATTGACGTATGACTTCAGGCGCATGAAGGCTTCACCCTGGGACTTCACCATGCCCCAATCGTCAGGCAGGGAGACGATGGTGTCAAAACAGCCTTCAAGGGAGCAGTAATGCACCTCTTTGTCCAGAAAGGGTCTCGGCGCATTGGAAAACAGTATAAGCGGATAGCCCTTGTGCTTGAAGTGAGTAACCGCCCTCAAGGCATCCTCGAAGATCTTGATACGGGGAACGAAGCCTTTAATGAGCTCTTCTTCGTCGACATGGCTTAATCCGAAGTGGTCGAGCCAATGGGAAAGCCGGTACCACTTAATCGATGCCTCCCCAACGCTACGGTAGGCATCCATACAGAGCTTAAGAGCCTCTTCCAGGACAATGCCGCGGCTCTTGCCCACGAGCCTCGGAAGGCCCTCATTCCAGACGCCATCTACAAAGGCCGGGTCGGTCAAGGTCCCATCAAGGTCAAAGGAAATGCTCAGTCCTCTTCCCAAACCTCTACCCTGTCCTTCCATTTTGCCTTGGCTGCATACATTGCGCTGTCGGCCTTCCTGACAAGCTCAGCCTTTTCCGGCTGGTTGCTTGTTATGGTCGCTACCCCGATGCTCACCGTGACCTTGGCATTTACGGCAGCTCCATAGGAAAACGGCGTTGAGCGTATGGTCTGGCAGATTCTCTCAGCAGCGATAACCGCCTGCTCGGTATTTGAGTTGGGCAGGATGATGGCAAACTCCTCGCCTCCATAACGCGCCAGGATGTCGATAGTACGAATCGAGCCCTTTAACAACCCTGCGATCTGCTTGAGCACTATGTCCCCGCACTGGTGGCCATAGCTGTCATTGAAGCGCTTGAAATCGTCGATGTCAAGGATGAGCAGAGAAAGCACGCCGTCCTTCTGCCGGTTAAGGCGCTCAATCTCTTCATAGAGACGGTCCTGGAAATGACGGTGGTTGTAGACCTCGGTGAGCCCGTCGGTGATGGAGAGCAGGTTGAGCTTTTCATTGAGGAGTTTGAGGTCTTCCGAGGCCTTGTTGAGCTCGCCGGCACGGGCCTCAAGCGCATCTTTCACCTCGGCCATATCCCACAGCGTGCGCTCCATCTCTGAATTCTTTTCCAGCAATTCCAGCTCAAGGGCCTTTTTGTCCGTCACGTCATTCAGCATCATCAGCGCCTTTGCTGGGTGTCCTCTTCTGGAGATCACCTGGGCATTGTACTCAATGTACACGGTCTGGCCGCTGGAAGTATTGATGACGCATTCGCGTTTCTTGATCTCGGCGCCGTTTATAAAGAGATTGCTGAAATCACCCCTGAGAACCTCGGCCTGGTCTTGGGTGACGAACTTGGTAAACAGGCTCCCATTGATTTGGTCCTTTGGGTATCCTATGATTGCAGCAACATAATCGTTGCAATCGATGATCTTGCCCCTTGGGCTGATGTACATAATGCCGGCGGGTGACTTGTCGAACAGCTCGGAGTATTTCTGCCGCTCTTCCTTCAATGACCGCTTGAGCTTATCGTTCTCGGTTATGTCATTAAGGATTATCCAGACCAGTTGCCTCGATCCTCTCGCAAGCCACCCCCCTTTGGCCATAAAATGAAGACGTGTACTACGCTCTGAGGTTAACATGATCTCATAGACATCACCGGTCGTACCATCAAGATCATACCATCGCTGGCAAGCCCTGATGAATTCAGGCCTGCTATCCTTGGAAATGAGTTCTATAACATTGCTGCCGAGCACCTGTTCATATTTGAGCCCTAACAGCGAGCAGAGAAAATCATTGGTATAAACTACCCTCCCTTCATCAACAACGAGGCACCCCATATGAGCAGTGGTAAACATGCGGACAAAGGTGTCGCGGTCGGCATACTCCATGATGGGCTTGTGTTTCGGCAATTCTTCACAAAAGGCTATCACACGGCAGCTATCAAGGGATATGGATGTGCAGGTAAATCTGTTCGCTTCCGAGTTTGCCGAGGTCAGCGAGACAGTACCCGGCACATGTTGCACGGACGTAAAGAGCTCGGGCATTTCTTCCAGGTTCTTTTTAAGCTGCTCGCCCATGACGCCCAGCCTCTTTGCAAGGCCGTCACTGACATATTCAACCCCCGAATCTTTTATCAACACGAAATACGGAGAGAGGATAGCCCCCAGTCTTGCTATATCAACGTCCATATCTTATGAGTGTCCTCGGTAACCTCCCGGGATAGATGCATGTCGGATAACACCTGTTCGATCTCGTGTCTTGCAATCTCGATGTCCATGGCATCCTGTAACACCCTGATGATGTCCTCCACACTCGCCCCGCCCGTGAGCTGGAGGGCCTTTTCCGTAAAAGAGAGGAGGTCCTCATGCTTTGTCCAGGGGAACATAACCCACCTCCACTCACCCATGGTCTTGGAGCAGAAGTCCGCTTTCAGGCGTGAATCCGATTTGCTCACCAGGACAGCCGTACGGATTTCCTTAACCCGTGGCGCAAGGTATGACACTACCTCCTCTAAAGTTCCGCCTTCATCGGATACGTCGTCAACTACCAGTACACGCTTAAGTGTGAGATCAACATCAGGCAGCGGAAAGACGATTTTGGGCTTCTCGCTTAAAGACGCCTCGCCATCCCAATGCCCCATCTGAAAGGTGCAGATATATTTCTTCTGAAGGTAATCCATAAGGATACGGGCAGGGGCAAGTCCTCCCCTCGCCACGCCGATAACGACATCCGGATCATAGCCCTGGCCCTTCATGTCGAGAAAGACCTTCCAGAGAAGTTCCTCCACTTCCTCCCAGGACAGCCTTATGGCCTGGGGAAAATGCTTTTTGAATTCGTTTTGATTGCTCATGTCATTGCCCCTCTGGTTCCGGTTCCTTTTCGTTTTGCATCTCATCGGGAACCCTTCTGTCCGGCATGCGCCGGTCAATGGATGCGCTCGGCTGGGTTGGTGACGCTGGTTCCTGTTTCAAGCGCTCTGTCTGCCGGCGTTCAAGGGGAGAAGGTTGCGGCTGTGGGTTCGTATTGTCATCCTGTACCGGGCCGGCCGGCATCTGCCTGCCGTTTGTGCTCAGCATGCGGAACCTCGGCCTCTCAATGCTTCCCCTGAGGCTGAACCTGTTTCCCTGGCCTGAAGAGTCATATTCAGGGCCAAGGGACTTTTTTATTGACTCCGGGAGGTTGAGTTCGCCGGTAATGGCGAGCCTTGACCTTTTCATCTCACTTGAAAACCTTATACTCCCGTTCATGGTCCCTGAAAACTCACCGGTGAAGTCAGCCTTTTCGAGGTTCAAAAGGCCCTTATCTATGCGGCCGTCAAAATCCAGGTTATCGAAGATCAATGAATCAAACGGGAGTGACTCCATACCGAGCGGCAAGGTGCCTTTCTTCCAGGTGAGCGCAAGGTTTCCCGTAGCCTTGTCAAGGGAATTGCGCAGTGTGATGAGGTTAAGCTCCCCGCTCACGATCCCCTTGGGAGTCAAGTTCGGGGGAAAAACCTTTGAGAGCCCCGACAGATCTACATTCGTCATGTCAACCGTGATATTCATGGGGGTCTTGTCTTTTCTGAAGGGGAGCATCATGTGCCCATCCGTCGTACCGGCTGCCAGGTCGGCATGAAATCCGAAGCCGAGGCTGCCCCTGAAGATGTCCCACGGTTTCGGCGAGATGGTGAGGCGCTTGGCAACCGGAACACCCTTGATCTCCATGGAGTCTATTGTAAAACCCCACAGGAAGTTGGGTTTTATATGGCCGAGCGTGACCTGGTTTCCCATGACATTCGTCAAGGCCTCTTCAACCTTGTATTTTATGGAGTCATAAGAGAAGCGTATCCAGATGAATATCACCAGGCACAGAGCCGCATACAGACCGAGCCCGATCTTTATGAGTATGCGATACCGCTCCGCAGCATCAGCCATAGGAGACCACCTGGAATGTTACGTCGAGATTCCCTTCTTTATCCATTTTTTTCAGATTCAGCCGTTTGACCTTTACCGGGTGATCGGTGTTCTCAATGCCGAAGAGCAGGCCGATGAGGTCTTCCTGGTAGAGCCCCCTGATCTTTACCTCTACGGATTCGCGGGTAGCCTCGGTTGTATCGGTGATGGGTTTCATGTACTCGATCCGGTCATTGATCTTAAGTTGGACGGAGAGTTCTTCCAGGTAGCCGAACAGGGTGAACTGTTTGTTTCCCAAGAGGGCGCTGGAAGCGGAAGAGGCCTGAAGCCCTCTGATGCCGGCCGACATGGTATAGATCTTCCTCAGCTGGGCATCTTTGGCTACAAAGGATTTCTCAAGGTTTGACTTATAGTGTATGAGCGGACCGATTATGCCGGCCAGGAGAATGAACACGCTCACAAAAACCGCCCCGCCGATGACGATAAGCCGCTCCCTGGGGGCCAGCCCGGCCAGGTAGTCGAGGGCCCTGCCAAGGGCCTGTTCTACGGGCAATGCAAGCTCTTTGAGCTTGCGGGTATCAACCCTGATAGGTATCTTGAATTTTATTTTTTGCATACGAGCTTCAGCTTCACCTTCTGATCGGTTTTATCCACATTTGCAGAGACGATCTTCACCTCTTTCACATACGGCAGCTTTGCAATTACCGCCTGCATCTGCTCCACATTATTATAGCTGTTTGTGCTGCCCGAGAGCGTAATGCTGTCCTGTTCGATATTGATGGAATCAAAAACAACGTCAAGGGTTGCAGGAATACCCGTGCTTAAGTCCTTGAGGATTTCAAGGGGCGAATCGGCCGCCTCCCCGTCAAAGGCTCCGGACTTCCCTGAGAGTCTCCCTAGTTGCTGCTCCATCTGCTTGATCGGGTCCACCATAGGGGTTCCCTTGGGCATGACGGATGCAAACTCGACATTGATCTTTCTGGTGAGGCCGGCATTTGTCCTCGCCAGGAGAAAGACATCCAGGACAAGCCCGAAGATCCAGATCACCAGGAGCACGAGTGCGGCCTTGACCCATGGACCTGCATAGCCCTTCAGCTTCTTCATGTGTTTGGTCAAGCCGAGTTCGCCCTGGCGGAAATTGGTCTCATCCGTCTCATCAAAGCCCCTGCAAGCTAAAGACGCACTCAGGAAACCGGACAGGAGGTCATCCATGGACCCTTCGAACTGAATACCTTTGAGCGTTGGGTCAAGAACGCTCATACCCAGTGAATCTTGCGCCTTTTGAGAAAAATCTTTGATGAGACGCGCGTATCCGGTGGCCAGCAAGACCTGCTCGCCTTGACGCTCACCGCTCTTCTCAAGCATGATGGAGATCTCCCGGAAAAGGCTTGTGAGGCGCTCACCCGGCTCTATTGTCCCTGATTGCATCTTTTCAATAAGCGCTGCAGTTGCCTGTGCATCTTGAAGGATATCCGAAACGACGACCCTTTCAAACCCCAAGGGCAATGCGCCGATGTATTTAATGGTCTTGCCCATAAGGACTGCCACAGAGGTTTCCGACCACCCCATATGCACGACAACGAGAATCTTATCGTCCGGAAGCTCGAGCAAAGCCCTTGCCCCTGCAGCTATTGCCGCGCTGGGACAGTCTACGATCTCCGGGTCAAGACCGGCATTCTTGCAAACCGTAACGAGGTTCTGCACCGATGTCGTGCGCGCACTGAGCGACTGAATGATATGCGATCCACCCTTGTCCTTCCCCAGCAGTACGAAATCCACCACCAGCCTGGAATCCATGGTTGGGAGCAAGGTCTCCACCTCGGAACCGATGGTGTCGGTGATCTTCTTGCGGTCGGAAAAGGGCCTTGAGAGTGTCCGGTACATGATCTCGGGTTCGTCCAGGCAGGTCACACAAGTCTCTGCTTCCCCTCCGAGCTGCCGGATAAATGATTTCAGGTCTTCGGAGATTGTATGGACAGGTCTAAGGGCCGGGTTCAGCTCACGGGGGATGCGCATAAGCTTTTCTATAGCGGTATCCGCTATCCCGGAGCGGATAATACACCCCTGCACCTGGCGATCATCCCAGCAGACACCTAATGTTTTCCTCGTAATGACAGTTCTCATGCCACCTCAGTGAATCCTATAATACACTATTCGCACATTATTGTTAATGCGTTCCAGTATAGATTTCACATTAACCTGCGCCCCTGAAGGCATAACACCTTTTACATCTACTGAAAAGCGTGAGCTCTTTATATCAAGAATGCTATTAATCCATTTGCTTTCGTCCGATGCATCTGAAAAATCAAGGCCATGGGCACAGGAGAAATTATGGGCAGTGAACGGCCTGCACGCAATAATGCTGCTCACCACGTCCTCGTTGAAATGTTCAGATATGCTCTTGAGCACCATCTCGGATGCGGTGTTGATGTTGATCTTTCCACCGGAGCTCACGGGACCCACCGTCACATAGTTTCTGATGCCTTCATAATTTTCGGTGCCGAAAAAATACTCGCTCTTCATTCCCTTTACCAGTAGTATCTCCTCGATACTGTCCATGGGTGCGTTCTTACAATGGTACGGAGGCTCTAACGACAGGTAGTATTCATCCTCAGCGCCTCCCATGGTAACCTCGCTGTCAATATCCACCCAATCGATAACGGAATTGGTCAGGTCATCGAGCTCCTCCTGGGTGATATCGATATTCTGCAGGGTAAAAAGTCTCTGGAACTGCTGTTTCCTTAATTCAGTATAGCTGTCTTTAATAGCCAGGCTGTTCAGGTCAAACTTGGAGCATTCATCCGTAATGGTACCGGTGAGTTGTGCACCGTTCAGGTAGGTGGAGGCAGTGGCGGCATATACCGGGAATTCGGCCCACTTTTCATCAAGGGAGTCATGGCTGGGATCGTCCTGGACAAGGATGGCCCTGGCGGCCTCCACACCTGCCAGGGCGATGTATTGTGCCTGGATGGAGTCGTGGAAGTTATAGGCCAGCTCGATATCGAGGCCCTCGTCGGAACTGAAGGTGATGATCATGGCGGAAAACAGCGCTACCATGCACAGCACTAAGATGAGGACGACCCCTCTTTTGTCTTTAAGTCTCACCATGCTTAGGTTAACCCTGCGGGGGCACCAATTTGATGCCGTACAGCGGCAGGGCCGCTGTTCCTGTAAAGGTCAGCTTATCCTTGCCGGCCTCAAAGGTGAGCGTCACCCTCACCTGTTTCGGCAGGGTCCGCTTCCTGGAAAGGTCCCATTCCTTTACCTCCTGGTTTGAATCATCGATATAGATGATATTCATTCCCAGAACGCCGTCTGCGAGCTCCATTTCGCTGCCCCCCGTGGTGGCCCCAAAATGGGGGGTAGGGTCTTCCCTGCGCATGAGGGTGAAGACATCCTTCTTATTCTCCATCTCCTTGAGATAATAGGTCACTTCGCAGATCCCGCCCGGTACCTTTGAAAACCCGATGTCCGTCGTCGTGGTGAATGAAAGGGTGTCCTTATCAATGCCGTTGCTGTCGTCATCAGTCCCCACGAACCGGTACATGGATTGTTCAAGGGCTGTCATAGTGGGTCTGAGCGAGGGTGAAGGTATGTAGGCACAGGTCAAGTCCTTTATCATCCTGTCCATGACGATCCGGACAGTCTGGTAAGCCTCCCGCTGTGTCCGGACGGCTTCGATGTTTTTGTTGGACTGAAAAAAGGCGAAGTTTACGATTGTTATAACAACCGCTGTAATAGCTATTGCCAGCAGCAGTTCCAGGAGGGTGAAGCCCTTATTTCGTAGAGAGAAAAGTGATGAATTCCGTCTCAAGGGGACTCCCCGTCCCGCCCCATTTCACGCTCAGGGTGTATTTGAGGTAATCGGTCAATGGGGTGGTTTCAATCGTTTCCGAGTAGGTATACCCCTTATAGTCATCGCCAAAATCCCCCTGGCTATCGCCTGGAGAAACGGTGCGTATCCCCGAGGTGACATCGGCTATACGCCCCTGGGCGAGAAGGCTTGAGGTTGTGAGGAAGCGCGACCTTATGGCCATATCGATTCCCTGGTTCTCCGCAGACAGAAGCCATAGGAAGGTGATGCTTAAGATAACCAGCGCAACGAGCACCTCCAACAGGGTGAACCCTTTATCCATAGGATATCTCCACATAGTGGTCATAGAACTTGAGCGTCCCTGAAAAAGGTTTCACTACAAGGGTGTACGTCGTCCCAAGGGCGCCATCAAGATATATCACCCCCTGCTCGACCACACCCTCGGTGGAAATCTTCAGATCCATCTCGCCATTATCCTTTTCGGACTGATACGGCGACTTGATGCCTTTCAATACGACCCCATCAGGCATTTTCCTCTCTTTAAGCATCTGGGGTACCACCCCGGATGTCTCGGGCATTGGATAGAGTGCTATTTTATCATTGTCCAGATCGAACCGTATGAAAAAGGTTTTATGCTGGGTAATGGCCGAGGACCTGCCTACCTGGATCATGGTCGTTATATCCCTTACCGCCCGGTCCATGTTGGAAGTGGACAAGCTGTTGAAGATCCGCGGACCGATGTAGCCCAGCGTAATGCCGATGATCACCAGCACGATCATCAACTCTATAAGGGTGAAGCCTTTTTTACTTCTTTCCAGACTGTGCCCCTTGAGCTTCGTCATCCCAGTTCCCGATTTGCGCATTGTCCCCTTCTCCGCCAGGCTGTCCGCTGGGACCGTTTGAGAAGAGGTCAAAACCGTTCGGGTTTCTCACCCCGGGGAACATATAGACATAATCATTCTTCCACGGGTCTTTGGGCACTTGGCTCTTGTCAAGATAGCCGCCGGCCCTCCAGCTCTTCGGGATGTTGCCGGTTGTAGGTGCTTCCACCAGGGCCTTGAGCCCCTGCTCGGTGGTGGGATATTCACCGTTATCCATCTTGTACATCCCGAGCGCATTCTCCAGGGACTGAATCTGGATCTTGGCCTGTGTCCGGCGGGCCTCCTCGGGCTTGCCCATAATCCTTATGCCGACAAAGGTGGCCAATATGCTCAGGATGACAATTACCACGAGGAGTTCTATTAATGTGAATCCTTTTCGATTTCTCACCATGTTCTCTCACCTCTTGAATTTCTATCGTACGATGGTGCTCATCTCCAGCATGGGCAGGAGAATAGAGAGCACCACAAAACCTACCAGCGTGCCCATAATAACGATCATGAGGGGCTCGATCACCGATGTGAGCCCCGCCACCGTGGTCTCGACATCGCCTTCATAAGACTCGGCTGCCTTCATGAGCATCTGTTCCAGGCTTCCGCTCTTCTCTCCCACACTGACCATATGCACGAGGATGGGCGGGAAAACACCCGACTTCTTGAGCGGTGCGGCCAGGCTGGAACCATCCATGATCTCGGTAATGGAATTCTCAATGGCGATTTCCATGATCCTGTTCTGGACAACGGTCTTGACGATACGCAGCGATTCGATGATGGGCACCCCTGATGAAAGCAGCGTGCCCAGAGTACGGGCAAACCTCGCCACGGATACCTTCTTATAGATGGTGCCGTATACCGGGAAACGCAGCCTGAACCGGTCGAACTTGAAGGCGCCTTGATCGGTCTTCCTCCACTTCATGATAAGGACAACGGCAAGAATGATGCCCAGGATAATCACCCACCAGGTCCATGAGAGGAAGGTGCTTATGGCGATGAGTATCCTCGTGGGCAGCGGCAGGGTCTGCTTCATGCTCTCGAACATGCCCACCACCTTGGGGACCACTGCCGTGAGCAGATACATGAGCACCACTATTGAGATCATAAGCAGGACAGCCGGATAGACCATGGCCGCCCCGATTTTCGCCCTGAGGCGATGCTGGCCCTCCATGAACTCGGCCAGCCTCAGCAAGACAACATCCAAGGCGCCGCTCGCCTCACCTGAACGCACCATATTCACGTACAGTTCCGGGAAAACCCTCTTGTGCTGGGCCAGGGCGTCGCCAAAGGACAACCCCTCATTAACGGAATCCCTCACCTGGGCGATGGTCTTCTTCATGGCAGGTGCATCGGTCTGCTCATAAAGGGCGCTCAAGGCATCCACCAGCGGGATTGAGGCACCGATGAGGGTGGAGAGCTGACGGGTGGTTACCGTCAGGTCTTCCATCCCTACGCGGTCCAACAGACCCCTTATGGAGATGTTTTTGAGGGGATTAGCCAGGCCGTGGGCCTCTTCGGTTATGGTACTCACAAACATACCCTGGGAACGGAGCTTCAGCTTTGCCTCCCGAATGGAGACTGCATCCATCATACCGGAAGAGGCCTTCCCCTTCTCGTTGTATCCGTTCCAGGTATACAGCGCCAAGTTTTTCCCCTTATACCCTCTTACTCGGCAGGCCCGGCGTCAGGCCTTGGAAGCGGATTCGGCTGAGGGGCCGCATCCTTGAACTGCGCAAAGTATTTCTCATTGACCTCCACCTTCGCATTCTTCCTTACCTCTTCCTTGAGATCGCTCAACGCCTTGTTCACTTTCTCGCGTATCATGAGGTTCTCAATGGATTTCTTCATCTCGTCGTAGGGCCTTTCCTTGCTGGATGCCACCCTGTCGGCCTTGAGGATGTAAAACCCTTTTGCAGTCTTTACAATAGGGCTGGTCTCGCCTTCTTTCAGGCTGAAGACCGCCTTTTCCAGCGCCGTGTCCAGCTTGCCGGGGGTAACAAGCCCGATATCCCCACCCTTTGGTGCAGTCTCCTTATCCTTGGAAAACTGCTTGGCAAGATCTTCGAAATTACCCCCTTTTTTAATCTTATCAGCAATTGACTTGGCCTCCGGCTCGGAAGCAAGCATGATCTGCCGTGCAAAGACACGGGTACGGGCGCCATATTTATCCGGGTGCTCATCATAGTATTTCTTCGTATCGGCATCACTCACCGTGATGCCCTTCCTGATATCTTCCTCAAGCTCACGGGCAAGTGACTGGTCAACAACCAACTCCATCTTGAGCTTGACATCTTCCCTCTTGTCGATCCCGCGTTTATGAGCCTCCCAGGCCAGCATCTCCATGTTGACAAAGCCATCGGCAATCTCCCTGCGGATACGGGCCGCGCCATAGCGGGAGCTTACCTGCGGCGGCAGGTTTTCAAGGAATTTATCAATCTGCTTGCCGGAGATGACCTTGTCACCTACCCTGGCCACCATAGTGCCGTCTTTCCCTAAAGCACCCTTGTCCGACCCGGAACATCCGACCATCATGAACAGTACCACCAGAATCAATGACGCGAACTTCTTCAAGTTATCCTCCTTACCCTTGTTTACTTATTTGTTTATCCATGCATCAGCGTTTACGATATCACCAACATTTGTGCATGTCACTACCTTAGCATGCACCTTATATTCAGACCATGGTCAGAACGGCAAGCAAGATCCCCTTGCCCACCTTGACCAAGGCCTGATCGCCCGTGACGACATTGCTTATGCCATAGGGCTTCCCGATCTCCATGAATGCCTCTTCAAGCTCATAGAGGAAGCCTTTGAGCGAAATACCCGCCACCTGTTCGGTAAGCGGCAGAAATGACACGGTGCGGCCCTTGCTGTTGCCGATTGTCTCGCTGGAATCCACCAGGAAGATCTGCTGGTTCTCTGAGGTGATCCGCGCCTTGATCCCATGGTGCAATGCCTTGCGCAACAAATGGATGTTTGCGAGGGTGTGGTCGATGCGGTCACCGATGGCCCCCAGGATCTCCACGCGCTTTGCACCGCGGATTATTGCCTCATCAAGGGCGATCTCCGTGTCGGTCCGGTCCTTGTCCGTATTGAGGCGCTTCATCGCTACGCCCAATGCGGAAAGCCTTTCTGCACTGCCTTTGTCAAGCGAATCCATGTCTCCCACCACGAGCCGGGGCGTTATGCCGCCGTCCAGGCAGTACTGCGCGCCTTTATCCGCTGCAATGATCATGTCGGCCTTCAATGCCAGGCCATGAAGCAGCTCTTTACCCGGCGGCTCCCCGCCTGCAACGATCAGAAACATAGCGCGTATAAACATCTATTGGGCAGCGAAGTCAAGAGAGTGAATCAAACCATCCAACCCTTTGACAACGTTCCCCTCTCCCTGCTATAAATGCAGTATAAGAACGCACCATGAAATGGAATGGCATCACGTATGAGTGTATGAAGAGGAGGGCCCGGAACATCCGCATGTATCCACCCTTATGGGACGGAGTTTGCGCGTTTTCAGCCCATGCGGTCGAGCGGGCTCTTCACCGCACCAGCGCCGCGCTGCATGACATGGGTGTAGATCATGGTGGTGTTCAGGCTCTTGTGTCCGAGCAGGTCTTGAACCGTGCGGATGTCATAACCATCTTCAAGCAGATGAGTGGCAAAACTATGCCTGAACGTATGGCACCCGAAATGTTTGATTATTCCCGCTGTCTCACCCGCTTTCCTGACAGCCTTCTGGATGCATGAGGGACTGACATGGTGGCGCCTCATTACCTGGCTGCGCGGGTCTTTTGATATTGAGAGCGCGGGAAACACATATTGCCAGCCCAACTGCCGTGAAGCCCCGGGATATTTTCGTTCAAGCGCAAACGGCATGAAGACTGACCCGTACCCCTGCCTGAGATCATTCTGGTGAACGATTTTGACCCGATCAATCTGTTCACGCAGTAAGCTCAGGAGCTTTTCAGGGAGCATGACTACACGGTCTTTGTTCCCCTTGCCATCGAAAATGGTTATCTGATGCATAGCAAAATCGACATCCTTGACCCTGAGCTTACAGCATTCCGTGATCCTGAGCCCGCAGCCGTAGAGCATGCTTACCATGAGCCTGGCGGTACCTTTCAGAAAGCTCAGGACCTTAGCCACTTCTTCCCGGGACATGACAACGGGGACCCGCAGGGGTCTTTTAGCCCGCACGGCATCAATGGTCTGATCGAGCTCCATATTAAGAACATCGCGGTACAGAAACAGGATGGCATTGAAGGCCTGGTTCTGGGTGGAGGAGCTGACCCTTCGGCGCACGGCCAGGTGTGTGAGAAAAGCTTCGATCTCTGCCACTCCCATGATTCGGGGATGCCGCATGTGATGAAAGACAACAGACTGTTTGATCCAGGAGAGATAAGTCTTTTCGGTTCTGATGGAGTAATGTTTGCAGCGCAGTATATTCCTGATCTGATCCGCCAGCTTAATCCTTTCAGGCATCATTCCCTCCTTGACAGGTACATCCAATCAATCACATAGTTTTTCAGTATGAACTTTTATGAATCAATGTATGTAAGGAGGGATAAACTTGAAAATAACAAATAATCCATCTAAGTCAATACATATTTTGTTTACGAAAGTCGTATGTGAACTAAGCCGCTGTCGCGGAGTCTCTTGAATTTGCTGATCAAATTGTCCTTAAGCAACAGCTCACCCGATTAATACCCTTCGATAATCTATAGTTACGGTATCATATCTCCCTGTTCACTAAACCACAAAAACAAGGAGGTATGGCATGACGGAACTACGGGAGAAGATGATTCGTGAGATGCAGCTCAGGAGGTTTTCACAGCGGACTCAGAAGTCTTATGTTATGGCTGTTGCCGCGCTTGCGAAGTATTTTGGGAGGTCACCCGACAAGATCACGAATACGGAAGTACAGGATTATCTGCTTTACCTGATGAAAGAAAGGAAGCTTGCCTGGAGCTCATGCAACTTAGCGGTGTCCGCCTTCCGGTTTTTCTACTCGGAGACTCTTGGCTATGAATCTATACGCCTAAGCATACCGCCCCGTAAGAACAAGTCCCAGTTGCCCGAGATTATGAGCAGGGAAGCCATAGAGCGTCTCTTTGACTGTACCGCCAACCCCAAGCATCGCCTCCTGCTCATGACGACTTACTCAGCAGGCTTGCGAGTCAGCGAAGTGGTGCGCTTGAAGCCGAAGCATATCGACGGATCGCGCATGACCATCCGCATTGAGCAGGCAAAAGGCAACAAGGATCGGTACACGATCCTCTCCCAGCGACTTTGGGATGAGATGCAGGTCTTTATGAAGATGTACCGCCCCACAGTATGGCTGTTTTCTGGTCGTGACCGCAAGAACACCATGCACATTACCACTGCACAGCGAATCTATGACAAAGCCAGGAGAAAGGCAGGAATCACCGGAGGCCGGGGTATTCATACCCTGCGGCATTGCTTCGCCACGCACCTACTGGAGTCCGGTGTCAACCTTCGTACTATCCAGGAACTGATGGGACATAGCTACATCAATACCACCGCGCGTTACCTGCATCTTACGCGCACCGGACTCTCTTCCGTCAGGAGCCCTCTGGACATTGAGGCATGCCATCTAGAGGGAGGCCAGTCATGTTAGCCCCAATCACGCAAGCCTGTACCCAGAAGCATCCTGTACAGAGTTGCGAGGTGGCAGATATCTTCCGTGTCCATGGCAGTGACTACCAGGCGGCCTATCCGACTCCCCTTGCCCACAGAAGAGTCATATCCGCCATCATCCGCTGTCGTACCGAGTTCCAGGGGGGACATATCGAGCGTTGCGACAGGTGCGGTTATGAACGACCGTTCTACAACTCTTGCCGCAACAGGCACTGCCCCAAGTGCCAGACTATGGCCAAGGCGAGGTGGCTCGAAGCACGGATTGAGGAGCTCATTCCGGTAGGGTACTTCCACACGGTGTTCACCCTGCCTCATGATATCAACCCCATCGCCCAGTGCAACAAGAAGGAGATCTACTCCATTCTCTTCAAGTCGGTATCCGAGACCCTAGCTGAGTTCGGCCATAATCCACGGAACTCTCTGGGCGGCAAGATGGGCTTCATCCTGATCCTCCATACCTGGAGCCAAGTGCTCCTGGATCATTACCATCTGCATTGCGTAATCCCGGCCGGTGCACTCTCCTTCGACAGAGAACGCTGGATAGCTTCTCGCCGGCATTTCCTCTTTCCGGTCAGGGCACTCTCCCGCGTCTTCAGAGGCAAGTTCATCGATTATCTGGAGAGATCCTATCGTTCCAGCGAACTGAGCTTCCCCGGCAGTTCCGTTCACCTCGGCGTTCCATCCGGGTTCAAGAAGCTGATCCGGAAACTTAAAGAGCAAGAATGGGTGGTCTACTCCAAGAAACCCTTTGCCGGACCTGAACAGGTGCTCGATTACCTCGGCCGGTACACCCACCGGGTGGCCATCTCCAACCATCGCATCATTGCGATGCATGACGACAAGGTCATGTTCCACTACCAGGACCGAAAGGACCGGAACACCCGCAAGATCATGACGCTTGATGCCGTGGAATTCATTCGACGGTTCCTGCTCCATGTCCTTCCCGATGGCTTCATGCGCATCCGTCATTACGGCTTTCTGGCCAACAGGTCGAAAAAACAGGACTTGAACAGGATCAGAGTGCTTCTCAACTGCACTTCTCAGTCTTCGAGTCCGGCTGATAAATCAACTCAGGAATTGATGCTCCAGCTTACCGGCATGGATATCACCCAGTGCCCTTCCTGCCGGAAAGGCACCATGAAGCGGATCTCCGAAATTCCTTTCCAGGCAATGGGCGTTACTAAGGCTGGCCCCAATCAACCATTGATCTTGAATTCTCCGTGATGAGCAAACAAAAAACACATACGCATACACTGCATGCTCCTGACAGCCCCAAGGTTCTTTGTTCAACTGGGGTGCAGGAGTGGTACGCCTTGAGGTCTGAGATACCACCAAAATGCTTCACTTTCACGGTTCACATCCAGTCTCAAGATCAACATCTTCGACCGATTACCATATCGAGAGACGCCGTCTCCTTCACAAACAAGATCATCAACCACTATTCTTTAGCGAAGTATCCGGATACAATGCCCATAGATAATAAGTATGCCCGGAGCGGCACAGTCCAACGGCCTTTTATCCATCATCCCGCAGCTTAGTAATCATATATCATCCTAAAATTATGACCATTGCTCCCCTGATCTCCTCCTGCTATAATTTCGGCGGGACAATGGATAAAACGCTATACGTTAGACATTAACAAAAGGGATGGAATATGAACAGAGCTATTTCATTCATAAAAGAATCTGGTCTCCTTGGTAATTTGCTAGCATCAATAATAGTTGGTCTAGCAGGTCTTAGTCTCCCAATCATAAAGAGGATATATGCCTTTGACTATACGATAACTTTACAACTCTCTCTTTATTCATTTAGTGGCGGTCTTATCATTATAGGAAGCTTCTTGTTCATTATCTTTAGATACATGTCGAACACAACACGAATGTACAGCAACATTATGGGCTACTATAGAAGCAATTCAAAAGCAACATACACTCCTTACATATGGCGTGCAGGCAATTTTGTTACTCATCATCATGTTGATATGGTATTCAAGGTAACTCGTGACGGGATTACAAGCATTGGTCCATTTTCATACTATGCATACAGACCTCATACTACCTATGGAAGCGAAACAATTGAGGACTATCGTACCACCTTACAAGTAGTTGGTAATGACACACGAATGAAAGTCGAGGTTTGCCCTCTAGGCACAGATGGATATAGCTTTACTCTTCGAACCAACGGCTCATTGAAAGCCGGGGACCGAGTATTGTTTACATTAGACTTTGACATCGTAGGACAACATGCGATGTTCCAAGAAGAGCTTGATTTGTATAAGTCCTTGCCAGACCTTAAAAACACTTTGAGAAACCATCTAATTCGTCAAAATAATGTTGAGTTGGTTGGCTCAACACCCTCGTTTTCCTCTCATTTTGATGCAACTGTCACCTTCCCTGACAACTACCCATGGAAGGTTAAAGACGAAGTCGATGATATGGCAGCAATCACAATGTCTGCGCGGCCAATTAGCAAAAGATTATTCAAAAAGTACGCTAAGGTCACAATTACAGAAAAATCCATTAATTTGAGCTATAGGCATCGTTTTAGTGCAGGACATGGCCATTATATATTTTGGGGACTGCCAACAAAGAACGAATTGGAAAAAGCAGGATTCCTGAAAATGTCTAACCAGCAAATTCAGCCGACGGCCTAGGGCCGCGGCTGATCCGCATTGTTGGCACCCTCACAACGACGAGTTTGGAGAGAAAGAATTTTAATCTGTGGGCAAGGAATCATACAGGGAGAAGTCTTTCGTGTTAATCGGGTCCATTGCTTCAATCTTGTCCGTTCTTCAACATGCGGTCGTTTATAAAGGCTGTCGGGGCAAGAATCAAAAAAAGTTGGGGGGCGAAAGTGCCAACCAGCAAATCCAGCGGACCGCAAACCGCGTGGGGGCTTGCCTCTGTCTCTGCTCCGCTTCACGGCCATTGGCAAATTCAGGCTTGGTGCTCCGCTGTGTTTGCGTCCGGTGATCCGCAGCGTTGGCACCCTCACAACGACGAGTTTGGAGAGAAAGATTTTTTAATCTGTGGGCAAGGAATCATACAGGGAGAAGTCTTTCGTGTTAATCGGGTCCATTGCTTCAATCTTGTCCGTTCTTCAACATGCGGTCGTTTATAAAGGCTGTTGGGGCAAGAATCAAAAAAAGTTGGGGGGCGAAAGTGCCAACCAGCAAATCCAGCGGACCGCAAACCGCGTGGGGGGTTGCCTCTGTCTCTGCGCCGCTTCACGGCCATTGGCAAATTCTGGCTTGGTGCTCCGCTGTGTTTGCGGCCGTTGATCCGCACGTTGGGCGCAAACAGGAGCCGGGTAGCACAGACGATGCAAGGCACAAATACCTGTATATAGGAGGTACGATTTATGGCGGTTAGAGACAGGGAAGACAAACTGGGCCTCGGGAAGCTCTCGGTCCTGGAGAAGTACGACATTCTCACAAAGACGCTGTATATCCGGGGAAAACCTGTGCTTAACGGGCCCTTGGCTGTGCGCATGGCGGATTCTGTCATGATCAGGGCCTTCGGCAAGCTGTTCAACCTGGGGGAGAAGGCAGCGAACGATGAAGAGGAGTACCACAGGCTGACCGGCAATTTCAAGCGCATCGGCAACATCGCGCGCAGGCTCAAGTTCCTCGGACCCGTCAACCGGTTTTTGCTGCGCATGGCAATGCGCATGACCGTGAACATGCTCGGCAGGCAGAAGATCTTCGGCCTTGATAATGAAAAAACTAACGTACGCACAGCGGCTGCCCGGTACTTCACCGCGACCGACATTTTCGATTTCAGGATCGAGGTTGACGACGTTGAGGACGACTGTGTAAAGTTCAGGTTCCTTGAGTGCCCCATCGGCTATATAAACGGCGACGACATAAAAATATGCATGGCCACCAACAAGTGGGATCGGCAGTGCGTACGCATGATGGGCGTGAGGATGCTTATCGAGGACCTCATTCCCGAAGGCTCACCCGCATGCTTTGCCCATATTGTACCAGAAAAGGAGAAGGTACCTGATAAGTGGCGCAGGTACCCCCGCTTTACCATCTGATGACCGGTGATCAATGGCTCGTCATTTGGAATAACGTGCCCAACAACGGCATTCAGCGGATCGCTGAAAAGCGCGCCCGCTGATGCCTGGCATTGGGGCGCAATGACGGAGCACATTATATGTCTGTCTTAAATGAGATATCGCTTTGGCTAAAAAACAATGATGTTGCCATCAAAGTATTGGCAACTATTGCAGCCCCAGGTGGGATTTGGTTTTGGATAGATAAGTTCAGAAATCGAATTCGTATCAAGATTAGAAAGCTTGGCATGCCGCTGGGGGACACCAGTCTCCGTGGGATTGCAATTGAAGTAGAAAATATAAGTTCTACACTTACGTCCTTTGAACCAAAATTTACACTAATAGGTTATTCTCCTGAACATAAAAAACAGATCTATACTTTCACGTTTGATTGTGTTGACCGTCAGTTGCCATCTCATGTGTCAAAGCAATTTCATGGTTGGCATAATGACACAGAGAACAGAATCATGTTGTTCCTGAAATTCATGACTTTTAACTTCCCACTAAGTCGTGGGCGCTGTGTACGCTATCGTGTTCAAAGCTCAGATTTTAAGCCAATCGGGTACTTTCGGTTTCACTGGAGGCGTCTTTTATTTCTATGGTTCGGGAAGGTGCCTGAATAATGTGTGCCCCAACCACAAAATTCACGCCGACCGCAACCAGCGCATTGGTACATGACTGCCCTTGCTCCGCCTCACGGTTGGTGGTAAATTTCAGCAATTGCCCCGCTGTGGTTGCGGCGGGTGATCATGGCGTTAGACATCATCATGGGACCTTCTTCGGAAATTGAACATGACGACCGATAGCGCCGACAAAGACCGCGAGTACACGGAACTCGTTGCCTTGGCCCTACGCATGTGCAAGGTGGTCGTAGAACCACCTATGGCCGGCAGCCCCGTTCTTGTCCCTCCCGACCTCGCGGAGGCCGCCAAGGTCATCATGTTTCACTTCGGCCGAGCATTCCGGACGTTTCAGGCGCTTGGGCTTCTGGTGCGGGAAGGCTACACGCAGGACGGGCTGGTGCTACTGCGGACGTTCGTTGAGATGTTCTTTGAGATGGCCTTTGTTGCTCGCTACCCTGAGGACGCACACTACTACGTTGAGCACGGCTTGAAGGTCGAAGCTCTCTGGCAGAAGCGAGCCAAGACCCACGCGCCTAGCTTCATGGCTCCGCTCCTGTTTCTGAACCATTTTGGGGACACAGGATGGGAACAGGCGAAGGGCGCGCTCTCCCATAGCGCCTGGCATCCGCGGTTTCGCAGTGTCCGCCAACGAGCGCTCGAGGCAGGGGTCCCTGAGGTTTACTATGACTTGGTCTACAGCCTTGGGTCCCGCTACGTTCACGGTTCTGGCGACTGGCTTCGCGACGTGGCGAAGAACGTGCCTGGCGGCATCCACGTCAGCTACAGCGCGGACGTGACTGAACGTAACCTCATTCTGTTTCTGGCGGCCGATAAGCTTCTTGAAATGCTCTTCATACTCGAAGGCTGTCTTGCCATGCCGATCCGCGAAGCTATCCTGGCAATCAAAACGGACTTCGACGCTTTCAAGGAACGTGGTGCTGCGCTGGTGAGCAGGAAATACGGCGCGGAGGAAGACAAGCCGTGAGGTATGGTGTCTAACCATGGCATGCAGCGGATCGCCGAAAAAGCCGGCTCCCGCTGATGCCTATGTTAGGCAGTGACCGAATCTATTCACACCCGAAAGGAGATTTTCCACAATGGACATTCCACGGATATTCAACATCACTGAAAGTGCTCACCGCATCCATGACCCATTCACACCCGAAAAGCTCGCCACTCTCGGCGCGGCGCTGCGTCTGGAAACGGGAACCCGAGTGCTCGACCTCGGCAGCGGTTCGGGGGAGATGTTGTGCACCTGGGCACGCGATTACGGAGTCATCGGCACCGGCATCGACATGAGCCAGTTGTTCACCGAGCAAGCGAAACTCCGCGCTGAAAATCTCGGTGTCGCCGATCAAGTCAAGTTCATCCATGGCGATGCTACCGGCTTCGTCTCTGACGAGAAGGCCGGTGTGGCAGCCTGTCTCGGTGCCACGTGGATCGCTGGGGGAGTCGTCGGCACCATCGAGCTTCTGGCGCAGAGCCTCCGCCCCGGAGGGATCATCCTCATCGGCGAACCCTACTGGCGGCAGTTACCGCCGACGGAAGAGGTTGCCAGGGGGTGTCTTGCCAACTCAATCTCCGACTTTCTCCTGCTTCCAGAACTTCTCGCGTCTTTCGGCCACCTCGGCTACGACGTCGTGGAAATGGTTTTGGCAGACCAAGACAGCTGGGACAGATACGAGGCGGCCAAGTGGTTCACCATGCGCCGATGGCTTGAAGCCAATCCCGACGACGAGTTCGCGAAAGATGTTCGAGCCAAACTGACCTCGGAGCCCGAGCGCTACGCCGCTTACACGCGTGAATACCTGGGCTGGGGCGTGTTCGCGCTGATGACGCGGTGATGAGGGGATTACCGGGCGATTCAGAAAGTGGGGAAAATACAACCATGCCTAACGTAAGGATGCACCGGACGGCTTACAGCCGCCGGTGATCCTTACGTTCGGTGTCTCTAGAAATCATTGCTTGGGAGGCTTATATTATTGTAGTATATCTGTGTTGGGAGAAAACTTATGCTCAATAAAGAAACAGCAAAACAAGTAATAGATTCTTTGCCAAATGATGTCTCTATGGATGATATCATTCATGCCCTTTATGTGAATATAAAATTTTCACACGGAGAAAAAGAGATTAGAGAGGGCAAGGGAATATCACAAACAGGTGCAAAGAAAAAATTAGAAAAATGGCTAAAGTGATTTGGGCACCTTCTGCCCTTGATGATGTCGAATCTATTGCGGAGTATATAGCAAAAGATTCAGCTGAAATGGCTTCTCTTTTTGTCAGTAGACTATTTGATGCAACAGACCGGTTACAAGAATTCCCCTTCTCCGGACGGATAATTCCCGAAATCAATAATCCTGATTGCCGTGAAGTTATATATGGTTCCTACCGTATTATGTATCGCGTAGAAGAGAAAGAAGTCTGGGTCACAGGAGTTATTCACGGCGCCCGTGATTGGAAGCCGGAGTAAACACCGAACAAGGGCATCCAGGCCGACGCGCTACGCGCGCGGCTGATGCCCGCCGTTCGGCTCTGTGCTTCCGATGAATTGATTTCAGCTGTAGCTCATGCTATTCTTAAAACAAGATCACAGGAGAAAATTATGTCGATGGTAATGAAAAAAGATGAGGCTCATAGGTTGATTGATCAGATGCCCAAAAATGCCACATGGGATGATCTTATACACGAGATCTATGTCCGTGAAGCAATTGAACGAGGGTTGGCTGATAGCAAGGCAGGCCGCATTAAAAATGTAAATGAGATTAGGGCAAAGTACGGCTTGCCGGAATGAAGGTCTACTGGACAGATACAGCAGAAGGACATCTAGACGCTATCTACGATTATATTGCTCAAGATTCTCCTGAGTTTGCCAAGAGAGTGGTTGATCGCCTCACTCGCAGATAGCTGAGTTCCCATCATCGGGCCGCCGAGTTCCCGAATATGATATTGATCAGATTCGTGAAATAATTGAAGGCTCTTATCGTATTATCTATTACATCAAACCTGATCAAATTAATGTGCTTGCCGTCATACATGGCTCAATGAATATCCTCAGTCCGTCTGAAAATGGAGAAGAATAAGCCGAACAAACGCATTCACCGGCTTACGCCGCCGGTGATGCGCACGTTCGCCTTTGACATTGCATCTTGTCAGGATGTCATATTGGTAGTATTATTAATTGTACAATAGGAGGTACTACCAATGCCTAAAGCACCAAAGATTATCCCAATATCTGATCTCAGACAGAATGCAAGTGACATTATTAAGCGTGTAGCATCATCCCATGAACCTGTCTTCATAACACAGCGCGGGAGAGCAGCTGCTGTAATGGTAAGCATGGAGAATTACGAGCACGCTCAACATGAAAATGAAATATTACGTTTATTAGCACGTGGAGAAAAAGAGATTGAGACAGGAATCGGCTATGAGCTTGATGAAGTCCTGAAGGAAGCTGACAAAATTCTTAGGAGTGTAAAGTCTTGAGGATTCTCTTTACACCTGCAGCTCGTTTGCAATTTTTTGAAGCGTTAGAGTTCATTCGCCGAGACAATCCTTCAGCGGCAGTGGATTTTCGGCAGAAGTCGGAGAAAAGCTTATCACGTTTAAGAAAATTCCCTGAATCAGGTAGATTCCTTCCCGAGTTTCCAGATCTTCCATTTCGTGAAGTAATCGTACAGCCATATCGTTTCTTCTATAAAATTAAAGATGATGTTGTGTGGATTGTTGCTGTTTGGCATGGGGCACAATTACCTCATGAGCCAGACAAGTAGTCTAGGCGAACACTTCCACACGGACGCGCTGACGCGCGCCGGTGATGTTCCCCGTTATGCGAAAATAGGATTGACTATCCGCAAATCACATATTGTCCTTTTATGCTTGTATGGTAAAATATGATTATCGATGCAGTCGGAGAGGTGAAACATGACGAGACTATTGGAGAGGGCATTTAAAGAAGCATCCAAACTCCCCGAGGTTGAGCAGAATGCGCTCGCTAAATGGGTGATGGAAGAGTTAGAAGCGGAAGGCAAATGGGAGAAGGCATTTGCGGGGTCCGAAGATATCTTGGACAAGCTTGCCGACGAGGCGCTTGCCGCACATAAGCAGGGAAAAACAAAACTGTTGAACATCAAGGCGTTATGATCTCCCGAACCACTGACGACTTCTGGAAATGTTACGATAAATTGCCAGAGCAAGTAAGAAAAGAAGCCAAAAACGCATATAGGAACTTCAAAAATAACCCCTACCACCCCGGCCTCCACTTCAAACGAATACACTCGACCCGGCCGATCTTCTCTCTTCGCATCACCAAAGATTATCGGGCCGTGGGAATAGAGCACAGTAAACAGATAATATGGTTCTGGATAGGCTCTCATGGAGACTATGACAAGCTGCTGAAGCAGTTAAGAACCGCATAACCAGCGCATCCAGGCGGACCCTTGGGCCCGCTCGACCATGCTAAATTCATCACTTCCCTGCCCCAAGGGCCGCTGATGTCGTTGGATGAGGAATAGAAATGAATGAACAGCACAGCAAATGGGAAACCAACGAGCTTGTACAGACTTTCTTAGAGGGAGTTCGAGGGGCTATCCCCGGAGCAAGCTTCCAGTTGGAAGTGCTCAGCAAAATTGTAAATATGTGGTGCCCTCTGCCATCCAGGATTTTGGACCTTGGGTGCGGAGATGGGATTCTCGGTCGTATGCTGCTTGACGCGCATGCAGAAGCCCATGTGATCTTTGCAGATATTTCTGACCCCATGCTGGAAGCAGCAAAAAAAAAGATCGGCGACAATCCACGCTCAACAGTCGTCAAGGCAGATTTTGCAACACCAGACTGGGTTGACGCCTTTGAGGTCGAAACCCCTTTTGATGCCATTGTGTCTGGTTTTGCCATCCACCATCAAAGCGATGATCGAAAGAAAGAGCTGTACGGTGAGATTTATGGGCTTCTGTGCGAAGGTGGGGTGTTTTTAAACCTCGATCAGGTGAGTTCGGCGACCCCCTCGGGGAGCGAGCTTTTTGACGGTTTCTTTGTTGACCACCTTCGGCGTTTCCATAGCAATGTCAGCCCTGGCAAGGCAACACGCGAGATTGAAGAAGCTTACTATCAAGATAAAAAGGATAATATCCTTGCCCCCGTTGAAACACAGTGTCAATGGCTTCGTGACATAGGGTTTCAGGACGTGGATTGTTTCTTCAAGGTCTTTGAGTTGGCTCTGTTTGGAGGAAGAAAAGCATCCAACCAGTGCATGCAGCGGATCGCTGAAAAGAGGGAACATGAATAAAGCATACGTTCACGGCTACGACCATCGAGAAAACATACGACTACAAGATCAGGCGGCTACCTTGGTCGAGTTGTTGCACTCCGACACGTCCTATCCTGCAGGAAGTCGTGTTCTGGAAGCCGGTTGCGGCATTGGGGCGCAAACTTACACACTTGCGACGAACAGCCCGAATGCCTTGATTACCTCTGTCGATATATCCCATGCCTCTGTCTTTGAAGCCAAACAAAAGATAGCAGCCGCGGGTTTGACCAATGTTCAATTTGAACAGGCGGATATCTTCAATTTGCCCTATGGGCACGATTCCTTCGACCACATTTTCATCTGCTTCGTCCTGGAACATCTCTCACGACCCGTCGAGGCGCTGCGAACACTGAAAACACATTTGAGGCGAGGCGGCACCATCACAGTCATCGAAGGAGACCATGGCTCCGCCTATTTTCATCCCGACAGCGCAGAAGCACATCAAGCGATTTGGTGTCAGGTTGAACTGCAGCGGCGGGCTGGTGGAAACGCCATGGTCGGGAGAGAGCTTTACCCTCTTTTACACAGCGCCGAATATAGCTCAATCCGTGTATCTCCTCGAATGGTCTACGTTGATTCCAGCAAACCTGAACTTGTCGAAGGGTTCACGAAGAAGACTTTCACGGCTATGATTGCGGGTGTTCGTGAATCGGCTATCAAGGCAGGAATCGTTGAGCCATATGTTTTTGAAAAAGGAATTAAGGACTTATACCGTACGACAGAACCGGATGGAGTATTCTGCTATACGTTTTTCAAGGCCATTGGGAATAAATGATCGCCGAACCAACCGCTTGAGTGGACGGCGGGAGGCGGCTGTTGCGCTACGCGGAATGCTTGTTGGCCGCCGCCACTCAGTTTGGTTGTTGGAAGGAACGATGAGATATCTGAAATATCATGCTTTAGGCAATGACTACATAGTATTACGCCCAAAATCTTTCCAGCCTGTGTTGTCTCCAGACATAGTTCGTCTCATCTGCCATCGCAACTACGGCATAGGATCCGATGGAATTCTCTACGGTCCGGTGGATAGTAAATCATGCGATTTCGGTCTCCGCATATTCAATCCAGACGGAAGTGAAGCGGAAAAGAGCGGGAACGGCCTTCGTATCTTTGCACGATCACTTTATGACGAAGGGCTTGTGAGGGAACAGCCTTTTTCAGTTGAAACTCTCGGTGGTGCTGTTACGTGCAAGGTTGAAAATGGAGGGGGAATTGTTACTGTCCAAATGGGAGAAGTTAGTTTCAACAGTCAGCGTATCCCTGTTGCAGGACCACCGCGTGAGGTTCTGAATGAAGACCTTTGCATAAGCGGAAAGGTTTTAAAGTTCTGTGCGGCAACCGTCGGCAATCCTCACTGTGTTGTACTCACCGACAAGCCGTCATCGGATGATGCCCATCACTACGGCCCGATCATCGAGAATGACCCTCGGTTCCCCAACCGGACTAATGTCCAGTTTATGAAGGTCATAGACCGAGAAAACATCAAATTGAGATATGGGAACGAGGTGCCGGCTATACTCTGACATCTGGAAGCAGCAGCACTGCTGCTGCGGCAGTTGCTTACAAACTTGGTTTGTGCGGGTCAGGAATAACAGTTCATATGCCGGGCG
>CAWCTR010000004.1:0-445800 GCA_963798485.1 uncultured delta proteobacterium | reverse complement strand
AAAACGGCTGCAGGGGCGCTTCAACGGAACATCATGCGCACGCTGCTCACCACGCTCGGCATTGTCATCGGCGTTGCCGCAGTCATCACCATGATGGAGATCGGCAACGGCGCATCTATCGCCATCCAGCGAACCATGACGAGCATAGGCGCCAATACCCTGGTGATAATACCGGGGGCTCAAAATATCGGCGGCATCAACATGGGCATCGGGAGCATGATGACGCTGACACCGCAGGACGCGGATGCGGTCGTCAAGGAGTGTCCCGCTATCGCGAGCGTGGCGCCTGTTGTGCGCGCCCGCGCTCAGCTCGTGTACGGCAATCGCAACTGGGTGCCTACGTCCATCTATGGCACCACCCCGTCGTTTTTAAAGGTGCGCGATTGGACCGGTATGGACCAAGGCGAAGCCTTCACCGAGCATGACGTCCTCAACTTGAGCAAGGTGTGCATGGTCGGCCAAACGATCGTGAGGGAGTTGTTCGGTGGACAATCGCCCGTCGGCAAGGAAATCCGCATCCGGAACGTCACCTTCAAGGTCATCGGCGTCTTAAGGCAAAAGGGAGCGAACCTGATGGGCCAGGACCAGGACGATACCCTGCTGGCGCCTTGGACGACCATCAAATACCGCGTCGTTGCCACCTCCCTTTCGGGTGGCAACCAGAGCGCCACCAATACGTCGAACACCACGGAGGTCAATTCGCTCAGCCAAATCTATCCGAATATCACCTCGAGCCGCTACCCGGTTCCGTCGAGCATCGAGCAGGCAGACCTGCCGCAACCTATACGGTTTACCAACGTGGACCAGATCCTCACCGCAGCTAAGGGAGCGGACGCGATTCCTTCCGCCATCGGGCAAATTACGGCCATGCTGCGGGAACGTCACCACCTCCTAGCGGCCGATCCGGACGATTTCAGGGTCCGTGACATGACCGAGATTACCAAGGCAATGAGTTCGACTACAGAGCTGATAACCAGACTACTCCTGTACGTGGCCATGATTTCGCTCGTGGTGGGCGGCGTTGGTATCATGAACATCATGCTCGTCTCGGTGACCGAGCGGACGCACGAGATCGGCCTTCGCATGGCGGTCGGCGCCGAGCCGAACGACATCCTGCAGCAATTCTTGATAGAGGCGGTCGTGCTCTGTCTTTTTGGCGGCATCATGGGCATCATCCTCGGACGCGGCACTTCCTATCTTGTGTCCAAGGTGCTCCACTGGCCGACAGCGCCTTCCGTGGGTGCGATTGTGGCGGCCGTGGTCGTGTCCGCAAGTGTGGGCGTTATTTTCGGCTTCTATCCGGCATGGAAGGGCTCGCGTCTCGATCCCATCGACGCGCTTAGATATGAATGAGGTGGCGATGAAGGTGAAGGAACAATGGCACGTGGTCCCGGTTAGGGCGCTCGGTTTGATTATGGTGCTTTTGAGCGGGTGCATGAGCGGCCCGGATTATCACACCTCGCAGCCTGCGGCGCTCCCTGGTGCGTGGGCCGGCGTGGATAATACAGGCCAACCGTCCGTCGCGACACCACAGCAGGCCGACCTCACGGGGTGGTGGCGGCAGTTCAATGACCCGACATTGACCGCGCTGGTCGATGAGGCCCTCAAGGCGAATCTTGATCTCGCGCTCGCCGAAGCGCGACTGCGCCAAGCCCGCGCGATGCGTGGCGTGACCGCGGGCGGTTTGTGGCCGTCAGCGACAGTATCCGGCAGTTACCAGCGGGAGCATACGGCGGGCGTCACGCCGGGGAACGCTTCGCAAGGTCTTTATGAGGCCGGACTGGATGCGGTATGGGAACTCGATATATTCGGCGGCCAGCGCCGTGCGGTCGAAGCGGCGAACGCGAACATCGAGGCGGCTGTTGAAAACTTACGAGACGTGCAGGTGAGCCTCATCGCAGAAGTCGCGCTCAATTATGTCCAACTCCGAGGATACCAACAGGAAATCGTGGTCGTGCAAAATAATTTGAAAAGCCAGCAGCACACAGCAGAGATCACGCACAAGCTCTACAAAGTCGGGTTCGACAGCGGCCTCGATGTCGCAAATGCGGACAGCAACGCCGCGACGACCGAGTCTCAAATCCCCGTCTTTGAAACCGAAGCGCAACAATCCATCTATGCACTGAGCGTGCTCTTGGCCCGTCCTCCGGCGGATTTGCTGGCACAGCTGTCGCCCACAGGCAACCTGCCCGGTATACCTGCGCAGATCCCCGCGGGGATACCATCGGATTTGCTCCGCCGCCGGCCCGACATCCGTGAGGCCGAAGCCCAGCTTCACAGCGCCACTGCCCAGATCGGCGTTGCCGTCGCGGATCTCTTCCCGGCGTTTTCACTTACCGGCGAAGTGGACTGGAAGAATAACCGGTTCGGCTCCTGGTTGACAAAAACCAACCGCTCATTCTTTTTCGGTCCCACGGCCACGTGGTCCATTTTTGAAGGGGGCGCCATCGTTTCGAACATCCACGTGCAGGAGGCGCTCCGTGACCAGGCCTTGATCACGTACCAGGCAACGGTGCTGGGTGCACTACAGGACGTGGAGAATGCGCTCATCGCATATTCCAAGGAGCAGCAACATCGTAAAGTGCTTGCCAACGCTGTCGCGGCCAACGAAAAGGCCGTGGACCTGTCGCTAAAGCTCTACACGGAAGGCATGACCGATTTTCTCAACGTGCTCAATGCCCAGCGTTCGCTCTACTCTTCCCAGGATGCGTTGGTGCTGAGCGAGCGCAGCATCGTCACCGATCTCATCGCCCTTTACAAGGCCTTGGGTGGCGGGTGGGAAGTGGTGCCGAAATCTCAACAATAGATAAAGGCCGGCTACTTCACTGGTCATAATGACATTGATATGTTTAGAAGGACTTATTTTATCATGAAAGACCGCTTCAAGTTGCATGTTATGCTTGAAAAGGATACAATCAATGAGACATTTGCGCTTGCCCAGAACAAAGTAATCGAAGAGGACGGGTTAAAGATCATGGTTAACCTCTTGCATGCAGGTTAGCAGGGAATTATACTATTCTATTTCTATCAAACCCATTAAAGGAGGGAATCATGTCGTCAGTATCAAGGATTTCATCTGTGAATAATCAATCTTTCCTGTTTGTTTTGTGTTACCCAGTAATTTAAGAAATGGGAAAGTTATGAAAAAATTATGGGTCGTCTTGGTATGCTTCTTTGTTGTATCTTTATCTATAGTTATGAATGGCTGCAGTGACACTGGAGCGGTTGAAGCACCAGCAGGGCTGACTGCAACTGCGGCCTCTTCCAGCAAAATAAACCTTGCATGGAATGCATCAGACGGCGCAACAAGTTATAATGTATATGAATCTACCACCTCTGGAGGACCTTACACAAAGATTACTTCTTTTTCCACAACAACAAGTTCTACTGCTACAAGCCTTACCAGCGGCACCACATACTACTTTGTAGTAACGGCGGTGTGTGCCGCAGGCGAAACTAATTACTCAAATCAGGTAAGCGCTACGCCGCAAGCCCCTAATACTTATACTGTGGGCACCAGTCCGACAGGCATTGCCATAGACAGTTCAGGCAATATTTGGATTGCCAGTAGTACCGATAACAAGGTAACCAAACTCAGTTCTTCAGGCGCAGTTTTAGGAACTTTTACTGTAGGCACCAGTCCGACAGGCATTGCCATAGACAGTTCAGGCAATGTTTGGGTTGTCAGTAGTACCGATAACAAGGTAACCGAACTCAGTTCTTCAGGCGCAGTTTTAGGAACTTTTACTGTAGGCACCAGTCCGACAGGCATTGCCATAGACAGTTCAGGCAATGTTTGGGTTGCCAATCATGGCGATAACACGGTAACCGAACTCAATTCTGCCGGAGGGCTTATAGTGATCTATACTGTAGATAGCGCTCCATATGGCATAGCCATAGACGGTTCCGGCAATGTTTGGGTTGTCAGTAGTATCGGTAACAATGTAACCGAATTCAGTTCTTCCGGCGCAGTTTTAGGAACTTTTACTGTAGGCACCAGTCCAACAGGCATAGCCATAGACAGTTCATACAATGTTTGGATTGTCAGTAGTACCGATAACAATGTAACCGAACTCAGTTCTTCCGGCGTGTTTAAAGGGACTTATGATGTAGGCAGCGAACCATATTTCATAGCCATAGACAGTTCAGGCAATGTTTGGGTTGCCAATCAGGGCGATAACACGGTAACCGAATTTGTAGGAATAGCATCTCACGTTTAAACACCTTTGGTTTTACATATTCAACAGGGGAGTAGTAATTAGTCCTTGTGTAGACATTTCGGAAATCTCATACGTCTTAAACGGCTAAAGAGAAAAACACAGGAGGCACTATGAAAGAGCTACGGGGGAAGAATTCTATGAAAACGTCTCTGGTCATAATGACATTGATATGTTCGGCAGGACTCATTTTATCATGAAAGACCGCTTCAAGTTGCATGATATGCTTGAAAAGGATACAATCAATGAGACATCTGCGCTTGCCCAGAACAGGGTAATCGAAGAGGACAGGTTAAAGATCTCGAACGAGCGTATAATGTGCATGCTTGGAATCGGATAAGAAAACTGCCTTGAACATAAGGGGTATCCTCAATGGATAAAGCAAGACTATCAATGATCACACGGGCAATCGGAATCTTCTTCACAGTAATGCTTATTACAGGGTGCGACTTCTGGGGGGTGAATCCCTTTACAGTGACGATAAACTCACCCTCAAGTGGTATAACTATTTCTGCGGGACAGTCGGTTAATTTCGAATGCTCTGTATCCAATGGCACAAGCCCGTATACCTTTTCTTGGGATTTCGGTGGTGGTGCAACCGACAGCACGATACAGAATCCCGGTGAAACAACATTCAGCACAGCAGGGACATATACGGTAAATCTCACGGTGACCGACAATACTGGAGATACAGCGCAAGACTCGGTTGTCGTGACCGTTCAGTCTTCATCGACTCTTACAGCAAGCATAACCTCACCCACCGGGACTGTACAGATTAACGCAGGGCAGACGGTGAATTTCCAGAGTACGGTATCCAACGGGACAAGCCCATACACCTACTCGTGGGACTTCGGTGGTGGCGCAACCAACAGCACGACACAGGACCCCGGCTCAATACGATTCAGCGCTGCCGGCACCTATACGGTGACGCTCACCGTGACCGACAACACTGGAGCTACAACGCAAGACTCGGTTGTCGTGACGGTTCTGTAGTCTTTAACGGCGGATACCCGGGTCGAGGAAGCGCCTCCATCAACAGGAAAGGAGAGGGTCCTTTACGTACTTGAAAGCGCTTCTAAATCAGGAGATATGACAAATGCACAAGGGAAATCTCGACATACTATTGAAGAATATGGATACGGATAAAGCCGTCAAGATTCTCGCCAAGAGCCTTTACCGTGAACTCATCCGCAACGGGTTCACGAATAAAGACATTGTAATTTTTTCCAAAGAGATTTTTGATCATATGGCCCAGGAGATGCAGAAAGAAACCACTTCAAAGGAATCCACCAAAAAGGACCGCCTCTTGATCGGCTGATTTTCGTTATGATGAAGGGTATAGAAAAGTTCAAGGTCGTCTTGGTCTGCTTCTTTGTTGTATGTTTATCCATGGTCCTGAATGGCTGCAAAGGCACCGAATCCGCCACAATGCCGACAGGGCTGACTGCAACTGCGGCATCTTCCAGCCAAATAAACCTTTCATGGACCGCATCAACCGGCGCAACAAGTTATAATGTATATGAAGCTACCATTTTTGATGGACCTTACACAGAGATTGGTTCAACAACAAATACAAGCTACACTGCTACCGGTCTTACAAACGGCACCACATACATCTTTGAAGTAAGGTTGGTGAATAGCGCGGGCGAAAATGGAGGCACAATGGTAATCGCTACACCGAGAGATCCAAATACTTACCCTGTAGGCAGCGACGAGCCATCCGGCATAGCCATAGACAATTCTGGTAATGTCTGGGTTGCCAATCAGGGCAGTGACAGTGTAACTGAACTCAGTTCTGCCGGCGCAGTTTTAGGAACTTTTACCGTGAGCACCAATCCGACGGGCATAGCCATAGACGGTTCAGGTAATGTTTGGGTTGTCAGTAGCACCGGGAACAGGGTAACCGAATTCAGTTCTACCGGCGCAGTTTTAGAATCTTTTACTGTGAACCCCAGTCCAACAGGAATAGCACTAGACGGTTCAGGTAATGTTTGGGTTGCCGGTAGCACCGGTAACAATGTAACCGAATTCAGTTCTTCAGGTTCAGTTTTAGAAAACTTTACGGTGAGCACCGGTCCAACAGGAACAGCACTAGACGGTTCAGGCAATATTTGGGTTACCAATCAGGGCAGTGACACTGTAGTCGAACTCAGTTCTGCCGGAGCAGTTTTAGAAACTTTTAGTGTGAGCGCCGGTCCAACAGGAATAGCACTAGACGGTTCAGGCAATGTTTGGGTTGTCAGTAGCACCGGCAACAATGTAACCGAATTCAGTCCTTCAGGAGTGTTTAAAGGGACTTATGCTGCAGGCAGCAAACCATATGGCATAGCCATAGACGGTTCAGGCAATGTTTGGGTTGCCAATTGGGGCGATAACACGGTAACAGAATTTGTAGGCATAGCATCTCAGGTTGAAACACCTTATTAATACATCTAATTGCTATGTTTAGCGATATTACGTAACTTTGGCGTGGTCCAAAGAATTTATCGGGGCGAAGGGGTAAAATGAATCCTCCACAAGAGAATGAGCCCACTCAACAACCCCGCATGAAAGGAACGCATTTCTTTTCTAACATGAAGCGAAGTCGATGGATCTGGCTCGTGATCGTCGTCTGTATCGCTGGCACAGCTTACAAGATATTCCTGATGCAGACGGCAACTCAAGCCGTGGTGCGCGCCAAGGCCTTAAATGATGCCCAGCGTCCCCTGCCGGTGATGGCCGTTAAAGCCAGAAAGGCGGATATGGATATCAACCTGAGAGGCCTCGGCACCGTAATACCCGTGAACACGGTCACCGTTAGGTCCCAGGTCAGCGGACAGCTTTTACGGGTGCATTTCGAGGAGGGACAGATTGTAAAGGCAGGTATGTTGCTGGCCGAGATAGACCCCAGGCCCTTTGAGGTCCAGCTCATGCAAGCCGAAGGGCAGCTTGCCCGCGATGAATCGCTGTTGATGAATGCCGTGAGCGACCTGGAACGTTACAAGCTGCTGCTGAAACAGGATTCCATCGCCGATCAGCAGGTGACCACCCAGGAATCGCTGGTGCAGCAATACAAGGGGGCAGTGAAAACGGACCAGGGGCAGATCGCCAACGCAAAACTGCAACTTACCTATTCGCGGGTTATTGCGCCGGTATCGGGGCGTATCGGTTTGCGACTGGTGGACCAGGGGAATATGGTTCAACCGAGCGATGTGAACCCGATGGCGGTGATAACGCAGCTCCAACCGGTCACCGTCGTATTTTCGGTGCCGCAGGATAATCTGCCCGCCATCATGAAACGCGTGCGTACGGGAGAAGTGTTGCCTGTCTACGCTTACAGTCAGGATGGTAAAACCCTGTTGGCCAAGGGGACACTGCTGGCCGTCGACAACCAGATCGACACAACCACGGGAACCGTGAAACTCAAGGCCAAATTCGCAAACACAAATAACGAGCTTTTTCCCAACCAATTCGTCAATGTCGTTATGAAAGTGGACACCTTGGCCGGCGTGACCGTCATGGCCACTGCGGCAGTGCAGCGCGGCTCCATCGGCACCTTTGCCTATGTCGTGAAGCGGGACAAGAGCATAAACGTGCGTCAATTGAAGCTTGGTCCCACGGAAGGTGAAAACGTGGCTGTCTTGAACGGTCTGGCACCGGGAGAATTTGTGGTCGTGGTCGGAGGTGACAAACTGCGCGAAGGCACGAAGGTGACGATCGTCACGAACGATGCCGCGCTCACTCCTGCAAAGGGGAAAAAAAATTCCCGTAATGGTGTCCCTAAGGGAAAGTCTAAAGGATAAGGCCGAGCTATGGTGCACACAATCACCGACGTCATTGCCGCGCTGACTTATTGACACAGACAACCCTATGAATCCCTCCCGTCCTTTCATCGAGCGGCCTGTCGCAACATCCTTACTCATGACGGCCATTCTCCTGTCGGGCATCATAGCGTACAACGTGCTGTCGATCTCGGCCCTTCCCCAGGTGGACTACCCGACGATTCAGGTCGTCACACTTTATCCGGGCGCAAGTCCGGACGTGGTCACCTCATCCATTACCGCACCGCTGGAGCGACAGTTCGGTCAGATGCCGGGACTGAATCAGATGTCCTCCACAAGCTCGGGCGGGGCCTCAGTGATCACCCTGCAATTCAGCCTGTCCCTGTCCATTGATGTGGCGGAGCAGGAGGTGCAGGCCGCCATTAATGCCGCCGGGAATCTGCTGCCCACAGATCTGCCGATGCCTCCGATCTACAGCAAGGTAAACCCCGCCGACGCACCGATCCTGACGTTATCCGTCACCTCCAAAACCCTGCCGCTGCCAAAGATCCAGGACCTGGTCGATACGCGCCTCGCCCAGAAGATCTCGCAATTGCCGGGTGTCGGCCTGGTGAGCATAAGCGGCGGTCAGCGCCCGGCAATCCGCATCCAGGCCAATCCCAAAGCGCTTGGCGCCTATAATCTGAGCCTCGAAGACGTGCACACCGCCATTACCAATGGCAATGTCAACCAGGCCAAGGGCAGCTTCGACGGCCCTGCGCGCGCATCGATGATCGATGCCAACGATCAGCTCAAATTAGCGAAAGACTATGAACGCCTTATTGTCGCCTACCGTAATGGGGCGCCGGTGTACCTCTCCGATGTGGCTACTCTGCACGATGACGCCGAAAATATACGTCTGGCCGCCTGGAGCAGCAATGCCCCCGCGGTCATCGTCAACATACAGCGACAACCCGGCGCAAACGTCATAGAAGTCGTGGACCGTATCAAGAAGATCATGCCGCAACTGCGGGCAACACTGCCGAGCTCGGTGGATGTAACGCTGCTCACTGACCGGACCACCACCATCCGGGCTTCCGTGAAAGACGTCCAGTTCGAAATGTTCCTGGCGGTGGCGCTCGTAATCATGGTGATCTTCCTGTTTCTGCGCAACCTCTCGGCCACTGTGATACCAAGCATTGCGGTGCCGCTTTCTCTCGTCGGCACCTTCGGCGTGATGTATCTGGCGGGCTTCAGCATCAACAACCTGACGCTGATGGCGCTTACCATTGCTACGGGGTTCGTCGTGGATGACGCCATCGTCGTCATAGAAAATATATCGAGATACATCGAGCAGGGCGACTCCCCCCTTCAAGCCGCGATCAAAGGCTCACAGCAGATCGCCTTCACCATTATCTCGCTTACCATCTCTCTCGTGGCCGTGCTGATCCCGCTCTTGTTCATGGGGGACGTTGTGGGCCGGCTGTTCCGCGAATTCGCCATCACGCTGGCCGTGGCCATCCTTATTTCAGCGGTTGTTTCCCTGACACTCACGCCCATGATGTGCGCGAAACTGCTGCACCATATCCCCGAAGCCGAACAGGGCCGATTTTATCGTATCAGCGGGTTATTCTTCGAGAAAACGATCTCCCGCTACGGCAAAATGCTCACCTGGGTTCTCAATCACCAGGGGTTGACATTACTGACGGCCATTGCCACGCTTCTCCTGACCGTGCTTCTTTATGTCATCATCCCCAAGGGTTTCTTCCCCGTGCAGGACACGGGCATGATTCAGGGCATATCCGAGGCCCCGCAGTCGATCTCGTTCTCGGCGATGGCGGCGCGCCAGCAGTCCCTGGCCAAGGTAATCTTAGAGGACCCCGCCGTGGAAAGTCTCTCGTCCTTCATCGGCGTGGATGGTACCAATGTCACGCTCAACAGCGGACGCATAATGATCAATCTCAAGGCCAAAGACAAACGTGACGCCGATGCGACAGGTGTCATCCGCCGCCTGCAGCCGAAGCTCATGCAGGTTGAAGGCATAGAGCTCTACATGCAACCCGTGCAGGATCTCACGATCGAGGACAGGGTGAGCCGTACACAGTATCAGTTTACCATGGAGACTGCCGATCCGGGCGAATTGAACCTGTGGAATGGCCGTCTTGTCGAGAGGCTATCCCGGTCGCCCTATCTTACCGATGTGGCAAGCGATCTTCAGGATGAAGGATTGCAGGCTTACGTCGCCATCGACCACAATGCCGCCGGGCGGATGGGCATCACGACCGCCGCCATTGATAATATATTATACGATGCCTTCGGGCAGCGGCTCGTGTCCACGATTTTCACCCAATCGAACCAGTACCGTGTCGTTCTTGAGGTTCAGCCCGAATATAAGCGAGGGCCGGCGGCGCTTAACGATCTCTACATCGCATCGTTAACAGGGACGCAGGTGCCCCTCGGTTCTATCGCCACTATCCTGGAAAAACCGGCGCCGCTGGTTGTCAACCATCTCGGGCAGTTTCCCGCGGCAACCATCTCTTTCAATCTGGCGGAGGGCGCATCGCTGGGAGATGCGGTCAAGGCAATCGAAACGACCGAGAAGGAAATCGGCCTTCCCATCAGCGTCAGGACCGGCTTTCAGGGCGCTGCGCTGGCTTTCAGGTCCTCGCTTTCGAGCACCCTGCTACTGATCCTTGCCGCCATTGTAGCCGTATACATTGTATTAGGCGTGCTTTACGAGAGCTACATCCATCCGATAACGATTATTTCCACGCTGCCCTCAGCCGGTGTCGGGGCACTGCTCGCACTCATGATTTCCCGCACGGATCTGGGCATTATCGGCATCATCGGCATTGTCCTTTTGATCGGCATCGTCAAAAAGAACGCCATCATGATGATCGATTTTGCACTGGATGCCGAGCGCAAGGAGGGCAAGACACCCCGCGAGGCCATATTCCAGGCTTCCCTGCTCAGGTTCCGGCCCATTATAATGACCACCTTGTCGGCGCTGCTCGGGGCATTGCCGCTTATGCTGGGCACAGGGGTCGGTTCAGAGCTGCGCCATCCCCTGGGTATCACGATGGTGGGCGGGCTTATCTTCAGCCAGATGTTGACGCTCTTTACCACCCCGGTGATCTACCTGGCCTTCGATCGTCTCAGCAAGCGCGTAGTTGGTCCCCGCAACATTCCGGTAATGTCTGACGAAACCGGCGGGGCCTCTTCATGAATCCCTCATCCACATTCATCCACCGGCCTGTCGCCACCACGCTGCTTACACTCGGGGTGATGCTCACCGGTATTGTCGCCTTTTTCCTCCTGCCCGTGGCGTCGCTGCCCCAGGTGGATTTCCCTACCATATCCGTTCAGGCATCGCTGCCCGGGGCGAGTCCTGAAACCATGGCCTCAACCGTGGCGACTCCCCTTGAGCGCTCGCTCGGCCGTATTGCCGGTATCAGTGAGATTACATCCGCCAGTTCACTCGGTTCAACCCGCATCACCCTGCAGTTCGATCTCGACCGTGATATCGACGGCGCTGCCCGGGATGTGCAGGCGGCGATCAACGCGGCCCGCAGCCTGCTGCCGTCAGGGTTGCCGAGCAACCCGACTTACCGCAAGGTTAATCCGTCGGATGCACCGATCATGATCCTGGCCCTTACCTCGGATACCATGACCCGCGGCCAGCTTTACGATACAGCCGACACCATCCTGGCGCAGAAAATATCTCAAGTCAAAGGTGTGGGCCAGGTGAGCGTCGGCGGCAGTTCGCTTCCTGCGGTCAGGGTGGAGCTGAACCCCACGCTGCTCAACCGTTACGGAATAGGCCTCGAGACCGTGCGCCAGGCGATCGTCACTTCCAATGCCAACAGGCCCAAGGGCGATGTTGAACAGGGAGATCGTCACTGGCAGATATATGCCAACGACCAGGGCAAAACGGCCAAGGATTATATCCCATTAATCGTGAGCTACCAGAACGGCGCAGCCGTGCGGCTTAAGGACTTGGGCGAGGTGGTCGATTCCGTGCAGGACTTGCGCAACGCAGGTTTGTACAATGGCAAACCCTCGGTTTTACTGATTATAAGCAAGCAGCCGGGCGCCAACGTCATTGAGACGGTCGATCGTGTCAAGGGCCTCCTGCCAGAGTTGAGGGCCTCGGTGCCGAGCGCCGTCAAGATCTCAATTGCTTCAGACCAGACCACCACCATCCGCTCTTCGCTGCGTGAAGTCGAGCGCACCCTGATGATTTCCGTTTGTCTGGTGATTCTCGTGGTATTCCTGTTCCTGCGCAACGTCCGCTCCATGCTGATTCCCTGTGTTGCCGTGCCGGTATCCCTGATCGGGACATTTAGTGTGATGTATCTCGCCAACTACAGCCTGGACAACCTGTCACTGATGGCGCTTACCGTAGCCACCGGCTTCGTCGTGGACGATGCCGTCGTCATGCTGGAAAACATTTCGCGTCACATTGAAAATGGGATGCAGCCTTTTAAAGCCGCTCTCTTAGGCGCGCGCGAAGTAGGATTCACAGTGCTGTCCATGAGCCTCTCCCTGATTGCGGTTTTTATTCCCATCCTGCTCATGGGCGGTGTCATCGGCAGGATATTCCGCGAGTTCGCCGTGACACTCTCGGTGGCGGTCATCGTATCACTGGTTGTCTCTCTTACAACGACACCGATGATGTGTGCACGCCTTCTCAAAACCGGAGATGATCTGAAACGCGGTCGGTTCTACAGCAGAGGTGAACGTTTGTTTACGGGTTTGCTTAACCGGTATGAGCGCTCGCTCGGCTGGGCGCTCGCGCACGGGCCTTTTATGATGCTCCTTTTGCTGGCCACGGTGTGCCTGAACGTCTACCTGTACGTGGTTATCCCGAAGGGGTTTTTCCCGCAGCAGGATACGGGGCGATTGACGGGCAGCATCCAGGCCGACCAGAACATTTCTTTCCAGGCCATGCAAAAAAAACTGGTAAATATCATGAATGTGGTCCGGAAGGACCCGGCAGTCGAGGATGTCGCCGGCTTCACGGGAGGCGGCCAGATCAACTCCGGCTTCATGTTCGTGTCCTTGAAATCGCGCAGTGTTCGTAGAGATTCGGCCGATAAGGTGATGGCACGGCTCCGTCCTAAACTGGCCAGGGAACCCGGCGCACGATTATTCCTGCAGTCGGTGCAGGATATACGGGTCGGCGGACGCTCATCCGGCGCCATGTACCAGTTTACCCTCCAGGCCGAAGATCTCACCGAACTGAGGACCTGGGGGAAGAAGATCCAGAATGCCCTGGGAGGGCTCGCTGAACTGGTGGATGTCAACACGGACGAGCAGGACCGGGGCCTTCAAACCGCTGTTGCCATTGACCGCGATGCAGCGTCGCGCATGGGGGTGACACCGGCGCTCATCGATGCCACCTTGAATGACTCCTTTGGCCAGCGGCAGGTGTCCACCATCTATAATCCGCTTAATCAGTACCGGGTCGTTATGGAGGTAGCGCCGCAATACGCTCAGAGTTCCGAGGCGCTCCGTGATGTATATATGAGTGTGCCTTCCAGCGTACAGTTTCCAGGGGGAGCCCAAGTGCCGCTTCCGGCCTTTGCGTCCTACGCCTTGAACAATATGCCCTTAGCGGTCAATCACCAGGGGCAGTTCGCAGCTTCCACGATCTCTTTCAACCTGCCTGAGCGCATATCGCTCTCGGATGCAACGAAGGCCATCAGCGATGCGATGGTCCGTATCGGTGTGCCGGGTTCCATAAGGGGCAGCTTCCAGGGAACGGCCCGGACATTTCAGACATCCCTGCAAAGCCAGCCCTGGCTGATCCTCGCCGCTTTGGTCACTATCTATATTGTGCTCGGCATCCTGTATGAAAGCTATGTCCATCCGATCACCATTCTCTCCACATTGCCCTCAGCCGGCGTCGGGGCCCTCCTTGCGCTCATGATATCCCACACGGATTTCAGCATCATGGCGCTGATCGGGGTGATCCTCTTGATCGGTATCGTGAAGAAGAACGCCATTATGATGATCGACTTCGCCCTGGATGGGGAACGAAAACAAGGGAAAAACCCCAGGGAGGCCATCTACGAGGCATGCCTGATTCGTTTCCGTCCGATCATGATGACGACCATGGCGGCGCTTCTTGGTGCGATACCGCTCATGCTCAGCGCCGGGGACGGGGCCGAATTGCGTCGACCGCTGGGTATTTCCATTGTCGGTGGACTGATCGTGAGCCAGATGCTTACCTTATACACTACACCGGTCGTCTATTTATACCTTGACCGTTTCCGGCTTTGGTGTCTGTCCGCGAAGAGCCGCAAAGGCCGGGCACATACTCTGGTAACGCAGCAGTCTGGAGGTATCCAAAGATGAATAAACTATTGCATCTAAGCGTTATTTTGATCGGCTTAGTGATGCTTTTCGGCTGCGCCGCCGGGCCGGACTATAAACGCCCTCCTGTATCTGCCCCGATGGCATTTAAGGAACTCAAGGGTTGGAGGGAAGCGCAACCCCGTGACGACGGGATAAAAACCCGGTGGTGGAATGTTTTTGGCGATCCCCTGCTTAACTCCCTCGAGGAGCAGGTCAGCATATCAAACCAGTCGCTTGCACAGGCCGAGGCCCAGTACCGCCAGGCACGGGCGCTTGTTCAGGGGGCGCGGGCGAACTATTTCCCCGTAATTTCCGCTTCTGCAGCGGCCGGCCGTTCCAAGCTGTCGAGCAGCACCAGCGCTTCCGGAACGAAACCAACGGATCAATACTCGTTATCGCTTGATGCTCTTTGGGAGATTGATTTATGGGGACGTGTCAGGCGCCAGGTGGAGTCAGCCACGGCAAGCGCACAAGCGAGCGCCGCCGATTTACAGGCCTTGCGATTGTCAATTCAGGCGGAACTGGCGCAGGATTATTTCCAGCTGCGCACAGTTGATGCACAGAAGAAGACACTCGAAGACACGGTTATCGCTTACCAAAAGGCGCTTGAACTTACCAAAAACCGGTATAAGGCCGGCGTGGCGGCTAAAGCCGACGTTGTTCTGGCTCAGACACAGCTTGAGTCCACCCAGGCACAGGCAATCGACATCGGGATCCTCCGTGCGCAACTTGAGCACGCTATCGCGTTGTTGATTGGAAAGGCTCCGTCTGACTTTTCCATTGCATCGGCGCCGATCGTCCCGACACTGCCGAACATTCCGATCGGCATCCCTTCCGATATTCTCGAACGCCGCCCGGACGTCGCCTCCGCAGAGCGACAGATGGCCGCTGCAAATGCCCAGATCGGGGTGGCGAAGGCCGCCTACTTTCCGTCGTTGACCCTATCCGCCTCCGCCGGTTATCAAAGTCCGGTTTTTGCCGATCTGCTTACTGCGCCCAGCTTATTCTGGGCTTTAGGCCCTGCAGCACTGTCCCAGACGCTGTTCGATGGCGGGGCCCGCAAGGCCCAGACGGAACAGGCCATTGCATCCTATGAGGCTGCCGTGGCTGCCTATAAACAAACCGTGCTGACAAGTTTTCAGCAGGTGGAAGACAATCTTGCCGCACTCAGAATCCTCGATGAAGAAACGCAGGTTCAAGACGAAGCAGTGAATTCGGCGCGAGAATCGGTGGTCCTGACCACCAACCAGTACAAAGCCGGGATCGTCAGTTATCTCAACGTCATCAGCACCCAAACCATTGCGCTCACAAATGAGAGTACGGCTTTGGGCATCCGTGGCCAGCGGCTTGTAGCGTCTATTTTGCTGATCAAGGCCCTAGGGGGCGGATGGGATGTATCGGAGCTCCCCACCCCGGATCGGCTTGATGACAACCCGGCTACGGAACATCGATAGCTGTTGTAGATTTTCCACATTAAAGAACCTGGGTGGAATAGAAAATGCAGTCCTCATATGTAATGGGTATAAGCAGCAAAAAATGTCTGGATAAGCCAATCAATGGGAGGACCAGCACATTTTGATGCCGGAAGGTAGGAAAAAATTGCCGCTTGATAACCATAAAAATCCATAAGGAGGCCGCTATGTCGTCAGTATCAGGAATTTCATCAGGTAATAATTCTTATCAGAACACGATGCAAAGTAACTGGAAACAACGGAAGCAGGATTTTCAGGATATGATAACCGCCATCCAGTCGAGTGATCTGACAGGAGCACAGCAGGCTTTAACGGCATTACAGAGTTCTAATACCCAAGGTGTCAGCCAAGTCGGCAATGCTGGGCAGCAGTCAAATCAGAATAACCCTCTCAGCACCGATTTCAATAGTCTTGCAAGTGCACTGTCTTCAGGCGATTTAACTGGTGCCCAGCAGGCATTCGCATCTCTGCAGCAGGATATGCAGAATATGCAGAATGCAGGGCAAGTACATCATCACCATCATCACCACCGTTACTCTCAAAATGCTACAGCAAGCACGGGGAGTGATGGGAGCACCGGCGCCGGTACTAACGATGGCAGCACCAGCCCCGCCAGCAGCATCAGTACGACAGTTTAAAGAGACATGATAAAAAGGGGGATTAGCCATGTCAAGCATCAGTAACGTCAACAACTCTCTCCTTTCAAGTTTGCTCAACAGTCTGCAGACCGGTTCGACTTCAACTCAGGCGTCGAATGTCCAGACACAGGCTTCGGGTATCAGTGCTACAGACACTGTCAGCCTTAGCAACTATTCACAGGAGATACAGAACGACGACCCACTTCTTGACCTTGATAACCAGGATGGATCTGATAATTCTATCGACAATATCTTTTCAGGCAGCAGCCAGGGATCGAGTGATTCAAGCGATTCCCTCTACAATATCATGCTGTCTGATGAGAATGCGAAGCTCATGCAGGCAAACCCCGGCTTGGTCCAGGATATCATTTCTGAGGAACAGGCACAAACTACGGATAGCTCATCATCTTCTTCTATGAGTCAATCTCTCAATTCGCAGACGATACAGGATATTGAAAACCTGAGCCCCGATACCCTTTTGTCTATCCTTCAGAAATACCAAGGGTCCGTAAATTCAGCATCCCAGACCCCATCAGCTACCCAAGTGGATCAGACAGTGTAAGACTTCGCTGCCGATAATCGGTTCCGATGGGGTCGGCCAGACATGAGTGTCCGGCCCGGCCCCCTCATAACCAGGCAACTCTCCAATTTCTCAATACAGATGATGCGTAAGGCCCGCATGTTTTGCATGGTACGGTTGCTATCGGGTCACATCGTCTCTATTAAAGATGTCCTCAAGGTCTTTATCGCCTTGGCGCGAAAGACAAGCCGTAAGCTCACAATGATGGTTGCAGGGTCCAACAAGATTGCGCTGGAAGTTGCATTCTCATCGGGGTTCACCATCAGCATACCCTACCTGCTCCTTTCATCACAACCCTGTGGGAACTGGGATCGCTACCTCTTCCATTCCCCCGGTATGATGTAAGACGTAAGGATTGCGCATTTCGGTTGTCGGATGTATGGTTTAGTTGTTGAACCCTTTTCTGCAACACATAGTACATACAGGGGTAGTTGAATGATCAAGAAGGTATTCTCTAGAATCCATATCTTGCCTATCATGGCTGTTCTGCTCTTTTTCTCGCTGTTTTTTATATTATTGCCTCCTGCCCAGGCCAAGAAGATTTCCGAGGTCAAGATCGGATATATACTGCCGCTGACCGGCCCCACTGCCCAGGCAGGCATACAGAACCAGAAGGCCTGTGAGCTTGCCACAGAATATATTAATGCAGCAGGCGGCATTAAATCATTGGGCGGGGCCAGACTTGTCAATGTATGGGAAAACAGCAGGGGTGAGGTCTCCTTCGGGGTGACTGCCGCAGAGACACTCATCAAGACCGACAAGGTAAACATCATCTCAGGGGCCTGGAACTCTGCAGTTACCTACCCCACTACTCAGACAGCCGAAAAGGCTCTCATACCGTATGTGGTACCGGTTTCCGTCAGGGACGCGATAACGGAACGCGGCCTGAAATACACCTTCCGCATTGCAGCAAAAGACAACTGGAGGGTTCGCGACCAGTTTAAATTCCTCGATGAAATGAGCCGTGCCACAGACACGCAGGTCAAGACCCTTGCCTTTGTCTACGAGGACGGGGGTTGGGGAAAGGCCATGAAAGACCAGTGGACAAAACTTGCAGGGAAATATGGGTACAAAGTGATACTCGCTGAACCCTATGCAAGCACCTCAAGCGATCTTACCTTGACGGCCATAAAGATCAAGAATGCTAGGCCTGACGTAATCCTGATGGCATCCCTTACCCCGGATGCAATCCTTCTTACAAACGCCATGGCACAGATGAAGGTGGGTGCAAAGGCCATCATATCTACAGGCGGTGGCCCTGCGTCTCAAGCGTTCCTCAAGGGAACCGGCAAGAATTGCGAGAATATCTTCGATGTATCACAGTGGGAGCCGGACATAAACAGGCAGGGCATCGCCACACTGAGTGCAGCGTTCAAAAAGAGATACACCTTTGATCTTACTGCCGAGATGGTGGATGCCTTCGTCTCGGTCTATGTAATCGCCGATGCCCTGGAACGTGCACAATCCATTGACCCGGAAGCGATCAGAGATGCCCTTGCAGACACGGACCTGTGCAGGGGTAAAGGGAATCCGGGGGTCGATGTCGCCAGCTATAACTGCGTAGAGTTCGACAAGACCGGTCAGAACAAGAATGCCCGTTTTGTTGTAGTGCAGTTCCGTGACATCAACGGCGCAATCGAACGGGTAACCGTGTGGCCAACTGACGTAGCCAGGAAGGATTTCAAACCAGTCTTTCCCATGCCATGAAGAATCCGCTACCCTTTTGATCAAGTTGATTTATCACAGTAAATAATTATATATCTGTAAACTAAAGTACCTGTTCATGCGTCTGATAAGGGGAAAGGGATAGTATACATTCATGTATTGAGAGTGATTGCAGGTGGAATACCCGGATATGATGAAAGACAATGCGCACATGGATTCTTTAATACCTTTGATAAACAGAATAACATCATCATGGCTTTTCCTGTGTTGTTTTATTCTGGTTGTCCTGTTACCCCTTGCGGCCAGTGCGGGAGATGAGATCAAGCCCGGCGAGACCCTTGACCTTTCGCGCTGCATAGCCATTGCACTGAAGAACCACCCCGCCATCCTGGGAGCGGCCGGGAGCCTCAAGGCAAGCGAGAGCAGGGTTAAGGAGGCGAGGTCGAATTATTATCCTCAGGTAGGGGCGTCTTCGGCCTACAGCCGGAACTATGCCCAGGGGGGAACGAGTGCTGTCGCCCCGGGGAGCAGCTACTACAACGAGTATCAGGATAGTCTCACTCTCAACCAGACGCTCATTGATTTCGGCAAGACGTCCGCGCAGGTGGATGTGCAGGCCTTGGGAGCGGATGCGGCGAGGGCGGATCTTGATAATACGGTAAGTCAGATCGTCCTGGGGGTGAAACAGGCATATTACGGCATCCTGCAGGCCAGGCAGAGCCGGGATGCGTATGCGGAAGCCGTGGTGCAGTATGAAAAGCACCTGGACCAGGCCAGGAGGTTCTACGAGGTCGGGACCAAGCCGAAGATCGATGTGACGAATGCAGAGGTGGACCTGAGCCAGGCAAAGCTCAACCTGCTCAAGGCCGAAAACGGCCTGCGCATTGCGAGGATAACACTGAACAACGCCATGGGGGCGCCGGAAGCGCCAAGCTATGAGATTAAGGATACTGCGGGCTACCAGGATTACCCCATTGACCTGGCGAGCGCGCTGAAGAGGGGCTATGATGCCAGGGGCGACCTAGTCTCGGCAACAGCGAAGCGTGAGGCTGCCGAGCGGTCCATAGACCTTGCGCGGACAGGATACTACCCGGTGCTCACCGGCAATGCGGGGTATGGATGGAGCGGGCCGGACTATCCTCTGGACAAGGAGTGGACCGTAGGGGCCACGCTGAACTTTCCGCTGTTCAGCGGTTTTCTGACAAAGTCCCAGGTGGAGGAGGCCAGGGCCAACCTGGAGGTGGCAAGGGCGAATGAGGAGAACATCCGGCAGGGCATCCGGTTTGACATCGAGCAGGCCTTTTCGAACCTCACGCAGGCCAAAGAGGGGATCGTGCTGGCCGAGGTCACCGTAAAGCAGGCCAAGGAGAACCGGGAGCTTGCGCTGGGGCGATATGAGGCAGGGGTGGGGAACACCATCGAGGTGACGGATGCGCTGGTAACGGAGATCAACGCCAAGACCGCGTATATAAACGCCCTGAGTGACTACCGCCTCGCGGTTGCAAGCCTGGAAAAGGCCATGGGGGTAAAGCAATGAGAAGGATCATGGTCTGCGGTGTTCTTTTGATATGCACTACTGCGATATTCATGAATGGCTGTTCGTCAAAGAAGAAACAATCTGCTGTGCGCCCTGTTCCGGTAGTGGTGGCTGTTGCAGTTCAAAAGACGATTCCCGTTCAAATTAATGCCATCGGTTCTGTCGAGGCGTTTCAGGCCATCTCGGTGAGAAGCCAGATCACCGGGCTGATTACGAGGGTCCTTTTCCATGAGGGCCAAGATGTGAAGAAAGGGGACCTTCTGCTTGAAATAGACTGCCGCCCGAATGTGGAGGCGCTCAAACAGGCCCAGGCCAATCTTTTCAGGGATAGGGCCCAGGCGAAATATGCGGATCAAGAGGTAAAGAGGTATGCCGACCTGGTGAATAAGGATTATGTGGCCAAGGAACAGTACGACCAGATCCAGGCTAATTTTGCCGCCCTCGATGCTACGGTGAAGGCCGACGAGGCTATTGTCCGGAATAACGAGGTCCAGGTTCAATACTGCTCCATCTATTCACCCATTGACGGCCGGACAGGCAAGCTGGAAGTGGATCAGGGGAATATCCTCAAGGCCAATGACATCGAGGTGGTCACCATCAATCAGATTCAACCCATCAACGTCACCTTTGCCATCCCTGAAAAGGACCTGCCCAGGGTTAAAAAATATTATGCCGAGAAGAAACTCGAAGTTGACGCCCTTCTCCCGGGCGAAGAACGGCCTGAAAGGGGAGAACTCACCTTTGTAGATAACGCCGTTGATAAGACAACCGGGACCATTACACTCAAAGGGACCTTCGCCAACAAGGAAAAGAGGCTGTTACCGGGACAGTTTATCAATGTGGTCCTGATGCTCACCACCGATCCCAATGCGATACTCGTCCCTTCACAGAGCGTGGATCAGGGGCAGGAAGGTCAGTATGTCTATGTCATAGGGCCTGATTCCAAGGCTGAAATAAGGACCGTTACGACAGGCCAAGTCATGAACGGCGAGACCGTCATCCTGAAAGGAGTAAAGGCCGGTGAACGGGTAGTCACGGATGGACAGGTACGGCTCATACCGGGGGCCAAAGCATCCATAAAAACCACAAAGTGATGCGGCAACGGTGACATAAGTGAATATATCCAGCATCTTCATAGAGCGGCCCATCATGACAATACTTGTCATGATGTCAATCCTCCTCTTCGGTGTTGTCTCCTATCGTGCCCTGCCCGTCAGCGAGCTCCCCAATGTAGACTTCCCCACCATCCGCGTATCGGCCAGCCTCCCCGGAGCAAGTCCGGAAAACATGGCCTCGGCCGTTGCCACACCGCTCGAACGACAGTTCTCCACCATCGCCGGCCTCGACTCCATGACCTCGACGAGTGCCCTGGGGACCACCCAGATCACCCTGCAATTCAACCTGAGCCGGAACATCGACGCAGCAGCACAGGATGTCCAAACCGCCATCGGCACAGCGGCGCGCCTGCTCCCTGTGAACATGCCGAGCCCGCCTTTCTTCAGGAAGGTGAATCCGGCGGACTCGCCCATTCTTATGCTCTCGCTGAATTCGCCGACCTTGCCGCTGTCAACAGTGGACGAATTTGCAGAGACGCTCCTTGCACAGCGCATATCAATGATCAGCGGTGTGGCAGAGGTGCAGGTATACGGGTCGCAGAAGTATGCAGTCAGAATACAGCTCGACCCGAAGGCCCTGGCCGGCAGGTCCATCGGGATTGATGATGTCGCCAATGCAGTGGCCTCCGGGAACGTCAACCTCCCGACAGGCACACTGTGGGGTGCCCACAAGGCATTCACGGTCCAGGCCTTCGGGCAGCTGACAAATGCGGAAGCCTACAAGCCGTTGATTGTAGGGTACAGGGGCGGCTCGCCGATACGGCTCGGTGAACTGGGCCACATGGTCGACAGTGTTGAAAATGACAAGATCGCTTCATGGTTCAACGACAATAGGTCCATCGTACTGGCGATCCTGCGCCAGCCCGGCACCAATACCGTCGAGGTCGCTCAGTCCATCAAGGATATCCTGCCGAAATACCGTTCACTGGCCCCGGCATCCATGAACCTCGAAATCCTCTATGACAGGTCCCAATCCATCAAGGATTCCATCAGGGATGTTCAGCTCACACTGCTGCTGGCACTGGTTCTCGTGGTCATGGTGATCTTCCTTTTCCTGCGTAATCTCTCCGCTACCGTCATCCCCAGCCTCGCACTGCCCCTGTCCCTCATAGGGACCTTTGCAGCGATGTATTTGGGGGGGTACAATCTCGACAACCTTTCGCTCATGGCCCTGACGTTGTGCGTGGGGTTTGTCGTGGATGATGCCATTGTCATGCTCGAAAATATCGTCCGTCACATGGAGCATGGCGAGAGCGCGCGTGATGCTGCTTTCAACGGATCAAGGGAGATAAGCTTCACCATCATCTCCATGACGATATCCCTCGTAGCTGTCTTCATCCCGGTCCTCTTTATGGGTGGGATTGTCGGAAGGTTGCTCCACGAGTTTGCCGTCACCATCGCCGTAGCAGTACTCATCTCCGGTTTCGTATCCTTAAGCCTGACACCTATGCTCGCAAGTATAACCCTGCGCCCTGTCGAGCATAAAAAGCACAGCCGGGTCTATCTGGCCTCCGAGCGTTTTTTTGACGGGTTGCTCCACGCATATGACAGGAGCCTCCAATGGGTATTACATCACCGCCTGACCACACTTTTCATCTCTTTCCTCTTTCTGGTGGGGGCCGTCTACCTCTATGCCGTCATGCCCAAAGGGTTCCTACCGAGCGGGGATATCGGGCTCATCATGGCTTCTACGGAGTCGGCGCAAGGGACATCCTTCGAATCCATGGTGGATCACCAGAAAAAGGTAGCCCGGATCCTGAAACAAGACCCTAATGTAGATATCGTCATGTCAAGCGTTGGTAGCGGGTTCGGCAGCATCTCGGCCAATACCGGCTCCATGATGGCCCGTTTGAAATCACGCAGCGAACGCAGCCTGAATGCGGATGAGGTGATCCAGGAGCTCAGGCCGAAGCTCGCATCGGTCACCGGGCTCCAGGTATACATGCAGAACCCGCCGCCCATACGCATCGGCGGGTATCTGACAAAAAGCCAGTACCAGTACACCCTGCAGGGCCCGGATATCGGCGAGTTGTATAAATACGCACCCATTATGGAATCAAAGCTGAAAGATCTACCGGGATTTCAGGATGTGACCAGCGATCTCCAGATCAAGAATCCCCAGATCTCAATAACCATCAATCGCGACAAGGCATCGGAGCTGGGTCTCAATGCCTTTCAAATAGAGACCGCACTCCAAAACGCATATTCTGCAAACCAGGTCTCCACGATCTATGCACCCACCAACGAATATCAGGTCATCGTCGAGCTCGAACCGAAGTATCAAATGGACCCTGCTGCATTAAACCTCCTGTATATCCGGTCGTCTTCCGGCAACCTGGTTCCCTTGAGTACGGTGGCAAGCCTGGATCAGACCGTGGGGCCGCTCACGGTCAACCATCTGGGTCAGCTTCCTGCTGTGACGCTGTCTTACAATCTTGCACCAGGGAAATCTCTCGGTGACGCAGTGAATAATGTGGAAAAAACGGCCCTGTCGGTTTTACCTTCGACGATTACCGGCAGCTCACAGGGGACAGCACAGGCCTTCCAGGCATCCATGGCGGGTCTGGGTATACTGATCCTCGTGGCGATACTGGTCATCTATATCGTGCTTGGTATTCTCTATGAGAGCTTCATCCATCCGCTGACCATCCTTTCAGGACTCCCCTCTGCCGGGCTCGGGGCGCTCCTGACCCTGACGATCTTCCACATAGACCTCAACCTCTATGCACTGGTGGGGATTATCATGCTCATCGGCATCGTGAAGAAGAATGCCATCATGATGATCGATTTTGCACTTGCAGCAGAGAGAAAGGATGGGAAGAAGCCGGAAGAAGCGATCTATCAGGGCGCCCTCATCAGGTTTCGGCCCATCATGATGACGACCATGTCGGCCCTCATGGCCACGCTCCCCATAGCCATCGGGCTGGGTGCAGGGGGTGAAACCAGGCAGCCGCTGGGGGTAGCCGTGGTGGGCGGCCTCCTCTTTTCGCAGATAGTGACACTGTACATCACCCCTGTTACCTACATTTATCTCGACAAGCTTCAGGCGGCTATTCGCAGAACCATCAACAGACACCGGCATGCATAACGGAAAAGATTATTTCTCTTCTTCAAAATACTGGACCTGGTAGGTCCGGACCTCAAGCATGTTTCCTTTCCATGCATCGGGACTTAGCCCCGCCTTCATGCACAGGTGCGCCAGAAATTCTTCCTTGTCCTGGAGCTGTTCCCATACCTGGGGCAGGAAGGTGGCCGAGGCATAACCCTGAGCGATGATGACACCATCAATGCCGGGCCTTAGCTTTTTCAGCAGGTCGTTTGCATCCGTGTAGGCGAGAGGTTTTGGATCGGTCAGCACGCTCACCTCGATACGGAGCTTGTCCAATTCCTTTTTCGTCAGGGCCGGAAACCGCGGATCATGAAATGCTGCGTTGACGGCATTGTGCCTCACCCCATCCACCATGGGTTCCCGGCCTTCCAGGCTGCCGATGCAGCCCCTCAGCCGGCCGCCAATGGTCAGGGTGACAAAGGTCCCGGTCTTGACCTTTAAGGCATCATCGGCAAGACCTTCAATAAGCTTCGGGTTTATCGGGATTTGTACACCCAGGTTCTCCTGTATGGTCTTGCGTGCAAGTGCTACCAGTGCCTTGCCTTGTTCCTTGGTAAACTGTTTCTCCATAGGTGAGCTCCTCTCCCCTGAGCCGGCCGTTCATCAGGGCTGATACACTTCTTTAGCCCATAAGAATGCACCTCTTGCACACGATGTTCAAGGAGGAAAATTCCTTACCGGGGTTTCCATTCAGATGAAGCCGCTTGGTCCTCTCGCCCCTTGTGCGCGGGGACTTCGGTGAGGGGCCCTTTTCTTCGTTTGGTTGTAACAGTGATTAACTGGGTTCTGCGGCCAGCGCGTCCATATCAGGCAGGTCTTTAATCCCCAACAGCTCACTGATGGTCTCATTGAGCTGCGCAAAATTATGTGACTTGACCACGTAGGCATCGGCGGCCATGGTAAGGGGGTGGCTCTTGTAGCCCGAGTATGCCGAGTGGATGATGATAGGCGAGTCGATCTTGGACTTTAAGATGTGTCCCATGGTCTCAAACCCGTCCATCTTGGGCATGCGTATGTCCAGGATAATAAGGTCAGGACTGGGCGCCCCTTCGGCCTGGAGCATCTTCATGGCCTCAACGCCGTCGGATGCTATTATGACCTCATAGCCGTTTTCCACAAGTTCTTCCTTGATGAGGAATTGGATATGCTCATCATCTTCCACAAGTAGAATTCTCTTCATGCCCAAGACTCCCTTATGTCATTGATCTATCCCTGATCGCGGCCTTCATTGCATGCACAACTTGTGAGCATGTCTCCAGGTAACTTATTTCCATGCTTCGGAATTGCACGAATAGTGCCAGATTTGGTAGTGTTTATTAATTCATAATATCAATAGGTTAAAACATGTTACCCGGCTAACCGTCGTATTATCAACAGGTTTATCAGCGATGCGCCATTATATTGACAATAAGGGGCGACACCCTATTTGCAGATATATCAAGAAAGTGCCTTGGGCGTTCACAGCATTTTCTTCCCCAGCTCTCATTTTTAAAATGCCTTGTTATGACTTGTCCAATGATGTAGACTATAATTAGTTGGCATCGGGTGTATTGGCATCAATCTTGTGTTGGAGGAGGAGAATCATGAGAATGGAATATGTAGTGGTTTCCTATCCTACGGCCCGGGATGTTCGTATCGATGGGCAGCTTGCAGGAAAGACCAATGATATGCTCAGGGTGGAACGTGGGCACCATGTGTTCGACCTGGGAGACCTGCAGGACTATCAGCCTGAATCCGTCGAGATGATTGTCCGAGATACGACTTCCATCAAGCCTATGCGCATCCAAGATTTCCGGCCATCGGGAGGTGATCGATGAGAACCCGTACCCAAACGGCCCTGGTTGCAGTCATTATCCTTATTCTGACAGGCTGCGCCACGTATCCGGTCAATCCCCCCCTTGCCCATTACGACCCGCAGTCCGGATACCGCTTTGAGAACCTCACGGCACCGGAAAATTCCGACAGCCTCTTTGTCATCCTGACCTTCTCAGGAGGAGGGACGCGAGCCGCAGCGCTTTCTTACGGCGTGCTGGAGAAACTGCGTGATACCAAGATCCAATGGGAAGGCAAGGACCGACGGCTGCTCGACGAGGTGGACGTCATCTCCGGTATTTCCGGGGGCAGCTTCACGGCCGCCTACTACGGCCTGTTCGGTGACGAGCTGTTTGATCCGGAAAAGTATCAGAAGGTTTTCTTGTACCGGAACATCCAGTCAGACCTGATGGCCTCACTATTCAACCCCATAAACTGGTTCCGGCTTGCATCCCCGACCTTTGGCCGCATCGACCTTGCCGAAGAGGTTTATGACCGTGAGATCTTCAGAAACAAAAGTTTCGGTGACTTGATCAACCAGTCCCATCGGCCTTTCATCATGATCAATGCAACCGACATGACCATGGGCTCACAGTTCACCTTTATCCAGGAGCAGTTTGACCTGCTGTGCTCGGACCTAAGCGGTGTGCATGTGGCGCGTGCCGTTGCGGCATCATCAAACTTCCCCGTCGCATTCTCCCCCATGACGATAAACAATTATGCCGGTACGTGCGGCCCTCAGGAACCAACCTGGATAAAGGAGGCATCAAAGGACCTGCTCGACAACCCGCCGCGCTTCAACCGCGCGCGCATTGCACGCACTTATCTGAATAGGAATGAGCGCACATACATCCACATTCTCGACGGCGGGGTGGCCGACAACATCGGCCTTCGCAGTGTGCTGGTTGCCCTGGGCTCGAACGACCTGCCATGGAGCCTGCCGAATAAAATGAACCAAGGGAAAATCAAAAAGATCGTGGTCATCGTGGTCGATGCACGCACCGAGCCCAAGACAAAGATAGACAAGACACCATGCAGCCCCGGGCTGTTCACGATAGTAGATAATATCGCATCAGTTCCCATGAGCAACTACTCGTTCGAAACCGTGCAGGGGCTCTTTACCACCTTCGATGAATGGCGCAGGGACTCTCAGAACTACGATGATTGCAAGGATGTCCTTGATAAAAACTGCCCAGGGGCCGGTATGCCGTATAAGCCGCCAGCACCTGTAGAGACCTATGCGATCTATGTCGGCTTTGACCAGATCAAGGATCAAAAAGAGCGGGAATACTTCCTGAATATGCCGACGGCCTTCAGCCTGAAAAAGGAAGAGGTGGACGACCTACGAAAGATAGGACCAAAGATCCTCGATGATTCGGAGGAGTTTCATAGACTTCTGGAAGGGCTCTGAGGAAAGGGGCATAGACGAGGAATATATTTCCCTTTAGAGTGCTATTTGTTTGAGGAGGTTTGAGCATGCCTCGTTACTTCATCTTGTTCATCAAAAAGTAAAGATTATGTTTAGAAATCTTCAGTATGGGCAAAGCTTTGATTTTGGCACGTGATCTTTTGTTTCGGGGATATGAAAAAAATTACTACAGTAACACAAGCTGCATTCACAGATGAAGAAGCCTACTGATTTGATCTCTTCTATGCACCTTAAAAAATCAAGGAGCAGTAATATTCAATGTTGCATATAGGTTTATAGTTAAATAAAAGTATAATATGATTTACTACTGGATAGGCCTAATATAGGATTATTAAATGGGTCGATGCTGGGGATTCACTAATAATTTTGAAAGATGTAAACAAAAAAGACTTAACAACAGTCTATTCTGTTATCAACACAGAATCAAACCATTAAAAATTTTCTTAATTTTAGTTTGTACTGTTATTCCCTTACTTCTAACATATTATATGTTTTTTTTGAAATCTCCTATGATTCTGATTATAAACGTGCAATTTCCTTTAAAGAAGCTGGCCAAATTGAAATAGCATCCAAAATGCTCCAAAAAATTTATAATAAAAAGCCAGATTATCCAAATGTAGCTTATTATTATGGAATATTACTTAAAAATAAGGGGAAGAATGAAGAAGCGATATCAGTATTAGAATCGGTACCATTAAATGAAAAACATATTGATCTCGAATATGAGAAGGGTTGGCTGTATTACTCGTTGGGAAATGAGAAGAAATCTTTAGAATGTATTAATAAGGCAATAGTAGATCTAACTGTAAATGATAACAGGTATTATCTAGCAAATTCATTGTTAACTGTATTATTAAATACGAACCAAGGAAATTATAAATTTGCAAGTGAAACAGATAAATTTTGTGACAAAGTTGATGGTCTTATATCAATTGAAACAAATATTCACCTATCAAATAAATATGGCGAATTCCCTTCAAGTGAACTGTGGCGTATTGTTGACAAAATAGCTGCCCTAAAAAACTCGGCCTATTTCATATTATCCAGTTTGATGTATGTTCAAATAAAAGAAGGCCAATATCAAGGATCTTTGGAAAGTTTTAATAACTTGACAAAATATTTACAGGGACCGACTAAATTATATTTGAATGTAACTGAAGAAAATTATTTATCACTGCTTAGTTGTGTTTCTGAGGCCCTAAGTAATTTAAACAAGGAAACTTATTCTGACTATCAAGATGTTAATAATTCTCTTCTTTCAATTGAAAAACATAATATTGATCATTATAAAATTATTTATGAACTATCTCATATAATTAGAACAATCTACTTTAATGGAAATGAAGATTTTATTGTGAAAAATTCAGCCCTCACATTTAAGTATAACAAAATAGTAAATTTCACTAACACAATGAATTTTATAAAGATAGAATCTCCTAATTACTTGGTAGGAGATAAAATATATCCTGTTAATAGTATCAAAGAATATAGATATACTCAGGAAATATTAATTCCAATCAATACACATATTATTAATTATCATTTTCTAATATCAGGTTGCGACATTCATAGCAACTATTCTAAGACCCTAGCCATTTTCCCATATATTAAAGTTATAAAACATTAAGAAAATTGTTGATCACACGGGAAGAGAGAATTTTTCCAAGTATTGATTACTGCGATAAATAGATACTTTCAAATTGGCTTGAAAAGTACCTGTTCTCAGATTTAATCTTTACTCTGAAACATCCCCTATCAAAGTCCACAGAGCTTAATTGTGTCAGGTCTTAAATCATGAATTAAATGTCAAGATTCAAGGCACGTTTAAAATTCTTCTTAGATTCAAGATTCCTCGCTATCGCTCGGAATGACATTGGAGAGGGGTGTTTTTCTTTTCCCCCTTGATCCAGGTGAGCGAGTCCAGAAAAATTCGGGGGAAAGCGGCGTTTGTCTGAGCGGAGTGGAACGGAGCGAGTTCAGCCGCGGCCCGGATTTTTCAAGCGAGCGAGCGGACCCGAAGGGCTGGATCACGGGGTGCCTTTTCTTTGGTTACTTTCTTTTGACTCAGGCCATCCATGGCCCTCGCCCTTCGGGCGCACGTAAAGTGCGTCCAATTCGGCTATCCTGCCGAATTGTGGCACCAAAAGATAGTAACAATAAAATATGATAAGGGCAGCCATAAAGGCTGCCCCTACTTCTTCTTGAAAATATTTAAATCAAACCTTGACAGTTTGCCAGGGGCATATTATCATCTAGACAGACTAGACAGGAGGGAATGAATAATGAAACGTGCCTGGCAGATACAAGAAGCGAAGAATAAACTGAGCGAGGTAGTTGATGAAGCAGTCCATCATGGGCCACAGGTTATTACCAAGCGGGGTGTTGAAGTTGCCGTTATGCTATCCTATTGTGAATATCGTAAGCTGATCTCCTCGCAGAAGAAGCTCTCCACTTTCTTCCGCGAATCTCCTCTTGTGGGGATCGACCTCGACCTCAGTAGAGATATGACCGGAATGCGTGAGGATGTCTCACTATGAAGTATCTTCTCGATACCTGTGTAATTTCAGAACTGGTCGCTAAAAAACCCAATCCTAAAGTAATCAACTGGATAGACAGCATAGACCCTGACAGCGCTTATCTGAGTGTGATCACCATAGGAGAAATCAGAAAGGGGATAGAGAAACTACCTGACTCGAGGCGTAAAACCACTCTCCATTCATGGCTGATCGAGGAACTCCTGGCTCGGTTTAGTGGTCGGATTCTCCCAATAGATACTGAAGTTGTGCTCATGTGGGGTCAGTTGATAGGCTCCCTTGAATCGGATGGGAAGAAAATGGCGGCAATCGATTCTCTTATAGCGGCCACAGCACTTCATAACCACTGCAGCTTAGTAACAAGGAATGAAACCGATTTCAAACATACCGGCATAGCGATTATTAATCCTTGGGATTAACCGACCGCCAGCCTTAGCGCACTATTTTTATGGGGAGAAATGTGAACTCGTCCCCAATTCCCGCCTTGGAGAGGTTCATAGTTGGTAATGGGTTACGCTTCGCTTCATCCATCCTACAGTTGGTTCGGCAAGGATTCAAGTTCTCGAAGCGGCCAGACTGATATCTTTTCTTCCACAGGATAAGAATGCTTTCCCGGATGCACAATCCATAGATGATCAATGTTCAGGGTAGCAAGGGCTGTGTGCATCGATTTGGATATTTTGGGCGCCTCGCTGTATTTAAATTCCATGCCATACCGGTGCCCCCGGTGCATGAAGAAAAGATCCAGTTCGGCGCCGCCGTGGGTGGCCCAGTAATAAGCTTGCGATGGCCTGACGATCTGCAGCGCCTGTTCGAGGGCGAAACCTTCCCATGAGGCCCCTACCCGCGGGTGCCCCGAAAGGTTGTGAAGATCGGTAAGATCGAGGAGGCCATGGAGAATTCCGGAATCCCGGAAATATATTCTGGGCGCCTTGACCTGGCGCTTGTTTACATTTTCATACCAGGGCGGCAATTGGCGTATCATGAAAGTTCCTGAAAGGATGTCGAGATAGGATCTCACTGTCTTGTCGGAAAGCCCCATGGATCGGCCGAGTTCCGAGGCATTCCAAGTTTGGCCGTGATAATGGGCAAGCATGGTCCAGAAGCGTCGCATGGCAGCCGGAGGGATGGCAATGCCGAGATGAGGGATATCGCGGGTCAGGAAGGTACGGATAAATCCTTCTCGCCAGGCCATGCTGTCTTCTTCGGAATCGGCGAGAAATGATCGCGGAAATCCGCCGCGTAACCACAAGTTGTCCACCTTTGCGGCGCCGAGCTCCGTCAGGTCGAATCCCGCAAGCTCGACAAACTCCACACGCCCGGCCAGACTCTCCGAGGCCTTTTTGACAATATCCGGTGACGCGCTGCCCAGAATGAGAAACCGGGCCCGGTTTTTCGGGCGATCGACAAGGACCCGGAGGAGCTGGAACAGCTCCGGCCGCTCCTGAATTTCGTCGATAATGACAATATTTTGCAAGGAACCCAGCATGAGCTCCGGGTTCTGCAGGCGCATCAGATCGGGCTGTGATTCAAGATCGAACAAAGACGAGACGCGACCCTTGGCAAAGGTCCGGGCAAGGGTCGTTTTTCCGCACTGCCTTGGTCCGAGAAGGGCGGTGATGGGTGACCGCTCCACAGCGGTTGCGAGCCGCTCCAAATATACAGGCCGGTTGATCATGCGCTCATATATTATCATGAATATTCGGAGCGTCAATCCGAATATTCACAAATTAATTTACTTTATTATTACCTTAGACCCCCTTGACCGTTTGCGCGGATCGGGTATAGAGTCCTGCACTATCCTATGATTTTAGATAAGCTCACTGAACAAGGCATCCGTATCACCAGTGTTACGGACAAGCTCCATGTGATCCATGGAAACAACCGGGGCCGGTCGCCTTTCTGTAATGCCTTCCTGGTCCTGGACACCGTGAATATCCTATTCGATACGGGATGCGGGCCGGAGATCATCGAGAAGGTCTGCTCAGAGGTCCGCATAGACCGGGTCTTCGTGTCGCACTCCCACCTGGACCATACCTCGGGATGCTGGATGATCGATAAGACCTTGGGGTCAGAGATCATGGTGCCCGGGGAGGACAGCGACACCATAGCGACGGCAGAGCTGCTGGCCACGCGGTTTGTGGGCGATCGGCTCTTCACTACCTGGATGGAGACCTACCCTGCACTCACCGGCTTTCAGGACTTCACCATCACGTCGACCTTCAGCCACGAATATGAATTCTCGAGCGGGTCCATGAGCTTCGTTGCCCTGTACACCCCGGGGCATCTGAATGACCACTATTGTTTCTGGGCGCCGGATGAAAAGATCCTCATGGGCTTCGACATAGACCTGAGTCCCTTCGGGCCGTGGTACGGCAACCCGGAGTGCGACATTGCGATGTTTAAGAATTCCATTGCCCAGGTTATGGAAATGCCCGTGGAGGTCTACCTCTCGTCCCATGCACGGCCGCTTAAGAAGCCGTACATCAAGAAGCGGCTCCTCACCTATAGAGCATTCTTCGAGGAGCGCGACCGCCAGATCCTTAGCCTCCTCTCGCAATCGCCTCTCATGGGCATAGAAGATCTCGTAAGGCTCTCTCCCTTCTACGATGCCGACCATGCCTCGGTCTCGGACGAGCTCCTCTGGTTCGGGGAAGAGCAGATGATCCTAAAGCACCTGGATGGTCTCATCGATAAGGGGCTGGTTGTCCATGAGGGAGATCGCTACCGCCTCAGCCGCTAAAATTAATGGTTCATCACGGTAAAGAATAAATGGATCATTGATAGGCACGAGAGATATATATTTCACCACGAAGGACACGAAGAAAAAAATCCTTGAAATAGCTTCCCGGCTCAATGGGTCAAAGAGTTTATTTTCTACTTTTTCAGGTTCCTTCGTACTACTATCCATCATTTTCTTGTTTTTTGTGCATCATTTTCATGCTGCCAATTCCATTTTTTCTCTTATGATTGTGGCTATGCTGAGCTGGAAGAAACCCATAAGAGGACATGAGGTGCCTTCATTCAAGGGTTACCTTGGTTCCCCTCCTTGACAAGGAGGGGACAGGGGAGATTTGTTTCTATTGTACAAGGGTTATGACCTATATGGAGATTTCAAATCCCTCCTGTCCTCCCTTTGCTAAAGGGAGGGACTTGTAAATACGATACATCGTTAAGTGCGCAAAGAAGATCATGGGAAATCCTCAACGGATATTCTTGAATTCCTTTTCCCGGTCAGAGAATTCAAGAGGATTCTTTTCTTCGTGTCCTTCGTGGTGAAGTAATCCTATGTTTGTTCGAATCACATTCTCTACTTTGGTTGCGGCTATGCTGCGTTAAGCCCTTCGTGTCCTTCGTGGTGAAAAAATACTTTTTTTAGCGCTCCTTAATTCACCGAGAAGAACGCTAAAAGATAAACCGCCTCCACGCCACATTCAGCACGATCCCGATGCAGATCATGTTGATTATCATGAAAGATCCGCCATAGCTGATGAAGGGCAGCGGCACCCCTACTACGGGGAAGATGCCGATGGCCATGGATATGTTGATGAACACATGCAGGGTGAAATAGGCGGCGATGCCGAAGCACAGGAGCGCCCCGAACCGGTCCTTGGCCTTGAACCCCACGGTTATGATCTTTGTGATGAGCATCATGTAAAGGAATATGAGCACCCCTGAACCCAGAAACCCCCATTCCTCGGCAACCACGGAGAAGATAAAGTCGGTGTGATGCTCGGGCAGGAACTTGAGCTGGGTCTGGGTGCCATGGAGGAACCCCTTGCCGATGAGCCCTCCCGATCCCACTGCGATCTTTGATTGTATGGCATGGTAGCCGCTGCCCAAAGGGTCGCGCGAAGGGTCGAGGAAGGTGAATATGCGTTGTCTTTGATAGTCTTTCAAAGAAAACCACAGAAAAGGCAATGCGGCAAGAACGAGCCCGACCAGGCTGAGCATGGTGGAACGCCTGATCCCCAGCATGAGGAACATGGCTATGGCGATGAAGGCGACAATCGCTGCCGTTCCGAGGTCAGGCTCTAAAAGGATCAGCACCATGGGTATGAAGATGATAACAGCCGGAAAGATGAGTTCCCTGATGCCGTGAAGGAGGATATGCTTCTTCTTCTCAGCCCAGTATGCCATCCAGATGATTACAAAGATCTTGGCGATCTCGGACGGCTGCATGCGCATCGGCCCCATTATTATCCAGCGCCTGGCGCCGGATATCTCCCTGCCGATCACGAGTACGAGCATCAGCGCAAAGACCACCAAGCCGTAGAAGGGCCAGGCCGAGTACATGAGTGTGCGGTAGTCCACCAGAAAGGCTATTGCCAAAAAGAGCGTGCCGATACTAATCCACAGTAACTGCCTGATGAAGATACCGCTGCCCATGCCGGCGGTTGAACTGTAGACGCAGAGCAGCCCGATGGCCATAAGGAGCAATGTGGTCACAAGGATGCCCCAGTCGAGGATTTCAGTTAGTTTTGCGTATCTGCTCACGCGAGGCCTCTTTCCGGAGGTAATACCCCTTAATCACGTCCTTGACAATGGGCGCACAGACAGAACCGCCGTGCCCGGCATGTTCCAGCAGCGCCACCACCACGATCTCCGGCTTCTCCACCGGAGAGATCCCGAAAAACCAGGCATGATCACGATACTTGTAGGGGATGTCCGTCTCATCCGGACGCTTGGATGCGTATCCCCTTGCCACCTGGGCCGTGCCCGTCTTTCCGCCTATGGATAATTCAGGGTCATATATGGCATGGCCCGTGCCGTGGACGTTCTCCACCGCACCCTTAAGACCGGCCTTGATAAGGGCGAGCTGCTGCTGCGGGATGGCAATGTCCCGCTCCAAAACAGGCTCACCTTCAGTCAGGATTTTGGGTGTATAGACCTTGCCGCCGTTGGCGATTGCACTCATGACCTTGGCGACCTGCAGCGGGGTGACCAGCGTATAGCCCTGGCCGATGGCTGATATTACGTCCTCACCCGGATGCCAGGGCTGGTGAAACCGCTGCCGTTTCCATTTCTTCGTGGGCATAAGCCCCGGCAATTCATCGGGAAGCGCAATACCGGTCTTGGCGCCAAGTCCGAGCTCAGAGCCGGTGGCCGCCATCTTATCAATGCCCAGCGCCCTTCCCAACGTATAGAAATACACATCGCAGGACTGGGCGATGGCGTTCCACCAGGTCAAGGTTGCCGTGCCCATGAGACTGCCAGCACCTAAAGGTCGTGTTGCCTATCTTGTAAAAGCCGGGGCAGAACACACGCTCATTGGGGTCGAGGATGCCTGCCTGGAAACCCGCCAGTGTCACGACGATCTTCATGACGGAGCCCGGAGGATATGCACCCCGCATGCTCTTGTTCTCAAGGGGGTGCAACGGATCATCAATGATATCTTTCCACTGCCCGGGTGTCATGGAGGTAGCGAAGATGGCCGGGTCGAAACCGGGTGTGCTCTCCATGACCAGGACCTCCCCGGTGGAAGGGATCATGGCCACAACGGCACCGGCCCTCTCACCAAGATCATTGGCGGCAATCTCCTGAAGCCCCTTATCGATGGTAAGCTTCACGTCCTTGCCTGGAGAGGGCTCCTGCTCACCCAGCACCTTGACCCTGTGTCCCCTTGCATCCACCTCAAAGACACGCTTGCCCTTCTCTCCCTTTAAGGTATCCTCGTAAACCAGTTCTATCCCGCTTTTACCCACAAGATCGCCCGGGGCATAATCATCCTCCTCGCTTTGCTCTTCGAGCTGCTTTTTGGAGACCTCACCGATAAACCCCAGCACATGGCATGCAAGCGCATGATAGAGATATTCCCGTTCCGGGATGGTCTCGATGGAGACACCGGGAAGGCTGTACATCTGCGTCTCTATCTTTGCTACCTGATCGAAGGTAATATCCCTTGCCACGATCAAAGGGTCATAGGGTTTGCCCTTGCCATGCTGGATAGACTGCCGGATCTCGTCGGGTGTCTTATTCAGCAGCGGTGCAAGACGCCCTGAGATCTCTTCAGGATTTGATATGTCCTCGGGCAGCACCATGACATTATATGCAGGCCTGTTGTCGGCAAGTACGGCCCCTGCCCTGTCCATGATCTTTCCCCTCGGCGCGGAGACCGCAATGATGCGGACACGGTTATTCTCCGAGAGACCCTCATAATACGTCCCATTAATGATCTGCATGACGAACAGCCGTATCATCAGGATGCCGAGCAAGGTGAACACGAAGATCAACAGGTACAAAGTGCTCTTCTTGAGATCTTCGTCCAGATGAGGGCCTGTAAAGTTAGGCTTCATATGCCTTCTTCAAATGACCTACAAGGGTAACCATCAGAGGACTTAAAAACCCTGTGAGCACCCCGCCTACCGCCATGGAGAAGAGCTCGGCCTGGCTTATGTCCAGATCCAGAGAGATAACCAGACCAGAGGCAACCAGGATGGAGAGGACACCGGCAAGGATGAGCTGGGTAAAAATGTTCTCCATATAGATAATCCCTTTAAGCAGCCAGACCACAAAAAAGATGCACAGATATATCATGGGGACAAGGCCCGGTCTGGCCCCTGAAAAGGCCTGGAGAAGAAGCGATGTGACCAATACAAAGGTAAGTCCCTGGGCAAAGCTCAGATGGATCATGACACCGATGATCATGCCTATGAAGAGATCGACGCGTAGCCCGCTCCAGACTCCGGGGACAAGGACCGTCTCGAAGAAAACGGCCAGGAAGATTATACCGACAAGGCTAATTTGCGTTCGCAGCATGGACGCCTACCCCGAACAAGCCCTCGATCTTGGACATCTCAACGCACGGCCTGACCATGATCCTGATAAAGATCTTGTTGGGGTCGCGCCTGATCCCGACAATACGGCCGATCCTTAAGCCCTTGGGAAAAAACCCTTCCATTCCGGAGGTGACCACCATGCTCCCCACCTGCACCAACTCGGTATTCCGCACATACTCCAGGCTGAGCATATTGGCGCCCGTACCCTTTACAATACCCTTTACGCGGCTCTCCTCGATAATGACAGGCACCGCGCTGATGGGGTCGGTGATAAGCAGCACCTGGCTTGTATGAGGGGAGACCGAGATTACCCTGCCCATCAGGCCCTGGGGCGACACCACCGGCATGTCTGCAAAAAAACCGCTGGTTCTTCCCCGGTCGATCACTACCGTCTTGAACACGTTTGTGATGTCCTGGGAGAGGAGCCGTGCCGGGAACAGCTGGAAATCGGAATGCTCACCTTTGAAATCAAGCATGGACCGTAGACGTTCATTTTCGCTCTTGAGCTCCTGGACGGCCATGCACTGCACCTGAGCCTGATCGAGGGCCTTCTTTATCTCTTTGTTCTCCGATCGGGTGCCGACCAGGAATATGTAGTCGGTCCAGAGGTCATGTGCGAAGTGAAAGGGCGCAGTGACAACCTTCTCGAATACAAAGAACGCCTCCCGTATGGGACTTAAGCCCGGCGAGATCGAACGGTACTGGCCCAGAGAAAGCAACACGATCACAGCCACTGTTGCAATGGAGGTGAGTATTATCTTGCTCGTGGTGCCGTGTCCCATCAACTCGAAATCGTGACATCGCGCAAGAGTTCTATGTCATCCAGGAGCTTGCCAGCGCCGCGTGCCACCGTGGAGAGCGGGTCTTCAGCGATGATGACGGGCAAGCCTGTTTCCTCGCGTATGAGCTTGTCGAGATTCTTGAACAGCGCGCCGCCCCCGGTGAGCACGATGCCCCTGTCCACGATGTCTGCCGCCAGCTCGGGCGGGGTCTGCTCCAGGGCGACACGGACGGCGTCGATGATAGTCCTCACCGGCCCCTGGCACGCCTTGCGTATCTCTTCAGAGCTGATGGTAAATATCTTGGGGATCCCGTCCACAAGGTCTCTGCCCTTGACCTCGATGGTCTTTTCCACATCGTCGGACGCCGCCGAGCCGATCATGATCTTTATGATCTCAGCGGTACGCTCGCCGATCAACAGGTTGTACTCGCGCTTGATATACTGCATGATTGCCTGGTCGATCTTATCGCCTGCAACCCGCACGCTGTTGGTATACACGATGCCTGACAAAGAGATCACCGCCACCTCGGTGGTGCCGCCGCCGATGTCGACGATCATGGAGCTGATGGGCTCGGTTACGGGCAGCCCCGCGCCGATGGCCGCCGCCATAGGCTCGGCCACGATATAAACCTCCCGGGCCCCTGCCGCCTCGGCCGATTCCTTGACCGCCCTCTTTTCCACCTGGGTTATCCCGGAAGGGACACAGATGATCACCCTGGGACGCACAAAGAGCCTCCTCTGGTGCACCTTGGTGATGAAATACTTCAGCATGGCCTCGGTGGCCTCGAAGTCGGCGATGACGCCGTCCTTCATGGGCCTGATGGCCTGGATATTTTCCGGTGTCCTGCCCAGCATCTTTTTGGCGTCGGTGCCCACGGCAACGATTCGGTTGATTCCTCCGTGCTCCTTCTTTACCGCCACCACAGAGGGTTCCGAAAGCACGATCCCCTTATCCCTTACATAGACCAGGGTGTTGGCAGTGCCCAGGTCGATGGCGAGATCATTCGAGAACAGTCCTGAGACCCATTCCAAGACCATATGATACTTCTCCTTTCACACATGAGGATCGGTTGCTCACGCCCTCTTAACAAAAGCGACTGTCTTTTACAAGGGCATAGGAGATCTGCTACGGTTGCGAAAACCCCATCTTTATGGTAGCAAAGCACCTCAATGGAAACCACTTGTAGCATAATCCTTGCAGCCGGAAAAGGTACGAGATTGAAATCGGAGTATCCCAAGGTCCTGCACGAGGTCCTCGGATATCCCCTGATCTACTACTCCCTTTGTCTGGCAGGAGACATCTCCACGAGTGTGATCGCCGTTGTGGGCCATGGCCGGGACAGGGTAATACGCTACCTTGAGTCCTACCCTGTCAAAATCGTGGTCCAAGAACCCCAGCTCGGAACAGGCCACGCCATCCTCATGGCAAAAGATGCCCTGCAACAAGCGCATGCCTCTCATATCCTCATCCTGCCCGGCGATATGCCACTCATCCGGAAGGAATCCCTGAAAGGTCTCCTTGATGCCTATCATGCCCTAAGCGCAAATATCGGCGTCCTCACGGCAAGAATCGCAGACGCATCAGGTTACGGCAGAATCGTTCGCGACAGGAAAGGAACTCTCAAACGTATTGTCGAGCATAACGATGCAACGAGAAAACAGCTCAAGATTGACGAAATCAACACCGGCGTATACGTCATCAACAAGGAATTCCTGCTCTCGTCGGTGAAAAAAATCTGCCCGGACAACACCAAAGGGGAGTTCTACCTGACCGACGTGGTGGCCATGGCCCCTAAGGTGGTGTCCTTCAAGGCTACAGACCCGGACGAGGCCCATGGGATCAACTCCAGGGGACAGCTCACCTTTGCCCAGGAACGCCTTCAGCAGCGCATCAACACCTCGCTCATGGAATCAGGGGTTACACTCCAGGACCCGTCGACCATATGGATCAGCCCTGCAGTCAAGATCGCGCATGATGTGGAGATCTGGCCTAATTGCCATATCATGGGAAAATGCCGGGTCGGGGAAGGTGTGAAGATCATGCCGAACACCTGGATAAAGGACAGCACCATCGGCGAGAGGACAACAATAGGCATGGGCAGCATGATCGAGGGCAAAAAGATCAAGGCGGGTAGCGTCATTGCCCCATACTCACAGATCCTCTGATAAGGCCTCACAAGCATCCAATTGACTTTCTTTTAGGGCGCGCCTACATTAAGGACATGGACTGGCTCAAGAATATCTTCAGGAACAGCATCGATGAGTCCGATGACTTACACGTCGAGGAAATCCATGAGATCATGCCCGTGCTCCCGCTCAAAGATGCCATCCTGCTGCCGGGCGCCGTGCTCCCGCTCATTGTAACGAACCCCACCTCGGCATCACTCATCAAGGAGTTTCACAGCACGAACAGCTCCATTGTGGCCGTTGGCATGCGGAAACCCCACGAACCGGTCCCGGCGGTGTGGGCAAATCTCTACCGGATCGGTTGCGTGGCCAAGATTACCAAGGTGAGCTCGGTCAAGGCAGGCGAGCTCTCCATCATGATCAGGGGCATCCAGAAGGTATTCCTTGAAGAAAAGGTGGCGGACAACCCTTACATGAAGGTCCGCGTCACCAACCTCATTGAGGACGCCACACCGGGCACGCAGGTCTATGCCCTGGCGCTGTCCACCAGAGAGATCCTTTCGCAGCTCGCACGCATGTCCTACCAGAATATGGACACCGTGCTCATAAACCTCGCCAAGATCAAAGACCCCCTCATGCTGCTCTCCACAACGGCCACCAACCTGCCCATCCCTATTGCCAATAAGCAAAAGATCCTTGAAGAAGAGGGTTTCGAGAAAAAATTCGCGCTGCTCTATGAGAGCCTGCGGGAGGAGCTTAACATCCTGGAGCTCTCCTCAAAGATCACGGAAAAGGCCAAGGGCGAGATCAACAATGCCCAGAGGGAATACTATCTCAGGCAGCAGCTCAAGGCCATCAAGAAGGAGCTGGGAGAAGCAGGCGGCGACGTAGAGGATGAAATGGATGAACTTAGGGGTGAAATCGAGGCCAAGGCACTGCCCGAAGAGGTGAGGACCGAGGTCGACAAAGACCTCAAACGCATATCCAGGATGCAGCCCTCATCCTCGGAATATGTCACTATCCGCACATACCTCGACTGGATCCTGGACCTGCCCTGGCATGAAGGTTCACAAGACAACCTGGAGATTGGGAATGTGGAGCAGATACTGGACGAAGACCATTTCGACCTGAAGAAGCCAAAGAAGAGGATCGTTGAGTATCTTTCGGTCAAGAAACTGAAAAACGACCTCAAGGGACCGATCCTGTGCTTCGTGGGCCCGCCTGGTGTCGGCAAGACCTCCCTTGGCAAGTCCATCGCCAGGGCCATGGGCAGAAAGTTCGTACGCATCTCGTTGGGGGGCGTGCGTGACGAGGCCGAGATCAGGGGCCACCGGAGGACCTATATCGGGGCTTTACCCGGCCGGATCATCAACGGCATCAAGACTGCGGGCACCGTAAACCCCGTGTTCATGCTGGACGAGATCGACAAGCTCACCCGCGATATCCACGGCGACCCGGCATCCGCACTCCTGGAGGCCCTGGACCCCGAGCAGAACAACCACTTTGTAGACCACTACCTGAATGTCCCCTATGACCTCTCCAAGGTGTTCTTCATCACCACGGCCAATGTGATCGATACCATCCCTGCTGCCCTGAAGGATCGCATGGAGATCGTGGAGATCGAGGGCTACACCCATGAGGACAAGATCGCCATTGCGAAGAATTACCTCCTCCCCCGAGAGATCGAGGCAAACGGACTTACGGACAGGCATATCGATTTCCATGACGAGGCAGTCGGCCACCTTATCCGCCACTACACAAAAGAGTCGGGCGTAAGGAACCTCCAGCGCGAGATAGCTAGCGTCTTGCGGATGATCGCATTCCAGGTGGCAAAAGGCTCAAGCGAAGATTTCACCATAGATTGCGCCTTCATCGAAAAGGCCCTGGGTCCGGTACGCTATTTACCCGAAGCCAAACAGCGCATTCGCATCCCCGGCATCGCTACGGGACTTGCCTGGACGCCGTTCGGAGGCGAGATCCTGTTCGTGGAGTCAGCCCTGGTGGAAGGAAAGGATGAGATGATCCTTACCGGTCAGATGGGCGATGTCATGAAGGAATCCGCCAGGCTTGGCTTGAGCATCATCAAGGGCATGGGGTGCACCATTGAAAAGGACCATTGCATCCATATCCACGTACCGGCAGGGGCCATCCCGAAAGACGGGCCTTCCGCCGGGGTAACCCTGGTCACCTCCATTATTTCGCTCCTTACCAACAAGGTTGTCAGGGAAGACCTTGCCATGACCGGCGAGATTACGCTCCGCGGTGTTGTCCTGCCCGTCGGCGGCATTAAAGAGAAGGTGCTTGCCGCACGCAGGGCCGGGTTCACCACCATCATCATGCCCAAGATGAACGAGAAAGACCTCAGCGACATCGAGCCCTATGTGACCAATGACCTCACCATACACTTTGTGGAAACTATAGAGGATGTTATCGCAATAGCCTTCCCTGAAGGCCCGGAGGGCATATTTGCAGCCTTCTCCCACCCGAGTGCCGAAGAGGCCGTCACCGACGCGCAGAGGCAGCAGGTCTGATATCCGAACCGAACCTTATCTCGGGCAAGAACCCTGTTATCCTCGACGATCAGAATCGTCTCAACTGACAATGGTGGATGTCAACTAGAGGATTAAGACAGAATTTTCTGAATCTCCAAATGGAGAAGGGACATATTTATCTGCATTTGAGTCATTCTCCCAGTTAGCACCATCAATGAGATATCGATATTGATACTCCTGGCCCCCATTGAGATCCAAGGTGATACTGAAGGAACCGTCTTTCTGCTTCTTCATAGGTGTAGCCTTAGTATCCCAGCTATTAAAGTCACCAACAAGATGTATATCTTTTGCTGATGCCACTTTTTCTTTAGGTAAATGAAACGTCACTTTGCAAACAGCACTCTTCTTTCGGGTCGGCTTCTTGATACTCATGACGATATCTCCTTCCATTACTTTTATGAGAACCAACATTTTTAATTTTGATCATAGATTTGGAATGGAACAAAGTAAATCGTGATTGCCTATTATAATGCTCAGTTTACCATTTGCAATAGGCTGCAATAAGATTTTATGTATGATTCCTGTTCATCTTTTCCACGTGACACTTGATCCGGGAATAGATCTCTGGGATAAGCAGTGTTGCAGATTGTGCCGGCTGATGACTTATAAGGAAGGGTTATAAAGATATGTCGGGTTTTCATGAGAAGATCATAACAGCCTTGAAAGAGGCTGCTCTCATCCTTGTCCTGAGCCTTGTACTAACCTTTGCGATCAATGCCCTCAGACCCGATGGGCTTGCGATCATACCTGTGCATGCCCATCCGAAAGGGGCTGGAGCACCCATATCAGGTCCCAGGATATATTCGGCGGATGATTGCTTGCACCTCCTTCAAGAAGGCAAAGCGGTATTCCTCGATGCGCGGGAGGCAGCCTTGTATAAGATGGGTCATCTTCCTGGTGCGCTCCATATGCCCAAAGAAATGGTGGATCAGAACCTGGTGAGACTTAAGGAGAAGGAGCGAGGTAATAAGATCCTGATTACTTACTGTGACGGTCAGGGGTGTAAGAAGGCGGAAGAGCTTTTAAGAACCCTTCAGGGGCGGGGAATCACGGCATTGGGCCTTTTTGCAGACGGGTGGCAGGGATGGATGGAAAAAGGGCTTCCCATTGATGAAGGGGGCAGGTAATGGATCAGACAGCACCTCAGACAAGGATTAGCCCTTGTATTGCGCTGGCGTTCCGTGTCGTGCTCGGGTGCATATTCCTCTATACCGGCGTGGTCCATGTCCTTGATCCGAAGGGATTTGCCGAAGCAGTCGCCAACTACCGGATCCTGCCCGCAGTCCTGGTGAACCCCTTTGCCGTGGCGCTCCCCTTCGTTGAGATGATTACCGGCATAGCCCTCATCCTCGGCATGCTTATCCCCGGCAGCTCGCTGATCATTGCCGGGCTCCTGTGGGTGTTCGCACTTGCCCTGGGCATGGCCCTGTTGAAGGGCCTTGATATCTCATGCGGGTGCTTTACCACATCGAAAGAGGCACAGAGAATATCCTGGATCTACCTCGTCCGGGACCTAAGCCTGCTTGCCATGGCGGTCTTTGTCTTCTGCTTCGATACGGGTTTGGCTTCGATTAAGAAAATACGGGGCTTGAAACAGTAGGCAGTGCTGGGCAGGCACAAGGCCTGCCCCTACAATCATGCTGATCACTGCTTGTATGCAACACACCCGATCTCGATGAGCACATCCCTGGGCAGCCTTGATACCTCTACCGTGACGCGGGCGGGCTTCACTTCTCCAGGAAAGAAGGTGGCATACACCTCGTTCATGGCTGCGAAGTCATTGAAGTCCTTGAGGAAGACCTCGGTCTTCACGACCCGGTTAAGTGATTGCCCTGCCTCCTTCATGATCGCCTCAATATTTTTCAGCACCTGGAGAGTCTGGTCCTTGATGCCCCCTTCAATGATGGAGCCTGTTGACGGATTCAGGGCTATCTGACCGGAAACAAACACGAAGCCGCCTGCGACAACAGCTTGGGAATAGGGCCCGATAGCCTTTGGCGCCCTTGAAGTATTAATGGCAGTGATGGATTGAGCCATCTTCAATGCCCTCCTTTTTCGTGTATTCAGGGCTGTATCATACATGCATAGAAGTGATCCATGGTTTTCAAAGTATCAGCTTTTTGATGAGGGAAATACGGTTTTTAAGACTTCCTCGACCCTTGAACTTCTGCTAAGCTAATCAAGTATCCCCCTTTTCGGGATAGACCGGTTGTTGCAAAAAGGAGTCGCCCGGATGAAATCTGTTTTTGTATACACATCTGCATTCGATGCCTACAGCCTGGGTAACGACCATCCCTTCAAGCCCTACAAGGCCACCATGGTCTATGAGCTCTGCTATCGCTATGGCCTCTTTGACCATCCATGGATAAAGGTGTACGAGCCCAAACCGGCTACCACCGAAGTCATGGCCGAGTACCACTCATTAGAATACATCGATGCGCTCAAGGGGTGTAATGGCGGCAACTTTGATTTTACCATGCTCCAATATGGGCTGGGTACGAGTGACAACCCCATCTTCAAAGGGGTCTTCGACTTCTCTCTCCTTGTGCTTGGCGCCACCGTAGCCTCTGCCGAATTCATTGCATCAGGCGAGGCCGACACTACGTTCAGCTCTGTTGGGGGGCTTCACCATGGCGGAATGGGGCACGCCGAGGGGTTCTGCTATGTGAACGACATCGTGATAGCCATCAAGCGCCTTTTGACAAGGGGTTTCAAGAGGGTCCTCTACATAGACATCGACGCCCACCACGGTAATGGGGTTCAGGACGCATTTTACGACTCGGACCAGGTCCTGTTCATATCATTGCATCAGAATGGCGAGAGCATATATCCGGGCACCGGCTTCGAGAACGAGATGGGCCAGGGCCAGGGCCTTGGCTTCACGGTCAATCTGCCGCTTCCGGAATACACGGATGACGAGACATATATCAGGGCCTTCAAGGAGATCTACCCCCCCCTTGTCAAGGCCTTTGAACCAGAGTGCGTAGTGGCACAGATAGGGCTTGATACCCTCAAGAAAGACCCGCTTACGAACCTTCGTCTTACCAATAACGGTTTCTGCGCGGTCATGGAGGAGATCCGCAAGAGCTGTCCCAAGGTACTTGCGCTGGGCGGCGGGGGCTACAGTGTGCCGGATGTTGTAAGGGGCTGGACGCTTGCCTGGGCCATATTAAACGGGATACATCCGGTGGATCATTTTGCAGGCAGTATAGGAAGCGGGGTATACGGACCGGGGCAGGGCATCGACGAGCTCAAAGACCAGCCGTACAGAATTTCGGATGCGCTTAAAAAGTCAGTGGACAGCTATGTGGACAATAAGATAGCCTATATCAAGTCCAATGTGTTTCCCATCCTCGGTATCAGGTCATGAAGATGGGTTTATAAGGTTCTTTTCTAAGAGAGGGCGGGGTAGTTTTTAATAGGGGGGGTGAATCTATGGATGAAGAGAAGAAAGAGGGAATAAAAGGTTACACCTTTACGGATAAAAGAGGACTCGACAAGGAAGAACCCCAAGAGGGTAAAGAAACCAAAGAGTTTAATCCTCAACCCCCGGAAGAGGAAGACCCAATAGGGCCTGCCCAGGCCATTGATTTTACAACATTGATCATGAGCCTTGCCAGTTCCGCCCTGGTCAGCATGGGGAGAGTGCCTGACCCTGAAACCGGCACGGTCCGGAAAAATTTCGTTTTTGCCCATCAGAACATCGACATCATTCACCTCTTGCAGGAAAAGACCAGGGGGAACCTCTCAGCAGATGAGGAACGCCTGGTAGAACAAATACTCTACGAATTGCGGATGAGCTATATCAGCGCATTGAAGGATGAGAAATGACAATCAAGAAAAAATTCGGATTCTACGGTATACTGCTCATGGTGGCGGTATGTTCGGCGTTCGTTGGGATGTTTATTGCCTCCACCCTGAGGGTTGGTTCAGTGAGCGAGGCCAAAACCTTCTGGAAAGAAGCCTCTGCACCGACCCCGATGAAGGTCCCTTTGCCGGGTTTTTCCGCACTTGCCAAGGAGGTCACCCCCTCGGTCGTGAACATACGAACCACCAAGAATCTGGCGAATAAGGACATCTATCGCAAGTTTGAGCCGCCGCCAGGCTATGATGAATGGTTCAATGAATTTTTCAAGAAGTTCTTCAACAACATGCCGGAGCAGGATCTCCAGCAGCGAAGCCTTGGATCCGGCTTCATTATCTCTGCAGACGGATACGTGCTGACCAATAATCATGTGGTCGCAGGAGCAGACGAGATCTTTGTCTCGCTGGCAAACAAAGAAGAATTTAAGGCCAAGGTGATTGGGACTGATGATAAGACCGATATCGCGCTCATCAAGATCGAGCCTCAGAAAGACAAGGACTTCCCGGTGGCGGTGCTTGGCGACTCGGATGCCCTGGAGATAGGGGAATGGGTCATCGCCATCGGCAATCCCTTCGGATTCGGCCATACGCTCACCCAGGGGATTGTATCAGCCAAGTCGCGGGTCATCGGCGCCAGTCCCTATGACAATTTCATTCAGACCGACGCAGCCATCAACCCAGGCAACTCGGGCGGTCCGCTGCTGAACATGCAGGGGCAGGTTATTGGTATTAATACTGCCATTGTGGCATCCGGGCAGGGCATCGGATTTGCAACACCCATCAACATGGCCAAGGAGATCCTCTCTGAGCTCAAGGATAAAGGAGAAGTGGCGCGAGGGTGGCTTGGTGTGGCAATCCAGGAAGTTACGCCTGAAATAGCACGCGCCGTAGGACTGAAAGAGGCCAAGGGCGCAATGGTCACAACGGTTTATGCCGGGGACCCGGCTGACAAGGCAGGGATAAAGGCCGGTGACATCATCCTCAAGATCAACGCGCAGGAGGTTACCGATTCCCGCTCGCTCACAAGGATGGTCGGCAGCCTGAAACCCGATGCAAAGATCGCAATTACGGTCTGGAGAGATGGCCGTTCCATCGATCTTGCCACAAGACTGCAGAAGAGGGTCGATGAGCATGTGGCCAAGCTCGACAAAGGTCCTGTGCATAAAGACCAGGGGCTTAAGGACAGGCTCGGACTCACGGTTATGGACATCACACCCGAGGCGCAGAGGGAATTAAACATCCAGGAGCCCGGTGGTGTGATCGTGATCGACATCGACCCCAAGGGCATCGCTGTGAAAGGCCAGATCCAGAAGATGGACATTATCAGGGAGGTTGATCGTAAGGCGGTGAACTCCACAGAGGAATACCTTGCGGCCATCTCTGCCAAGAAGAAGGGCCGGACCGTGCTGCTGCTGGTGGTAAGGGGTTCGAAACCCCTCTATGTGGCTGTAGACGTTCCGTGAAGATCTTAGCGCCGGCCAAGATAAACATCTACCTTGAGGTGGTCGGGAAGAGGCTGGACGGTTACCATGAACTGCGTACCATCATGGTGCCGCTTGAATTTGGAGATGAGATCTTTATTGAGGCTGCCCCTTTAGGGATCACCCTTGATGCGCCGGGGTGCGATTGCCCTGATGAGGACAATCTCGCATACCGTGCTGCACGGCTCTTCTTTGACAAAACCGGCATAGCAAAGGGTGTTACGATAAGGGTCGTTAAGCGAATCCCTGTTGGTGCCGGTTTGGGCGGAGGCAGCAGCGATGCGTCAAGCGTATTGCTTGGCATGAACGGGCTCTTTGGAGCAGGGCTTGGTAGAGAGGAACTCGCAGGTCTTGCAGGCAGCTTGGGCGCTGATTGTCCCTTTTTCCTCTATCAAAAACCCATGCTCATGGGCTCGCGCGGTGATGTCCCCATATCAGAGGTAGAGCTTACGGACCGTGCATATCTTATTATTATACCTCCATTGCGCATAGCTACTGCCGCCATTTTTTCAAAATTCATCTTGCCATTGACTCGTGACGAGGATAGAATTAAAATAGAGAAGACTAGGTACCACTGTATTGTGCCTGAGGTTTGGGTCAGAAATGACCTTGAACCTGTGGCCTGTAATATTTATCCCGAGCTTACGAGAATAAAAGAAGAGCTTATCAGTTCGGGGGCGCTGAAAGCCGGCATGTCGGGGAGCGGTTCGGCTGTTTTTGGTGTTTACGAATCACAAGCTCATCTGTGCAGTGCATTGAGCCGTCTTGCACGGCATGAGGGGTATAACTATATACCCACAACAAGATTGACGGGGGATATATATGGAGATTACAGAGGTTAAGGTATTTCCGGTCAAGGATAATGATAAGCTTAAGGCATATGCCTCAATTGTCTTTGATGATTGTTTTGTCATCCGCGATTTGAGGGTTATCAGCGGGACAATGGGCTTATTCGTAGCCATGCCTTCCAGGAAGCGTAAAGACGGCTCCTTTAGGGACACTGCGCATCCCCTGAATATGGAAACGAGGGACAAGATTGAAAAGTCCATACTCGAGTCCTACAAAGTAAAGATTGCCAACGAAGTACAATTCTAATATAGTCCCGTCCCGGTAACCGGATGGCTTTGTGTACTGGGATGTCGTCTAATGGCAGGACACGAGATTTTGGATCTCGTTATGGAGGTTCGAATCCTCCCGTCCCAGCCATATTCTGTAATGTGAGACCGCCTTGGTGAAGTCGCTTGCACAAGAATATCCTTCGGTGCCGTGATACTCCAGGAGGGAAATGAAATATGAACTCAAGCATCTGTGTCCTGACAGGGAACTCCAACCGGCCATTGACCGAAAGCATCTGTAGCATCCTTGGCCTTGAGCTCGGCCGCGGAGATGTAAAACGATTTTCCGATGGAGAGACCTCGGTGGATATCCATGAGAGTATCCGCGGAAAGGACATCTTTATCGTTCAGTCCACCTGCTCACCCACGAACGAGCATCTCATGGAGCTCCTGGTGATGCTTGATGCCACCAAGCGTGCATCCGCCAAGCGGGTCACGGCCGTCATCCCTTACTTCGGATATGCCAGGCAGGACCGAAAGGCATCGCCCAGGGCCCCTATTACGGCAAAGCTTGTTGCCAACCTGCTGACCGTTTCGGGTGCAGACAGGGTGCTTACCTTGGATCTCCATGCAGGCCAGATCCAGGGTTTTTTCGATATCCCGGTTGATAATCTCTATGCCAAACCCGTTATGCTGGGCCATATCCGTGACAAGTATCCTAATGACCTGTGTATCGTGGCGCCTGATGCCGGGGGTGTGGAGAGGGCCAGGGCCTATGCCAAACCGCTCAAGGGCGAGCTTGCCATTATTGATAAAAGACGAGAGCGGGCCAACGAATCCAATGTGATGCACATCATCGGTGATGTAACCGGCAAGATATGCCTCATTGTGGACGACATCGTGGACACCGCAGGTACGTTGACCAATGGCGCGACAGCCCTCATGGATGCCGGGGCCAGGAAGGTCGTGGCATGTTGCTCGCATGCCGTACTTTCAGGCCCGGCCATCAGCCGTATCAGCAATTCCGCCATAGAAGACCTCATCGTCACCGACACCATCTTGTTGAAAGACGACGCTATAGCATGCGGCAAGATTACGGTGCTGAGCGTGGCTCCTTTGCTGGCCGAGGCCATTAAGCGTACCTATACATGCTCGTCGGTGAGCGAACTGTTCCTGTAGAGCGCCGGCAACAACTCCTTTTAGGATACTCGCCGCCTTTCCTGAGATTCTTCGGGGTGAGAAGATTGCGAAAAGTCCCTTCGGTGTCCCCTACGTGCCCCGTCCCAATTCAGGCCTGAACTGAAGCGCCTCTGCAATGTGCTCACCCCGGATGTCAGGGCACCCCTGAAGGTCGGCGATGGTCCGGGCCACCTTGATGACCCGGGTGAATCCCCTCATACTCAGGTTATATCTCTTCATGGCGGCGATGAGGAGCCCTTTTGATGTTTGGTCGATTTTGCAGTTCTCTTCGAGACGGTTATCAGGTGTCTTTGCATTCAGGCACCCTCTGTTCATCTGGGTAGAACGCGCCGCCATAACCCGCTCGCGCACGAGTCCGGACGAGGGCTTGTCCTTGGGGGCCAGCACGTTCTCTGCGTCCACAGGATCCACCCAGACATGGAGGTCGATGCGGTCTATGAGAGGCCCGGAAAGGCGTGAGCGGTATTTTGTTACCAAGAGCGGCGGGCACCTGCATTCCCGTGCCGGGTGTCCAAGATATCCGCACGGGCAGGGGTTCAAGGCGGTCACGAGCTGGAAACTCGTTCTAAAGGTGAATGAGAAGTTCGCCCTTGAGACGGTTACGTGTCCGTCCTCCAAAGGTTGACGCATTGACTCCAAGGCGCTTCGTCTGAACTCAAGCAGCTCGTCAAGGAAGAGGACACCGTTATGTGCAAGGCTCACCTCGCCTGGAGTCGGTATGGTTCCTCCGCCGATGAGCCCTGCATCCGAAATGGTATGGTGAGGCGCCCTGAAGGGTCGGATGCTTACGATGGTGTTTCTCCTGAGCTTGCCCGCAGCAGAATAGATGGAGGTACACTCCAGGATCTCCTCTTTGGTCAGAGGCGGCAGGATGGTCGGCAAGCGCTTTGCCAGCATGGACTTGCCTGCGCCTGGAGGACCGACCATGAGGAGGTTATGACCGCCTGCAGCGGCAATCTCCAGGGCGCGTTTGGCAAGGGCCTGTCCCCTTATCTCTGAAAGATCGAGTCGCACAGAGTCTTGTGGCTTGATTTCTGTCTGTGGTGCCTTCCACGGGGCGATCTCGGAACCCCTCAGGATTGCAAAGGCCTCTTTGAGGCTTTTCACGGGCAGGACTTCAACCTCTGCAAGTTGTGCCTCGTGGGCGTTGGCGGCCGGGCAGATGATGCCTTTGAGCCCCATGCGCCTGGTGAGAAAAGCAGCCGAGATCACACCGCGCACGGACCTGACGCTGCCGTCAAGACCAAGCTCACCCATAATGAGATAGGTGCCCAGAATTTCCCTTGGTACCAGGCCCAAAGCAGCCAGGATGGCCACGGATACGGGGAGGTCGAAGGTACCTCCTTCCTTTCTCACATCCGCAGGGGCAAGGTTAACGGTGATGCGCCTGGGTGGAAAGTCGAGGCCTGAATTGAGAATGGCCGATCTGACCCGTTCTCTGCTCTCCTTGACCGCGCTGTCGGGCAGACCTACGATGGATATGCTCGGCAGACCTCCCTGTATGTCAGCTTCAACTACAACACCAAGCGCATCAGTCCCCCACAGGGTGGCTGATTGCACGCTCGCCATCATTATGATGCCATTTTAACAGAATCATAAGGGAGAAGTCCAGACCCTGAATATTCTTATTCGAGGTTTCAGTCCTTATCTTACCAAGAACACTAAGGAAAAAATATTTGTTTTGTCTATTGACAATGCCCTTGTCGGAATTACTATTCAACATACGGATGCGTAAAGACCGTGGTTTGGTCCGACGCGTTAAGGCTGGGCAAGACAAGTCGTGGCGTGGTGAGGCACGATAGTGCAAGGCGTGGTAGGGCCGCGCAGGGCAAAATCTCATGACCCTGTTTGACTGAATGACCTTTACACCCCAGCCAGCCGACCAATACTTTACGCATTCGCAAAGGGCGGGCTTTCATGGCTCGCCCTTTTTCGTTAAACCGGATATCGGAGCGCATCGCAAGAAATGAAGGTGTTATTCATCTTTGTGTGTATATAGTGTACAGAATAATTCCTATAGGGTAATCGGGGGCAATACCTATGGCTGGAAAATCAAAAAAGGACCGTATCAATACGATGATTGATGTAGTCATGAAGGCTGTGGCAGGCGATTATTCGATAAAGCTTGATGTCTCAGGAAAGAATGATGAGATCGACTTACTCGCTGATGCAATCAACAAGATGTTGAATCCCACAAAGCCTCCAAGCGGACTCAATGAGCAAGAGCAAACACAGCACATTACCCAGCGAAAGCTGGCCGAGGAAGCGCTGCGTCTGAGCGAAGAGAGGTACGGAGGGATCCTCGATAGTATCGAAGAGGGGTATTTCGAGATCGATCTCAAGGGCAAAGTAATGTTTTTAAACGAGGCTGCCTGCAAGATGATGGGATATGATCATGATGAAATGATCGGGATGCATTACCGCCGGTACACCTCTTCTGAAACGGCGCAACAGATGTTCGAAGTGTTCCATAGGATTTACGAAACCGGGATATCTGAACGCATGATTGATTATGAGGTGATCAAAAAGGACGGGTCAGTACGAATTCATGAGTTGAGTGCCGCCCTCTTACGCGGTCCCTCGGGAAACCCGGTGGGGTTCCGGGCCTTGGCCAGGGATGTAACCGAGCACAGAAAGGCAGAGGTCGACCTCAGCAAGAGGGAGGAACGCTATAGAAACATCCTGGATAGTATGGAGGAGGCATATTTCGAGGTAGACCTCACTGGGAAAATGACGTTCTTCAATACCACAGCGGTCAAGAGGCTCGGTTATACCAATGAAGAGGTCATGGGCATGAGCTTCCGGCAGTTTGTGGACAAAGAGAATGGGGAAAAGGTCTTTGAGGTTTTCCGGCATGTATTCAATAGCGGCGAGACCATCAAGGGATTCGACTGGGAGGTTATCAACAAGTATGGAGAGAAGATCGCCGTGGAATCCTCGGTGATCTTGCTGCGTGATGCGTGGGGCAATCCGGCGGGCTTCAGGGGGGTGGTTCGCGACATTACCGAGCGCAAGCAGGCGGAACAGGCATTGCGTGAGAGCGAGGAGAAGCACCGCACTATATTAGAGAACATGGTGGAGTCATACTTTGAACTGGATCTGAGGGGCAACTACACCTTTTTCAACGAGGCCTTGTGTGAAGATCATGGGTATTCACGCCAAGAACTCATGGGTATGAACTACAGGGCCTATACCTCTCCTGAGGCAGCAAAGAGGGTGTACCGGCTTTTTAACGAGATTTATCGCACAGGCAAACCACTGTATGTCGTCGATCATGAGATTATCAGAAAGGATGGGACTAAGAGAATAATTGAGATGTCCATCTCGCTTCTGCGCTCTTTATCCGGGGAGCCTATCGGGTTCTGGGGCGTAGGGAGAGATGTCACGGAGAGGATCAATGCGGAGAAGGCCATCGAGGAGAGCGAGAGACGCTACCGGATGATCGCAGAGAATATGCGCGATGCCATCTATACCATGGATCTCGGGATGTACTACACCTATATGAGCCCGTCCATCGCACGGATCACCGGTTATACCGCTGAAGAAATACGGAACATGTCCCTCAAGGAGCAACTGACACCCGCATCATATGCCCTGGTGGAGCAGGTTTTGTCGGAGGAGTTGGCCAGGGAAAGCAGCATGGAACCTATCGAGAGGGACAGGTCAATAACGTTCGAGTTGGAGGTATTCCACAAAGACGGAGGCACTGTCTGGGTAGAGGTTACGGCCACCTTTAACCGGGATGAAACCGGCCATGCCACTGAGGTCCTGGGGGTAGCCAGGGACATCACTGAGCGCAAGAGGGCCCAGGAGGAGAGGGCCAAGCTGGAGGGACAACTGCTTCAGGCTCAGAAGATGGAGTCCATCGGTCGCCTGGCAGGCGGTGTGGCTCACGATTTTAACAATATGCTGGGCGTCATTCTCGGATATGCTGAATTGATTAAAAATCGTCTTTCCGCAGAAGACCCCCTGTTACAGGATATCGTGCAGATCGAAAGGGCAGCCAGCAGATCCAGGGACATCACTGCCCAGCTCCTGGCATTCTCCAGAAAACAGATCATTGAGCCAAGGCTTATGGATTTGAATGACCTGATCACGAGTGATCAAAATACGTTTGCCCGCCTTATCGGCGAGGATATCGACCTGCGTTTTTATCCCGGAGAAGATCTCTGGAAGATCAAGGCTGACCCCTCACAGATTGAACAGATCCTTGTCAATCTCGTCGTCAATGCCCGGGATGCCATGCCGAATGGGGGCAAGCTGACCATAGAAACGGCGAATATCCATCTGAATCAGGCCTATTGCCGGGATCATCTCGGGTTCACCCCCGGCTACTATGTCCTGTTGGGGATAAGCGACGATGGTGCGGGAATGGATAGGGAAACCCTAAAATATATCTTTGAGCCCTTCTTCACCACGAAAGAGACCGGCAAGGGAACGGGGCTTGGGCTTGCCATGGTGTACGGGATCGTCAAGCAGAACAATGGTTTCATTAATGTCTACAGTGAACCCGGTCAAGGGACCATGTTCAAGATCTATCTCGCCCGAAGCATGGAAGGAGTGGAGATTCTTGAACAGGACAATGAAACCCAGGTGGCCTCCGGTTCCGGAATGATTCTTTTGGTGGAAGACGACGATATGGTGCGCAAGATGACAATAGATATGCTTGAAACATTAGGGTATACGGTCTTATCTACAGGGAACCCTCTGGAGGCCCTTGCCTTATGCGAAAAGAGGGATACCCCCATCGACCTCGTAATAACCGATGTGGTGATGCCGGGGATGAGCGGCAGGGAGTTAAGGGACAGCATTAAGGCTATGCTGCCTGATATGAAGATCCTCTTCATGTCCGGATATACGGCAAACGTCATTGTCCATCACGGTGTGCTGGAGCACGGGGTGCACTTTATCCAGAAGCCTTTCAGTATGAACGATTTTGCCCTGAAGGTCGGAGAAGCCATCAGGGATATCTGATAATGCGTTTGCCAAGCCTTTTTCAAATTAAGTTCATGTAGTATACACTCAAGGGTTTTTTCCAGGCTTGCCCTTTCATGGGTCTTTCGTATATGGGGTGTCCTTTGAATGAAAGGAGTAACCCTATGGGGATCATGTCGAACACCGTGAGCATATACCAGTACAAGGTCATCGGAGAGCCTAAGGGTGTTGCCTGGGTGCAGGAATGCCTGGGCAAGAACCGGTTCATGCCCATCGATACGACCGCCGATGAGGAGGCGCTCGGCTGGGTGAACCTTGACGATCATACAAGCGCTGATTTTGATAATGAGAATGTATTCAGGCGCGACCCCTACTATGCGTTTGCCTTGCGGAGAGACCAGCGCAAAGTCCCCTCAGCGGTGCTGAAGAACCTTGTAGACAAGGAATGCGCAAGGTGGCTTGCGGATAGGCCTGCCATATCGCGCATGCCCTTCAAACGCAAGGCCGAGATCAGGGAGAACCTCCATGCATCGCTCCTCTCAAAGACTTTGCCCGTGCCGGCGACCTATGATGTTGTCTGGAACACGGATACGGATATCCTTGCCGTAGCCAACATCAGCGAGCGGGTGCTGGACATGGTGGAAGACACCTTTTCAAGGACCTTTGTCGGATTGACCCTTGAGCCGATTCACCCCATGAGCAGGGCGCATATGGTGCTGGATGAAGGCCTCCATCATCTTCTCGAAAAAGCCGACCAAGCCCCTTCGAAGGATGTGCTCCTACAGATAAAGCGCAACCGGTGGGTCGGATGGGACTTTCTTTTGTGGCTCATGTATCGCACGAGCAGCAGCTCCTCGGTGTACGAGGTCAACCAGAGAGGCCCTCTTGAGATTGGCGAGGGCTTCATGGCCTACCTCCATGACAAGTTCGTACTGGTGGCGGAGCATGAGCAGGGCAAGAGAAAGAGTTCTATAACAGGTATCCAGCGGGAGTTTTCCGAGACCAGGGAGGCGATTCGTGACGGCAAAAACATCACGGAGACCCTGATCTATCTGGAAAAGGAACCGCGTTCCTGGAAGGTTTCTTTGAAGGCCGACATTTTTGCCCTGGGCTCTTTTTCCTGCCCGGTGGTGCAGATCGAGCGCGACGAGATCACCGATCCTGACCAGGAACGCATAGCCGTTTTCTACGAGCGCATGAGCCTTCTTGAAACAGGGCTCCAGCTCTTTGACAGCGTCTTTTCCGCCTTCATGCAAGAGCGTATTGCCGGCACCTGGTCCGAGAAGCAAAAGCACATCAATGAGTGGTTGAGCAGGTCATAAGTTTTTGTAAAAATGAATTAGACTGTGTTTATTTATAATATTGCGCCGGGATGCCGAAAAGACACATATGGACGTGTTCCGGCCTATACCCATTGATGTTATTCAGCTTGATGAGAAGTCGGTAGTGGATCTGTTCATCAAGCACGAGGACAGGCTCATGCCCTTTCTGGGCAAGGGAGGGGTTTTCACCAGGGACCACCTTATCGAGCTGAACCGCTATGGCCTTAGCAAAATATTCATAAAGGGCAGTGAGGCGATTGCCTTTGAAAAATATGTCAGCGCTTATTCTGACAGGATACTCACCGACCCGACGGTGCCCTCCAAGGTCAAGGCTGCAACATTCTATGTATCATCCATCCATGCCCTCAGGAAGGCATTTGATGACCCGAATTCGCAGCGGATCGAGGAGATAAAGAAAACGCTCAAGCCCATGTTCAAGAACATTATGAACAACCAGGTCCTGCTCAATGACCTCTTTTCCATCACAGAGCACGATTTCAACACCTATACCCACAGCGTCAATGTCGGCATCTTCGCCACCTCGCTTGCCATCCACTTCTTTCGTGGTGACAGCACGATCGACCTTGAGAATCTTGAACGCCAGAGCTATGGTTATTTTCTTCATGATGTCGGGAAATCCAGGGTACCTCTGGCTGTTCTCAGAAAACGAGGAAAACTGAGCGAAGATGAATGGGCCATCATGAAGAAGCACCCCGAATGGGGATATTCCATTCTCATGGAGACCGGGCACCTCACCGATGAAGCTGCCTATATTTCCATGCAGCATCATGAGCAGCCGGACGGCTCCGGGTATCCCTCCGGCATGACTGATATCCATCCATGCGCCCGCATCTGCGCCATTGCGGATATCTTTGATGCATTGACATCAGCCCGACCCTACAAGAAAGCCATGAGGCCATTTGAAGCCATCGAGATCATAAAAAGGGATGCCTTCACCGAGTTTGATCATAACCTCCTGAGCGCATTCATAAAGATGTTGGGACCGAGCGAAGATACAACTCACTGAACTCCCCTAAGCTCACTACTTCCCCGGGATGAATTCCTTAGGCCTTACCTCGAACAGGCTTATGGCCTCTATCGGACACACCGTGGCGCACAACCCGCAACCGATGCATGCATCAGCATTAACCGCGGCGATATCATCGGTGTCCAGGGCAATGGCCTCCACCGGGCAGATCTCCATACACATCCCGCATGTGGTGCACGTTCCGGCATCCACCTTTGCCTGGAACCGGCTTGGTGCAAGGACGCCTTTTGTCTTCTCGTTTGTTGCGAACCTGAGCATCTCGCAGCAGCAGTTGCAGCAGTTGCACAGCACATTGGATTTTCCGGCCGTGTTCTCGGTCATGTGAACCAGGCCCGCTGCCTCGGATATTTTGAGGATGGCAACGGCCTCATCAAGGCTCACCTTTCTTCCTGTCCCACGCTTGATGTTATACTCTGCGCCGCGATTGATTTGGAGGCATACCTCCAAGGGGCCGTCGCAGCGCTTCATGAGCTTCCTGCATACACAGGTAGTGACGGCAATTGAGCCGGCGCTTTCAAGCATCTTCCTGGCATCTTCAAAGGCCAGGACCTGGTTCCTGGCCTCGATGGTCTCTCCTATGGGGATCACCCGCATGAACGAGGGCAGCTTGATGGCGGTCACCAGCTCAAGAAGCTGGGGATAATCCGTATCTTCGAACTCCTCCCAAAGCGTGAAAAGTTCTTCAGGGGCCTCGGGCCAGAGGATGGTGGCGTCATGGAACTGCAGGATGTGCCGGGGCATGCGGTAAAAGACAGCGCCGTCTTTGACAAAATCGAATATTACGCCCCGGTGGAAGAGCTCATCGATGGTGTCCTGCATCTTTTCGGCGGCCTTGCCGGATTCCTGCACCAGCTGTTCCAGGGTAGCAGGCAGGCGGTTTACCAGCTGCGCCTCCTCATCGCTGCATACTATCCGCCATATCTTGGGGAGTATGGTTGAATTTTCCAGCATAAGCTTTTTTGATAATTCCCGGTACACGTCTTGCTGTTCCATGGATTCCTCCTTATTAAGGACTGTATAGGAGCCATGCCGGGGAAAAGTCGGCAAGGCTTCAATGTTGATTTACTTTACTATGTAGCCTACATGAATAAAAGAGGGATGTGAACGTGCAAGAATTATTCTCGTACGAAGACATCAGGAAGACCTACGAGGAGGTTGTCTGGCACCGCAGGTGCAAGGACATCATCCAGGGGTATGCACTTAACACAAAAGACATCCGTGATGTTGCACTCGAAGGTGTTGATCTTTCGCATATGCATAGGGTGCTCGACCTGGGTTGCGGATACGGTTTCTTCACCGAGCGGTTGACCGGAAGGCTGAACAGCAATGCCCATATTACCGGTATTGATGTTATTGAAAAGAACAACCGGGACAGTTTCTTACAGATAGTGAACCATATGGGATACACGGGTATTTTTATCCAGGGCAGCGCCGAGATCATCAGGGATATGGCCGACTCCGGCTTTGATCTTGTCATAACGAGCTACTCGCTGTATTTCTTCCCTCACCTTATCGCCGAGATCGCCCGTATCCTTGAGCCCGGCGGTCTCTTCATTGCAGTGACCCACAGCAAGCATTCGCTGCATGAGGTAACGGAGCTCGTGTCTGAAAGCATGAAGTCAGCCGGTATAGAACCGCCTGATGATCTGAAGATATATGAGCTGTTCGAAGCCTTTTCTCTTGAGGACGGGGCAACGAGGCTCGCCCCTTTCTTTGAGGATGTGAAGGCGATTTTCTACAAGAACTCCCTGCTCTTCCCTTATGCCCATTTCAGTGATTTTATGGAATACATCACGATCAAGAAGCCGCTGTTCTTCAAAGAGGTCTTGGAGGGACACCCTTCAAAAATTGATGCAGTCATGAGCGCCTTCACCAAGACCTCGTATGAGCATGCCCGCATCCATGGCAGTGTGATCCTTAACAAGGATGACGGAATATTCCGATGCACACTTCCTGTTCATGACAGGAGAAGGCAATGAAGAAAGAGCGGTTATACTGTCCCTATTGCGCAGAGCCTGTGGTGAAGCGGCAGATTGAGGGCAAGAATAGGGACATGTGCACATGCTGCACCACGGTCTTTTACGAAAACCCCTTGCCTGTGGCATGTGCACTTGTAGTGAATGATGCACGGCAGGTGCTGCTTGTCAAGCGCAAGAAGGAGCCATACAAGGATATGTGGTGCCTGCCCATCGGGTTTGCCGAGAGCGGTGAGGAGGTGAAGGACGCAGCATTACGCGAGCTTGAAGAGGAGGCCGGCATCACCGGTGAGATCGTGAGGCTTATAGACGTAGACACCGTTGATAATGATTTTTATGGAAGCCTTGCCATTGTAACCTATGAGGTAAGGGCAACCGGTGGTGAACTCAAGCCCGGCGATGATGCAAATGACGCACAATATTTTCCCATCCTTGATCTGCCTCCGCTTGCCTGGTCCTCCAATGAGAAGGCGGTTGAAATCTTTGTGGACCTTTACCGGGATAATTGGGCAATGATGGACTCCTTCAAGCAGCTCTTCCCTGATCTTGGAATGGACCGGACACCGCAATCAGAGGAGACCTCCCCTGCAATGGTATTGTCGAACATCCTCATCAAGGTCATAGATAAGGACAGGGAGGACATCACGAAGAGTTGGGCCGAGGAAGTAATATCTTCCATCCCGTCGCTGGATCGCCACATGAACATGCTCCGGGGCATAAATAAAGTCGTACTCCAGGCCATCAAGGAAGGTTTGGAGAAAAAAAAGAAGGCCTTTGAGGCTAAGCGGTTCATGGAGGCCGGCTTAAAGATGAGGGAACTCGATATCCCGCTGCCCGAGATCCTCAATGCCCTTGCGCTGAGCAGGAAAAACATCTGGGTGCATGTGATCAAGCAGAGGATTTTAAACTCGCCCCTTGAGATCTACAGCACCCTGGAGCTCAACAACCGTATCATCTTCCTCTACGACAAGGTGAATTATTATATAACCAAAGGATACATGGGGTGAAACATCACCTGAGCTAAGTCTTCTGGTTCTCGGTTTTTTATCCGATCATTGATTTCCTTATGACGCTGTTTCCAGGAGCGAGTTGATCAGGCTGAGTGTGGAGAACTGGCCGTTCGTGAGCTGACTGAATACATGCTCACCTCCGAATTCATTGACCAGGATCTCGTCAATGGTAGATCCTGAATCATGGAGCTTGTGAACCTTTGCAGCAAGATCGGTAAGGTAAATAATACACCGACGCAGGGCCTTTCTCCCGTCCTGAACGATCTTTCCCACTGCGGTAAATAGGATGAGTCGTTCCGTAGGGAGCTCGATGACCTTGCGCATGGATCGTATGATCTCCCCGATATTTTCTTCGGGCCGGATAAACTTCGGATTCTCCCGGGCAAAGAGATCGCCCGTAAAGCACCACCCTTTTGAAAGTTCCACAGGGGAGACGTGCCCGATGCAATGACCGGGGGTATCCACTATCTGAAATGTGTAATGATCGGTCCTTAGGACTGCAGGAATAGGTTTTACAATTGTCGGAACAGGATAGCCCCAGGCTATTTCCTGGTAGGGATAGAGGTCGAACCTCTTGGCGATCAGGGGGATGGAATCGGGATGCGCATACACATCCATACCATATCTGCTCATGATGTCATGATTCCCGCCCATGTGGTCCTCATGGTAGTGGGTGTTGACCACTTGCTTGAGGTCTTTGTCCTGAAGGAAAGAAGCAAGTTCCTTCGAGGTATGACTGCACCCGGTGTCGATAAGCAGCCCGTTGACCAGGTGGGCCGCTACCCAGTATACCGGCTTGCCGTCGAGCTCCCTGCTCATACGTATCTGGGTTACCTGTTCATATTGTACTGTCTCTATCACTTTTTACCTCTCATTATCCTCTCCCTCCTGCAAAGCGATGGCGTTTATTAGTTTTGTACCCAACCATCAGGGATAAAAAAACGTCCTTCTAAATGTTCTTATAAACCTTCTCCATGAGCGTGAATAAGGTCTGCTTCTCTTCGGCGCTGAACCCCTCGAACAGTTTCGCATTCATCTCTTTCGAAATTCCAAACAGGACAGGCCGAAGTTTCTTTGCCTTCTCAGTCAGTATCAGATTCGTGTAGCGCCCGTCGAGGGCATCCCGTTCCTTCAAGATAAAACCGCCTGCCTCCAGCTTGTTGATTACCGATGAGATGGTCGACTTGTCCTTGATGGTATGCCTTGCCACTTCCTGCATGGTAATCGTGCCTTTTTGGTCAAGGACAAAGAGGATATCCCCGTACGACGGAGCGATGCCCTTGATATCATTCTTTGCAAGCTCGTTGTCCAGGAGCTTGAACAGCCGCTGCCGTATGTTGGTTATGATATACAGAAAGTTGGATTCATTGATTTCCATATTAGTTTTGCATAAAACTAATATGGCTTGTTGTCAATGTAATTTACTCTTTCTCTGGCATCTTTGGGAAACAGGATAAAACCTTGACACGATGTAATTTTCAAGTAATTAATGAAGAATGATTAAATTAAGATGGATGTCATATAGATGGATGTCATATAATTGATGTGATTCTATGAGAATTAATACATATCATTTGATTATACTGTTTTTGATAGAGTCCTTTTTATTAACTACGCCCGCCTTAGCATTTGACAGTAATGGAAAGCCCTCTCAGTTTTACGATATCGTAGAAGCAACTAGTACCATATTACCTCGATCGGAAAGATCCGGACTTGCCGTATTAAAATTTGTAAACACCACATCAAAAGAACGGGCGAATTATTTCGAACCTTGGGAATACGGCATTGCAGCTATGCTTACCACTGACTTAGAAGAAACCGCGATGTTCAACATCGTAGATCGAGAGAGGATTAATGAAATTCTTAAGGAAATCCAGTTGCAGCAGTCAGGTCTTGTTGATAAAAAATCCGCAGTAACCATAGGAAAATTAACTGCTGCCAAATACATTCTCACAGGTACCTTCATGGAAATGGGAGGACAACTTAAAATATCGGCACAGGTTTTTTCTGTAGAGAAAGGTATCCAGCTATGTGCGACTTCGGCTACCGGTAAAACCGATAAATTTTTTATAGTAGAGAAGAATCTTTTCACTAAAGTTACAAAGGTCTTGGAAGTCATGCTGGATGAAGAGAAGCAAAGCAAAATCTTGAACACTATTGAAACCAAATCGGTGGATGCCTCATTGAAGAACTACTCCGGTGAAATAGCATTGATGAAAGCAGACGAATCGAAAAAAATGGGTCAAGAAAAAGATGCAACCATGTATGAAAAAGATGCGAAGCAAAAGTTTAAAGAGGCCTTGGAATATGATCCAAACTATGAGAGGGCAAAAAAGAATCTTGCTAAGCTAGTGATGGCCATACCCATGACTTTATAATACATTATCATGATAACATGCAGATTTGTGGGGATAATAAAATTTAAAGGGGGGATAATACATTGAAGAAAACTTGCAGTATTGTATGGATATTGGTTTTCTTTCTGGCTTTTCCACTCGCAAAAGCAGAAGCCGGGACCTTCTTGTTAGGGGCCAAGTATTGGTATACCAAATGGGATTCGGGTGTTTTAGACTGGATTAGCCAAAATACGGTTAAAGGTTTGAAAAACCTTTATGATTGGGATATACACTCTAGTACAGGAACTGGAACTGGATTTTTAGCCGGACCTCTATTGGGATATCAAACCACGGATGGGAAATGGAATATCAGCTTTGCCCCCATGGTAATCAGCAACTTTTCCCAAAAGCTTAACCAGTATGCCGTTGGCCTACCAGTAGGTTGTAACACGCACATAGACACCACACGCTATGACTATGATCTAGCTGGTTCCTACTCACTTTCTCAATTTAAGGATAATTATCCATTCCTTGAATATTGCAAAATATTTGCAGGATATAAGTATCAAAATGTTAAAATTGATGAAAATTTCACAGTTTATGAGCCCGGGTACCCTAACATAGTGATTCCAAATACAATAAAATACAATGTAAATATGCCGACTGCCGGTGTTGGTGTAGCATACCCTGTTTCCGATAAGATTGCTGTAGGAATGCAGGGTGGATTAGGTTGGGCTTTTATCAATCAAATGAAAATTAAATCTGATAATTCAATAGTATATAATGCTGAAGCAAGCCTGAGTTATTTACCCATTGATAAAATGATCATTCAGATTGGATACAGGTATCAGCAATGGTACTTTTCCCCTAAATATACTTATGCTCCTGGTGATTATAAAGATGTCACCTATGGACCGAGCCTGACATTAGTATATACCTTTTAGTATTGTAGGGTAGCACAGAGGAATAGGTGTCTTGGATCTTGACCAACCATGGTATAGAAAATACTCAGATCTGAACCTTCCAGATGAACTCCCTGTGCTTCAAAAAGTGCCCTATCTGCTCTATGCTCATGTGGGCCTTGCGTTCCACTGATTCTTTGGTGTTGAAGGCATTGTGCGGGGTCAGGATGACATTCTCGTGTCCTGCGAGATCGAGAACGGAGCGCATTGCAGGATTATTAATGGTTATGCCCGAGCGCAGAGCTACTGCAAGATCACCTTCGTTCTCATAGACATCGAGCCCCACACCCCCAAGAAGCCCTTCGACCAGCAGGCGCAGGAGTACGGATGCAGGTGAAAGCTCTCCCCGGGCGATGTTCACGAAGACCGCACCCGGCTTGGCCTTTTTTAGGAGGTCATAGGTGAAATAACCATGATTCTTGTCAGTCAGGTTCATGGAGCAGCAGATCACATCCGCCTTTACGATGCCCTCCTCAATAGGGATGTAGCAGACGGAAGGGTGTCTCTCCACAATATCCACCCCGATGACGTTCATACCAAGGGCCTCGCCGATGCGGCACACCTCTGACCCGATGTTGCCTACCCCTACCACAAGAAGGGTCTTACCGGCACACTCCGTACCCGTGAGCCCGTCACGGTTAAAATGGGGCAGGTGGGCCAATTGAGAGCGTATCTTCCGCATGAGTCCGAGCCAGAGCAGCAGGGCCTGTTCGGCCACGGCCCGGCTGCAGTACAGGGGCAGATAACCTGCCGGGATCTGTTTGCCTGAGCCGGTGAGGAAGGGGACGACGTGGTCATACCCTGTGCTCCTGGTCAGGATGCCCTTGATGTGCCGGCCCCACTCACGTGGCATGGAAGACTGGGTCCGGGTACTGATAAGGGCGGCAGGCGGTAAGGTATGCCCGGACTCCTGGATGGTCTCATGGGTGAACCCTGCCCTGATATCGTGCGGGAGGTATCTGCGAAGGGCTTCTTCCTCCTCGGAAAAGGCCTCAAAGAAGAAAATATCCATGGTCAGAGTGTACCGATTTTCTTTGAATATGACAATCGGCGCGTAGAGCCCTCATTCATTCAAGTTCTTTCCGGGGAACGCCGTAACATATCTCGGGTGGTCATAAAAGATCCTTAGCAATACAAAGACCCCCTGTGAAGAGGCGTTGGCGCATGAAGGCTGTTCTATCTTTTTTTCTGCCCGGGGCTATGCTGCTGCTTGCTTCCCTGATCCTCGTGCACCTTCAGGGGGTTCAAACGAACCTGGGTACTATCGTGCAGATATACCCCTATGTTACCTACCTGGTTGCAGTTGTCTTCGGATGGAGATTCAACCGGTCAGCCTTGGTATTCGCCGCGGTAGCCATTGCCCTGACACATTGGTGCCTTATGCACTATGGCGCAGGGCAGTCAAGCGGCGACATCTATTGGCGCGTTGCCTATGTCTCCGCAGCCCTGCTCCTGCCGCTTAACCTGCTTGTCTTGTCCCTGGTGAGCGAGCGGGGGATCTTCACGCCAAGGGGCATGGCCCGGCTTGCCTTTATCCTGGTCCAGCCCTTTTTCGTGGGCATCATTGCCGGGCGGAATCCCGAGCGATATGTTGAGCTGCTGGGGTATGACATTTTTCCCTGGCCGTTTTTACACGTGTTAGGGGTGCCCCAGATACCGGCAATGGCGTGTCTTTTGTCGCTCATGGTAATTACCCTCATGTACATCAGGGGCCGCAGCGCCAAGGAGAGCGGGTTCTTCTGGGCCATCGGCGTCATTTTCATGGCCCTTACGTGCGCGGATAACAGGCTCCGGATGGGTTTCCACTTTGCCACAGCCTCCTTTATCCTGCTGGTGTCGGTAATCGAGATGTCCCATGCCATGGCCTTCAAGGATGAGCTGACAGGCCTTCCGGCCCGCAGGGCACTGAAAGAAGACCTTCTGAAGATGGGGGGCGAATATTGCCTGGCCATGCTCGATATCGATCACTTCAAGAAATTCAACGATAAACATGGCCATGATATAGGCGATCAGGTGCTGCGGATGGTTGCTTCAAGGCTTGCACAGGTCACGGGTGGGGGAAAGGCCTTCCGTTATGGCGGGGAGGAATTCACGGTGATCTTCCCGGGCAGGTATGCCGGTGATGCGCTGGTTCATCTTGAGGATCTTAGAAAAGAGGTAGCCCATGCAGAATTCGCCATCCGTTCGCGTATGAGGCCGAAGCGCAAACCCAAGACGCCGCGAAGACGCACAATGACGCCCCAAAGGGTCTCGGTCACCATAAGCATCGGTGCGGCATGGCCGAATGTGCGCACCAAGACACCGAATGACGTGCTTAAGGATGCGGATAAGGCGCTCTACAGAGCCAAGAAGCAGGGAAGGAATCGGGTGTCAACATAAAGAGACATGAAGAGACATGCAATGCATGGAATATAGATCACTTAAATATAGCAGTCTAATGTGCCTTAAAATAACGCGTTGAACTGTCTAATATTATATAATTAAATCGATAGTGGTAATTAATTATCCCAGGTATAGGTAAACATATTCTCTCGCCCACTGTTTTACCCAGTGCATTGTGTTTAATATATTGAATATATATACTAATTTTAATGGCATGGACATTGCTCTCTATCACATTGAAGCTGTTTCTTTTTATAGTACATACCCCATCGGGGTGGAAAGGGGTGGTGCGATGTTGAATGAACATGTAATGACGGAATCAGGGAAAAGATGCAAAAGTGCTGCAGCCTCCATCATGGAGCTTCTGAAATTCCAATGCCAGGGATTCATTCTGCCTCCGACTGAGGTTAAAAATTTATTGGGATTGGCCAAGGATGACATGGCCTGGCATCTGAACGAGGGCATAGGCCGACTGAAAAAAGAGCTTGCACGTCGTTTTGTCGCCATGGAGGTGAACCCCATCCTAGGCATTACGGTACAGCTCTATAGGGTCCCGTTACAGTCCTACGTGCTCTGCTCGCCGAGGAGCCTCAGGCAATAGAAAAGAGCCTGCCATTATCCAGGTGGGGATATACGGACGCAAACTCACGGGCAGGAACTATGTGAACATCTTCGATATAAACACCGGCAACATATCCAGGCTCTATCTGCCTCATGTGAAAAAGCGCATGCTGGCCGGGCAGGCGTTGGAGGCCCTTGGAAAGAGCGAATAGTAACCAGATTCCTTCGGCACTTGACATCCTGCAAGTCTTCAGATATATCCGAGCCCTATTTATCGTGCTAAGGAGTAGTATGTATGGGTACATTTCAAGCAAGAAAGGACGAGGTGGCCAGGCAGTGGGTCCTTGTGGACGCGGCTGACATGGTACTCGGCAGGCTGGCTGTTCAGATTGCCTCTATCCTCAGGGGAAAGACAAAACCGGAATTCACACCCCACACCGATGTGGGTGATTTCGTCGTCATAATCAATGCCGACAAGATCAAGGTTACGGGCAACAAACTGGAGCAGAAGACCTATTACCACCACAGCGGGTACATGGGCGGCATCAAGAGTGCAACCATGCGGGAGCTCCTCAAGAAAAAACCCGAGGATGTCATCAAACACGCCGTAAAGGGGATGCTCCCAAAGAACTCTCTTGGGAGGGCCATGTTCAAGAAACTCAAGGTCTACACGGGAGAGAACCATCCGCACGAGGCGCAGATGCCTCAGCTATTAAGTAAGTAAGAGGGTATTGGTATGGCAGAGAAGATATACGCCACCGGACGTCGTAAGAACGCAACCGCGCGGGTATGGTTGTCCCCGGGTAAGGGCGATATGACCGTAAACGGCAGACCCATCGATGAGTATTTCCCGAGGGAAACACTACAGATATCGGCTTCACAGCCCTTTGTAATTACCGATACCAGGGGGCAGTTCGATATCTACGCCACGGTCAGTGGCGGTGGTATTTCCGGCCAGGCCGGGGCTTTGCGCCACGGCATCTCAAGGGCTCTTGCAACCTTTGACATCGAGAAATTCAGGTCCAAGCTGAAGGCCGCCGGGTTCCTCACCAGGGATCCCCGTATGGTTGAGCGTAAGAAATACGGCCTCCACAAGGCCCGCAAGAGGCCTCAGTTCTCCAAGAGGTAGTATTTCATTGACGATCTCCATAGGTATCCTGGGAGCCACAGGGTATACCGGTGCGGAGCTAATACGACTATTGCACTCGCACCCAGAGGCCAGGATTACCTATTGTTCGTCCCGCCAATACAACGGCAAGCCCATTTCCGAAATCCTCGAATTCCTGAAGGGATCAGCGGAGTTTGACCTTGAGGAGTTTGACGCTCGACCATAAAAACCCGGTGCGATGTCGTGTTCAGCTGCCTTCCCCATGGGGTGAGCATGGGCTTTATCGCCCGGATCATTGACGCGGTGAAGGTGGTGGACCTGAGTGCGGACTCCCGCATCCGCGATACAGAAGTCTACAAGGAGTGGTATCAGGAGCACTCGAACCCCGAGCTGCTCAAGAAAGCAGTCTATGGCCTGTGCGAAATCCACCGCGAAGAGATCAGGAATGCCAGGCTTGTAGCAAACCCCGGTTGTTACCCGACCAGCGTGCTGCTTCCGCTCATACCGCTCTTAAAGGCTGGTCTTATGGAAAAAGACGACATCATCATAGACAGCAAGAGCGGCGTCTCGGGCGCAGGCCGGGGCTTAAGCCTGAAGACCCACATATGCGAGTCAGGGGAATCGTTCTCGGCCTATAAGGTCGGCCGCTCCCACAGGCACATACCCGAGATAGAGCAGGAGCTCAGCAGGGCTGCAGGGGAAAATGTCACGATCGAGTTCACACCACACCTCATACCCATCAGCCGCGGGATGCTCTCCACGATCTATGTGAATACATCGGCAAACGAACAGGACCTGAAGGACTGTATCAAGAACTTCTACCAGGGCTCGAGGTTTGTCCGCCTCATTGATGGGTTCCCTGCCACCAAGGATGTCCGCGGCACCAACAGGTGCCTCATGGGCGTGGCAAAGAACAAGGCCTCCAGGAGGGCCACCATCATAAGTGTCATTGACAACCTTACCAAAGGCGCTTCGGGCCAGGCCGTTCAGAACATGAACCTCATGTTCGGCCTCGACGAGGCAACCGGTCTTGACTACGTCCCGGTATTCCCTTAATTTTAATGTAGGTTCCTGGGGCCGCCAAACAGGCACTGAAGGGATCAAGGAGGGATTTTATGACAGGACCTGTGCGCAGACCGGTTATTGCAGGCAGCTGGTATCCGGGCAATCAGGACACCTTGAAAAGGGATATCGCTCGGTATCTGAAAGATGCATTCATCCCTGAGATCCCCCAAAAGCCTATTGCCATTGTCACCCCCCATGCAGGCTATATGTATTCCGGGCCAGTGGCGGCTTATGCATACAAGGCCCTTGCCGGATATGATTACTCAAGCGTCGTAGTCATCAGTCCATCCCACCGGGCATACTTCCCCTTCATTTCTATCTGGTCCAAGGGTTCTTATGAAACCCCGCTGGGCATGATCGACGTGGATGAAGACCTCTGCGACAGGCTCCTTAAATTCGGGGATATCCAGGATGACACCCACCCCCACACCGAGGAGCACGCACTTGAGATCCAGCTCCCCTTCCTCCAGAGCGTGCTTAAACCATTCAAGCTCTGTCCGCTCATCATGGGCAGGCAGGATCTCTCCTTATGTGAGGCCCTGGCGGAATCACTCCATAAGAGTATTAAAGACCCTGATAACACCCTGATAGTTGCGAGCTCTGACCTCTCCCACTTCCATTCCTCGATAAAGGCAGAAAAGATGGATCAGCAAGTAGCCAAGCGCATTGAGGCATTTGATATCTCGGGCCTAAGCCTTGATCTTGAAAGGGCCTACAGCGAGGCCTGCGGCGGCGGCCCCATCTTGGCGGCCCTACTCTATTCGAAGCAGGCATCTAGGATAACGGCCAAGGTCCTTCGCTATGCCCACTCAGGCAATATCACCGGCGATAACGCATCGGTAGTGGGTTACCTCGCGGCCGTGGTGTATTAAACGATGCTGAAAAAGCTAATCGGTTATTCAACAGTCCTTTTCCTTGCCCTGCTTGCGACAGATATAGCGATGAGTTTTGTATACCCTAGAGTCTCGACCCTAAAGAAAGAAACTCCCCAGAAGACTGCGTTCATGGAATACCGTGAAAAACAATGGGCCAAAGAGGGTATCCGGAAGTCTATCGTACAGAAATGGGTGCCCCTGAAGAGGATATCCCCGTACCTTATCAAGGCGGTGATAATCGCAGAAGATGACAAATTCTGGAAACATGAAGGGTTTGATTTCGAGGCCATGCAGCAGGCCCTGGAAAAGGATATCAAAAAAAGGCAGTTCAAGGCAGGGGGCTCCACCATCAGCCAGCAGCTGGCCAAGAACCTCTACCTTTCCCCATCCAAAAACCCCATCCGCAAGATCAAAGAGGCCATCCTTACCTGGCGGATGGAACATGCCCTGTCAAAGAGACGGATCGTGGAGATCTATCTCAATGTGGCGGAATGGGGTGATGGCATATTCGGCATTGAGGCCGCAGCCAAGCACTACTATGGGAAGCATGCATCGTCGCTGACCGCCCAAGAGGCGGCCCGGCTTGCCACCGTCCTTCCCAACCCGATTGTGTACCATGTAAACGGGGATTCCAGGTACGTCCAGAACCGCTCGGAGCGGATCTATCAGGTCATGGTGGCCCGCGGCATCGTGATACCCGAATTTGATGAGGTCATGACAACACCGGAAGAGGCGGCGCCCGTTGTAACGGCAGGGACACCCATCAGCGAGACAAGTACGGCAGGCATTAAGCCTCCTTCCGGGGAGGCACCTCAAGACAAGGCACCCGGCGAATCAACCCCAAAAATTGAAACCCCGAACCTTCCCACTACCACCACCCCGGAGACAGGCGACGATAAGAGCCCTGCCCCTGAGCCGGGGAGCGGGGCGGAGCATGGAGGGCCTCAATAATCCGGTTATCTGTATAAGTTGTTATTTGATCAAATAAAAGTAAGCGCCTGAGAAACCGCATCTATCCATATCAAGAGCGACATGCCATGGTGATGACCGAGGAGGTATTGCCATGGGAGAGCACGAGCATGCGAGTTGGCAGAAACAGAAGCGTGAGAAGTGGGCGAAGCATATAGAGAGATGGAAAGAAAGCGGTAAGAGCCAGGCCGAGTATTGCCGTGAGAATGGACTGAGTCCCAAGCTATTTTACTATTGGAAGAGGAAGCACAAGGAGAAGCATGAAGCCGGAGTGAAGTTAGTACCGGTTGGAATGCATCCGATCCGAGTTCATCAGGCAGGATCAATTGCGACGCCCCTGGTTCTTATTGTTGGGCAATACAAGGTTGAGATAGGAACCGGATTTGACCAGGCAACCCTTGGCAGGGTGATCCAGGTGCTGGACCGGGTATGATGCATTCGTTTGTGAACGCGCAGGTCTATCTGGCCCTGGGGATCACGGACATGCGAAAATCGATCAACACTCTGGCCCTCCTGGTAGAGGAGCAGATGCAGCACAATCCCTTATCCGGGTCTCTGTATGCCTTCTGCAACCGGAAGCGTGACATCGTGAAGGTATTGTATTGGGACCGGAACGGATTTTGTCTGTGGGAGAAGCGGCTGGAGAAGGGAAGATTCAGCTGGCCGGAGTCGAGTGAGGAGGTAATGGACCTTACGCACCGGGAGCTATTATGGTTGCTAGACGGGATGAGTCTTCCACCCCGGAGAGCTCGGAGGGAACTTTCTTACGACAGCATGGTTTAAGCCTTTTAGAAAGTGCATTATTTATGGAAAATAGACAAGATTCTTATTGATAAATTAGCGTCTTATGGTATGATTCATCATGCAGTTAGAAGTCGAAAACCTGCCTGATGACATTCCAATACTCAAGGGGATGATCGCATCTATTTCCGATGAGAAACACCATTACGAGATAGAGAACAAGCTGCTTAGGGAGCAGCTTCTGCTCATGAGGTCGAAGCTGTACGGGAGGAAGACGGAGAAGCTGCCCTCTTCAGAAGGGGCGATCCAGGAGATCCTCTTCGATGAGCCGGCAGGTGAGGCGGAAGAGAAGAGCGCTAAGAAGGAAGAGGTAGTTGAGGTTCCAGCGCACACGAGGAAGAAGAGTGGGCGGAAGCCACTGCCGGCAGACCTGCCGAGAGTAGAAGTAATCCACGATCTGAAAGACGAGGACAAGATATGCAGATGCGGACTTGAGAAGGTCCGTATCGGAGAGGAGAGATCCGAGCAGCTCGATATCATCCCCGCGAAGGTGCAGGTAATAGTCAACATTCGGTACAAGTACGCCTGCAAGGGATGCGGGGGAACGGAGAGTGAAGGCCCGGCAGTACAGATCGCTCCTGTCCCGGAGCAGATCATACCGAAGAGCATAGCGACCCCTGGACTTTTGGCCCATATATTCACAGCGAAGTTTGTGGATGCGATGCCGTTTTACCGGCAGGAGAAGCAGTTCGAGAGGCTTGGCGTAGAGATAAACCGGACGAGCATGTCATCCTGGGCCATGAAGGTGGCCGAGCAGAGCACTCCGCTCATGGATATGCTGCACACAGAGATGCTCTCAGGTCCACTGATCAACCTTGATGAGACCACGGTGCAGGTGTTGGGAGAACAAGACCGGCCGAACCAGACGAAGTCTTACATGTGGGTAGCCCGTGGAGGACCACCCAAGAAACCCGTATTGATATATCAATATCATCCGACCCGGGCCGGGGAGGTGGCGGAGAAGTATCTCGAAGGTTATAAGGGCTATGTTCAGACCGACGGGTATGCTGGGTATAATTTTCTGGACGAGCAGCCTGGGGTGGTGCATGTGGGGTGCTGGGCGCACGTCAGGCGGAAGTTCATGGATGTCATCAAGGCTCAAGGGAAGAACCGCAAGGCGGGAAGCGCTGATGTAGCCATCGAATACATACGGAATCTATACAAAATAGAGAAGGATGCCCGGATACAGGAGCTTGGGCCTGAGGATCTGTGCCAGCTGAGGCAGCAGAAGGCAAAGCCGATTCTGGATGACTTCAAGGCCTGGCTCGACAAGAAGAAATTGCAGACTCCACCCAAGGGGCTGGTGGGCAAGGCGGTGGCCTATACCCTTGGCCAATGGGACCGTTTGATCAAATATATCGATAATGGTATTATTACGCCAGATAACAACCTGGTAGAGAATGCTATCAGGCCGTTTGCGGTTGGAAGGCGTAACTGGCTGTTTTCCGGAAACCCGGAAGGTGCGAAGGCCAGTGCCATTCTATATTCCCTTATAGAGACAGCCAAGGCCAATGGTCTTGAGCCGTACATGTACCTGAGGCATCTGTTCGAGCGTCTTCCCTTCGCTTACACCGCAGAAGAGTACAAGGCGTTGATGCCTCAGAATATTGATCCGACTATTCTCGCGATAAACTCGTAAGTGGTAAACTTTCAGACGCCCACTGCAGGTATTTTTTCACCCAGATTTTTAATTCTCTGTCAACATGGGGTTAAAAAGTCGCTTACAAATAAAACACTTTAGCTAGCTGCAATATTGGCATGCAGGTGATGCAACTTGGAATCTTTTTAGAACTTAGATATCTTATAGTAATCGTTACTTCATCTCGTTCATCGACGAGTAAAGATTATGTTTCAATATCGGTACTTTTTATGCCCTATTCCTGGGAGTAGAGATCCAGTCAGAGGCAAAAAGTGGTATGTACAAAGGTTCTTGTATCCTGAAGGTATATAACCACTCCTTTGCAGTATGAAACGGATAGAGCTCTGCGCAAATTACAGCTGATTTTATTTTTTATCTCATTATAATAAATGAAAACCTTCGGGAGGAATATATGAACGTAATAGATGCCATGAAATCACGCTTTACATGCCGTGCCTTTACCTCTGAGCCTGTGGACAAAAATACGATACTTACGATCATGGAGGCTGCGCTTAAGGCCCCTTCTTGGGGAACACACAGCCCTGGGAGATATTCGTGGCCAGCGGCAAGTCATCTGACAGGCTGCGAAAAGCCTATTCTGAGAGATTCGCTCATGATGTGCCTGTAAACCCAGACATCTCCAGGCCGCTTCCGAAGGACTGGCCTCAGGCGCTCAAGGAACGATACGAAAAATTGAGGAATGACCGCGCCGATTTCCTGGGACTTGATCGTGATGACCAGAAGGACATGCGCTCCCTTATGGTGCGCAACTTTTCCTTTTTCGATGCGCCTTCAGTCATCTTCCTCTGCATGGACCGCTCCTTAACACCCTGGTCCCTTTTCGACCTGGGCTCAATATCGCAGAGCATCATGCTCCTCGCCTGCGAGTACGGGTTGGGCACAGCAGTGGCGGTCCAGCTGGCATCGTATCCCGATTTGGTCCGCCAGGAACTTGGTGTCCCTGAGAATCTGGCCGTGTGCATCGGCATAGCAATCGGCCATATTGATTCTGCCACTCCGCAAAACACATTCAGAACCACCCGCAGGCCCGTGGACGAGATCGTAAGGATCAAGGGCTAGGCTGGAGATATTCAAGGAGATACCCGTTATGTGATCTCTCACCTCCTCTCCCTTCAAGCCAAGCTTCTCTGGCGCATCACGAAAGCTACACATAGGGCATCTTATTTCAAATATCACAGTTTGGCACAAAATCTTCACTTCTTCCTTTAATCTTCTCCCCCAAATTCATTCGATATAAAATTTAGTACAATAATTTGGTACAAGAGGTGTTTGTTAAGTACAACTTGATAAACAACCACATCTGCTATAAATAATATGATTAAGGTGGGAACAGTAATTCATAAGTTTAATATTTTATATAGAGATTTCATTTATTATCTCTTCCTTATTTTATCCGCCATTATTGTCTATTACCATATCATAGGTCATGACTTTATTTCCTTTGATGACCAACGGCAACTTATTTATAATAGCCATGTTCTTTCAGGGCTCACGTGGAAAAATATCCTTTGGTCTTTTGGGCTTGATTCGATTTGCTGGCCGCTTACAGGGATTGTTTACACAGCAGGCCATGCCATGTTCGGATTAAATCCAGGTTTTTTCCATGTAATGAGCCTCATCCTTCATATCGCAAACAGTTTACTGCTCTTTTCCGTATTGAAGAGAATGACAGGTGAGTTCTGGAAGAGCGCATTTGTCGGGGCTTTGTTCGCACTCCATCCCATGAACGTGGAGTCGGTTGCATGGGTTGCCGAGTTGAACAATGTATTGAGCGGTCTTTTCTTTATGCTGACACTATTGGCATACAAGTTCTACACGGAGCACACAACTTGGAAGAGATATATCCTTGCCTTACTCTTATTCGAGCTTGGTTTGCTTGCCAAGCCCATTCTTATGACCCTCCCATTCATGTTGATCCTATTAGATCTCTGGCCGCTCAAGAGGATTCACGTAGAGAGGAAAGGAGATAATGGAAAGGCTTTGGGGCTTAAGACCCTGGATGTATCCTTCACCCGACTTCTCTTGGAGAAGGTTCCATTCCTGATTCTATCATTCGTGGCCTTCGCAAGCATTCCCCTTAAAGCCACCAAGCTAATGCCCCTCTATAGCCCAGAAATTGTACCTATAAGTCTTCGAATTTCAAATGCGATTGTCTCCACTTTGAAATACTTGGGGAAATTGTTCTGGCCGCATGACATGGCCATTTTCTATCCATACCCGACCATGATCCCCTGGTGGCATGTAATAGGCGCAGGCCTTGTGCTTATGCTGATAAGTATACTCGCTATGAGGGCCATATTCAAGTGTCCGTATTGTCTCGTGGGTTGGCTCTGGTTCCTGGTGGGCCTTGTTCCAGTCCTTGGCTTTGTTCAGGGAGGCTCATGGCCTGAGATGGCGGATCGATATGCATACCTCACGTACATAGGTATATTTATAGCTCTATCTTGGGGAATCCCTGACCTGCTTATAAGATGGAAATACTACCGCTCTATCATCATTACTGCAGGTTCTGGAGTCATTCTCATTTTGATGGTGCTTACATGGAACCAGGTAGGTTTTTGGAAGAACGAGGAAAATCTTTTTAGGCATGCAACAGAAGTGACCGAGAACAACTATGTGGCGCACGACCAACTTGGAATTGTTCTTTATTATAATAGGGGTGATGTAGAGGGGGCGATCAGGGAGTTTCAGAAGGCTCAGCTGTTAAATCCGAATTTCTCTCACGTGTATTTCGATCTTGGTCGTGCATATACAAAAAGGAGAGAACCACTCATGGCCATTGAGTACTATTTAGAAGGGTTGCAAATTAATCCTTACTTACCAACCAGCCATAACGAATTAGGGGCTCTTCTTGTGTTGACGGGCCAAACAGATGAGGCAATCAAACAATATGCTGAGTCATTGCGACTGGATCCATATCAGCCAGTGGTTTATAACAATCTCGGAAATACCTACATTCATAAGGCAGATCTTAAAAAGGCCGCTGATTGTTTCAAGGCAGCTATTCTGATAAACCCTGATTATGTTGAGGCACATAGGAGCCTTGACAATGTACAAATCGCCCAGTCTAAGATTGAAGGATCAATTTCCATGCTCAAACAGGAATTGGAGGCCCAACCCAGGAATCAGGCCCTATATGAGCAATTAGCTGATCTTCACCGCCAGCTGGGGGAACTCGATGAGGCAACATTCCTATATCAAAAGGCGCTATCCATTAAACCAGATTACACAAAGGCCCTCTATGGGTTAGCACTCATTTATTCTACCCGTCAGGAGTATGCAAAGGCACTTGATATGTTACAGGGCATAAGGCAGTTCCAGCCTGGAAATCCAGAAGTCTATTATAAGATCGCTTGTATCTATGCTAAACAGAAGAAAGTTAATGAATCAATTAGTTGGCTTAAACAGGCTATTGATAAGGGGTTTAATAATTGGGATCAGATCAAGAAAGATCCTGATCTTGCTAGCATTAGAAACACCGTTTTTATAAATGAATTGATAAAAAATCATTAAGATCTTTTTATAAAGAATAAGTGTAAATTCCTGCGCTAATTCGTTTACGCTGCACCTTCTGAGCTCTATCCTCCTCAGGTACTTAAACAAAGTGACTTTGGCAAAATAAGCCACCCTACTTTTTGTTTTCAATAGCGCGTAACATATCCTCCATCTTCTTGAGTTCTTCCCCATAACCGGCCCAGTTTCCCTGGCGCAGAAATTCCTGAGACTTGCGGTAATGGGATAGAGCCTCAATGGCCATCTGGCGGTCGGTCTGTACCTGACCTGTTGTGGTGATTGTTGGTGTTGCCTCGGTTTCCTGCTCTTGCTCGGCTTCACCACCGAAGAGTTTCTGCAGGGCAAGATCTAGATTTTGCTCCATGGCAATGGCGTTGCCATAGGCCACGATCACTCGTTTGAGTTCCGGCAACTGTCCTTTTTCCGCCGCCAGGTAGAGCGACTCTACATACAAGATTGATTTTTCAATAGGAATCGCCAGAAGGCTGCCGCGGATCACTTGTGAGCCGCCCTGATTCCAGAGTGTGAGTTGTTTGGAGATCTCTGTTTCCTGATCGATACGGGCCTCGATCTGGCTCGGACCATACACCAGTTTCTGCTTGGGGAAGTTATAGACAATGACCTTGCCATAATTGGGTGCATCACAGCGCGCGGCCATCCAAGCCGACATGTTGTCCTTGTTACGCGGAGTAAAGGGCAGCATCAGGATAAATTCTTCAGCGTGTTCCTCAGGAAGTTTCATGATCGTGTAATAGGGCTCCATCTGCTGTTCACCGCCCGGCACGGCCTTGGTTGGTATGGCCCAGAGATCTTCCTTGTTGTAGAAAACCTGAGGGTCCTGCATGTGATAAGTGAGGTACATGCGGGCCTGAATGGCAAGCATGCCCGGTGGATAGCGCACATGACGCTTAAGCTCCACGGGCATGTCGGTCAGCGGCTTGAAAATACCCGGAAAGATCTTGGTATAGGTTTTCAGAATAGGATCCTCGTTGTCACTGGCATAGAGGGTCACCGATCCGTCATAAGCATCTACCACAGCTTTGACGGAATTACGGATATAATTACCGATCTGCGGGGTTGGCTCCGAGTAGGGGAAGCGATCGGTAATCGTATAACCGTCAACAATCCACAGAAGCCGCCCCTGCTCAGAGATAACCAGATAGGCATCGGAGTCGAAATGCACAAAGGGCGCGACACGACCGACCCGCTCCTTGATATTGCGGTAGTACATGACACGGCTCTCGGACGTAATATCATTCGAAAGCATGATGGTGAAAGCGCCGAAACGCACGGCATAAAGTATCTTGCGCAAGAAGGACAGGGGAACACCACCCTTGCCCGCATAGCGTGAATAGACATTCTTATCGCCGATAGGGTAATCGAACTCCGGACGCTTGGCCTTCACAAAGACGTACTCATTGGATTGTTCGCCGAAATAGATTTCAGGGCGAGTGATCTTGATATTCGTGGAGGCCACCGGTGGGATATCTTTGATAAAAAATTCCGGCAGGCCTTCGCTCGTGACGCGGTTCACTGGTCCCATGACGGCACCGTACCCGTGCGTATAGGTGAGGTGTTCATTCACCCATGTGCGAGACGGCAGTGCGGCGTACAAGATCTCGCGAGGAGAGAGCATCACCTGTCGGTAGTCGCCTCCTATAGTATAGCGGTCGTTATCCACATCGATGAATTTGTAATAGGTTCGGATCTCTTGAATCTGGGCGAACGTCTGGAGCAACGGGGCATGATTCCAGAGCCGGATATTCTTCACCGTCGGAGCGTTGCGCTTCAGATCTTCCTTGGTCAGATTTTCATCAGCCGGGAACATTCGGTCTTCAATATTGTAAAGACGATATGCCAGGCGGGTGTATTTGATGTTTCGTTCTAGATAGGGCTTTTCCAATACCATCTCGTTGGGAACCACCTTGAAGCTCTGGACAAAGGCGGGATAAGCCCCACGACCTACTATCAGTACTGCCAGGAAAAACACGATCAACACCGCCGGAATACGCCAGGAACGATTGAAGATATAAAATAGCAGCGAAGCCGCCACCAGTGGGCATAGAACTATGAGCAGCCGCAGAACACCCAACTGCGTTGTCACATCCGTATAGCCGGGGCCGAAAACCACGCCACGTTTTACATAGAGGATATCCGCCAGATCCAGCCAGAAGCCAAACGCGGCCGCCAGGAAGAGCGCCGCGAGCAAGACCAACAGGTGCGTGCGAGCGGCCGCAGCAAGTTGCAAGGTTTTGGGCGGGATAAACAGAAGTGCACGGCGCAAGAGGTAGATAAGGCCTGTTGCCAGGGTCGTAATCATCAGAACCGCCATCAAGTAGCCATAGACCTGATGCAGGAATGGCAGTTGAAAGACATAAAAACCGATATCGCGATCGAACAGGGGGTCTTTGATCCCGAAAGGAGTGGCCTTGATAAACCGTAAGGGTTGCTCCCACCCCGCACTGGCCAGTTGGGCAGCAAAAAGGCTCAAGATCAATGAGGCGATCAGGATGATCCTCTTAAGCAAGCGTGTATCAATTTCGAAAGGTGGCGAAGTAATGGCGCCTTGGCGGTAGATGATTTGCATACGTTCGGGCAAGCGGCTGGCCAGATTCAGATTGGTATAGAATATCAGGAAAAAAGTTCCACCAAAAAGGAGCGCCATGAGAAGCTGGGCCATAAGCGTTATAGTAAAAACTTGTTCATAACCCACTTCCTGGAACCAGAACCAGTCCGTAATCAACCCCACGGACTGCCAGGAAAGGATTATCAGGCCCAATATGATGATAAATATCAGGAGGCCCCGACCCCCCTTATACGGCTGGCGTGGCTGTTGTGCCTGTGTAAATAAAATTTGGGGGTCCATACTGTCTCCTTTGGCAAAAACATGGGGCAGATAATACACTGTTGTCATGTAACTATTAAGAAGACTATGTAGGCGTGTCAATACCATTGATGAAATGTTATAACGAAAGGCCCACCACCCTGTCTTTTTTCATTTTCATTAATTACATCTTCAGAAGATATCTAATCAAAATACCCATTCACATAAAGTGCATATGTTGGCACGATATGCATTAAAAAATTATATCGATAAGAGCTAATTGCAAAACTAATAAAAGGTGTCACCCCCGCGAAGGCGGGGGTCCAGAAGTCCCGGAAAAGACTGGATTCCCGCCTTCGCGGGAATGACATTCTGGTAGTTTTGCAATTGGTTCGATAAACATTGATTTCGGTGTGATGACCTCCGCTTTATGCCTACTGAATATATCATGATAATCATCACAAATGAGTAATCGGGTATACACGAGTTTTAAAAATCGGATGGATCTCAGGCTACCTCCTTTCAAGTAAGGGCTTAAAGGGGCGGTACAAGGGGTCGCCGATCAGGACCATCTGCCATGACCAGAAGGGGTTCTGAGACGGTGTAGCATTCGACGAGGGTGCCTCCGTCGAGGAGGCAGCCGAAGAAGACCTCAGGCGCCGGAAAGGACTGGAGATAGGGTTCAGCCACCGGACCGAGCGTTGCCGCTACCCCTTTCTCCAACATTTTCTTGCACCAGACGGTGCTCGTGGCTGCCTTGAGAGTGGTGCACTCAGCGCTTGCCACGTGGAATCCCACAGCCCCCCTGACCCAGGTGAAGGCATCGATGTATTTCCCCAGGCTGTACCAGCCGCAGTACAATGCCGCGTCCGGCGCTTCACCCTGTCCGAAAAGGGCCTCGCGCTCATCGAGAACGACCGGCATCCTTCCGCTTTTTTCCACGATGCGGGCCGTATCGTGGATCGCCCGGTCGTAGATCTGGTAAGGCGACAGGTCCTTACCGCCTTTATCCGGCCACCGCGCATCGAAGTATGCCTTGCCTGCCAGGCCGTGATCTTCCGCATAAAGGCTGTCGTCGATGATGCGATATACAGTAGCTTCCGTAGGCCCGTCTAGGCGGCACACAGGCAGGACTTTCTGGGGCATACCGGGCACGTTTTTCCCCCGGAAACCGACATAATATTTGTTCGGAAGCCATCCTTCCAGGGGATACTTGATTTCCCTCACAAGGGCGATCTCCGAGTCGACGGAGGCGCCCTGCCATGCCTTACTCACACGCAAGATCTCCTTTTCTGTCCGGGAGATATCGTCCCTAAGACCTTTTGTCTCCTGCGGGGGTTTGCCCGCTGCCGCTTTCACCTTCTCCTTGAGGCTTGAAAGATGCATGCGCAGCTCGTGGATGCGTATCTCATCCAGAAAGGCCCGGACGAGGCGGGCCGACGCGCAGAGGGATACCGTAGAGCAGCAAAAGGCACGAAAACCTGTTCCCCTCAGGATCATTTCTCAAAAGGAAGCTGCGGACCGGCGCGGCTATCTCCTTATCATACTCCTCCCTGCCGATCTCTTCTTCTCTGGAGGTCTCGATCACTATCATGTTCTGCCGGGGCACGCATCGCTTCTCCATGTAGTACCGGGCTATTCGCAGACCCTCCGGCGCCGCTTTGTTCACCACAAGGATGAGTTGATCGGGTCTGAGCGCTGCGTAGGCAGGGTTCGCAAGAAAAAGAAGTGCCCCTATGGCAAGGGGAAGCGCTGCATGAAACCATCTGTAACACATGTCCACGACTGGAAGGATATCACAGATGCGTTATCGTCGCTATCTGTCCTGCTAAGGTGGAGTAAAAGCAGCGCGCTCTTCGATTGCCTTTTGATGGAAATTTCTGCGGTTTGAGCTTATAGCCCAATCATATGGCTCTCAATATTCAAAAGGGACTTCTGTCAGTTCTTATTGGGGTCTTGATTCTCTATTTGTATGATCAAATTGTAACTAATGCAGATTATCGTAAGGATCTAGTCCCGCTCGAACTGGATATTGTATTTCTCAAGCTTTCTCTCGAATGTCGGCCTGGAGATCCCCAGGATATCACAGACCTCACCCTTGTTCTTTTTTGTTTCTTTGATCACTTTCCTTATATGCATCTCTTCAACTTCATCAAGGGTGAGGATTCTGCCCGAGGCGTCATGGCTGCAATCAACCTCGGGTTCCCTTGTTTTTTGGAACCCGGAAGTCTCGTTCAAGTCGGGAAAGTCGCTCTTTATCAAGACCTGCCCCTTGGCAACCACTGCTGCACGAACGAGGAGGTTTTCAAGCTCCCGGATGTTACCGGGCCAGCTGTAGTGTTTGAAGATCTCGAGCACATCATCGGAAACCCCGGCGATATGCTTATGGAGATCGAAGTTGATCTTGGATAATAAATAATTGATGAGCGGCTGGAGGTCTTCCCTTCTTTCCCTGAGCGGCGGAATAAATATGGTTACGATGTTCAGCCGGTAGTACAGATCATCCCTGAACAGCCCTTCTTTTGCCATTGCCTTGAGGTCTTTGTTGGTGGCTGCAATGACCCGGGCATTTACCTTGATTCGGTCTTTGCCGCCTACACGCTCGAATTCCCTTTCCTGAAGGACCCGAAGGAGCTTTGCCTGAAGATTCAAGGACATCTCGCTTATTTCATCGAGGAATACCGTGCCATAGCGGGCCAGTTCGAATTTGCCGGGTTTCCGCGTGATGGCCCCGGTAAACGACCCCTTCTCATGGCCGAACAGCTCCGATTCAAGCAGGGTCTCAACAATTGCAGAGCAGTTTATTGCAATATACGGCTCATCTGCCGCGGTGTTTGTATGAATCACCTTGGCAATGAGTTCTTTGCCTGTTCCGCTTTCGCCTTGAATAAGCACCGGGGTCCTGCTTTGAGATACGACACCTATGGTCTTGAATATCTCCCTCATCCGGGGGCCTTCGCCAATGATGTCGCCGACCTTGTAATCCCGTGAGGACTCAACAAGAAGACCCTTTATCTTTTTCTCCATCTCCAATGCATGGATGGCCTTTTTAATGGCGATATCGAGTTCATCGACATCCACGGGTTTGTGTATGTAGTCAAAGGCACCCTCTTTCATGGCCTTAATGGTGGATTCCATGTCATGATGGGCAGTGATCATGATGACCTTTACGTTCTCATCCTCTTCTCTGAGGTCTTCAAGGATCATAAAGCCGTTTACATCGGGAAGCCTGATATCCAGGATGACTACATCAGGTGATTGTTGTGTGAACGTGTTGAGTCCGTCCGTTCCTGTGGGCGCAGTATAGACATCGTACCCTTCTTCCGTCAGATAGAGATCCAGTGTCTCGCGAATAGAGCTATCATCATCAATGACAAGTATCTTCGGCATGCTACGGGCCCTTTTTTTCCTTGTTGCTTGATTTGATCATATTCTCTTGTGTCTGTGCGTTCATCTTCTAAGTATTACCCTTCGGAAGGGTAATAATAAATCGTGTGCCTGAACCTTTTTTGCTTATTATCTCTATTTCACCATTGTGCTGTTCAATGATCTTCTTCACCTGGGTAAGTCCGAGGCCGGTTCCATAATTCTTCTTGGTAAAGAAAGGATTGAACAGGTAGGGGATGTCTTCCTCATCTATCCCGCAACCATTATCTTCAACCTCTAGGAGGAGAGATTCATTTTCTTTGCGCAAAGAGATAGAGAGTCTTCCCTGCGGCTCCATTGCATCGATAGCATTCTGGAAAATATTGATAAGCGCTTGTTTGATCATTTGTGAATCCACAGGGATAGCATCATTGCCGTCTGTATATATTTTCTGCAGATCAATATCCTTGTCTTTAAGTGATTTTTCAACCATGGCAAGGGCACTCTCAATGATTGACCTTAAATCGCAAAGGTCTTTATGGGGGGCTGTGGGTTTTGCATAAATGAGTACATCACTCACAAGCTTCTCAAGATGCTCGACCTCTCTTTGGGCAATCTTGAATCGCTTAAGGTCATTGCCCTCGGGCTGCATGCGTTTTTCCAAAATCTGCAGGCTCATTTTTATCGAGGAAAGGGGGTTTCTCACTTCATGGGCGATCCCGGCTGATAATTGGCCTATGGCTGCAAGTTTCTGGCTCTCATAATATTTTTTCTCAAGGTCTTTCAGTTCGGTAATATCACGCTCCACCAAGACGAATCTGTCTGTACCCTTTACAGGGCTTGGCGTCATCAGGAGGTGCCTCTTTGCACCTTTATTGGTTACCATCTCGAGCTCATAAGGCTTGAAAATGCCCTTATTTACATCCTCCCATTTGGAGATGGCATAAGCCCTGTGCTCCGGGGCCACATATTCCGTGAAGTGTTTTCCCTTGGGATCGTACGTGCCTCTGCGTATCTGCCTGCTGACATAATTGATAATGCCGTCCTTGTTCAGTTCATAAATCTTATCAGGCAGACTGTTTAAGATGCTCTGGAGATAACTATAGAGTTCTTCCACCTCTTTTGTAAGCCTGATGTTCTCATCCAGCTCGTTTTGAAGGGTTTCAGCATATTCCTGGAGGTTCCTCGTGAGCTCCACTTCTTTTGATACATCGAGAAAGGTTTCTATGGCGGCAACAATTTCGCCTTTTTCATCGAAGATCGGCGCAGCAAGGAAATGCAGGTGTCGTTCTTTACCGCTTAGGTTTTTAAAAAATTTTACCGCCTCATATGCCCCTTTAATGGATTCGGATTTCAAGACCTTGCCTTCTCCGTAAAATGCTTCAAAGTCTTCCACATTATGATCGATGATGAAATCGGCGAGGAATGGCCGTTTGTCATCATAGAATGGCTTGTAGTAATTATCCGTATTGATCATCTCGGCTGCACTGTACCCCGTAAGATCAGTGCATGCGCGATTCCACAAGATAACCGTATGATTTTGATCCAGCACAAACATGGGGACCGGAGATCCTTCAACGATCCCCTCAATGGTCATCTTCTCCCGTAAAAGCTTCCCCTGCCATACCTCCCGCTCCTTGAGCCTTTTAAGCTCTTCTTTGAGCCGCAATCGTTTTACATCGGAACGTGCGATGGATATGGCGGTGATGATGACAACTGCAATAAGTCCTATTGCACCGAGGATGATGTTTAATGATGCACTGCGAATAGGTTTTAAAACATCTTCATAGGGGGTAACAAGAACGATCCACCACTTGGCAATGCCTATGCTAATGGGGGCATAGGCAATAATGCACTTTTCCTCTTTGTTTTTCTGGTAAAGAATCATCTCGCTGTAGTGTTTCGAAGTGTAGGAAAACATCTTAAAAGGCGTATTTCCCTCAGGCGTCAGTTCCGCAATGTTTTTCCCAATACTGACCTGGTCGGGATGATAGATTATGGTGCCCGATTCATCAACCAACCAGTACGTATTCATAGTGCGGGTTTGATCGAGGGATATGAATCGCTTGATGAGTAACTCAGGAGAGATTACTGCCAATATCGCCCCGGTATAGGTGCCGTCCGAGGTAATAACAGGCAGTCCGATTCCAATTTTTTTACCTGGAGATACCTGGTTTTTGTTGTCCATGATATTGAGACCTTTGATCTCCCCGATAAATCTTTGATTCATCTTCTTCAGAACATGGTAGAGGGCAAGGTCTTCTATCTTGTTCCCATACATCCTTGATGAAATATTTTCCGGATACCCGTAGACGGCAACATCATTATCATCAATCTCCAAAATAGTGAGTACGTTCTCCTTGAGTTCATCATAAAGGTCCTTTATCTCCTCTTGTTTCCTCTTCTCGTCCGCCCCTTGAGAGGGTAACAGCTTCAAGAGCATGCTCACACCCTTCTCGCACTTGGCAATAGAGTCCTCTATGTGGGATGCCGTCTGGTCTGCAATAAAGGCCTGTTGGTCGCTGAAAAGCTCTATTATGGCCCGTTCGCGGACATAATAAACGGTCAGGGCAAGAAGGACTATCAGTACAATAACGGTTAATGCAGTCAACCATATGGAGTATCTCAGGTATATGCTGGATATCTTCTTTTTCATGCTTCGATGATTTTGTCTTATCCTTATCTTAGATGCAATGAATAAGCTCGTCTGTGTATAAAAAAGAAGAGGAGGGGTTCTCTACGCGTTCTTATCCCCTTCTTCGTGTTCAGCATATGCGATCATTGCATAGATGGCAAAGGCAAAGAGCAGGGATATCATGAGTGTAATAAACCCGCTTTTAATACCGATTACCAGTTCGCAGAATAACCAGGATACAAGATATGCTGCAATGGAGGCAATTTCCCTCATCTCAATACCTTTTTAAGTAGTAAGTTCTTTTCCTTATCTTATAGTATACGGCTTCAATAAAGTCACGAACTGTCTGTAATATTACCAGTCTTCAAAAGGGTATCTGCTGCCTACCGGTTCATGCTTACTTCGGCCTGACCTATCACCCCATTCTCTTGTCTAAAGCCCGGATACAAACCAACTCAATCCCTCGCACCTTCCCCCTTGTAAAACCATCAGCATCTGCTTATCATTATTCAATCCAATAAGGATCATGGGGCATATAGCACTTTTTGTTCAACCTCATGTGGCTCTATTGAACGATACGTTTAATATTGCCGTTCATCCACAGAGGGTGGCACTCAGAATCCATAGCCAAATTAGATATTAATATCAAATTGGTATAGGATATATGTCAATACTTAGGACAGGGTGGCATAGCTATTGCTCTTCTTGAAAGAGAGAAATGAGGACTCAGTCAAGAAAGTGCATACGAAAAATTTATCAGTAAGAAAGGAGAATAAACATGTTCCGTAACGCAAGCAAAATCTTGTTCACATTTGCAGCAACAGTGGCCCTTTCGCTTCTAGCGTCACAGGGTGTCTTCGCAGCTGATGCAATCCCGGCTGCACAGGATCCGCTCATCAAGGTGATCTTCTCGGTAGGCGCAATGCTCGGAGCAGGCTTTGCCATCGGCCTGGGATGCATCGGGGCAGGTGCAGGAATTGGTGCGGCAGCAGCAGGTGCTTCTGAGGCAGTCGGCAGAAACCCAGCAGCGCAGGGAAAGATCATGATGACCATGATGGTCGGTATGGCCATGGCCGAATCCATCGCTATCTATGCGCTGGTTATTACGCTCATCCTCATCTTCGCCAACCCATTCAAGACTTTCCTGTTTGGATAAGCTTTTCGACAGAGGGTTTTTTAACAGAACGATTCAAAGAATAAGGGGGAAAAAATGCCTGAATCGATTAAAGGAACTCGTTTATTAACGGTTGCAAGGTTATTTTTCCTGCTTGTCGTGATCCCCTTATTACTGATCGCTTCCCTCATAGCCTTCAGCATTTTCAATATTGGCGGCTTGTCCAAAAAAGGTACGATGAACGCTCTTGATGCTAAATCGCAACAGGAGCTCAGTGTGCGCGCAACTGATCTGGCAGAGAATATCGCCGATTTCTTGCGTGAACGTCAGAGGGATGTGTTAACCACCACAATCCTTCCATCAACCCAGGAGACATACAGACAGTTCTTGGATACCAAGACATATGACCTCTGGGTTAAAAAAGATACAGGCATCGTAAAGGAACAGCTGCCACTCTATGTGGAAATGTCACTCATAGACACCAAAGGAAATGAGCTCATAAAGATCAAGGATGGCAAGATAGCGCCCAAAAACGAATTGGTAAACGTGAGCAATCCTGCCAACACAACGTATAAGTCTGAGGAGTACTTCCTCAAGACAAAAGAGCTCAACAAGGGTGAGATGTATATCTCTCCTGTCACTGGGTGGTATGTTAACAAGGCTGATTTTGAAAAAGGGAAGAGATTCGAAGGGATTATCCGGATAGCAACTCCGCTGTTCGATAAGCAGGGTTTTACCGGGGTCATAGAGCTTGCACTTGATGCAAGGGCCCTTTCCAAATACACGGATAACATCGTTCCGTTCGAGGCGAATTATGTCATCAAGGCGGATGCCTCCACGGGAAATTACGCATACATGGTTGATAACCGAGGGTTTGTTATCTCACACCCTAATGATTATCATATAGAAGGCCTCTATAAGGATGGTACACCTGTTCCACCCATCACCTCGGCTACCGCTGAGGAAATGAAGAAAAAGGGTGAAGAGGTGCTGAACCTCAATCAGCTTGGCGGCATTGACCCGGTCATGCCGGAGATTGCCAAAGAAGCCGCACTGGGCAAATCGGGAATAAAGACCTATAAATTCGAAGGCCGTACAAAGATAGTGGCGTATGCTCCCATACCTTTCTATGCAAAGGATTACCCCAAGCCGGCCGGATTCGGATGGGTCGGGATGGGTGTGGATGTTGAGAAGTTCAACGAACAGGCCAAGATTGCTTCCGGCAAGGTAGAAAAGGAAGCGCAGTCATGGCTGACCACGATCATACTGATCCTCTTTGGCGCAATGGTAATACTCTTCTCCATTGCAGCCATACTGTCAAAGGGGATCAACAGGTCAATAAAATCAGAAGCCCCTCCCGGTCAGGGCTATGACGATGAAGACTAATAAGTAATACAAGGCCCCGTCTTTTAGCAAGACGGGGCCTTCTTGTTTCAGCTCACCTTAGACCCTACTGGCCTTTTCTTATATGTCCCTTCACTTATTTACTGCACCTTCACTCGTTCCGGCAGCCCCCGGGTAAGTATGTCGGCAGCCTCATCAACCATATCTTCCACCACCTGCTTGGCAGGCTTGATATCATGGATTATACCCGAGACCTGACCTGCAAAGCCACCCATGTACTCGTCTTTGCCGTTCTCTACTAAATCTGCGAACAGGGCTGAAGAGACCAGCACCTGCATGGGGAATGGGAGCGGCTCAAGTCCGGATGAGTTCCACAAATCATGGAACAGGCTGTAGCTCGTCCGTGATGTCTTTCCCGTTATTGCATAACTCACACGGGTGTCTTCTTCAGTGGAAGAAAGGATACGCCGTTTGTTCACCTCCAATGCGCCACCCTCATTCGTTGCCAGGAACCTGGTACCCACCCAGACACCCGCACACCCCATGGCAAGGGCGGCAGCAAGACCTCTGCCGTCGCCGATGCCACCGGCTGCAAGCACCGGGACGTTGCCTGCCGCATCCAATGCCCCGGGCAGCAGCGCCATGGTACCTATCCTGCCTGTATGGCCCCCGCCTTCAAATCCCTGGGCCACGAGCAGGTCAATCCCGGCTTCCACCATGCGCACGGCATTTTTCACATTGCCGGTGATGGCGAGCACCTTGATGCCGTTCGCATGTGCCTCCTCCACCATGAAGCCCGGATTCCCCAGTCCTGCGCAGAAAAGGGGGACCTTCTCTTCGATACACACCTTCACGGCATCAAGGGGCCGCATCGTAGTGGTATTGAGCTTCACCATGACTTCCACCCCGGGCAATCCCAGTTCGGTTCTTACCTTGCTTATCCAGTCCTGGTGAGGCTTGGGCAGGGTCTTTAATGCCGCACTCAGGGGGATCTCCTTGATATCGCCGTAATCAACTCCCTTGCCCTCAACCACATTCCTAGGCAGCAGGAGGTCCACGCCGAAAGGGTTGCCTGTGCGCGCCCTGATATTGCGGATGGCCTTCCTAAGCTCATCCACGGTAAACCCGCTGCCGCCAAGCACACCGAGTCCGCCCGCTTCAGACACGGCCACCACGAGATCCACAGGCGAACCTGCCTGCTCGCCGATGAGAACCGGGCCCATACCTGCGCATACAATAGGGTATTCGATACCCAGCATGTCGCATAGTTTTGTCCTGAGAACTCTTTTGGTCATCAAGGTCCTCCTTAACAAAAGAATTGCGCAACACCTTAAAAATAAGGTGGCATGCGGCCTAAGAACTTAGACATAATGTCTGCTATCTTTTTTATACCAACAGACATACACCCAACAACCCCTCTCATTTACAAAGACAGGGAGAGGGTCGGCCAGGTGGACAAACGTACCGAAAATGTTCGGAACTTCATGCACAATAAACCCAACACCCTTATGCCCGCTCTCATCAAGCTCTAACTCGTCCTGAACGAACCCGCAGGCACCGCATCCACATTCTTCATACCAGAAATCCAGGTCTTCGATATCCAGCAGGTGCCGCTTCCCGCAGAAGGTACATCTCACAACCAGGGAATTCATTCTGTATCTATGTGGTTGAAGGCACGAGGATGTCAACAGTCATATGGATTTTGCTTCAATTGAAACGTGGATTGGGGTATTACCATAGACACACAAATGGATTGTTATATCTGTACTCTTTTCTCATACAGAAAAAACAGGGGGCACGTATGCACTACCGTCATTTGTTCACTCACTTAATCATAGTAGCCGCGTTTTTCACTGGGAACTATCTCCATGCAGCAGAGCCGGAATTACCGGGTAAGGTCATAGAGGAGACCCTCTCGATGGGCGGGATGGATCGAACTTACCTTGCATACATCCCCTCAGGGGAGCTCTCGGCCCCGTCGCTGATCATAGCACTGCATGGATCCAGGGGTACGGGCAAGAAGATGAGGGAGATATGCGGGGATCAGTTCGAGCGCCTTGCCGAGAAAGAGAAGTGTATTGTGGTCTACCCGGACGGGTATCAGACGTATTGGAACGACTGCCGAACCGTACCAAAGGATGATGCCCACACCAAGAACATCGATGATGTAGGGTTTATAACCAAGCTCATCGAGGCCTGCTGCACAAAGTGGCATGCAGACCAGAAAAAGGTCTATGCAGTGGGCCTGTCAAACGGAGGCCACATGTGCTTCCGTCTCGCCACTGAAATTCGTAACAGGATAGCAGGCATTGTCGTAATCGGGGCCAGCATGCCCGCGAGCGGCAATTCAAAGTGCGCGGCCCCGCACGCAGGCATTCCTGTGATGATAGTGAACGGGACAGATGACCCCATCAACCCTTTTGAAGGGGGCATGGTAAGGCTTTTCTATGTGTTCTCAAAAGGAGAGGTGGTGTCTTCCATGGAATCCGCCCACGCCTGGCTGAAGCCCGAAGACCGCGAACAACACCCCAAGGTTGAGCAGATGCCTGACCGTGACCCGGCTGATGAGACACTTATCGAGCGCCTTTCCTGGCCCGGCTCGAGGGTGTGCCTCTATATCATACATGGCGGCGGTCATACCGTCCCTTCAGGATCGCAGTATCTGCCCGAATTTCTTGTGGGCAGGGTGAGCCGGGACATGGATACGGCTCAAGAGGCCTGGCGTTTTTTTAATGAAACACGCTAGACTCAGGGTGCAAGACACTGGGTGAAAGAGTTGTTATTCATGGCCATATCGAGAAAATATTCAGTGAAAGGGCTGTCTTCCGCAAGCTCAGGGTGGAACGTGGTGAGCAGGATATTGTTGCAGCGAACGGCCACGAAGTCGCCATCGAACTCGGCAAGGATCAGGGCATCTGCCGGGATAGAGCAAATCCGTGGCGCACGGATGAACACCATGGAGAACTCTCTATCCGTTATAATCGATCTCCCCTTTGCAGCCCTGCTATAAACCTGGGAGCCATAAGCATTTCTTTGAACCTCAATATCCACGCTCTGCCATATGCCTCCCTTTGCAAGAAGGATGACGCCCGCACAGGTGCCCCAGACGGGTAATCCTTGCCGGATCAGGCCCTGCACAGGTTCTTTGAGCCCTGAAGACACGATGAGCTTTCTCATGGCCGTACTTTCTCCGCCGGGAAGAATAAGTCCGTCAATCCCATCAAGCTCAAAGGGGGTCCGGATACACCGGCAAAGTACGCCATGACGCTCGAGGTTTAATCTGTGCTCGCGGATGTTGCCCTGGAGCGCAAGGATCCCGATTATCATTACCATCCTCGTTTGGCAAGCCGCTCTTCATCCGGCATGGTTCTGACATCAAGGCCCGGTATGGCATCACCCAGACCTTCGGATACGCGCGCAATCCATGCAGGGTCTTCATAATGGGCCACGGCCTCAACAATGGCCCTGGCCCGTTTTGCGGGATCGGATGATTTGAAGATGCCTGAGCCCACAAACACACCGTCAGCCCCGAGCTGCATCATGAGCGCGGCATCCGCCGGGGTGGCGATGCCTCCGGCTGCGAAGTTCACAACCGGCAAACCCTTGAGCTCCCGGATTTCCATGAGGACTTGATGCGGGGCACCAAGGCCTTTTGCATAACTGAAGACCTCGTCTTCACTCATGGAGCACAGCTCGCGTATCTGCTTCATGAGGGTCCGCATATGCCGGACAGCCTCTACAACATTGCCGGTACCGGCTTCTCCCTTGGTCCTGATCATACTTGCACCTTCGGCGATCCTTCGTGAGGCCTCACCCAGGTCGCGGCAACCGCAAACAAACGGGATCCTGAAGGCCTGCTTATTGATATGGTGTTCCTCATCGGCAGGCGTCAATACCTCGCTTTCGTCTATATAGTCGATTTCAAGGGCCTCAAGGATCTGGGCCTCAACAATGTGACCGATCCTGACCTTTGCCATGACCGGTATGGTTACCGCCTCTTTGATGCCTTTGATGATAAGGGGGTCACTCATCCGTGCAACACCGCCCTGAACCCGGATATCCGCAGGCACCCTCTCCAGAGCCATTACCGAAACAGCGCCGGAATCTTCGGCAATCCTGGCCTGGTCTGCGTTTGTAACATCCATAATCACGCCGCCCTTGAGCATCTGGGCAAGCCCCCTGTTTACGAGAATTCGTTCCGATAATCCACCCATGTTCTCTCTCCTTATTGTTATATAACAATATACTCTTTATCTTAATTAATGTTATACTTATTCTCAATAAAGTCAAGGAGGAGTGTGGTGAGGTACAAAGAGGTGGCCGAGAGGCTTGCCGGCGATATCCTGAAGAGAAAGAGGCCCGGAGATCGCCTGCCGGGGGTGAGGGAACTGTCAAAGCAAGAGAACATAAGCCTTGTCACGGCAAGAAACGTGTATCAGCACCTCATGGGAAAAGGCCTCGTGATAAGCCGCCAGGGGGTGGGCACCTTTGTCGCTTACGGTTCTTCCGGAGGTATCATTGACCTGGCGACCATCCGCCCGCCCGAAGAGCTGATGCTGTGGGTAGGCAAGCATCTGAACATTACCATTGATGGCCTCCATACCTATGACCCCCCGCAGGGTTATGAACCCTTGAGGCAGCAGGCAAGGAAATGGATGATATCCCTGGGCATCGATCATACCCCTATTATCACTGCCGGGTCCCAGCAGGCCCTTTTCCTGGTCGGGCTTGCGCTATTAAAAAAAGGCGATGTCGTTGCAGTGGAAGACCCGGGCTATAGGGGTGCGGTACGGATCTTTGAATCCCTTGGGGCCATTGTCAAGACCGTGCCCTATATCTCAAGCCAAAAGGACCTTGACCGGCTGAGCACCCTTGGTATCCGGTTGTTCTACACCATGCCCCAGGGACACATCCCGACAGGCGGATCCATCCCCGATGACCTAAGGGACAGGCTCCTGGAAATCGCCCGTAAGAAAGATTTCTTCATCATCGAGGACGATCCGCTCTCCGAGGTTGTCGGCATTGCCCCGTTGAAGGTCCGGGATACCCATGAGAGGGTCGTTTATATCAAGAGTCTTTCCAATATCCTGGGACCTGGCCTGCGCATCGGGTTTGCCGTGGTTCCGAGCCTAATGTACTCCCGCTTCATCCACTTCAAGGAGATCAACGACCTCTCGCTCTCAGGCATACTCCAGCGATGCCTTTTTGCCATGCTCGATTCTTCCGATCTGGAAGAGCACGTCAGGCGGCTCAAGACAGAGCTGAGAACACGCCTGGCCTACCTGTCTCAGGCCACAACCTGGACCACAAACGGCCCATGCCTGTGGTTAAAGACATCGGTACCCAGCCGCATCAGCCAGGAAAAACTCCTTGTGCAAGGTATCAGGATTACCCCGGGAGACATCTATGGATCGCTTTGGTCAGACTATATTAGGCTCTCTTTGCTGACACCTTCCCGCACGGATTTCGAGCGGGCAATGGGCATCATACAGGGCTACCTCAAGGGTGTTGTCGGGCCAGGGCTTACGGAATTTTAAAAAGGTCAGGAATTATTCGATATAAGCCATAAGCTTTAGGAATGGCCGGGCACGTTCTATAACTTCTCCCTATTTGATCTCTCGAAAGCTATTGCATATGATGCCCCTTAGGTTTTGACAAGGGAGGGAGAGTGCAATGTCTTCAGAGGCCATGACAGTGTGGGAACCACTTATCAATGATCAATATAGAGGCGCACCGAGCAAGCGGGCCCTTGCATATGTTCAATCCAAGCGGGAGCAGGGCAAAAACGTGGTGGGTGCCTACTGCGGGTATGCCCCTTTTGAACTCATCAGGGCCATGGATGCTGTGCCTGCGGTGCTGTGCGCCTTTTCGAACAGCACCATTGAGGCCTCCGAGGCAGTGCTGCCCGGAAATCTGTGCCCGCTTATCAAATCAAGCTACGGCTATATCATAACAGACACCTGCCCGTTCTTCGCCCTTTCAGATGCAGTCGTGGCAGAGACGACCTGCGATGGAAAGAAGAAGATGTTCGAGCTCATTGCAGACAGAAAACCCATGTTTGTCATGGACCTCCCCCAGATGCCGGATGAGGCAGAGGCCGGAGAAAACTGGGCGGCCGTGATCAGAAAGCTTAAACGCTTCCTGGAAAAGACCTTCAACAAAACGATTACAGACAGGGCAATCGAGTCGGCCATCAAGGACTCGAACCGGAAGAATTCCATGATGGACCGGATCTTCGAGTATGCTGCACACACACCCTCCCTCATCACCTGGCAGGAGATGTACGACCTTACCTTCCTTGCCCAGCCGGCAAGCTTTGTTGATATCAAGCCGCTCCTTATCAGCTGTATCGAGGCCCTGGAGAAACGTAAAAAAGACGGCATAGGCGTCGGGAAGCCGGGTGCACCCCGAATTCTCGTTACCGGGTGTCCGGTGGGCGGCGATGCCGCCAAGGTGTTTACGGTCATCGAAGAGGCAGGCGGGGCTATTGTGGCAATTGATAATTGCACCGGCATGAAGGCCTTCCTGGATACCATCGAAGAAGATTCGGATAACCCCATTACTGCGTTGGCCGAGCGGTACCTGAAACTGCCCTGCTCATGCATGTCGCCGAATACAAGGCGCCTAGATCAGCTCGACAGGCTCATCAAGCGCTTCAAGCCCGATGCGCTCATCGATGTGATCCTTCATGCATGCCACAGTTATAATGTGGAATCCTATAAGGTCGGTGAGCACGTAAAGACCCGGCATAACCTTCCTTTCCTGAAGATAGATACCGACTACTCGGATGGAGATGTACGCCAGATCCGCACGCGGGTGGAGGCTATGCTTGAAATGATGTGAGAAACACTTGTACCAGAAGGGCCTAGGTATCGGATGTACGTGCAGGAACGCCTTATTTGCATAAGGAGATGATCGATTACGGCCGAGAAGAATATATCCCGGTAATATAAGCCGTTATCTTGCCGTTAGGCTTATGAAAAACTACTTCATCATCAAGCTTTTTGTGCAACAGCGCCTGACCGATAGGTGAATCGATACTGATCCTGCCGATACCGACATCTATCTCCTCAGGGCCGACGAGTTGATAACAGCGTTCATCCCCTGTCTCCTCTGTATACGTGACCCAACATCCGAATGAAACCATCGTCGGGTTTGGAGGAGGAACGGCCACTTTCAGCACCTTTAGGCGAGAACCGAGGTGTTTCAGTTTGCGGTCAATCTCGTGCAACCTCTTTTTACCGTAGATGTATTCCGCATTCTCCGAACGGTCACCTTCAGCTGCGGCGTCGGCAACCCCCTGCACAACCTTAGGGCGTTCCACTTTCCAGAGGTAGTCATATTCATCACGCAGTTTCTTCAAGCCATCTGCAGAAATCAGATTCGTCATTGACCAACTCCAATGAGTCTTAAAAAAACCACCCGATCGCGCGGACTATCAGATAGTAATGCGATGTGAGGGGGGATTACTTTGCGACGTCGAGCAGTTCAACATCAAACAGCAGGGTGGCATTCGGGGGGATAACTCCGCCGGCTCCCCGTGCGCCATAGCCGAGATTGGGAGGGATAATCAGCTTGCGTTTGCCGCCGACTTTCATAGACATGACCCCCTCATCCCATCCCGGGATAACCTGGCCGACACCGATAGTGAACGAGAACGGCTCTTTGCGATCAACAGAACTGTCAAACTTTGTGCCGTTTTCAAGTGTCCCGGTGTAATGCACCGTGACCTGTTTACCCACAGTTGGTGATGCACCCTTGCCGACAACAACATCGACATATTTGAGGCCGGATTTGGTTGTCACTGTCTTCTTTGCATCCTGTGCGGCAAAGGAGGGGACAGCAAGAAACGCAACCAAAATAATTAACGCTACAATTTTGCTGTATTGCTTCATTCTTGTAAACCTCCTGATCTGTTTAGTTGCAATTGTCGGTAAAGTTAACTTGCTTTGAACCCGGTGGCAACAGAGATTTTATGCAAAAACAAAACTGCCTTGCCGAGACTGGGAGATACATGGGGCTGTAAGCACAAATTATTTTTCGCTTCATAGGATAGTAAACGTTCCATACTGTGGACTTTGATATGCGATCTGACCAAGTATAAATTACATCCGAGAACATATACTTTTCAGGCCATATTGAAAACGATCATTTATCGGAATCAACGCTTTGGGATAACCATAACAAATGGCATGAATCTATGCTTTTCCATGCTGGGAAATTGCTGTTTATAATGTGATTTTGTGAGTAGAATTCTATTTCTGCATTCCCAGCGCCTTCATGCGGGAATAAAGGCTCGTGCGTTTCATGCCAAGAATATCAGCCGCACCGCCCAACCCGCTGACCCTGCCCTTCGTGTATTCGAAGATATGCCTGATATACCGCCGCTGCAGCTCGTCGAGTGTGGGTAGGTCATCGAAGGTTCCCTTTACACCTGCATGGGGTCCTGCCGGGAACAGAGGTATCTGAAGCTCGTTGCCCTTTGAGAGGATGATCGCCCGTTCGATGACGTTCTGGAGCTCCCGGACATTGCCGGGCCAGGTATAGCTTATCAGCATGTGGTGGTCTTTCCGTGAAAGTTCAAGACCGGTCCTGCCGTTTTTCCTCGCATAGAGATCAACAAAATACCTCGCCAGCTCGATGATGTCTTCTTCACGTTCCCTCAGGGGCGGTATGGATAGGGGAAAGACATTGAGTCGGTAATAGAGGTCTTCCCGGAAACGGCCAGCAGCCACCTCGTCCTTCAGGTTGCGATTGGTGGCCGCAATAAGACGGAAATCCGACCTGATGGCCCGACCGCCGCCTATCCTGACAAAGGTCTTTTCCTCCAGGGTCTTCAAGAGCTTTGTCTGGAGATGAAGCGGGAGCTCGCCGATCTCGTCCAGGAAGAGGGTGCCGTCATGCGCCAGCTCGATACGCCCAAGCTTCTGTCTGTCCGCTCCGGTAAAGGCCCCCTTCTCATAGCCGAACAGTTCGCTCTCCACCAGGTTCTCCGGGATTGTCGTGCAGTCCACCACAATGAAAGGTCCATCAAATCTGCGGCTGTTTTCGTGGACCCACCGGGCGAACACCCCTTTGCCGGTTCCTGTCTCACCCAGGAGGAGCACAGTCGTGTCCGTCAAGGCGACCTGTCCTGCCATGGACAGCTGCTCTCTCATTATCCGGGATTCGGCGATGAGCTGAAGCTTCTTGAACTCCTGCTGAGAGGTAACCCGCTCTCTGGAAAGCTTTTCTTTCTCTTCCTTGATCCGCATGGTGTTCAGGAGGAAATCGACTATGTCTGATGTGTGTCTGCCCAGGAGTGTCATCATAGTTGGGTCCAGGAAATCGAAAGCGTCCTGCATGTAAGAATTGTCGTGGTACAAGACGCCCCGCGGCATGCCCTGCACCTCCACCGGGATGCACAGGACAGACCGGATCTTCCCGCCCTTCCTGGTGCGTTCTGAAGGGTCATTCCTGACAACCAGCGGTTTGTTCGTACGGAAAGCCTTGAGTACATGCTCCATATACGGTCCGAACTGTGACGATTCCACCTCCTCTTTTGTCAGATTGCTTGCGGCCCTCAGCTCCGGGCTCCGGGTATACTTGCCCTCGGAAAACCAGAAAAGGCCGCCCCGCTCAGCGCCGAAGAACCGGTTCGTGGACCTGATGGTTTTGTTCAGTGTTTCTTCCTGACCCATGCTTGATTTTATGGAGGTCATCTCCTCGAAATATCGCCTGAGATAATCGTCCCTGGCAGTCTGCATGTCCGGGGAGAGCAGCTTTTTTTCCAGGAGCGTCTTATATTGGTCCGGGAAGAAATCGGCTGCATGTCCGCCGAACAGACGCCATGCCTCCTGGGCATATCCGCTCGCAGCTTCCTTGTTGTCGCAGAGGAGCTCGATGTGCGCCATCTCGAGGATGGTCTTTGCCAGCTGTATATGGTTTCCCGACAGCTCGAGGCATGTCCTGCTTGCTTCGAGGTCGGCCATTAACGGTCCCTTCTCCGTGTGTCCCTGGTCCATCTTCTCCCGTGCCCTCAGGCGGAGCGCCACGCCTCGCAGATGCACGTTGATCCCGTTGAGGGTTGTTTCCATGATATCCAGATAATTCCAGTGCGGGAGGGGCGCAAATCCGTGTTTATGGAACTCGTAAAAGATCTCGATGATCCATGGTGATGAATACTGCTGGATGAGCCCTGTCTGTACTGCTTTTTCAACGGTATCCTTCATGGCCTCATAGCTCTTATCAAGGTCACCAGTCGTATAATAGAGAAGGGCAAGCCCGCCACCGGAATAATGGTATCCAAATGCATTGTTGCTGTCCAGGGACTCCTGCCGGGCCTTTTTGAGATGGAACTCGGCCTCATGAAATTTTCTCACCAGGATGAGCGTCGTGCCCAGCACGCTCCTCAAAACCGAAGCCAGGGCCTTGTTGGATTTCTCCTCGGCCAGGCGGAGATTGGAATCGAGGAATCCGAAGGCACGGTGGAACTGGCCGAGGTACAGTGCGCTGTAGCTGAAGAGGATATAGGTCAGTGTCTGGATGGTCTCCTCATTGATGTCGACGAGGTTTTCCAGATGTTCCAGGTGTTTCATCACATCCCGGAGCTGGCCTTTCATGAAATAGAACACTGCGAGGAATTCGGCGGATTGGGAAAGGATATCCTCATCGCCCAGCTCGTTGACCTTCTCCAGGCCCACGGATAAGGTCAGAAAGGCCTCGTCCCTTCGTCCTGTGAAATAGTAGAGCATGCCCACATGGAGGTTGATTAACGCCTGAGAACGTTTATCACCAAGCCTGGTTGCCATGGCCTGGGCTGTATCCAAGATCTCGCCAAGTTCAGTGATTCCCCTGCCCAGGACATAGCAGAGATTCGAAAGCTTCAAGGCACGTGATAAGTAAAGAGCGCTTATATCCGGATCCAGGTCCAGCCTTTTCAGTCTGCTGACGGCACTCAGAAGGTGGGTGTGAGCTGTCTCCAGGTTTTTGCCCTTTGCCAGTTCCCGATCCGCCAAATCGAATTCAACGCTGCTGGCCTCGATGGCCCTGCCTGCCTTCTCCAGAAGACTTGTGAGAACGTGCGGGTCCAGTTCCTTATCTATTTTATTTGCATAGATGGTGTCCACCAGGGCGGAGAGGTTCTTTTTCGAATTCATTTTTGCGATCTTTTTCTGCACAGACCCGTACAGTGATGAGTCCAGGGAAAACAGGTCATCGCTGTCCTGCTGGAGCAGGTCGGAGTCAGCTGTCTTTTTCATGAGATCGATGAGCTGTCCTGCTGTGAGCGGGGCGATTTTATCGAGAATATTTATATGCACAGCTCCGCCGAGGGCCTCCAGGGCAGCAAGAAATCTCCATTGTTCCGCACCAAGGTCAGGGGTTGACTCTCTCATCGTTCACCTCGCAACAGATGATCATAAAAATAACATATTTTCAGATATAATCAATAAGCTTAATGTCTGAATACAGTCTATAGGTGTCTTATTAAAATCAATACATGCGCAATGTAAAAATGATATATTTGATATCAAGTAGTTGAAAAGAGATTTTGTCTGGCACATTCCTTGCTGTTGATAGTGTGCTTTGGTCTGTATTCTTTTCAGAAGGAGGGTTCCGTCATGGGTAACTTCGAAGGAGAGTCAATATTCAGCTTGATTGGGCGCTTTGTGAGCCTGGTCAGGAGATTTCTGAAGCAGGAAAAGGGTTATGTGAAAGAGGTGGGTAATGGTGCCCTGAAGACCGGGCTTCCGGTGCTTGCCCTGGGAGGTGCATGCCTTGTGCTCATGGCGCTGGCCGGTGTCTTTGCCCTGGTGACCATTGTGCTCCTGCTGAACACGTGGTTTCTGCCGTGGATATCTGCGCTCATTATGACCGCTTCTCTCATGCTGACAGGCTTGCTTTTTGGCGGCACGGCACTTCTGATGGCGAAGAAGGGGGCCGGAGAGGCGCGGAAACACCTACGCTGCATTCAGGAGGACATGCGATGGCTGAAAAAAAGCTGAGCCGTGAGATCGACGAGACTGTCCGGGAACTCCTGGAGGTCAGGAAAGAGCTGTTACACAGGCTTTCGCCTGTCAGGCAGTGGGTGAAGGCTTCAGGGATCGTCCTGCTGGGCCTTATCGGGGTGAAGATTACTTTGCGGCTTGTTGGATCGATTTTCTCTCTGCTCTGGGGCAGCAAGCTCCTCATAGCCGCGATCATGTTCCTTGTGATCTCAAGGAAACGCGTAAACGCGCAGGCATGACATCCCGGGGCAAGAGCAATGATTGGTGAATGATGCGCTCACACATTAAAATGAATGACATAAAGGAGAAAATGACATGAAGAGAGTTTTCACGATCGGGCTGTGCCTGTGTGTTTGGCTGGTTCTTCCCATGGCCCTACTGGCCGAAGATTTCATGGCCCAGGGGAATGCCCTTTACGACAAGGGTAAAGCGACCAGTTATGAAAGCTTCAAAGCCTCAGGAGATATGTTTGTAAAGGCACTCGAGGCAACGCCCGGCAGTTATGAAGCAGCCTGGAAGGCAGCACGCTCATACAGGGAATTTGCCGACAAATCAAAAAAGAATAATGCCCCAAATTGGAAGACCACCTGCAAGGAATATGGAAAACTCGGCATGAAATATGGGGAAAAGGCCATTGCCCTGAATCCGAATGGCGTAGAAGGTAATCACTGGTATGGATGTTCGGTAGGCAATTACTCGGACGGCGTCAGCATCCTTACCGCCCTGAAGGAAGGGCTCAAGGGCAAGACCCAGACCAGCTTTGAAGCGGCATACAAGATCAACAAGATGTATGAGGATGGCGGTCCCATCAAGGCCTTGGGCCGCTTCTGGTTCGTGCTGCCCTGGCCTATGCAGGATAAGAAATTGTCTTTGAATTATCTCAGGGAATACCAGAAGTTATTCCCTAATAACGCCGAGGGTCAGGTATTCCTGGCCGAGACCCTCATAAAGACGGGCGGCAAGGATGAGGCAAAGGTCCTTCTCCAGAAGGCGGAAACCTCCAGCGACAAGTACTGGGCAGACTGGGCAAAACGGCTCCTTGCTGAGATGTAACTGATTTCATAACCACATAAGGGGGCAATCCTTTTTCAAGAGGGATCGCCCCCTTTTTGCTGTCATGATCTTCCTTGAATCCGAGAGTGAGTAAGAGTAAGCGGATGCATTTCATTCATTCTAATGATTGGCAGATAGTAACATCAAGAATGACTGATTGCAGTCAAAGTATGTCTTAATAAAAACACAATCAAGCCACTGATAAATAATAACCTTATTTAACAGTTAGTTAGGATGATGATTATCATGGCATGCTCCTTGCTCATTTGAAGGCACAATGAGAAAGGAGCTTACGGGAAGCCGGAGAGGACTGAGATGTTCAAATTGAGTCGCAGAGAGATTATCGAAGGCCTCATGAGACAAGGCGTGTACGGGTTGTCGAGAATCAAATCCGAGTGCCGCCGGTTTGAGCGCTACTGGGAAGACCGTATAGCAGGTATTGCAGGCTGAAGCAAAAATCATGAAAGGAGTTATCGGATGCGTGATGCATATATTATTGCAGTGGGTATGACCCGTTTCGGCAAGCACCTGGACCGCACGGAAAAGGAACTTGTCGCTGAGGCATTTGCCAAAACCATGGATGACACCCCTGAGGTCAAGATCACAGATATCCAGTCTGTGTTCTTTTCCAATACGGCCTGGGGGTTCTTCAACATGCAGCATTCCATCAAGGGACAGGTGGCGCTCCGGCCACTGGGGATCGAGGGTATCCCCATCACCAATGTGGAGAATGCCTGCGCCTGTGCCTCCACAGCACTCCACTGCGCATATAAGGATGTTGCCAGCGGCATGTACGAATGCTCTCTGGCCATCGGTATGGAGAAGCTCCACAACGAGGACAAGGCAAAGACCATGATGGCCTTCAATGCCGGGATAGATGTCTCCAACATGAAAGAACACATGAAGGCCTTGAGGGGCATCATGGATGGTGTGAAGCTGGATATCCCGGTCGATGACGGCGGGGCCGGTGCCGGACAGACCAGGAGCGCCTTCATGGACGTGTATGCCAATATGCTCAGGTGGCATATGGCAACCTTCGGAACTACCCAGCGCCAGCTGGCAGTTATTGCTTCAAAGAATCACTTCCACAGCTCAATGAATCCCAACGCCCAGTTCCAGAACACCATGACCGTGGACGAGATTCTGCAGGGCCGGCCTGTCATCTGGCCGCTGACCGTGCCCATGTGCGCTCCGGTGGGTGACGGCGCAGCTGCAGCCATCGTATGCTCGGGGGATTTCCTGAAGAAGCTTAAGTCGGCCCGTCCGGTGAAGATCCTGGCATCGGTGCTGGGGTCGGGCACCAATCGGAGACATGACCAGGTGGATCTGGATATCGCGGTTCGGCTCTCCCTGCAGGCATATGACATCGCCGGGGTCGGGCCTGAGGATATCAACGTGGCAGAGGTCCATGACGCCACCTCGTTCGGTGAGCTGCACCAGTGCGAGTCACTTGGCTTCTGTAAGTTCGGAGAAGGCGGACCCTTTGCAGAGAGCGGTGCCACGAAACTGGGCGGGAAGATACCCATGAACACCTCGGGCGGGCTCGAATCGCGCGGGCACCCGGTGGGTGCTTCAGGGCTCGGCATGATTCACGAGCTGGTCACGCAGCTCAGGCATGAGGCAGGCCCCAGGCAGGTTCAAGGGTGCAGGGTTGCACTCGGGGAAAATGGCGGCGGGAACATAGCCTTTGAAGAGGCATCCATGACTATCCACATCCTTGAACGGATGGACAATAAATGAAGAGAATAACCCCACTATTAATACCCTCTTTGATCCGGTGGCAGCCCTCCGGCGTCACCGGATCATTTTTAGGTAACAATAAAAGAGCATTGTATTGCAGATCAGACCGAAAAAGGAGTGTTTCATGGACCGATTCAAAACGAAAACAGTCGTGATAACCGGCGCGGGCAGCGGGTTCGGCCGCGGGCTTGCACTTGATTTTGCCAAGCTCGGCTGGAAGGTGGCAGTAAGTGACATCAATTTGGCCAGGGCCGAGGAGACGGTGCGGCTCATGAACGGGAATGGCCAGGGTCTTGTGGTCAAGTGCGATGTCACCAGGCCCGAAGAGGTGCAGGGACTGGCTGATGCCGTAATTTCCAAATGGGGCACTGTGGATATCATCATCAACAACGCAGGTGTACCGGTCGTAGGGTTCATGGAAAAGATCCCCCTGGAAGACTGGAAATTCGAGATCGACATCATGCTCATGAGCGTCATCTACGGGTGCAGGACCTTTATCCCCACCTTCAAGAAGCAGGGATGGGGGCACATCGTGAACGTGGCCTCGTCAGCCGGGATCTGCTCATTACCCGAGATGTCACCCTACAATGTGACAAAGGCCGGGGTCATCTCGCTCTCAGAGACCCTCCGAGGGGAGGTCTGCGGAAGCAATATCGGGGTCACGGTCGTGTGCCCGACCTTCTTCAAGACTAACCTTATGGACCAGGTACGTGTCACGGATGAGCATCAGCGCAAGATGGCTGATGCCTTTTTCGATAAATTCGCATTCGGCACGGTCGAGAGTATCAGCAGAGCGACCTTAAAAGCCATTAAGAAGAACAAGCTGTACGTGCTTCCCCAGCCGGATTCCAAGCTCTTCTGGTTCTTAAAGAGAATGACACCGAACACATACTACAATGTCAATGCATTCCTGTACTCACGAGGCATCCTGGATAAGATACTGGGGATTTAAGGGGGAATTGATCACATGAAAGGATATACAATGCCCTTAAGGCATTTCGACCAAATTGCTCTGTTATTCAATCCTAGGGACAGGACATGTTTTAGCATCATGAGACATACCAACAAAAAGGAGGCTCTATGTTAACACGCTCTCAGGTGAAATCATTCATCTCACGGTATCCCGAGTTCGAGGATGCAACCCTTTCTCTCCATTACGCACCACGGATGCCCAAGGCCATGGTCAAGGAGACCCAGGAAGTCGTCGCTATTGCACGGAAGTTTAATGACGAGGTGGCACGGCCTTTATATCTCGAGCTCGACCGGAAGACCCATGAAGATCCCAACTATTTTCCCTGGGACCTGGTGAAGAAGGCCAACGAATGGGGCTTCTACACCATGTGGGTTCCGAAGATCTTCGGGGGTAAGGGATACAATATGCCGTCTCTGTCGTATTTTGTCGAGGAAATCGGATCCGTCTGTCTCGGTATTGCGAATGTTTTGTGTGTGCACTACCTCGGTGTCTCAGGCCTCATGATGGCAGGCAACGCCAAGGTCATCAAGAAGGTGATGGGCGAGGTGGCTCAAGGCGAGAAGACAGGTGATCCATGCATCATCGCGCTTGCCATCACCGAGCCCACAGCAGGAACTGACGTGGAGGAGGTGGACCTGGAGGACCAGGGCAAGATCACCTGCCACGCCAAGAAAGTCCAAGGCGGCTACATCGTCAACGGCAGCAAGATCTTCATCTCCATGGGTCATCTCTCCAAATGGACCGTGCTCTATGGGTATACGGATCTGAAAAAGGCCTCCGAGTCCACCGTGGTCATGATGGTCAAGGAGGGCATGAAGGGCTTTACCTTCGGCACGCACGAGAACAAGATGGGCCAGAGGATCTGCCCGGCCAGCGTGCTGAATTTCGAAGACTGCTTTGTCCCGGATGAGCTTGTGATGTTTGACCCTGAAAAGGTGAGGAAATTCTCAAGACAGCCTGTCCGTGACATCACCATGCGCCACATCGACTACATCGTTTCCATTACCCGCCCGGCAGTAGGTGCTTTCGGTACGTCGGCTGCACGCGGGGCCTTTGAGGCGGCGCTCAAGTTTGCGAACGAGACCGAGCTCGACGGCAAGCCCATGATCAACAGCGAGTGGGTCCAGTGCATGCTGGCAGAGATGTACAAGAACGTCAGGCTCGGCAGGCTCGCCTATGTCGAGGCCAACTACGCCAACAGCCATCGCGGGGTGTACAACATCCTCCAGATGAAGCCCATATACTACTACCTGAAGTATCTCCCCAAGGCATACTTCGACAAGGTTATCTCCCCCCTGCTCGACAAGGGCTTTGCCACATGGCTCCTGAGCAAGTGGTACCTGGACTGGCAGAAGCCCAAGGACCAGCACTGCTGCACCGGCCTGGGCTCTCTGGCCAAGTTCAGCGGCACGGACTTCGGCGTCAGGAACTGCCAGATGGCCCTCGAGCTCATGGGCCAGGAAGGCCTCAGGCACGAGAACGGCGTGGAGAAGATCTTGCGTGACGCCAAGCTCCTCCAGATTTACGAGGGAACCAACCAGCTCAACCGGCTCAATCTGTTCAAGTCCCTCATAGCCCCTGCATGCCCGCAGGCCAAAGTCTTTGAAGAATAAGAGAGGAGGAAGCCATGATAACCGAATTCAATCCGGATCTGAAACCGTTCGAGGAATTAGCCATATCGTTTGCAGCCAAGGAGCTCAAGAAGAATGTCGAGGAACACGACCGCTACCCCTTCGTTGAGTTTTTCAACGGGGTGCTCGACAAGGCCTACGAGGTGGGGCTGCTCGGCATAACCCTGCCCGAGGACTTTGGCGGTATCGGCCAGGGGATCAGCACCCTGTGCACGGTGCTCGACCACATCTGCCAGGTGGACAGCTCGCTGGGCGGTATCATCTTCACCAATGCGCTCTCCCAGGAGATCATGCTCCAATCCAAGGATGAAACCCTTCTCAAGAAGGTCTTCCCCAACTCCAAAGTCGCTTCCGAGTTCCTCGTCGCCTTCCCCACCTTTAGCAACCCTGGCCAGGCCTCGATCCTGCCGAGCGCAAAGCGCACAGGAAAGGTCTATTCCCTTTCCGGCAAACTCGAGTACCTCGTGCTGGGCACTATCGCCTCCATGTCCCTCATACCGGCACGTATCAGCAACACCGATGGATACACCTTTTTCCTGGTGGACCTGTCCGAGCCGGGCGTGAACAAGAGCGACCCCATCTTCAGCCTCGGTCTGCACGCATGCCCTGCCCTCGACGTTACTTTCGACAAGGCACAGGCTTTTCTCCTCGGCGAGGAAGGCAAAGGGAATGCCTATTTCGAGGCAGCCTCAAAGAAACTGCACATGGCTGCTGCAGCCATGTCAGCAGGCATCATGAAGGGGTCGTTCAATGAGGCCCTGGCCTACGCCAAGGAGCGCTTCCAGGGCGGCCGCGAGATCATCAACTGGTCAGAGACCAGGATGATCCTGGCCAATATGGCGGTCAAGACAAAGGTGGGGGATCTCTGCGTTGCCCAGGGATGCCGGGCCGTCGAGGAGGGTATCAAGGACTGGGGCCAGTTTAGTATGGCATCTGCCCTTCATGTCCACGAACTAGCGTGCGAGCTCGTCAACGATGGCGTCCAGCTGTTGGGTGGCAACGGCTACATGAAGGACTACGGCCAGGAGAAGCGCTACCGCGATGCCCGGCAGGTGCAGGCCCTCCTTGGGTTGGCGCCGCTCAAGAAGCTCGCGTTCATAAAGGAACTCATCGCATAAGGCGGATCATGGATATCAACCGGTTCCGGCAGGGCCGGGAATTCGGCCGCATCCCTTGAACAGGGATGCATGAAAAGCGAAAGGAAGGATAGACATATGGCAGTGGAGATAAAAGAAGTGAAAAAGGACAAAGCGGAGTTCCTGAAAAATCTGGAAGAGAACTTCACGGAGACGGAAAAGATAATATTGAGCCGCAGAAGCACTCGCTGGTACAAAAAGGATCAGGTGCCTGAGTTCATGGTGAATCGGATCCTGGAAGCCGGGCGGTTCGCACCGTCAGCCGGGAACTGCCAGCCGTGGAAGTTCGTGGTGATCAGGGATCCTCAGGTCATCGGCGACCTCACGAACAGTGTCGTCATGATCTGCAAGCTGTTCAAGGCGATCCTCGAATACCGCACGCCCGGGAATTTCTGGAAGTTCCCCATAGCGAAGCTCTATACCCATCTGATGCCGAAAAAGCTGCATCCCGTGCCGTTCAGCGCCATCTCCCTGATAGCGGACGGGAAGCTGAAGCTGTATCATGATGCGCCGACTGCCATCCTCATATTCAAGGATACGCGCGGGGTGTCCAACCCGGACCTCGACTGCGGGATCGCGGGCCAGAACATGGTTCTGGCGGCCCACAGCATGGGTCTGTCCACCTGCTGGGTGAGCTTCGCCAGCGTGGCTTTCGACTATCTCGGCTTCAAGTGGAACAAGGTGTTCGGCATCAAGTACCCCTACAAGTTCATCACCAGCCTGGCGGTAGGCTGGTCCATGGGAAAGCCTGACGGGTTCGTGGAGCGGCCGACGCATAGTATCTCCTGGATAGAGAACGGGAAGACAACCATCAGGGACGCCAGCACGACCGGGTCCAGTATAAGCCTTTCGGAAAAGTTCACTGTTCCGAATTACAAGGCTTCGCAGACCCACTGGGGAGAAATCTCCTTCGACTATGACAAGTGCAGCGGATGCGGAACCTGTGAACGCATCTGTCCTGCATCCTGCATAGAGATGAAGGACAAGAAGCCTGCGATGAGGATAGAAGAGGACAGCGCTTGCATGGCATGCGGCGACTGCATGGCCATCTGCCCGAAAGAGGCCATACGCATGAAATCGAGCTACCGGTTCACGGAGCATTTCAAGACCATTGATTCCGGCAAGCTGATGCTTCCGAGGATGAAGTAGCACACTCGACAATCACACATAAAAGAAAAGGAGTAAATAGTATGGCTACTGCAACCAACTGGGCCACCCTGCTCGAAGAGCAAGCAGCCAAACTGAAGGACAAAACCTTTGTATATGTCGTGTACCAGGACCGTCCCATCAGTTATGCGGACATGGACCTGAATGCCAACAGAATAGCGAACTTTCTCCTGAACCTGGGGGCTGCTCCGGGTGACGGTATCGCCACCCTCATGAACAACTCCACCGAGTTCCTGGACATTTTTTTCGGCATCCAGAAGATCGGGATGTATGTGAACACGGTGAACACCTCGCTGCGCGGTGACCAGCTCGCCTACACCATCGACAACAGCGACACGAAATACCTGGTGGTGGACCACGACCTCATAGACATCTACAAGAGCGTGGAGGCAAAGACACCCAAGATCGAACGTGTATTCGTCAACACCTTTGAAGCACCCCAGGGCTTCAAGGTCCCCAAGGGTATGATCAACCTGAAGGATGCGTACCACATCGATGCTCCCACCTCTAAGCCTGTTGTGAGGTTCGACGAGAACTCCATCCTCATGCTCATGTACACGTCCGGCACCACGGGCCTGCCCAAGGGCGTGGTCATGCGCTACAACAAGAACATCATCGAACGGCTCAAGATGTTGGCTGCCATAATACTCACACCCGACTCCGTATACTATACCGCCTTGCAGCTGTTCCACGGGAACGCGCTCTATGTCACGGTCACCTCTTCACTCGTCGTGGGGTGCACGGTGGCGCTTTCCAAGCGATTTTCCGCCGGCAGGTTCTGGGAAGAAATAGTGAAGTCCAAGGCCACGGTGTTCAACACCATCGGCGCCATCATCCCCATCCTCATGAAGCAGCCGGAGAGCCCTTTCGAGAAGAGCCACCAGGTGGTGAGGGTCCTGTCGGCCGGGTGCCCTGCAGCCTTGTGGGAGCCCTTCGAAAATAGGTTCAATGTCAAGATCTGGGAGGCCTATGCTGCCATCGACGGGACCGGGTTCATCGCTAACTTCGGCGACGGGCCCAAGGGCTCTCTCGGCAAGCCCATGAACTCCGTCATCAGGCTCGTGGACGAGAAAGGCAATGATGTTTCAACAGGCGCCACGGGTGAGCTCCTGTTCAAGGTGGACCCGAACAAAAAGAGCTCGGTGGAGTATTACAAAAACCCGGATGCATCGGGTGAGAAGACAAAAGGCGAATGGGAGTATACCGGCGACCTCATGTACCAGGACGAGCAGGGTTACATCTACTTTGTGGGCCGCAGCACCGACTCCATGAGGAGAAGGGGTGAGAACGTGTCGGCCTACGACGTGGAGCAGGCCATCCTCAAGCATCCGTCTGTACTGGAGGCGGCTGTATATGCTGTACCATCCGAGATGACCGAAGACGAGATCATGGCCTCGGTCAAGCTCGTGGAGGGGGAAAAAATAGCCGGCAAAGAACTGTGGGGATTCCTCCAGGACAAGCTCGCCAAATTCGCCATACCGCGCTATCTCCGCATGGTGGATGACTTTCCCCGGACAGAAACCTTCCGCATCAAAAAGGGCGAACTGAAGTCAATAGGGGTTACGACGGACACATTCGATGCAGAGGCATGAATAAACCTTTGCGGTCGTTTCCATATATCAAGCCAAACAGCCGGCAGGCATGTTCGGCAAACATATTTGAGGCACGAAGCCATCATCAGAAAGGAAAGGAGAAATCTATATGAGTATTTCTATACCGCTTCCCGAGATTGGGAGCCTACCTTCCGGGATAAGGGAAGCTGTCGAAGCGATGCCGCTCAACATCTTCCGCATGGCAGCAAACGCTCCGGCAAGCTTCATGACCCTTGCAGCGTTAGCCCGTTCAATCCTTTTCGAGAGCCAGTTCGACCCGCGAAACCGTGAAATCGCAATCTTACGGGTCGCACGGGTCACTGAGGCAAACTACGAGTGGACCCATCATGTCACCGTAGCCAGGCAATGCGGCGTTACCGAGGAACAGATCGAAAAGATCATGACCGAGGACCCGGTAACCTCCCTCGACGATGAATGCAATCTTCTCTGCCGGGTGGCGGATGAGATCAGCCGGAACGTGAGGCTCAGCGACGATGCCCTTGCACAAATCCTTGACCGGTACGGTGTTCGCGGAGCGACGGAGCTCATCCTGTGTGTAAGTCACTTCAACATGGTCAGCAGATTCCTCGAATCCACTCGGGTTCCTCTGGAAAACGTAGATGCCTTGGAGAAGATTCACAAAAAGAATTAGGAGAGGAGATGGGATAATGGGTAATCTGGAACAGAAGATCAAAGCATTTGTAAGAGATCAGGGTGTAGAGGTTGTTGGTGTGGCGGGTCCGGATAGGCTTGACGGGCCTCCCTCTCTGGACCCGACCTATACCATGCGAGGCGCACGGTCCATAGTGTCAATGATATTGCCCATGGATGTGAATGCCATTTATGATTTTCTGGGTAAGAAGTCGCCCGTGCCGCACTGGCTCGATCAATTGAAGAAGAATCAACGGATGCACCGCATCTGTGATTCTTTGGCAGAGTATATCCGGTCAATGGGTTACAAAGCCGAGAGCGTGCCCCCCAACAGCAGCTACCGCCGTCACCCATACATCTATGCTGTCCTTCCAAGCTTCTCCCACCGCTTCGGAGCTATCGCGGCAGGGATAGCGGGGCAGGGCTGGTCGGGCAATGTCATGAGCGCCGAGTACGGCGCTTCCATCTATATAGGAACTGTGGTGACCGATGCAGTGCTTGAAAGCGACCCGATCCGGCACTCACCCCGCCATTTCATCGACAACTTTTGCAACGCGTGTGGCATATGCGCCAAGACCTGTTCAGCGCAGATGTTCCGGGACGACGAGGAAGAGTACGTGCTCCTGAACGGCGCGCTCCACCCGCGGGGAAAACGGCGAGACATCAACCTGTGCAGCGCCGCCTGTTTCGGATTGCACAGCATCTCACCGGACAGGAAATGGACCACCTGGGGCTATCGCTGGGACAAGGAGTGGATGGAAAAGCCGGTCGATTCGATCACGAAGTGGGACGCCGTAAGGGAACTGACGCTGAGAGCCAACCTGGCCGGAGATACTTCCGGCCGATTCAGCATGGTCAAGGCCATTGGTCATGATATCATCCCCGATGAAGTCCTCAAGGAATATCTGGATAAGCATCCTGAAAACCTCCGACGTGAAGAGCGAGAGAAGGCGCTTTTTACCCTTGCGGAAAAGGCGGGGGTCACCGGTCTTCGAGACGAAACCATACTGACCTGCGCGCATTGCAGCCTTATCTGCGGTCCCGCATTGGAAGAGACAGCCAAGCGTTATCGGCTTCTGGTCGATGGGGGTCTGGTGGTGCGCGGACCGAACGGAGATATGGTGAATGTGCCCACCTATGAGGAAGCGGTAAAGATAAGGCAACTCCCAAAGCCGGGTGCATGGGTTATTATCAAGGATATGGTTAAATCGACCGTTCTTTTCCACAAATTGTACTTCGGCCTGGAGCCCAAATCCATGATTGAAGGTTTTCTGTATAATCGTCGTCTGAAGAAGGCTGAGGCAGATCGCTTGGAAGGTCATAAAGACTCTGCGCACCATTCGATGGTTGAGAAGTATGTCCCATAAGTATGAGCAAATGAGAAAAAAACAACAACTCACTAAGGACTTCCAGCGACTGCTCTGGCGAGCCGTGGGCGCTACAGCAGGTATCGGTTTGGCATTATGGTTTGCCGGTATACCCTCATCGCCATTTCTCCTGGCCTCCCTGGGCGGATCTACTGTATTCCTCTTTGGTCTCACTCACACTGCTGCAGCGCAACCACGAGCCCTCTTTGGCGGGCATTTAGGCTGCGCGCTCATCGGTTTGCTCTGTTACCATGCATTCGGGGATGCGCTTCTGGTATATGTACTGGCAATGGTTCTCTCTCTCATATACATGCTTTCCACAAGGACAGTGCATCCTCCTGCCGGAGCAAATCCCCTGATCATGATAAATTAGCATGCCGGTTTCTTCTCCCTCTGGCAGCCGGTTGTGCTTGGCATAATGATCCTCGCCTTGGTCGCCATGGTCTGGAGCCGCATTTTGCCAGGCATGAATCACTATCCTGTAGAGTGGTTCAAGGAGTCACCACCTTATGATCATTGGGACGGATGGATTAATACCACTGAGAATTTCACACCAGGGGTTAACTCTTTCGAGAGAAGATAAATGAGAAAAAACTTGACGTTAAGGAGGGATACCATGAGCGATGCCGTATACATAACCATTGCACAGAAGATGGATGAATTCTTCTCCACCGCCCCGAAAGCCGCTGACGGCATTTATCAGGTATCTCAAGCTGGTTTATTCACCCCATGAAGCCGAACTGCTCCAGAATCTCAAGCGCCCCGGTTTGTTTGTTTCCACCCGGGGAGTGGCTGACGCCTTCGGGAAAGACCTCGCCTATGTAGAACAGATACTGGCTGATGTGTTCAGGAGAAACGCACTGCTGGGAATGGGTAACAGCTACAGCCTGCCTCCCATCCAGATCCTGGTGAACATTCACAATTTCTATCTTGAAAACAAACCGGATGATCTTGAAGCGGCAACGCACTCTATGTCACCACCTCCTCCGCACTGGTCGTGGGGTGCACGGTGGCCCTGTCCAAGCGGTTCTCGGCCGGCAGGTTCTGGGAGGAGATAGTGAAGTCCAAGGCAACCGTGTTCAATACCATCGGAGCCATCATCCCCATCCTCATGAAGCAGCCGGAAAGCCCGTATGAAAAGAACCATCAGGTGGTAAGAATCCTTTCAGCCGGGTGCCCATGCAGCCTTGTGGGAGCCCTTCGAAAATAGGTTCAATGTCAAGATCTGGGAGGCCTATGCTGCCATCGACGGGACCGGGTTCATCGCTAACTTCGGCGACGGGCCCAAGGGCTCTCTCGGCAAGCCCATGAACTCCGTCATCAGGCTCGTGGACGAGAAAGGCAATGATGTTTCAACAGGCGCCACGGGTGAGCTCCTGTTCAAGGTGGACCCGAACAAAAAGAGCTCGGTGGAGTATTACAAAAACCCGGATGCATCGGGTGAGAAGACAAAAGGCGAATGGGAGTATACCGGCGACCTCATGTACCAGGACGAGCAGGGTTACATCTACTTTGTGGGCCGCAGCACCGACTCCAAGAGGAGAAGGGGTGAGAACGTGTCGGCTTACGATGTGGAGCAGGCCATCCTCAAGCATCCGTCTGTGCTGGAAGCGGCAATGAGATAACTATAAGAAATATAGTTCCCTGTTAAGCATACTTTTTATGAGGCTATAAAGGTAATTGGAGGCACATTGTTTTCACTACATAGGGCACGAGGAAGATCTTAGGAATGCAGTACAGACACCCTTGGATTCTTTGAACCGACCCGCTATTTTAAAAGGTTCCTTTCTTCGTGACCTTCGTGGTGAACTACTCCTATGTCTGCTCGAACTCCATGCACCCGTAACCTTGGTCCCTTTACTTAAGCTCTCTTTATTCTTTTCCCGTTTCTCCAAGAAGAAAATCATCCTTCTGGTATGCAGGTTTCGGATACGAATAAAACCCCTTGTTCGTCTTGTACCCCAGCTCACCCTTGTCAACGAACTGTTTCAGGAAGTCGGCGTTTTCCTGCGACTGCTTGTCGCCGGCCTTCTTGGCCCAGTATTCGGTGATAGTCCATACGGTCTTCAGGCCTATCTGGTCCATGAGGCCGAAGGGTCCGATGGGCATATGCGTGATCCCCATCCAGGCGCGGTCGATATCCTCAATTGAGCTTACCTTTTTTGAAGCCAGGGTCATAGCTGAGAAGAAGAGGCTCGATATCATGGTATTGAACACGTAACCATTGTTCTCCCTATGGAGCATGATAACGATCTGCCCGATACTTTTAGCGAAGTCTTGTACGAGATTCGTAACGTAGGGCGCTGTTCCCGGGTGGGGCATGACATCCACCACATTGCTTGCCCGAAGGTCATGGAAGTGGAGTGCTGCCAATTTTTCCGGTCTGCCTGAGGCCTCGGCAAACATGGATGGAACAAGATAGGAGGTATTGGTGGTAAATATGGTTCGCTCGGGGCAGAGCTTGTTGAACTGTGCGAACACCTTACCCTTCAGGTCAGGGTCCTCGGGCACCGACTCATTTACAAAATCTACTTCATGGGCCGCTTTGGCAGGGTCTGTCGTGGATGTGATCCTCGCCAGCGTCTGCCGGAACTGCTCATCGGTGAGGCGGCCGATGGAGGCGTACCAGGAGGCGAGCTTAGCCACACGCCTTACTGCATTGTCCAGGATGTCCTGGGAGATATCATAGTACACAACCTCATATCCATGCATGGCGCACTGGAGCCCGATCTGCTGTCCCATGGTGCCTGCGCCCAGGATGAGCACACGTTTGATGTCATCTATCTTCATATCGATCCCCTTTCAAAGGTTACGTCTTCGACTCTTCTTCAAAGATTTATATCTTTATGCCAAGGCCCCACCGTCCACTACGAAGCTCGCGCCCGTTGTGAAGGAGGCCGCATCGGAGACCAGATAGAGCACCACACCTGCGATCTCCCGGGGCTGGGCGTGCCTGTTCATGGGGATCATCTTGACCGCATAGTCGTGAATGGCCTCGTTGCCCATGATGGCCTTGGAGAAGTGCGTGTCCACCAGGCCCGGCAACAGCGCATTCACCCGGATGTTCCTGGCGGCAAGCTCCTTGGCAAAGGCTAACGTCATGGAGATGAGCCCGGCCTTGGTGATGGAATAGATCCCCTGTAAAGGCGCCGGCTTGACACCGTTGATGGAAGACACGTTCACAATGGAGCCGCCACCCGATTCCGTCATGAGTATGGCTGCATGCTTGATCAGGAAGAACGGTCCCTTGAGGTTCACGTCAAAGGTCTTGTTCCATACCCCTTCATCGGCGCCCAGCATCTCCCCGAAGTAGGGGTTGGTGGCGGCGTTGTTGATGAGGATGTGGAGCTTGCCATGGCGCTCCTTGATCCTGGCGAAGAGCCCCTCGATCTGCTTGAGGTCGCCCACGTGGCAGGCCATGACCTCGGCCTTGCCCCCCCGGGATGCGATCTTTTCCGCAACGCCGGCAAGGGCATCTGCCTTGCGGCTCACGAGGATACAGTGGGCGCCGTAGTCGGCAAGCGTAATGGCAATGGCCTCGCCGATTCCGCGGCTGGCCCCGGTTACCAGTGCAATCTTCCCTTTTAAACTAAAATCCACCTTCTCCATGTTATTCTCCTTATTTAGAGTGTCACTATGATTAATATACATTAAATAATAGTCGGTGTCAATTAATACTTGACATTACCGGAGGCTTACTCTAGTATTGTGAGGTCATGACAAAGACAACCCCGAAAACCGCACGAAGAGAGAGAATCATCGAATCCGCCCTGAAAATTTTCGCCGAAAAGGGTTTCCAGGATGCGACCATTTCTGAAATAAGCAAGGCCGCAGGGGTCTCTGACGCCACCGTATACGAATATTTCAAGAGCAAGGAGGAATTGCTGTTTGCGATTCCCGAGGAGATTACGGACGAGGCGTTAAGAGGCGCAGAGAAGATGCTGCCGTTCCTCAGGGGTGTTGAATCCAAACTGAGGGCCCTTGTACAGATTTATATGACCCTCTATGAAAAAAATCCCCAGTACTCCGCCCTGATAATGCTCCACCTCAAGACCAACAGGAATTTTCTGAAGACCAAGGCCTACGAGGTAATCCGCACTGCCGCACGCATGCTGCTGTCCTGCATTCAGGAAGGCATGGAAGAGGGCACCTTTAAAAAGGACGCTGATCCCTATCTGGTACGATCCATGATCCTGGGGACTATTGAACACCTCTGCACCAGGTGGCATCTCCTAGGCACCCCATCCAATCTGATGGACCATGTCGATCCCCTCGTTGACCTGATACTCGAAGGGTTACGGGTTCAGAAGAACTCCAAGGATATCACCCTCCACCTGCACCTCGGAGACGATGCCATATCGCTGAAAAAAACAGACAACACTAAAAGGACACAAGGGTCATAACAACATGGTCAAACGAAAAGAGCATCTCAAACGGAGGTTTGTATGAGAACGAAGAAACAATACATAGAAGGGTTGCGCAAGATGCGCAGGAATCTCTACTACAACGGTTCGATCATTGACCGTGATGACGAGCTGCAGTTGCCCACCCTTGAGGTCATGGGCGTAACTTTTGATGCTGCCACAGACCCGGAGCTCAAGGATCTATGCACCGCAAAGTCACACCTTACGGGCAATACCATCAACCGCTTCTGTCATATCCACCAGAACACACAGGATCTCCATAAAAAACAGGACATGACACGCGCCCTGTGCCGTAAAGTCGGCTTCTGCATCCAGCGCTGCATGGGCATAGACTCCATCAACGCCATCAATGCAGCCTCATTTGAAGCCGACAAGCTGAACGGCGGCAAGACCGAGTATCACAAGAACTTCCTGAAATGGCTTACCCGTTTCCAGGACAAAGATCTTGTGGGGTGCTGCGCCCAGACCGACGTCAAGGGCGAACGCTTGAAGAGGCCCATTGAACAGACCGATCCGGACATGTACCTGCATGTTGTAGAGAAAAAGAGCGACGGTATCGTTGTCAGGGGATGCAAGCTCCATATCTCCGAGGCCTCCATAGCCGATGAAATCCTGGTCATCCCCACCAGGGCGCTCGGGCCTGACGAAAAGGATTATGCCGTGGCATTCGCGGTACCGGCCGATCACGAGGGCGTCAAGCAGGTGCTCTCCATTCACAACTTCCGCAAGCGTAAAAGTTATCACAAAGGATTCGCCGGCGGCTATACGGATTCATACCTGATCTTCGATGATGTCTTTGTGCCCTGGGACAGGGTCTTCCTCTGTGGAGAGAACGATCACGGCGGTGTATGTGCCCTGCTCTTCGCCCTGTTCCACCGCCACAGCTATTCCGGCTGCAAACCGGCCATCGGCGATGTGCTGACCGGCATGGCATCTATGGCTGCCCGGCACAACGGCATCCGGAAGACCGGCCACATCAGGAAGATGCTCGCCGAATTCATCAAGATTACCGAACTCGGCTATGCGGCAGGCTACACGGCATCAGCCATGGGCAAGCCCGAGATCTATATCCCGGGCATGGGTCCGGTGCCCTATGGCCCCGGCAGCTGTATCCCTAATTCCATCTATGCCAATGTGGGCAGATGTCTCACCGGAGAGGCGGTTTTCGAGGAGCAGGAGATGCTCTGCAGTATTGCAGGCGGTCTGCCTGCAACCTTCCCCAACGAAGGCGACCTCCTGAACCCGGAACTGAAGCCGCTCCTGGAGAAGTACCTCAACCGTAATCCAGGCGCCTCCGTAGAGGACCAGATCAAATTCTGGATGCTCTTTATAGACTACTCATGCTCGGGTTTTACCGGGCCCATGAACTACGGCAACTACCATGGCGGCGGATCGCCCATCATGGAAGAGATCGCCATAACGTCCCAGTACGATATCAAGTCACGGGAACATCTTGTGAATTACCTTGCAGGGGTGGAAGAGCTGAAGCCGGGTACTCTCACCAAGCTGTAAGCCTCCACTACGGGTACGCCTAACACGCGTACCCGTAGTAATACCTTTTAAGAGTCCCCCCTCATTCAACATGTATGGCAGCATGAATAATTATCACCTAATCGCAAACCGGAATATTATCATAGAGGATTGAACTTACTGATGGATGTTTTGTGAATTTTCACCTTTGACTGTCCCTTTTCACTGTGCTAGGGAGAGGCTATCATGAGTAATGACGAAGGCAGCACTAGTCATAGATTTTAACCCTTGCCCGGCATGGATCGTCTGTCCAAGGGCAAGGGAGAGATGATCGTGCCGGATCCGTAGCATACACATTCCTTACGAAATCCGGTCGATCCTGTCGAGAGATACGATCGGGGTGTGGATGTATGCTGAGATTACACCAACTCATCTATTTCAGGGTATCGGGAGAGATTATAAAAACATCTCGATGTTCGTATCAATCTATAATTATTAAAGGTTTTAGCTATGTATTGGCTGAGTAAAACCTTCCACTATCTTGACAGGTTCCGCAAAAGGTTCATCATCTTCCTCTCTGTCCTCGGTCCCGGTATTATCGTCATGATAGCCGACAACGATGCCGGCGGCATCTCCACCTATGCCGTCACCGGATCAAAATACGGCTTCTCGCTCCTGTGGATGTTTGTCATCCTCCTGCCCATGGCGTATTACGTCCAGGAGATGACCGTCCGCTTGGGTGCAGTATCGAAGCGTGGCAACGCTGAAGCCATTTTTGAAGGCTTCGGTCCTTTCTGGGGCTGGTTCTCCCTTGGGGACCTGATCGTTACCAACTGGCTCACACTGGTTACGGAATACGTGGGTATGATCGCTGCCATGAGCATGTTCGGGATACCTCCATGGCTGACATTCATTGCCGTGACCGCAATCCTTTTCACTGTTGTTCTCACCGGTCAATACTGGACCTTTGAAAAACTCACCCTTTTCTTCTGCTGTTTCAATCTCGTCTACATCCCGGCCGCCTTTTGGGCCATGAAAACGCCCACGGCACCGGCATGGAGCGAGGTATTAAAAGGATTTTACAACCCGGCCATGGGCGGATTTTCCATGGAGCTTATCTTTATCATACTAGCCAACATCGGAACCACCATTGCCCCGTGGATGATCTTCTTCCAGCAGAGTGCCGTCGTGGACAAGGGACTCGATATCCATGATGTCGGTTTCGGAAAACTGGAGACACTCGTAGGTTCTTTTCTCACTTGCCTCGTTGCCGTCTTTATTATTATCGCAGCAAGCGCTGCCTTTTTCTATCACAGGCCACCCATCTCCATTCAAGATGCACGTCAGACAGCTGAAGCGATTGTGCCCCTCCTCCCTCTAGGACAAGGACATCTTGCCCGTAAACTTTTTGCCATAGGTCTTTTTGATGCCGGATTTTTGGGTGCACTGTGCATATCGCTCTCCACATCATGGGCCGTAGGCGAGGTCTTCGGATGGGCGCATTCCCTGAACCAGAGAGTCAAGGATGCTCCCTGGTTTTACCTGATTTACCTGTTTATGCTTCTCACTTCCGGAGCAGTCGTACTCATTCCCAATGCACCGCTCGTTACCATCACCATGTTCGTGCAGGTAGTGGCTGTCACTCTCTTGCCTGCTACGCTGGTCTTTCTCCTGCTTCTTCTGAATGATCCTGCATTTATGGGGGAATATGTAAATACGCGCTCACAGAACATCATCAATTGGGGTATTGTTATTTTTGTTATCATCATGTCCTCTTTGATGGGCATAGGAACTCTGTTCCCGAGTTTATTCACATGAGTAGCAGAGAGGTAGGCAAATGATAACGGATAAAAACTCTAAGACGAAAGTTGTTGACCAGCATCCCGGATTCGAGCAGTTCAGGTTTCTCTTCTTCTCGGAGCTGCTCAAGCTGCCGGTATGCAGAGAACAGATCAAGAACCGCATCGGAAAACTGACCGACCTTGTCTTCCTCCATAAAGAGCCATATCCGGAAGCGGTTGGTATCTATATAGAGCACGGATGGGGAAAACCCACCGAGTTCATACCATGGTCAAAGGTAATAAAGATTGAAGATGATGCCATCTTCGTCAGGCCGCCGGATAGTGGCGATGTCTTCCCTCCTTTTGTAGATCAGGCGGGTTGGATACTCATGGACAAGCATCTCATGGGTAAGACCGTTCTCGACATCGACGGTAGGCAGGTAGAGGTGGTTAATGATGTCCATTTTCTTGAAACACGGGGGCTGTTACTCCTTATCCATGTCGATGTCTCCTTCGGCGGTTTCTTCCGAAGGTGGGGCCTGGGAAGATTTGAGCTGGTGACCAGCAACCTCATCTCATGGAAATATATACAGCCTCTGTCTGTTGAGGACGCCGTCTCTACGGACAAGGTGGCGCTCTCGGTCACGAAAAAGCAGATGTTGGAACTCCCCAGTGAAGATCTGGCGGATTTCCTGGAGGAACTGCCGGGTGACGAGCAGCAGGTGCTCTTCTCGGCCCTTGATAATGAAAAGGCGGCTGAAACCCTGATGGAGGCGGAGCCCAGGGCACAGCGGCAGATCATCGCCAACCTGAGGGAGGAAAAGGCCCGCAAGATCCTATCGGAGATGTCGACCCCGCAGCTGGCAGGTCTCTTTACGGTCCTGCCGCACGACGATGTAACCGAACTTATGGCCTACCTGAGCAAGGATCAGGCTGAACGTGTCCGCAACATCCTTTCACAGCGTGAGATCCAGGCGAGGAATATCATGTCTTCCGATTATGTTGTTGCACAGAAGACGGATAAGGTCAGCGATTTCTTTGTCACGATAAGGGGTTCCGGCAGAGATCCCAAGAGCATCTCATATATCTATGTTGTCAATGGCGACGGCGAAACCCTGCTCGGGGTGGTTGATCTCCGCGATCTGGTTCTTGCACAGGGGCATCTGACCATGGGCGATGTCATGGCCTCGCCGGTGGTCTCAGCAGAGGAGGATGATGTACAGGATGATCTGGTGGAAATGTTCGTGAAGTACCAATACCACATGATTCCTGTTGTAGACAGGAACGACCGAATCCTTGGGGTGCTCTATCACAATGATATTGATAATCTCATATCGCAATAGCAGCCCCTCAAGGGGTAGAGACCTGCAAACAGTTATGGAGAGACGAATATGCCGCGTGTGAAGATGACAAGGATGAGCAAGTTTGCTTTGTATTTCATACGATTCTACCTTATTTTTTTGGTTGGTCTTCTGCTGGTGAAGTTTCTGAAGGTGATCAACTGATGAATCGGATCCTTGTTTTATATTTTCAATGACCTGCTGAAAAGACCAGCCCATCTATGGCCCTGTTACGGATCAATAATGTTTCCATAAGCTTTGGCGGCCCATTGCTCCTGGATAATGCGGCACTTCAGATCGAACCGGGAGAAAGGATAGGCCTTCTGGGCCGGAACGGTTCAGGCAAGTCCACCCTCATGAAGATGATCAGCGGTGAAATAGCTCCGGATCAAGGCACTATAATCAGAAACGGCGATATCAGAACCTCCATGCTGCCCCAGGATGTACCGGATGACTTGGCCGGGACTGTCTATGATGTCGTGGCTTCAGGTGTGAGCGTTCATATTGATCTGCTCAGGGAATACCACGACCTCACGCTGCGGCTTTCGCATCAAGGTGATGACACGGGCCTCATCAGGAGGATTGAACAGGTCCAGCACCATCTGGAGTCCTCCGGGGCCTGGGATTATCACCAAAAGGTTGAGACGGTGATTACGAAGACCGACTTGGATGAGAACGCCGAATTTAAATATCTCTCTGCAGGATTGAAACGCAGGGTTTTTCTTGCCAGGGCACTGGTGAACGATCCGGACATGCTCCTGTTGGATGAGCCCACGAACCATCTGGATATCGGCTCCATCCTCTGGCTTGAGGATTTTCTCCTCAGGTATGATAACACAATCATGTTTGTCAGCCATGACCGGGCCTTTCTGAGGAAACTCGCACTACGCATCGTGGAGATAGACCGCGGCCGCTTGTTATCCTTTGCCTGTGATTACGGAACCTACCTCGAACGCCGGCAGGCAATGCTGGAAGAGGAGGAGAACCACAGGCTTGATTTTGACAAGAAGCTGGCCAAAGAGGAGATCTGGGTCAGGCGGGGCCTTGAGGCGCGCCGTACCAGGAACGAGGGCCGGGTTCGAGCCTTGATGCACATGCGCCAGGAACGCGCCCTCAGGCGGGAGCAGGAGGGCAGAGCCCGTCTCGTGATCCAGGAGGCTGAAAGAAGCGGCCGGTTGGTTGCCGACGCCAAGAATATCAGCTTTGCCTATGGAGAAAACATCCTCATGAAAACCTTTTCCACCACCATCATGCGAGGGGACAAGGTGGGCATCATGGGGCCCAACGGGAGCGGTAAGACAACCCTGCTGAAGCTCCTGCTTGGTGAAATCAAGCCACGAGAGGGCCATGTCCGTCTCGGCACAAAAATTAAAATCGCCTACTTTGACCAGCTCAGGGCCCAGCTCGATGAGAACAAGACCCTCAAGGAGAATGTCGCGCCCGGCAGCGACCAGGTCATCGTAGGTGGCATGCCACGGCATATCGTGGGCTATCTCCAGGATTTCCTCTTCTCTGCCGAACAGATCATGTCACAAGTCAGGACCCTTTCAGGCGGGGAACGTAACCGTCTTCTGCTGGCCAAGCTCTTCAGCGCCCCATCCAACGTGCTGGTCCTGGATGAGCCGACCAACGACCTCGATGCCGAAACCCTGGATATGCTTGAAGACCGGCTGGTGGACTTCGGCGGCACGGTACTGATGGTAAGCCATGACAGGGTCTTCCTGAACAATGTTGTAACCTCCACCATCGTATTCGAGGGTGCGGGCCGCCTGCAGGAATATGTGGGCGGCTATGATGACTGGCTCATGCAGCGCCCGATGAAGGAACCCCAAGTAGAGATAACATTAAAGGACGAGAAGCAGAAAAGAGAAAGGCCCATCAAGGAGAAGAAAAAACTCTCCTATAAGGAATCGCGCGAGCTTGAAGGGCTGCCACTGAGGATTGAGGGCATGGAAGAGGAGAAGAATCTTCTCCTCACAACCCTCAATGATCCTGCGTTCCAGGTAGGCACGGATGCCAGGACGATTCACGCAACAAACGACAAACTGGAGGCACTGGAAAAAGAACTGGAAGAGGCTTACCGCCGTTGGGATGAACTCGAAGAACTGGCTGCAAAATTCAATACCTGACCATTAAGATTTAATCGTGTATTCATTCTCATTATAAAAACCGGAAGTTTTTTACAGCAGCGGTAACCACAAAGATTCGAATATTATTACTGCCCTTATCTACGGGCAATAGAAAAAAACCAGGGCGTTGCGGATCATAACCTACCGTTGATCCCCGAATGATCTCTCCATCTACAAAAGTAACCTCTACCTTGCGTCCTTGGGGCAGGTCCCCTGTGATAAACTCTTTACGCTCATTATATTCCTTATCACCCTCAAATGTTTTCACAAAGAATAATGCCTTGAGATCTTTGACCTCTATCAACATCGAGTTATTGGTTGAACTATCAGTGGTATTCTTTTGAAAATGAAAACTGGGCCGTGTCTGATTAAAATCCTGAGTGTAGCCCTTGAAAACTCTGCCATCCAAGTAACGCAATACTACTTTTATCTGCTCCATCCGCCCTCCTGGGCATAATTAATAGTATCAACGGTACAATTCACAATTTCATAACTAGTTCGGCATTTACTCAAAAAAAATTAAATCAGAAACCAATTTGTACCTTTTTCTTGATAATCGTCATGCGAGAAAATGCGTTATACCGATAAAAACCTACCCGTATTTGAAGGAAGGGTTTATAAGTGAAACTTGAATAAATGTCCCCATTATCCTTTAGAGAAAGGAGTCACATCGTGGATAAAACCGTATTGTTTGAAGTAGTAGGCCGGGTTGCGCTGATTACCCTGAACCGACCTGAAAGGCACAATTCCATCTGTCAGGACTTGCTCATAAACCTGTACAATTCTATCGATGAAGTTGCGCGCAATAGCGATATAAAGGTTGCGATCCTTACCGGCAACGGCAAGTCATTCTGCTCCGGTATAGATCTTGGTGTCATCGGCAAGGATAATCTCCTTGATCCGCGGGGCGATGGGAAAGATATGCCGGATGTCTTTGCTTCGTGCAACAAACCCATCATAGGGGCTATCAACGGCAATGCCATCACCGGAGGGTTCGAGCTTGCCATGCAGTGCGATTTTCTCATCGCCTCTGAGAATGCCCGGTTCACCGATTCCCATGCAAAGGTAGGCATCCACCCGGGGTGGGGGATGACCCAGTTACTGCAGCGTTCGGTCGGCCAACGCCTCGCCAAGCAGCTGTCGTTCACATGCAAGCCCCTATCAGCCCAGGATGCGCTCAGGTGCGCTCTGGTCAACGAGGTGGTTCCCCATGGGGAGTTGGTGCCCCGGGCCAAGCAGATCGCACAGGACATATGCGCGGTCAATTATGACATCATGCTTCAGATTAAGGCCTTGATCGAGAAACGCAATGAAGTATCCTTTGATGAGGCATTCAAATGCGAACGGGAGGGCTTTCAAGATTTCATCAAGAAGGCAAATTTGTTTTAGGTAAAAAATTCACACTAAGAAATAACAACTGCTATCTATGTGGCACTAAAGTACTTGAACATTATGCTATCAATTACAGGGAAACTTGCGACGGCTAACAGAAAATGAAGGGAGGAAGTAGGCCAGATGTTCTCCAAGAGAAACAGCCGCGGCTATAAGCAAGCCCTTGCAGGTATCAGAATGAAAACCCTTGTCTTTGGCGACAAGACCCTTTTCACGGAATTCCTGCTGGATAAAGGAAGTGTCCTGCCCAAGCATGAACATCCCCATGAACAGACAGGCTATCTCCTCTCAGGGCGGATCATGCTCTCCATAAGGGGAAGGACATTCGAGGCGGAAGCGGGCGATAGCTGGTGTATTCCCGGTAATGTCGAGCACGGGGCAGAGATCCTTGAGGACTCTGTAGCCATAGAAGTCTTTTCACCGGTACGGGAGGATTACCTGCCGGAAGGCACTGCCTAAAACGGGGCTTACACCCTTTATTAGTTAATATGGGCATTTGACTGGGAGGTCTTGCATCCTGTGGAATAAACAAATCTCTCCCCAATAAATTGACTCTCCGGTCAAAGTTCGTTATAATTCATCTTCCCAGAAAATGACGGCCCGGATTGAGCCCTATAATAAGAGGAGATGAAGCAATGAGTAATATCATCAACAGGGATACGATCGGCGATATGGCCAGAAGGGCGGCTACCAAATACGGCGATAGGACCGCCATCATCTTCCGTGACTTGAAGCTCTCCTTTTTTGATCTCGAGCGGGAGGCTAGGCGCTTTGCCAATCTCATGACAACGTATGGGGTCAAAAAAGGCGACCGGGTCGCGGTCTATGCATACAACTCCCATTATTATCCAATCAGTATGATCGGGCTGGCCAAGATCGGTGCAATCCAGGTCCCCATCAACTATATGCTGAATGCAGAGGAGATCGCTTATATTATAAACCACTCGGGTTCGAGGGTCTTCATCGTCGAGGACGCCCTCTACCCGATCATTGCTCAGTCCCAGGCAAAATTCACCAGTGTGGAAAAGTGGGGCTTCATACCATTAGGTGATTCCATGGTTCCCGACGGTTTTTTCAACCTGATAACGGAAATGGAGAACATGTCCTTGGATGAACCCCGGGTCGAAGTCAGCGCAGAAGACATCGTCCAGATCCCTTACACCAGCGGCACGGAATCAAAGCCCAAGGGGGCGATGCTCTCGCACAGGGCACTCATGTCGCAGTACCACAGCTGTATTTTCGACGGCCAATACGACACCTACGATGTGAGCCTGCATGCCCTGCCCCTTTTCCACTGCGCCCAGCTCCATTGCTTCCTCATGCCGTATCTGTATATCGGGGCCACCAATGTGATCATGCACAAGGCAGACCCCTTTGAAATGATCAGATTGATTGAAAAATATCAGATCACCCACATGTTTGCCCCGCCGACGGTCTGGATCGGAATTTTGAATCACCAGGAATTCAAGAACTATAACCACAACAGCCTTAAAAAGGCGGCCTACGGCGCCAGCATTATGCCGGTTGAGATCATCAAGCAGCTTTCCGTCACCTTCCGAGGGCTGAAGCTCTGGAACTACTACGGCCAGACCGAGATGGGCCCGGTTGCAACCATCCTGAAGCCCGAAGACCAGCTCTTGAAACCCGGCTCTGCAGGAAAACCCGTGCTCAACGTTGAAACCCGGCTGATGGACGATGACGGGAATTTCGTCCCATTGGGCACTGTCGGAGAGATTGTACACCGCTCGGGCCACGTCATGACGGGATACCTCAACGATTCCGAGAAAACGGAAGATGCCTTCAGCTTTGGCTGGTTCCATAGCGGCGACCTTGGCCGGTTCGACGAGGACGGGTATCTTTATGTGGTGGACCGCAAGAAGGACATGATCAAGACAGGCGGGGAAAACGTCGCGTCACGGGAAGTCGAAGAAATCCTGTACCAGTATCCTGGTATAGAAGAGGTTGCCGTCATCGGGCTTGCGGACCCCAAATGGATCGAGGTCGTAGCGGCCGTGGTCATACCGAAAAAGGGTGTATCCATAACTGAAAAGGAACTTATCGCCTACTGCAAAGAACACCTGGCAGGTTTTAAATGTCCCAAAAAGATCCTCATTACCGACAAACTCCCCAAGAACCCCTCGGGTAAAATCTTGAAACGGGAGCTGAAGGAGCAATTAGGGAAGTAGAGATCAGCTTTTGATATCCTCAATACTGCTTGGGATCGATCTTCTACTGAAAGAATCGGGTTACATAATAAATAAATGGGGAGGTTTCTCATGAAAGACGTATTTATCGTCAGCGCTATCAGAACAGCAGTGGGCAGGCAGAGAGGATATTTCCGTGAATACATGGCTCCGGAGCTCCTGGCCTGTGTCCTTGACGAGTCTGTAAACAGCATAAAGCTTGACGCCAAAGAGGTTGATGATGTCATTACCGGATGCGTCTATCAGATCGGGGAACAGGGGTTTAACCTTGCACGCATGGCCGTCCTGGCATCAAATCTGCCGGAGACCCTAGGCGGCATCACCGTGAACCGCCAGTGCGGCAGCAGCCTGTCGGCGATCCAGATCGCCGCAGCTATGATTGCATCGGGCACTCATGACGTGGTAATAGCCAGCGGCTGCGAGATCATGTCAAAGTACGGCATCGCATCAGATATGAACTGCACCCTGGCCAATGGACAGAACGCCGGGCACCCCATCGGTACATTCTACCTGAACAAATACGGCATCCCCAGCCAGATCGATGCAGCACAGGCCATCGCGCGCCAGTGGAATATCACAAAGGAAGAGTGCCAGGATTTCGCCGTTGCCAGCCACACAAAGGCCCATAGGGCCACCATTGAGGGCCGCTTCAAGGATGAAATCATGACTGTCTCCGGGCTCGACAAGGACGGCAACAGGATCGAATGCATTAACGATGAACCGATACGTCCAGGAACTACACGGGAGGCTTTGGACTCGCTGAAGGTGCTTCCCGGGACCGACTGGATGACTGCCGGGCTCTCCAGCACAGTTACCGACGGCGCATCAGCCGTGGTCCTTATGAGCGGCGAAAAGGTGAACCAGCTTGGCCTCATCCCCCTGGCGCGGGTTGTGGCCAGCGCCGTGGTGGGTTCTGACCCCAAGCTCATGCTTACCGGCCCCATCACCGTAACACCTAAGGTACTCGCCAAAGCAGGTCTTACCATGAATGACATCGACCTCTTCGAGGTCAACGAGGCCTTCGCACCCATACCACTGGCCTGGGCAAAGGAGCTCAATGCCGACATGGACAAGCTCAACGTAAACGGCGGGGCGCTTGCCCTGGGCCACCCGGTCGGCAACAGCGGTTGCAGGCTGAGCGTCACCGCAATCCATGAACTGTTGCGCCGCAAGGGGAACTACGCCCTGGTTACGCTCTGCACCGGCGGAGGACAGGCCCCGGCCACAATCTTTGAGCGCATATAAGTATGTGCGTGGCATACATCCCTGCACTCAACTGACCGGTAAAATCGAATATGACAGCTTCGTAGACTAAACTGTCGGCAATCTGATGAGACTCAAAAAGAAAAGCACGGAAAGGGAAATCGATAATATCTTGTGTCACATACGCAATTTAAGCTCTATAATGTATGATTCTCTAACAGTCATATATTTTTCAACGTCAACACCGACTTCTCTCATTGCCAGACCAGATGAATTTACCGTCTTTTCGATATCCCGTATGCATTGGGTTATCAGATTGAAAACCTTAATCTTTGTATGATCGACATTGGGTTTGGCAGGTTTCAATTCCATAAGATCCATGATACTCCCCCCTTTTCTCCCCATAAAAAATAATGTATCTGTTATCTTTGACCTAACACCATAACTCAAGCAGATCATTATTAAATGTAGCAACTTAGACTATTAAGAAGTTCTGTATGGCGAATTCTGCAATTAACAATTAATGACCTTAATTAATATTATACAAAATATATGCCAAAGTATATTCTCAATAAATACATTGCATTGATAGTTCATTTACCTATAATTATGTGCAATATTGTAATTGTTGTTACATTATTGTACGTTGAATCCAGAGCTAACATCATTTTATGAACAGTGGGCGAGGATCTCTTGAAATGTTACTGCCCCTTCCCTCAGGCACTCAGGCGGCCAGGTCGTGAGATCGATGAGGGTGGAGGGTTTGCCTCCCGGTGTCTCGCCCCCATCTAAAATGGCGTCGATGGCAAGACCCATGCCTGCCACCTCATGCGCTGTGCGGGCAGGAGGTTCGCCTGATCTGTTGGCCGATGTGGAGGTGATAGGCCCCACTAATTCAACCAGAGAGGTAGCCAGTATATCAGGCGAGATGCGCAGCGCCACCTTGCCGTCCGGCGCAAGCAGGGGATCAATGTCCTGTTTCGCCTCCAGAACAACGCTCACGGGTCCGGGCCAGAGAATTTCGAGGAGCTTCTTTTGATCATTGTCGATGACCGCGATGCATGATGCCATGGTCATGTCCGATACCAACACGATCATGCCCTTGGCAGCGTCCCGGCCCTTGACAGTGATGATCCTGTCCAGACCATCTCTGCTGTTTATGAGAACCCCCAGCCCGTAGAAGGTCTCGGTGGGGTAAGCCGCCAGGCTTCCCGGTTTCGAGCGCATAAGCGCGGCGAGCACAGAGGCGTTTGAGGTGATCAGCATTGATTAAGCTTCCTCCAAAACGGTGGGGCTAGGATTAGAACGGCCCCCTCACCCTCACCCTCTCCCGCAAGGGGAGAAGGGATTCATTGTGTAAAGACCGAACATAGTTTACACATCACTATTGTGGAATTCTCAGGAATTCTTGATGCTGTCGTCCTCTTCCAGCACGGTCTTGCGCATGTCTGAGCGATACTGGGCTAGTCTCTTCCTTAAGGCTTCATCATTCAGCGCGAGGATCTCGACGGCCAGCAAGGCCGCGTTCTTTGCACCTGCCTTACCGATGCCCATGGTGGCAACCGGCACCCCGGGGGGCATCTGCACCATGGCGAGCAGGGCATCAAGGCCGCCAAGCGATGAAGAGGCAATGGGCACCCCGATGACAGGCAGCGTGGTGTGCGCAGCAATAACCCCTGCAAGGTGCGCAGCCATGCCGGCGCCTGCGATGATAACGGAGAACCCGTTTGTCTTTGCATCCTTGCTGAAGGCCAGGACCTCTTCAGGGGTACGGTGCGCAGACATGATACGCATCTCGCAGTCAAGCCCGAACTGCTTCAGGGTGGCCGCGCTCTCTTCCATGACCGTAAGGTCTGACTTGCTTCCCATGAGAACAGCTACTTTCATGACAACCTCTTCAGGGCCTTGTGCCCGATATCTTTGCGGTAATGCATCTTCTCAAATGAGATGAGTGATACCCCCTGGTATGCCTTGGCAATGGCATCTTTCAGATCGCCCCCCACAGCCGTCACTCCCAGTACCCTGCCTCCGGTAGTGACAAAGGCGTTGCCCTGAATCCTGGTGCCGGCATGAAAGACCTTTACCCCTTCGATCTTGTCCGCATTCTCGATGCCGCTGATCATCTTGCCCTTCTCGATGGAGCCGGGGTATCCGCCCGAGGTCATGACCACGCACACGCCGGGACCGTCTTCCCATTCGAGCCTGTAGTCTCTTATACTCCCGCCCTTTGCCACTTCCAGGAGCACAGGCACGATGTCGTTCTTGCACCGCATAAGCAGAGGCTGGGTTTCAGGGTCGCCCATACGCACGTTGAACTCGAGCACTGACGGACCGGATGGAGTTATCATGAGGCCTGCATAAATGACACCCTTATAGGTGATGCCCCGCCTCCTGAGTCCTGCCACCAGAGGGTAAAGGATCTTTTCCATTACAGTGCTGGTCATTGCATCATCCACTATTCCAGCGGGCGAGTATGCCCCCATTCCCCCCGTGTTGGGCCCCTTGTCATGGTCTAAGACCCTTTTGTGGTCCTGGGACGAGGCGAGCGGCAGCACGTTCTCGCCGTCGCAGATGGCGATGAAAGAGGCCTCCTCTCCTTCGAGCAGTTCCTCGATGACAGCCTGGTTCCCGGCATCGCCGAAAGACCTCTTCACCATGACCTCATCTATGGCTGCATAGGCCTCTTCCTTTGAAGAGGTCACGAGGACGCCCTTGCCTGCTGCCAGGCCGTCGGCCTTGACCACCACATTGAATCCGGCATCCCGGATATAATCGCTGGCAGCCTGGGCATCAGAGAAGACCCCGTATTGGGCAGTGGGGATATCATAAGCCTTCATCACGTCTTTGGCAAAGGACTTGGAGCCTTCGAGTGCTGCTGCAGCCTTGTCCGGACCGAAGACGGCAAGGCCTTCTGATAGGAAGGCATCTACAATTCCATTGGTCAAAGGCGCCTCGGGGCCGACTATGGTTAGATCAATTCCATTGTATTTGGCGAACCGCAGAAGCCCTGCAATATCATCGGCCCCAAGGTTGATGCAGATGGCGCTTTGCGCAATACCACCGTTACCCGGGGCGCAGAACACCTCGTCCACCAGGCTGCTTTGTGCGATCTTCCAGCACAGGGTATGCTCCCTTCCGCCCGAACCAACCACCAGCACCCGCATCGATATACCCCCTAGTGTCTGAAGTGGCGCATGCCGGTAAAGATCATAGCCATATCATGCTCGTCTGCCGCGGCAATGACCTCCTGGTCGCGCACTGATCCGCCCGGCTGCACAACAGCCGTAGCGCCGGCCTTGGCGGCCTCGTCGATGCCGTCACGGAAGGGGAAGAAGGCATCGGACGCCACAACCGTACCCTTGGTGGACAAACCGGCGTTGGCAGCCTTGATGATGGCCAGCTTCGACGAGTCCACCCGGCTCATCTGGCCTGCGCCCACACCGACAAGCTGGTCGGCGGTGGCATAGATCACCGCGTTCGATTTGACATACTTCACGATGCGCCATGCAAACTTCAATGCCTCCATCTCAAGGGCGGTGGGTTGGCGCTTGGTAACCACCTGGGCCTTGGCAAGGTCAATGTCGCCCAGGTCGCGTTCCTGGAGGAGCAGGCCACCGGTTACCCTCCGTGAGGAGAGCATCTGCTTTTTCGCCTTTATCCCCTGGGCAATATCCGGGACCTTCAGTAAGCGGATATTCTTCTTCGCCTCAAGAAGGGCAAGGGCCTCAGGGGTATATCCTGGCGCCACCACAACCTCGGTGAAGATCTCCCCGATGGCCTTGGCCGTGTCCACATCCACGACCCGGTTCAGTCCCACAATGCCGCCGAAGGCCGATGTAGTGTCCACGGCCAGGGCCTTACGGTATGCCTCGGCCAGCGAGCTTGTCGATTGTGCAGCCCCGCAGGGGTTGGAGTGCTTGAGGATCACGCACGCAGGCTTATCGAATTCCATGATGAGGTCAAGGGCCGCATCGGAGTCCATGATATTGTTGTATGAGAGCTCCTTGCCCCAGAGCTGGTCCGCGCTGGATATGGAGGGCTGGTCCACATTGGGCTCGCTGTAGAAGGCGGCCTTCTGGTGGGGATTTTCACCATAACGCATGATCTGAGAGCGTTTGTACTGGACGGTGTAGGTGAGCGGGAACTGTCCTTCCTCGACATCAATGCCCTGGAGGTAGTTGGAGATGGCGGCATCATAACGCGCGGTCAGCGAGAAGGCGTCCCTGGCGAGCTCGAAGTTGGTCTTCTCGCTCACTGAGCCGCCGGACTGTTTCATCTCGGCGATGATCTTTGCATAGTTGGCGGTGTCGGTCACTACGGACACATACTTGTAGTTCTTGGAGGCTGCCCTCACCATGGCAGGCCCGCCGATGTCGATATTCTCGATGGCCTCGTCCAGCGATGCGCCCTTGGCAATCGTCTCCTCGAAACGGTATAGGTTGACCACGAGCATATCAATGGGCTTGATGCCGTGCTTTTTCATCGCCGCGACATGCTCGGCATTGTCGCGGATGGCCAGCATGCCGCCGTGCACAAGGGGATGCAGGGTCTTGAGCCTGCCGTCCATCATCTCGGGAAAGCCCGTGTACTCGGAGATGTCAACCACCTTGATGCCGCTGTTATGAAGCGTCTTGGCCGTACCCCCGGTGGAGATGATCTCCACGCCGAATGGGGCGAGCTCTTTCATGAAATCTACAATACCCGTCTTGTCCGTTACGCTCACAAGGACCCTTGTGATTTTTGCCATGTGAACTCCTTTCCTTGGAATAATGAATGTATAAGGGAGGCGTGAGCCGGGTTAGTTGTTGTGTGCCCCTTTAAGACCTGCCCCTTGAATGTAATACCATGTCACAAGCGGTACAATGCGCTCATAGAGCCCGGAATCAAGGAATCCGATGTGCTCCATGTGATACCGCACCTCATCACCCGAGATCTCGCCCGACATCATGCCGTTTCTCAGCCTGGTGATCCGGTTGTGGAGGCTTGAGCGTGTCTTCGGGTCCCCCACCCGCGCAAGGACATACCGGTTCATCTCAGCGAACAGGCTTTCCATGTCCATGAGGCCGGGTGTGCAGTTGTGCTCGCTCTCGAGTTCGTCTATGAGCGAGATGAGGAATGATCTGGCATCCTCCAGTGCGAGACGGAAGGTGTCCTCCTCCATGAACTCATCAAAATCGTCGAAGAATGGCGTGCTGAACTCGATCTTCTCGAATTGCCTTACATAGGTGTGATCCCTGCCGAGGATCTTTCCCAAGATGATCGCAGCACGTTCCTTCCACCTGTGCGACGAATCGTGCTCAATATCGTCATCCAGGAGGATATCCACATCGCTCACCAAGTCTCTGATGAGGACAATGTAGTTCTTGATGGAACCTTTGTTTCTCATGTATGGTATCATATACAGCAAGTCCTTTGATGGTCAAGCCTGTTCATGGCAAGGTCTTTGTGGTAACATAATCATCCATGCACGATACCGTTATTAATGAGCTTCTCGGTGATGAGCCGGGATTGAAAGAATACATTCGAACCATCCTGTCGCAGCACAAGAGACGGATCATCCCCCAAGAAGACCTCAAGGAGTCTGCCGTCCTGCTGCCCCTGTGCTGGAAGGATGGTGAACCCCAGGTGGTTGTCACCATGCGCTCCATGGACGTGGAACACCACAAGGGCGAGATCTGCTTCCCGGGTGGAAGGGTTGAGTCAAGCGATAAGGGTTTAGTGCAGACAGCACTGCGGGAGGCCGAAGAAGAGATAGGTCTCAGCCGGGAAGATGTGGACGTCCTGGGTCTGCTGGATGACCATATCTCCATTGTCGGGTTTCACATCACACCGGTGGTTGGAACCATTCCGTATCCATACGACTTCCGGATAAACAGCGAATCCGAGATCCTCCTGCTGGTGCCCCTGAGAAAGGCCATGAGCGAATCGGCCTGGATGGCGGAAAGGACAACCTTCCGGGGTAAAGGTATCAATATCTATTTCATCGAGATTGAGGGCGGTGTGGTATGGGGCGCCACGGCACGCATACTGAAGCATTTGGTGGACCTGATGACCGGGCACCCGATACCCTTCGGTGAGGTATCGGCGTCTGCCCGGAACTGGGTGAACAATCTCCTGACTACCCAAGGCGATTACAAGACCGTGAGATGACGGCCAAAAGATCTCCTTCCTGAAGATCATGCAGTTTTTTTAAAGAAACCACCTTAAGCAATCGACATAATTGCCGATACCTTTCTTAGGGAGAACAGCTGGGGTACTCGAAGGAACGGATACCTAAGCGGGCTAATCAACCATTAGGTTAAATGATGAAACTAAAAAAAGTGAGCCGCGCAGTCCTGTTGTTCGGTACCCCCGGCATCTCCTCTTTAGAAAGGTAAGACCTCCGGCATCAAAGACATACCATCCTCCTTCTTCAAAAAACCGCCGCCTTTTAAGGTGGTGGTTTTTATTACATAGTTGTCTCTAATGCGGGATCGTTCGTTGAAATGTGAACCGGATCTTATGCAAATACTTTCCCGGTCAGTTGCTCATAGGCGGCAATGTACTTCTGAGAGGTCTTTTGGATAATGTCCTGGGGCAGGCTCGGCCCTGGCGCGGTCTTGTTCCAGTCCAGCGTCTCCAGGTAGTCTCGCACGAACTGCTTGTCAAAGCTCGGCTGCGCCCCGCCGGGTTTATATGCATCGGCCGGCCAGAACCTGGAAGAGTCAGGCGTGAGGGCCTCGTCGATCCAGATGAGCTCGCCATCCATAAGTCCAAACTCGAATTTCGTATCAGCAATGATGATCCCTTTTTCCAATGCATGGGCCGCGGCCATGGAGTAGGTGGAAAGGGATACGCTCTTTACCCTTTCTATAAGGTCGTGTCCCACGAGGTCACCGGCGGCCTTCATATCGATGTTGAGGTCATGCTGGCCGATTTCGGCCTTGGTGGAGGGCGTGAAGATCGGTTCAGGCAAACGGTCTGATTCTTTCAGTGAAGCAGGGAGCTTTATCCCGGACACGGACCCGCCATTAAGATACTCTTTCCAACCCGATCCGGAGAGGTAGCCCCTTACGATGCATTCCACGGGCAGTGGTCTGGTTTTCTTTACCAGCATGGACCTGCCGTGCAAACGTGTGTCGCCCTTAAATGGCTCCGGGTATGCGTTTACATCGAAAGTTACCACGTGGTTTTTGATGATGGATGACCCCTTTTCAAACCAGAACAACGAAAGCTGATTTAAGACACGGCCTTTTGCTGGGATAGGGTCGGGCAGGATCACGTCAAAGGCGGAAATCCGGTCGGTGGTGACGATAAGAAGATGTTCATCGCCTGCTGCGAATATCTCCCTGACCTTACCGCTTCCCAATTTCTTTCCGGATGGCACTTCAATGTTATTGAGGGTATCCATGTATTCTCTCCCAGATTCAAGAAATAAGCCGATAAGATGCCAAAAAAGTATTGATAAAGTCAATAGCCTATTATACAGTTGGGGGCCTTTATAGATTGAAGAGGAAGTGATGCCGGAAATGTCCGAACCATACATGCCTGAGACAAAGGGAGACTTGGTCTATGCATGCATAGGGTGCGGAGCGCGCTATGATATTTATGACTTCATCTACACCTGCCCTTCCTGCAAATCACTCCTGAGGATCGAGAACACCGCCTTCAGCGACCTGAAGGCAACACCGCCAAAGACCTGGAAAAAGATCTTCGATGAACGAAGAAACAGCAATGTCCTGGAGATCCAGGGTGTCTTCCGCTTCCATGAGCTGATCCTGCCCATCGTACCGCTTAAAGATATCATCTATCTGGGGGAAGGCCAGACCCCCATAGTCAAGGCGAATCCTGAGCTGAGCGAGTGGGTAGGCGCGCCGTTTTTTGTGAAGAATGACGGGCTGAATCCATCCGCCAGCTTCAAAGACAGGGGCATGGCATCGGCCATATCCTTCCTCAATCATATCATCCGGGTTAAAAACCTTCATGACGTGCTCGGCATCTGCGCCTCTACGGGCGACACCTCAGCCGCTGCAGCGTTGTATCTGAGCTATCTTCCAAAATCCAAGGTAAGGGCTGTAGTGCTTCTGCCCAAGGGCAAGGTTACCTGGCAACAGTTGTCCCAGCCGCTCGGTTCCGGGGCACAGGTGATCGAGATGCCGGGCGTATTCGACGACTGTATGCGCGTGGTGGAGGAACTTGCCCAGGAGTATAACGTGTTTCTTCTGAACTCGAAGAATCCGGCGCGGATCCTCGGGCAGAAGACCTATGCCTATGAGATCGCCCAGCAGCTCGATTGGGATACGGCCGGCCTCACCGTTGTAGTCCCCATAGGCAATGCTGGCAACATCACTGCGGTCATGGAGGGTTTCGCAGACCTTCATGAACTTGGGATCATCTCGGAGCTGCCCACAATCCTTGGTGTACAGAGCCATCATGCCGACCCGGTAGCCCGCTGGCGGGCCACAGGCCGGTTCGTCCCCTTGAAGGTAACCCCTTCGGTGGCCCAGGCCGCCATGATCGGAGACCCGGTGTCATTCCCCAAGGTATCTCAGCTTGTCGAGAAACAGTTCAATGACAGGTTCTTTGTCATCTCGGTCACCGAGAACGAGATCATGGAAGGCATGCTCACAACCAACAGGCACGGACACGTTGTCTGCACCCAAGGGGGCGAGTCAGTTGCAGGCCTGAAGAAGGCGCTTCACGAAAGGCTGATCCCTTCTGGGGGCAGGTTTGTAGTGGATTCCACCTCACACCAGCTCAAGTTCGCCTCGTTCCAGCAGCTGTATTTTGATGATGCCTTCGGTCCCGAATACGGGATTACGACAAAAGAAGAGCTGAAGAACACACCGGTGACGCTCAACGGAAGCGCATCCGAGATTGCCGAATACCTAGGACTGACGAGGAAGGGCTAATATACAAAAGGGCTTATCTGCTCAAGACCATGGCTTCATACAAAGGAGAACATGCGGATTACCACTCGTACAAGTCGTCTTACCATGACGCAAATACTTAAGAAACAGGAGGAGTATTAAAATGGGTGACAGGAACTTCTTATTCTCATCCGAATCAGTAACAGAAGGACATCCCGACAAGGTTGCAGACAACATCTCTGATGCCATCCTGGATGACATCATTGCCAATGACAAACAGGCCCATGTGGCATGCGAGACCTTGGTGACCACCGGCCTTGTGATAGTATCCGGAGAGATTACCACCACGCACTATGTGGATGTGCAGCGCGTAGCACGGCAGACCGTTAAGGAAATCGGCTATACCGAGGCCGTCATGGGCTTCAGCTGGAACACCTGCGGCGTGCTCGTGACCCTCGACAAGCAATCCCCTGACATCAACCAGGGCGTCGCCGAGGGCGACGGCCTCTTCAAAGAGCAGGGCGCCGGAGATCAGGGCATGATGTTCGGTTTTGCCTGCGATGATACCGATGTGCTCATGCCTGCCCCCATCCACTATGCCCACCTGCTGACCAAAGGACTGGCCGATACGAGAAGAAACGGCATACTGGAATTCCTAAGACCTGATGGAAAATCCCAGGTTTCGGTGCAGTATGAGAACGGCAAGCCTACCCGGATCGACAGTGTTGTCATCGCTGCCCAGCATGACGAGGATGCGAGCTATGAGGACGTCCGCGACGGCATCATGGAGGAGGTCATCAAAAAGCAGATCCCTGCAAACCTGATGGATAAAAATACCAAATACTTCATCAATGCCACAGGCCGCTTCGTCCTGGGCGGACCTCACGCCGATACAGGGCTCACGGGCCGCAAGATCATCGTCGATACCTACGGCGGTTTCGCCAGCCACGGCGGCGGGGCATTCTCCGGCAAAGACCCGTCCAAGGTCGACCGTTCCGCGGCATACATGTCCCGTTACATTGCAAAGAATATCGTTGCAGCAGGGCTTGCGAAGCGGTGCGTGGTTCAGCTGGCCTATGCAATCGGCGTGGCGGATCCCGTATCCGTGATGATCGACACATCGGGCACGGGCACAATCTCGGATGAAAAGCTGGGCATCCTTGTCAGGGAGGTCTTCCCGCTCAAACCCAAGGGCATCATCAACCATCTCGACCTGCTGCGGCCCATCTATAAGAAGACCGCTGCCTACGGGCACTTCGGCAGGAACGAACCGGAATTTACCTGGGAAAAGACCGACATGGTCGCAAAGATCAAAGAAAAGGCGGGTAAGTAATGGGTGAAAAGATGAAAAAGCCGGAACCAAGAAGCCTGCCGGATTACTGCGGCATGAGCTGCAAGGTGGCTGATATTTCGCAATCCGACTTTGGCAGGAAGGAGATCGTAATCGCAGAGCACGAGATGCCGGGCCTCATGGCATTGAGGAAAAAATATGTACCAGGGCAACCCCTGAAGGGGGCACGGATCTGCGGCTCTTTGCACATGACCATCCAGACGGCCGTGCTCATAGAAACCCTCAAGCAGCTCGGTGCTAATGTCAGATGGGCATCATGCAACATCTTCTCCACCCAGGACCATGCCGCTGCGGCCATAGCCTCATGCGGGATCCCCGTGTACGCCTGGAAGGGGGAGAGCCTCGAGGAGTACTGGGCTTGCACCCTGGAGGCCCTGACATTCCCGGGCGGCAAGGGTCCGAACCTCATCGTGGACGACGGCGGAGATGCCACCCTCATGGTGCACCGCGGTTACCAGGCCGAAGAGGACTCCACTATCCTGGATCAACCCACCGACAACAAGGAAATCGCCATCATCAATGCCACGATCAAGCGCAGGCTCAAAGATGACCCGACCTTCTGGCACCGCACCGCCAAAGAGATAAGGGGCGTGTCCGAGGAGACCACTACCGGCGTTCACAGGCTCTATCAGATGTTGGAAAACAAGACACTCCTCTTCCCTGCCATCAACGTGAACGACTCGGTAACCAAGAGCAAGTTCGACAACCTCTATGGATGCCGCGAGTCGCTGGCCGACGGCATCAAGCGCGCCACGGATGTCATGGTGGCGGGCAAGGTAGTGTGCGTGTGTGGATATGGCGACGTGGGCAAGGGCTGCGCCCAGTCCATGCGCGGGTTCGGCGCCCGGGTGATCATCACCGAGATCGACCCCATCTGTGCCCTGCAGGCCGCCATGGAGGGGTTTGAGGTAGCAACGGTCGAAGACGCACTGGCTGAGGCCAATATCTTTGTCACGGCAACAGGAAACTGCAGGATACTGCGCATTGAGCACATGGAAAAGATGCTCGACCAGGCCATTGTGTGCAACATCGGCCACTTTGACGATGAGATAGAGGTGGACAAACTCGAGAAATTTTCTGGCATCAAGAGGCTCAACATCAAGCCACAGGTGGACAAGTATACCTTCCCTGACGGCCACTGCATCTACCTGCTTGCAGAAGGGCGCCTCGTGAACCTTGGTTGTGCAACAGGACATCCTTCCTTCGTTATGTCCAACTCCTTCACCAACCAGGTACTAGCCCAGATGGACCTGTGGGCAAACCCGAGGGAAATTAGCGTGAGAACGCTGCCGAAACTCCTTGATGAAGAGGTTGCCAGGCTCCACCTCGGCAAGCTTGGCGTGAAACTTACCCGGCTCACCAAAGAGCAGGCCGAGTACCTTGGCGTAAGCGTTGACGGTCCGTTCAAGTCGGATCACTACAGATACTGATAGTATTAAAAGAAAAGGCCCTTTCCGCAGGAATGGAAAGGGCCTTTTCTTGTTTATGCCAGGTTCTTCTTAATATTATTTATACACACCAACACTACAGATGGCTGTCCAGCCAGGTCCTCAGATCGGCCAGCACTTTTGCCCTGTCTACCGGGAGTTCGTTGTAGACCTCATGCCTGAGCCCTTCATAGCGCTTGAAGGTCTTGTCCGTGGCCCCGATCATGTCGAAAAGCTCCTTCTGGCCGGAGAATGCGGTGTCTTGTGACCCGAGCTGGATAAGCACCGGCATCTTAAGTTTAAAGGCATTTTGGGCGCCCAGGACCACGTACCTGTTCATCTCATGGGCGAGCCTCGGGGTTATGACATTGAAGACCAGGGGATCATCCACATATGCCTTCACCACCTCTGTATCCCTGGATATGAACTCCGGGGGCAGCGGTGACTTCACATGTATTGCAGGCAGGATCCTGGACAGGACCTTGGTGAGGGTTATGAGGATCTTCGGAATATCCGTTCCGGGTTGTGACCCTGTACCGGAGAGCACGAGCGCCTTCAGGGATTCAGGGTTCTGCTCCGCATAGTTGAGGGCGATGAGGCTTCCCATGGAATGGCCGAGCACTATATAAGTGGCATCAGGAAACCGAGCCTTGATGACCTCAAGCGAGAACTGCTTCTCATCATCAATGAACTCCTGAAAGCTCTTCACGTGGCCTCGCCTGCCCTGGCTTTTGCCGTGGCCCCGGTGGTCATTGCCGAAGACGGCATACCCTTCCGGGACCAGCTCGTTCACGACGTTGCCGTATCGTTCGATGTGCTCTGCATAACCATGGATGAGATGCACCACTGCCTTGGGGTGTCCTTCCGGCAGCCATGCCTTCCAGAAAATGGATGTTCCGTCTTGGGCCGTAAATGTTCCGTTTTCAGTCTTCATACGTGTATACCCTCCTCTATTCCATTTCATGTAATTCCGTTGAGAAATTATGACATAAAACAGCTATCAAGAACAACATATTATTAAATGCACGTGAGCCAGGGGTTCTTAAATGATGGTATAAAACGAGAAGATCTGTTGACATGATTTCATAGAAAGGATATAAGAATGAATGCTCATTCATGGCAAGACAATAAAGAAAATCAAGATAATCCTGTAAGGAGGGTATTATGGCAAGTCAATGGGTAGACGAGAGGGATCTCAAATTCATACTGCACGAGGTCTTCGAGATTGGCAAGGAGATCCTTGGCAAAGGTCCGTTTGCAGATCACGACGCCGATATGGTGAACATGGTCCTCGAGCAGGCTGCAAAATTCACCGAGAATGATATTGCACCCACGTATCCTGATGAGGTCCAGAGAAAGCCGGTTGAGGCAGTCTTCAAGGACGGCAAGGTCTATGCCCCCGAATCATACCACAAGGTGTATAAGACCTACTGCGAAGGCGGATGGATGAGCGTGTCCGACAGCCCAGAGGTCGGCGGTCAGGGCTTCCCGGCACTCATCGCTGCCGTATGTGCCCAGATGTTCCTTGCAGGCAACCAGGCATTTCTCATGTATCCCGGTCTTACCCATGGCGCAGCCAGACTTATTGAGGACCACTTCCGGCACCCCCTGAGAGACATCATCCTTGAAAAAATGTTCTCCGGCGAGTGGGCCGGCACCATGTGCCTCACCGAGCCCGGCGCAGGCTCCGACGTTGGTGCTCTCAAGACTACAGCCAAGAGAAATCCCGATGGGACATTCTCCATCACAGGAACCAAGTGCTTCATCTCCGCCGGCGACCATGACCTGACCCCGAACATCATCCACCCGGTCCTTGCCAGGATCGAGGGCGACCCGGCCGGCACCAAGGGTATCTCCATCTTCGTAGTCCCCAAGGTCATGATAAACCCGGATGGTTCATTGGGCGGGCCCAATGACATGAACTGCGGCGGCATCGAGAGCAAGATGGGTATCCACGGCAACGCAACCGCAACGCTCAACTTCGGTGAAAACGGCAAGTGCATCGGCTACCTCATGGGTGAGGAGCGCCAGGGCATGCCGATCATGTTCCAGATGATGAACGAAGAGCGCCAAGGCGTGGGCACCATGGGTGTCGCACTGTCGACCACAGCATACCTCCACGCGCTGTCCTATGCGAAAGAACGCATGCAGGGCGTGAACATCATGCAGATGAAAGACCCGAACGCAAAGCAGTGCCCCATCATCCAGCACCCAGACATCCGCAGGATGCTGCTCAAGATGAAGTCCATCACCGAGGCCATCAAGATCCTGGCCCTGTACTGCTACTATGCCATGGACAGGCTGAAGGTTGCCACTACTGATCAGGAGAAGGACAAATGGCAGGGCATGATCGAGATGTACACCCCCATTGTGAAGGCCTACTGCACCGACATGGGCGATGTGGTCACCTCCCTGGCAGTCCAGACCTACGGCGGTTACGGTTTCTGCCGTGAGTACCCGGTTGAGCAGATGATGAGGGACAACAGGATCAACGGCATCTACGAAGGCACCAACGGCATCCAGGCACTCGACCTCTTAGGCAGGAAGCTGGGTATGAAAAAGGGCCTGTACTTTATGACCATGCTGGGCGAGACCCAGGCCGAGGTCGCCAAGGCCAAGGGCAACGACAACCTGAAGGCCGAGGCCGAGATCGTTGAGAAGGCGCTCAATGCATGCGCAGGAACCGCCATGCAGTTCAGCCAGCTCATCAGGTCGAACCCGTTCATCCCGCTCATCGCAGCATGTGATTTCCTCAACTGCCTTGCCGAGGCCATCTGCGGCTGGTTCCATATCTGGATGGCCAACGTCGCCACCGAAAAGCTTGCAGCCAACCCAATCGAGAAAGAAAAGATGTTCTACACAGGTAAGGTCGAGGGCGCCAAGTTCTACATCAACAGGATCACTGCCCTTGTCCCTGCCAAGTGCGAAACACTCACCAAGGACGAGATCAGCTGCGTGAGGATCCCGGACGAGGCATTCGCCATCTAAGTAAGCCTTTACTTTAAACGCCAAGGGAGGGAACCAAAAGTTCCCTCCCTTTTTTTATCTGATTGCTGCTTCCGGCCGGATTACGTGCCCCTGCTCCATCCGGTATTTCCTCATATCAATGTTCGCTGCTTTGAGCCGTAATTTTGAGTGTGGATTATATCTGGAGACAATTGATTTAATCGAAGGAATCAACGGTTGATAGTAAGAGATTGAGATAGCTGATCTCTCGTGGATCTTTGCTTCCACATCAAGTAATTCATCAAAGGATTAATCAGATGATCATGAAAGTATGAATATCCTTCGCTCCTGACAAGGGGTTTATGTCAGGAGCGAAGGATATTCTCTACACCTCGTTCATTTTGCGGATTAGTTCAGTAAACCCGACCTAGGGCAATGCCTTGTGGGCCGTATATATTGGATGGAATGCTCCCTAACACAGGGAGGAAATTCATCAGCGCCATCCATTCCTTGAGTTCGTCCCCGGCTAAATCTCTAGCAATGAACGAAGCATTCTGCGGATTGATGTGAGGAATAGGTAAGTTATATAAATCAATGTAACCATTCACCACATACAACATTTCGAGTGCATAATAGTCCACCACGATATGGTACAACTTGGTGGTGTCTGAGGGATCAATAAAGGTCGCGGGACCCGAGCAGAAGGTGTCGCTAGGAGCATATTCATAGACCGCCTGAACTCCCTGTATTGGGTCATAGTCAATCTTGAGTCCTGAGAAATTCAAATAGTAATCGGAACCCAGCAGTTGAGAAAGAGAGAGTCCAACCTCGCAGATGGTATAAACATCCTGTCCAGTGGCATAGACTGACATGAGCGGATAACCAGGGATGGATTGGTCTTTCGGAGATATGCCGAGCGGGAGCATATTGTACGCATCTGAGAACGTGACTACACCTGTTTTTCCCTTATAGATGCCGTCACGAATTACACCACTGGGAACAACACCAATATCAAAGGCCCCCCCATTTAGTGGCGCCAGTTGGTTGGCTACGGCACGGATGGAATCCGCTGCAAGACTGCCGAGGCCGGTTACCTGGAACGGGGCTTCTTCCAGGTCAAAGGTGGTGCTCGCGACCGGATCTCCCAGTCCAGGAAGGTTTTTGCTATGCAGTATTGCAGTTAACTCTGTGCTGTACTGGTCTACCATTGTTTGTACATCTTGATTCCCCAGAACTGTGTCATTTACCGGTATAAGAGTATATTTGTAATTAACGATCTTACCCAGAAAATAATTGTAGGTAATATCTATCCTACTGAGATACTCACCATATCCGCCCGGTTCATAGATTATGGTTTTCGAGGGCCCCACGACATAAGCAGATGGGGTTGCAGTATGGTAATGACCTGAACAGATTACATTGATCCCAGTGACGTTGTTGGCCAAATCAACATCATCTCCGGTAGGGTATGGAGTGCTGCTGCTAGGGTTATTGATGCCGCCATGGGACAAGGCGATGACAACCTGAGCACAATCATTGTTCCTCAGGTTATCCACTAGTGTCTGAATATCAGAGTATACATGGTCAAAAGTCACAGGTGATGCTGCCGGTGCATCCGAAGCGGCATTCGGACCCATAAGTCCTAGAACGCCGATCTTCGCACCATAGGGAAGCTGTATGATCTTTTTATTCACAATAACACCAGAAGCAACAAGAAGCTGAAGTGGGTTGGATGGAGGAATATTCGTATTGCTTGCAACAACCGGAACATTAAATCCTGCATTCTTCCCATTGTTCAAAAGCTGATATAGGCCCGCGCTGGACCAGTCAAACTCATGATTGCCCAGGGTGACGGCATCGTATTTCATTCGAGTGAAAAAATTGAGGGCAGCGGGGCCGTTTGTTGTATCAGCGGCAGTCATATCATAAACTGTCCCCATGAAATAATCACCCGAATCAAAGAGCAATACCGGAATCTGATTTGCAGCCTGCTCTGCGCGTATTTTATTGATAAGGGTGGCCAACCTTGAATAGCCACCGAGAACCTGATCGTTATCGGCGGTATTTAAGGGGGTGTAATCGTGAAACGGTCCATACCCACTGGCATGGTGATGGAGATCCGATGTCTGCAGGATAGTTATGGAAACGTTTCCCAAGATACAGGCACTGGTGAATAGTATAAGTAAAGAAATTCCGACCCATGCGCATATTTTTAGTACTTTCATTAGGAACCTCCTCTTTAATATGGATCTGGTTGATATGTCTAAGATGATTTTAAGCAGATTAAATTTCTACATAAAATTATAAAGCAAAAATAATACCAAGTAGGCATTTTTTAATTTTGCAGTGATTTTGACGGAATATGCAGATTCCAATTATGTAACCTACTGATTATAGTAATTTTATTCTATAATAATGGAATAATGTTTCCATCATCCTGATTGATCTTATATGTCTTTTTAGATCGATCTCTCGGTTCACCATCTCTAAGGTTAGAGCAAACTTGTTATCCATAGTAAACCCAGGGACCCTCTCATAACCTAAATCCTGATCACCTGCGCCCATCATCCGTTGTTCTCTCCGATATAACCTCGGCATCGAAGAGCTCCCACTGTTCGGGTGCGTTTGGGTCATCATCGTTCATGTCCGCTTTAGCCCGCAGCCTCGTGAAGATTTCCTCAATATCGTGAGGCAGATCTTTGATCGATCCCGGCAGGAACACCCCCCTGTGGAAGCCCTTTGTGAGGATGAGGCCATGGATGCCTTCTTCAAGCTGAGAGATGTCTGAGAAGGGTCTTAGCCTGTCTACCAGGGTAATCTCGAAGCTGATATGGCCCAGTTCATGAATGGCAAGCGGCACAAACCGGGGATCCTTGTATGCGGCGCTACGGGCGTTTACCATACATGCCTGCCATATGGGCAGCACGGGGAGGATGGTGCCCATGCAGCCTCTGGGCTCACCGAGTTTATAGATGGCCACAAAGAGCCCTTTTTTTTCCATGAGGGAGTTCGGCAGGCCCCCGATATCAACGGCATGTTCATCACAAAGGCCCTTTTGAATGAATGCCGTTGCCGCGCTTCGGGCAAGATCTATGAGCACACCTTTTTCGAATGACGAAAGTCCCATAATTATACCAGCGATACGATCTTACCTGAAGGGCATACGCTCCGCCAGAGGAATCACCTGCTGCTTCTTCAGCCCTTATTGGTGTTTTATTGACTCGGTGCGGGAAATTAACTATATATGCGCTCAATTTGAAGCATACGGAGATGTGAACGTGGAAGATCTGAATCCCCTCATCCGCCAGCGGATAGAGAAGTTCGAGCAATTGAAGCAGGAATCAGGCGTCAAGCATTTCCCCAATACCTACCGGAAAGACACCGATATCTCCGCCTTTATCTCCCTATACCAGGAACGCCCCACCGAAGAGCTTCATGACATAACGACCGAACACCACCTTGCCGGCAGGATCATGGCGGCCCGCAAGTTCGGCAAGGCCTCCTTCATCCATTTTTTAGACCACTCCGGTAGGCTCCAGGCCTTCTTCGAGGAGGCAAAGCTCGGCAAAGAGCCCTACGAGCTCTTCAAGAAGCTCGACATCGGCGACATCATCGGGTTGTGGGGCACGCCCGTCAAGACCAGGACCGGCGAGCTGAGCGTCTATGTGTCGGGGTTCGAGCTGCTTACCAAGTCGTTTAGGCCCATGCCGGAGAAATGGCACGGGCTGAAGGATGTCGAGACCAGATACCGCCAGCGATACGTTGATCTCTTTGTCTCCCCCGAGGTGAAGGAGACCTTCCTGAGACGGACAAAGATCATCACCGCACTGAGAAGGTATATGGACTCCCACTCGTTTATCGAGGTGGAGACCCCCATGATGCAGAGCATCCCGGGGGGGGCAACGGCAAAACCCTTCCTCACGCACCACAATACCCTCGACATGGACCTCTATTTGAGGATCGCGCCGGAACTGTATCTCAAACGGCTAATAGTCGGCGGTTTCGAGAGGGTCTACGAGGTCAACCGGAACTTCCGCAATGAGGGCATATCAACAAGGCACAACCCTGAATTCACCATGATGGAATTCTACATGGCCTATGCAGATTACACCGATCTTATGGACTTCACCGAGGATATGATCTCCAAGGTGGCAAAAGATGTGCTGGGCACAACCGTCATCCCCTACCAGGGCGCCACCATCGATCTGACGCCGCCATGGAAGCGCTATACCCTCAAGGCAGCAGCCTGTGAAGTCGGTGGGGTCGAGTCCGGGGTCATGGAGGATCTGAATAAGGCCAGGGCCTTCTGCACAAACGCAGGTATCGAGCTGGCCGGAAACGAATCCCTGGGCGATCTCCAGCTCATCATCTTCGAGACAACAACCGAGGAAAAACTCATCGAGCCGACCTTTATCACCTCCTACCCCACGGAGGTCTCCCCGTTATCCAGGAGAAACAACGACGACCCGGACATCGTTGACCGCTTCGAGCTCTATATCACAGGCCGCGAGATCGCCAACGCCTTTTCCGAGCTGAATGACCCCTTTGATCAGAAGGAGCGGTTTGTCGAACAGGTACGCAATAAAACACAAGGGTCCTCGGAGGTGGATGAGGACTACATCAGGGCGCTTGAGTACGGCATGCCTCCGGCTGCCGGCGAAGGCATCGGCATCGACCGGCTCGTCATGCTGCTGACCGACAGCCCCTCCATCAGGGATGTCATCCTGTTTCCGCTACTTCGCAAAGGAGAGACATCCTGAGATTCGAGTTCCTCGTTGCCAAAAAATATCTGCGGGCCAAGAAGAGCCAGGGCTTCATAAGCTTTACCTCCGGCCTGTCGGTGGTGGGCATCGCTATCGGCGTCATGGCCCTGATCGTCGTGCTCTCCGTGATGAACGGGTTTGAAGACGACATCACGACCAAGCTCCTGGGCACCCAGTCGCACATCGTCATCTCCCATTATAGGGGCGGTATCAGCGATACGAAGGCCGTGATGGATGCGGCCTTGAAGGTAAAGGGGGTAGTGGCCGCCACACCGTTTATCCTCTCCCAGGGCCTGGTTTCAGCCCCCGGAGGAATATCCGGGGCGGTGATCAGGGGAATAGTCCCGCAAAGCGCCTCCAAGGTCATCCGCCTGAAGGAGATCATCACGCAGGGCACCAGCAATATGGGTAACACGGGCGTACTGATCGGTTCGGAGCTGGCTGCCTCCGCGGGTGTCACCCTGGGGGACGCCGTGACGCTGATCTCGCCTTCAGGCACCATTACCCCCCTTGGCATGATACCCAAGTCCATGACCTTTATTGTCCGGGGTATCTTCTCCACCGGCATGTACGAGTTTGACAGCAACATGATCTACATATCGCTCGAAGCGGCAAAAAAGCTGTTCATGCTGGACATGGCCTCAGGGGTTGAGGTCAAGGTGGATGATATCTACAAGGCCGATACCATCTCCAAGACCATCCTTTCACACCTGAAGGAAGGTTTCTGGGCCAAGACATGGAAGGATATGAACAAGAGCCTGTTTTCCGCCTTACGGCTTGAGAAGACCATCATGTTCATCATCCTGCTGTTCATCATCCTGGTAGCCGCCTTCAGCATCATAAGCACGCTCATCATGATGGTCATGGAGAAGCGTAAGGAGATCGCCATTTTGAAGTCCATGGGCGCCACAACGGAGCAGATCCTGAAGATCTTCATTACCGTAGGCATGGCCATCGGCATCACCGGCACCATTGCAGGGCTTGCGCTGGGTCTTTTGCTTACCGACAACCTGAATTCCGTTGTTGCCGCCGTTGAATTCATATTCCATATCCAGGTCATGCCCAAAGACGTGTATTATATCACCGGTCTGCCTACCAAGGTGGATGCCATAGAGGTGACATGGATCGTGCTGGCATCTATCCTGCTGTCGTTCTTAGCAACCATTTATCCGGCCAGGCAGGCTGCAAAGCAAGACCCTGTAGAGGTAATCCGTTATGAAGGATAATGTGGTGCTCACGATAGAGAACCTCCACAAGTCCTTCCGCAAAGGGCCTGAGGTCATTGAGGTGCTCAAGGGCATTGACCTCGATGTTCATAAATCTGAAGGTATTGCCATTGTAGGGGCGTCCGGGTCAGGCAAAAGCACGTTGCTTCACCTTCTTGGTGGGCTGGAAAAGCCGGATTCAGGTAAGATCGTCTATGGCGCCAGCGACATCTCAGCCATGAAGGACCGCGAGATCGCCCGGTTCAGGAACACGAAAATCGGGTTTGTGTTTCAATTCCACTATCTTCTCCCTGAGTTCACGGCCCTAGAGAATGTGATGGTCCCTGCACTCCTCTCCTCGAATATGTCCGGTACCATAAAAGGGCGCGCTGAAGAGCTGCTGGACCTGGTAGGGCTCAAGGGCAGGAGCACCCATAAGCCCGGCGAGCTTTCGGGCGGAGAACAACAGCGGGTCGCCATCGCCCGCTCCCTCATGATGTCCCCCGGGATCATCCTGGCGGATGAGCCCACCGGGGACCTCGACAGCGAGACCGGCCACAAGGTCATTGAGCTTTTCACCGGACTCCGGACAACGCTTTGTGTCACGCTGATTATCGCCACACACAATATGGAGCTTGCCCGCACCATGGACAAGGTGCTTGTATTGAAAGGGGGACATCTTGAACCAACTGCGCAGTAGCGGCTTGATTGTCTTTATATTATTCACGATCATTTCTTCTGCGGCCTTTGCCGAGCAGTTTATGATGAAGACAAATGTTAAGGCCGTGAAAGATTATCTTATAGACGTCCCCTGTATTACCTTGTCCGACACTTCATCTACAGCACTATCCCTTGAACAGAAAGAAGGGGTATACCATGTCACAGACCCCTCAGGGGTGGGATACAGCGCTGCGAGCATAACCGAGGCCACAGACGGCTACCTTAGGCTCAAGGGCGTTTGTATCATCAAAGATGTAACCATCAAAGGCTATTCACGCATAAGCGCCGACGCAATCCGTTTCCGCGTAAAAACCGCCAAAGGCGATATCCTCCATAAGAACGCCATCAAAAAAGATATCGAAGAGATCTACTCCATGGGATACTTTGAGAAGTGTGATGCCACCCTCGAGGACAACGCAGTGGTCTTTATGGTGAAGGAATACCCCATCATCATCAAGATTGAGGTCAAAGGCAACAAGGAGATCAAAGAGAAGGAGATCCTGGATGGCATCGGCCTGAAGAAGTTCGACATCTTGAACACCAGGCTTTTAAAGACCAGCATCGACCGTATAAAGGGGCTTTATCGTGAAAGGGGCTATTATCAGGTCGATGTCAAATCCGAGACAAACACCACCGAGGGAGGGATCAATCTTACCTTTAACGTCACAGAAAACAAGCAGCTCTACATAGAGAAGATCTCCTTTGACGGCAATGAGCATCTCTCCACCCACCAGATCAAAGGCATCATGGAGACCTCGACACGCTGGCTGCTGGGCATCTTCAGTCATGAGGGCACCTATCAGGACAGCGTACTTGATACCGATCTATTAAGGATTGAACAGTTCTATGGAGACAACGGATACATGCAGACCAGGGTGGGCAGGCCGAAGATCGACATCAGGGAAGATGACGGCATCTACATTACCATACCTATTTTTGAAGGCCCGGTCTTCACCATAGGCGCGATCGATGTATCAGGTGACCTCATAGAGCCCAAGGAGAAACTCCTCTCAAAGATTACGCTCAAACCCGGTGATGTCATGAGCAAGAGCAAGATCCAGGAAAACATCGAACGCCTGCGTGGCATATATATGGACAAGGGTTATGCCTATGTCCAAATCAAACCCGAAACCATTGAGGAGGGAGAAACCAAAATCGGTTTAACCTTTCACGTCACCCAGGGCAAGCCGGTAACCATTGACTCTATCCGGATCAAGGGCAACACCAAGACCCGTGATAAGGTCATCAGGCGTGAGCTTGAGCTCGAAGAAGGGAAGCCATTCTCTTCCACTGCCATCAAGGACAGCAAAGACAATCTGAACAGACTGGGATATTTCAAATCCGCAGACATCGACCCAATACCGATAAATGATGAAACCATGGCGCTTAACGTGGACGTGGAAGAGACCACTACTGGCTCCTTCTCCTTTGGTATGGCCTACTCCACGGAAGACGGCCCCATGGGAACCCTGTCCCTAAGCGAGATAAACCTTTTGGGCCAAGGACTGAAGAGCAAGGCTAGTTTGGAATACGGTCCGCAAACGAAAAACTATACCTTGGACTTTGAGGAACCCTGGCTCCTGGACCATCCGGTATCGCTTGGCGCCCTTCTTTACCATACCGACAAGGAATACCTTTACTACACCAAGGAAAGCAGGGGAGGGGATATAAGAATGAGCTATCCTCTCGTCGAGAAGATACGTCATAGTATTACATATACCTACGACGATACCGCCAAGCTTAGGGATATCGATGCCTCCTACCTGCCCTCCCTGACCGCCCAAGAGATCGCAGGCGGTATCACAAGCAGCGTTACAAACAGCCTCTACCGTAATACCACCAACGACTACTTCCGCCCCACACAAGGTTCCGACATCGGTGCATCCTTTGAATATGCCGGGCTTGGAGGTACGTTCCATTTCACCAGAGTGACTGCTTCAGCCGCCAAGTTCTTCCCCATCTGGACCGACAAACTCGCCTTGATGTTGAAGGTGAGATGGGGTACAGTGAACCCCGCCCCCGGCTATGAGCTCCCTGAGTATGAGCGATTCACGCTGGGCGGATTGACCAGTATACGAGGCTTCAAGGAAGGCCAAATCGGGCCGAGAGACAGCCTGGGCAATATTATCGGGGGAAGACAAATGGCAATAATGAATATCGAAACCACCTTCCCTCTCGGGCCGATCCCCGGGCTCTATGGTGTTATCTTCCATGACGAGGGGAATGGCTATGAGCATGGTGTCGACCTGACAAACCTGAAAAAGTCGTATGGTGCGGGCATCAGGTGGGTGACGCCCATGGGACCGATACGGATCGAGTATGCAAAGGTCATCCACCCCGTGCTTGACGAATCACCATCACGGTGGGACTTCACTGTCGGGGCTTTCTTCTAAATTTTTAGAACAATTTCCGGAGAGGAGCACATATGAAAAGAATCATCATAGCCTTTTTTACAATCTGCCTACTCTGCTGGGCATCAGGCACGCTTAGGGCACAGGACACGAAAATCGTCTATCTCGACTCGCAGAAGATCCTCTATGAATCACAAGCAGGTAAGGAGGCGTACAAGCAACTCAACACCATGAAAGACCAGAAGTCCTCAGAGCTCGAGAAGAAACAGAACAAGCTCAAGACCATGGCCGATCAGCTCCAGGCCAAATCGGCAACCATGTCAAGCTCGGCAAGGGAAGATCTGGAGGCAAAGTATGACAAAGAGCTTAAGGACTATAACCGCGCCGTAAAAGACGCCCAAGACGAGCTAAGGCGCAAGGAGATGGAATTCTTAAAACCGTTCAGCAAGGATCTTGATGAGATCATTAAGGCCTATAGCGAGAGGAACAACATCGACATCGTCCTGGACAAGCAAAATCCCGCCATTGTCTATGCAAATCCGAAGATCGACATCACGAACCAGATCGTAACGGCATTTGATAAGCACAATCAGGAAAAGAAGGGAAAGGCGAAGTAAGAGAAACCCATGCTGCTGTCCAGGCTCGTAGAGCTTCTCGGGGGGGCCTTACAGGGTGAAGACCGGGAGATCTCAGGGGCTTCAACCCTTGATGATGCCTGCCTCAATGATATAACATTCCTGGCCAATCTCAAGTACCGTGACCGGGTAAAAGACACCAAGGCCGGCGCCGTCATCGTCCAGGGCTCACTTGACCTGCCCGTATCACAGATCATAACCGAAAACGCCTACCTCTATTTCGCTCAAGTCCTGCACCTCATTTACCCGGAGAAATCCCACCGCCCCGGTATTTCAAAGTATGCTTATGTACATCCTGAGGCTCAGGTGCACCAGGACGCCTGTATCTACCCGCATGTTTACATCGGCGCTCATGCATGCATCTCTCCTTCCAGTGTCATCTATCCCGGATGCTTCATCGGTGATGGCGCTGCCCTCGGCGAGCACACCATACTTTACCCGAATGTAGTAGTCTATGACGGGTGTACCATCGGCGCTCGCTGCATCATCCATGCAGGGGTGGTTATCGGCTCCGACGGGTTCGGCTTTGCCTGGGACGGGAAGCAACACGTCAAGGTACCCCAGAAGGGGATCGTCATTATAGGCGACCATGTAGAGATCGGCAGCAACTGCACCATCGACCGGGCTGCCCTTACCAGCACCAGGATAGGTTCGGACGTTAAGATGGACAACCTCGTACAGATCGGCCATAACGTGGTGGTGGGTGACCATACCATCATCGTCGCCCAGACGGGCATCTCAGGCAGCGCCCGCATCGGTTCCGGAGTCGTGCTGGCAGGCCAGTGCGGCGTGGCCGGACATATCACCGTCGGTGACGGTGTCACTGCGGCCGGCCGTACCGGTATTGCCTCAGACATCCCCGCCGGCAAGGTGATCTCGGGTTTCCCTGCCATGGACCACAAACACTGGCTCAGGGTCCAGACTGTCTACAAGAATCTTCCGGAACTGTTAAAGCGTGTGCGTGAGCTGGAAAGGAAGGTAAAAGATCTTGTCAAGGATTGACGCAAGCGCCCGTGTCTCACCAAATGCCGTCCTGTCCGATAACGTGACAATAGGACCATATGCCGTCATCGGAGATAAGGTACAGATCGGCGAAGGCACCTCTATAGGCCCTTATTGTATGATCGAAGGCCCCACGTCGATCGGCAAGGGATGCACCTTCACTGGATACGCCAGCATAGGCACCCCGCCCCAGGATCATTCGTACCGCGGTGAAGAGACAAGGCTTGTTATCGGCGATGACAATACGTTCCGTGAATTCGTGACACTGAACCGGGGCACCACCAAGGATAAACAGGTGACCAGCATAGGCAGCAACAACCTCCTGATGGCCTACTCCCACGTGGGCCATGATTGCATAGTAGGCAGCCATGTGGTCATGGGGAATCTCGCAACACTTGCGGGACATGTGGAGATCCATGACAACGCCATCATCGGCGGTCTATCCGCCATCCACCAGTTTACGCGTGTCGGCGCCTTTGCCATCCTGGGCGGCGGTTCCATGGTGAGCCTGGATATCGTGCCCTATGCCAAGGCATCGGGCGACAGGGCAAGGCTTTACGGCATAAATACCATAGGGCTCAAAAGGAACGGGTTTACCAAGGAGCAGATGGAGCGGATCACAAAGGCCTATCGGATTTTGTTCAAACAGGGCCTCCCCCTGAAGGATGCGCTCTCAGTCCTCGAACAGGAATTTCAAGGCGCACAAGAGATCTCACACCTGAGGGCATTTCTCACGTCTTCGCGCAGGGGTATCACCAGGTGAAAAAACTTAAACTTGCAGTGATCGGGGTGGGATACCTGGGGCGATTCCACGCCCAGAAATTTGCCTTACTCGAAAATGTCGACCTTGTGGGTGTTGTAGACATCGACAAGGCCAGGGCCCACGAGGTGGCCCGCGAGGTCGGCACCACCCCTTACACCTCTGTCGAGTCCGTCAAAGGCATGATCGACGCCGCCAGTGTCGCAGTCCCCACATCCAGGCATGCAGAGGTGGCCATACCCTTGCTCGAAGACGGTGTGGCAGTGTTGCTGGAAAAACCGGTTGCAGGGAGACTGGATGAGGCATCCTCCATTATCGCCGCCTCGCGAGCCGGCGGCGCCATTCTCCAGATCGGGCACCTGGAGCGCTTCAACCCGGCATTGCTTGAGCTCAGAAGCAGCATCACAAACCCTATGTTCATTGAGGCCCACCGGATCAGCCCGTTCAGGGCGCGGGGTACGGATGTAGATGCAGTACTTGACATCATGATCCATGACCTGGACATCATCCTTTCCCTGGTTGACTCGAGCGTTGCCTCCTTAGAGGCCGTGGGTGTGCCGGTGCTCACGGACTCGGTAGACATTGCGAACGCCAGGTTACGCTTTGAATCCGGCTGTATCGCCAACATTACAGCCAGCCGGGTGAGCGCCGAGGTGATGCGCAAGATAAGGATCTTCCAGCCGGACTCCTATATCTCGCTGGATTTCGCCAAGGCCAAGGTGGATGTCTATACCGTAAGCGAATCACGGGAAATACAACATAAGCACATTGCCATATCGGAATCGGACGCCCTTGCATCCGAGATCCGCTCTTTTGTGGACGCAGTCCTCCACGGCAGCCCTGTTGTAGTGGACGGTACGGCAGGGCTCAAGGCCCTTGAGATGGCATATGCCATCAAAAACGCCCTTATAGTGCCCAAGAGATGACCACGCAGAAGATCCTCATGGTGGCGGGAGAGGCGAGTGCAGACAGGCATGCCTCACACGTAATCAGGGCCGTTAGGCAGCTCATGCCCGCTTCCGAGATATTCGGCATGGGCGGCCCCGAGATGGCTCATGCCGGTATGGAATGCATCTTCGGCATGGACGAGCTCTCGGTCATGGGATTCACGGATGTCATCCCCAGGATCTTTAAGATCATAAAGGTCTATAGAGGGATCAAACGACTCATGGATGAGAGAAGGCCCGACCTCTTCATCCCTGTTGATCTGCCGGATTTCAACATGCGGCTTGCCCGCTACGCCAAGGCAAAAGGCTTGACTGTCCTGTACTACATTGCACCCCAGGCATGGGCATGGAGACGTGGCCGGGCCAAGACACTCGCGCACGTCACCGACGGCCTGGCCGTGATCTTCCCCTTTGAAGAGCGGTTCTTTGCATCTTATGGTGTAAATGCACGATATGTGGGACATCCGTTTGTAGACACCGAGGTACCCCGGCCTTCCGGGAAGGCCTCCTGGCCCCCCAAACGAATCGGGATCATGCCGGGCAGCAGACATCATGAAGTCGCTAAAATCCTGCCTGTCATGATGGATGCAAAACGCCATATTGAAAAGAAACACCACGACCTCACCTGGCACCTTCCGGTGGCAAAAGGGCTGGATGTAAATGCCATCACCGCTATGGTGGATAAGGATGTCAGCCTTGAAGTGGCGTTACCGGATGTGGATCTGGCCATGGTAAAGTCCGGCACATCATCGTTGGAAATGGCCTTCCAGGGCATACCGGAGGTCATATGCTACAGGACATCTTTTATAAATTATTTCCTTGCTCGGGGCTTTGTGAAGATCGATCATATCGGTATGCCCAATATCATTACAGGCAAAGCAATCGTTCCCGAACTCATCCAGGGACATTTTACCGCTGAGGAACTCGCACGTACCATGTGCGGATATCTGGATGATGAAGGACTCTTTGAGGCCACGGGGCGCTCATATCATGACATGAGGCGATTACTCGGCGACAAGAAGGCCTCCATCCAGGTGGCTCTCTGGGCACAGGAGCTGCTGGGGGCTGCATGACCAATCTGGGCATTTACCGCAGACTGCTTTCTTTCATCAAGCCCTACCGGATGAAGCTTGTGATGTCGCTTATCCTCACGACTGTTGTCGCAGGGGCCATGCCTGCCATAGCGCTCATGGTGAAATATGTCATGGACAAGGTCTTTATCGGAAAGGACCAGTTCTGGCTCATCCTTATGGCCTCGTCCGTGATCGCCATCTACATCATTAAGAGCGTATGCGACTACTTCAGTTTCTATAACATGAACGATGTGGGCCAGAGTGTGATAAGGGATATCAGGGACAGGCTCTATAACCACATACAAACCCTGTCCATGCCCTATTTTATAAGGACCCCCACAGGCACCCTTATCAGCAGGATCACCAATGATGTGAATATGGTGCAGCTCTCGGTAACCGAGTCGGTTACCGAGTTTATCCGCCAATCCCTGACCCTCATCGGTCTTGTCCTCGTGGTATTCTGGCGTGACTGGAGGCTTGCCATCATCGCCATGTTGGTGTTCCCCCTGGTCATTTATCCCATCAGCAACTTCGGCCAGAGGCTGAAGCGCTACTCCACCAAGAGCATGAAGGTCATGGGCAATGTCATGAGCATCCTGGACGAGGCCATCAGCGGCATCAGGATCGTAAAGGCATATAACATGGAGGAGTATGAAACAAAGCGCTTCTCCGATGAGAACCAGAATTATTACAAGAACTGGATGAAGAGGATCTCCATCCGGGCACTCTCCGGGCCTCTCCTGGAGCTCATCGGGGGCCTCGGCACGGCCTTCCTTCTCTGGTATGGGGGCATGAAGGTTATCAGAGGGGCCTTGACGCCGGGTGACTTCATGTCCTTCATCACCGGCTTGTCCTTGCTCTATGCGCCGATCCGTAAGCTCAACAAGGTGAACATCGAGATCCAGGAAGGCATCGCGGCCGCCAAGAGGATCTTCGAGCTGTTGGACACCAGTCCTGAGATCGTTGAAAAACCTCTCAGTATCACCCTGCCTCGCCTGGAAGGGAATTTTGAGCTGAGAAACGTATGGTTCAGTTATTTTTCAGACCAGCGATACGCGTTAGAAGACATCAGCTTTACGGCCCAAAAGGGCAAGCAGCTGGCCCTTGTCGGGGAATCCGGCTCCGGCAAGTCCACCATCGCAAACCTGCTGCCCCGCTTCTTTGAAGTAAGCAAGGGTTCCATCCTTGTCTCAGGGACTGATATCAGGGATGTAACCACCAAGTCGTTGCGCGAGAACATCGCCATGGTAACCCAGGAGATGATCCTGTTCAACGACACTATCAAGGCCAATATTGCCTATGGCACCCAGAGATCATCCATGGATGAGATCTGTGAAGCCGCCAAGGCGGCAAATGCCCATGAATTTATCATGAGTCTGAAGGATGGGTATGACACCGTGGTTGGTGAGAGCGGGGTGAGGCTTTCGGGCGGCCAGCGTCAGAGACTGTGTATCGCAAGGGCGATAATCAAGAACGCACCGATCCTCATCCTGGATGAGGCCACATCGGCTCTCGACACGGAGTCTGAACGCGAGGTCCAGGCGGCGCTGGACAGGCTCATGAAAGGGAGGACCTCCCTGGTGATAGCCCACCGGCTCTCCACCATAGTTGGCGCGGATGAGATCATCGTGCTCAGCCATGGCCGGATCGTAGAGCAAGGGACCCACCATGAGCTTTTGATAAAAGACGGCCACTATGCGAGGCTCTATGCCCTTCAGTTCGGAACTCCTTAACGGCCTGGCGCTGATCTATGGCGCTGCGGTGAAGACCCGCAACACCTTGTACGACATAGGTGTCCTGAAGGCAGTGAGGGTGCCTTTGGTTGTGGTGAGCGTGGGCAATATCGAGGCAGGCGGCACGGGCAAGACCCCCTTTACCATGGCCCTGGCGGATGAGCTCTATCACAGGGGCCGCAAGGTCGCCATCGTGACGCGAGGGTACAAGGGCAGGCTTGCCGGCCCCATTATCGTTACGCCGCAGCACAGAAACGAGGAAGCAGGTGATGAGGCACTGCTCATGGCCAGGCTCATGAAGGCGCCTGTCATCAAGAGCCCTGACCGTCATAGGGGTGCGCTCTTTGCCTATGTGCATCTCGGCGCCGAGATCATCATCTTGGACGACGGTTTCCAGCACCGCAGACTTCACCGCGACCTGGACATTGTCCTTGTGAGCAGGGACATTACCCGCGAGAGGCTCCTGCCAGCAGGCCGGCTCCGTGAGCCTGCATCTTCTCTTTCACGCGCCGGTATCATTGTCGCCATGAAAGGGGCTCGCTATGACGGGCTCAAGGCCGAGCTTAAACCGTCGGCCCTGGTCGATCCTCATGGAAACACCTCGGACCAAGGTCTTCTTGCAGGCAAGCGGATACTGGCCTTCTGCGCCATCGGCAGGCCCGATCACTTTTTTGCCATGCTGGAGCGGCTGGGGGCTATAGTTGAGCGGCTTGCCTATCAAGACCATCATTGCTATACGGTTAACGATGTAAAAGAGATTATGGACAGGGCTTCAGACAAGGACCTGGTACTGACAACGGAGAAGGACCTGGTGAAGATCGACACGGCATGGTTTACCACAGGGTTAGACAAGCTCTATGCCGTGCGTGTAGGCATTGAGATGCCCGGATTGGCAGGGATAATAGATGAGATCGAGCGCTTGGCCCGAAACAGCCGTTTTCCTGGACAGGGATGAGACCATCATCAGGGACCCGGGATACCTGAGCGACCCCGCAGACATCGATATCCTGCCGGGTGCAGTTGAGGCTATTCGTATACTCAATGAGTCGGGCATCCCGGCAATCATCATCACCAATCAATCCGGCATTGCTAGGGGTTTTTTCACAGAGGAAACACTTGAGGCGATCCACGAGGGGCTTACGACCCTTCTTGCCGGGCAGGGGGCGAGGATCGATGCCATCTACTATTGCCCCCACCACATAGACGGGATCAGGGAAGAATACCGGATCGCCTGCACATGCAGAAAGCCCCGGCCCGGTCTTCTGCTCAGGGCTGCCGAAGACTTCGGACTTGATCTGATGCACTGTTACCTGGTAGGGGACAAGCCTATTGACATTGAGACCATACACCGGGTGGGCGGCAAGGGTGTCCTTGTCGGCGCAGGAAAAGATATAGATTTGCAGACAAAAGCGGATTTTATGGCAGCCGGTATAAAGGATGCAGTACACTGGATACTTAAGGATATGAAGAGATGAGTTTTGCGACAAGGGTATCGAGCGCTGTCCAGTACTACGGAACACTCGCCATGATCCGTCTCATCCTGGCCATGCCGTACCATGCAGCCATAACCCTAGGCAGGTCCATCATGCTCCTGGTCTGGCTCTTCATGCCTCTTCGCCGCAAGATCGTGAAGATCCAGATGAGCTCCGCCCTCGGGCTGGATAACCCATGGCGTCTTGGATTGAAGGTGTTCATGAACCAGGGGGAGATCATGGTGGATGCGATAAAGTATGCATACATGAGTAATGAGGAGATCAAGGCCAGGATCATAGTGGAGGGGAAAGAGAACCTTGATGAGGCCTTATCGAGCGGCAGGGGGCTTATGATGTTCACGGGTCACATCGGGAACTGGGAGGTCATATCGCACATATCGAGGCTTCTAAACATAGAGTTCTGCCACATGGCCGACATACGCAAGAATGCCCGGCTTGAATCCATCATAAATGAGATGCGCTCCCACTCGGGGATCACCCTCCTTCCTCCCAAGGGCAAGGCCCTCATGCTCATCAAGGAGTTGAAAAAAGGCCGTATCATCAGTATGATCATAGACCAGCGCGGCAGGCGCAGACACGGCATCCTCTGCAACTTCTTCGGCCTGCCTGCCCTGACAAACCCTGCGCCTGCGTTCATTGCCATAAAAGGAGGCGCCCTTGTCCTGCCGGCTTATATCGTTAAGCTCCATGGAACCCACCATATCCGCATCGACAAGGCCGTGGACAGCACGGGATTCGGGTCCGGACATGATGCAATTCAGGGCCTCTCCGACTTTATGCACACCTGGGTGGAAACGGTAGTGGAAAGGTATCCTGATCAGTGGTTCTGGCTTCACAGCAGATGGGTGAGACGTGCACACTTCGCCAAGACCATTCAGACCGTTAATGACTTTCGAGAGTTCACAAAGGCCCAGGCTGAAGAAATTAAAGCACAAAAGAAGAAATCATGAAATCCATTATCTCAATCATACAGGACATACCGTATCAGGCATTACGCGTTGCGATCAGGCTCATCCGATGCCTGCCCTATAACTTCGCCTCGAATCTTTTTCGATTTATCGGCATCATCATCTGGCTCGTAGACTCGTTCCACAGAAAAGTTGCCACGATCCAGTTACGCGCCGCCCTTGGCATTAAAAACCCATGGCGGCTTGTGCTGAAGGTGTTCATGAACCAGACGGAAATGATTGTAGATACGATCCGGTATGCATTTATGAGCGATGAGGAGATCAGAAGCAGGATCGTGGTGGAGGGAAAAGAGCACATGGATGAGGCCCAGGCTTCGGGCCGAGGCGTCATGATGATCTCGGGCCACATCAGTAACTGGGAGATCCTCGGACATATCCCCAGGGTTCTGGGTATCCCGTTTTGCGTCATGGTTAATACCATCAACAACCCGAAGCTTGAAGCTATAGTGAACGATATCCGGGACCGCTGCGGCGCCACCACCCTGCCGTCCACGGGCTCATTCCATATGCTTATCGATGAACTGAAAAAGGGCAAGACTATCGGTTGGATCATTGACTTACGTGGCGACCGGAAAGAGGACCTGTACTGTGATGTCTTCGGCATGCCGGCGCCTTCCAAATCAGCACCGGCCTCCCTGGCACTCAAAGGGAATGCCCTTGTCATGCCGGTCTATATCACTAAGGAGAAAGGCACCTTCCACTGGCACTTCGCCAAGGCCGTAGATTCGGCGCAGTTCGGCGATGGGGATGAGGCCATACAGCAACTGAGCGACTTCATGCAGTCCTGGGTGGTTTCTGTCGTCAGGGAACACCCGGAGAATTGGTCCTGGTTATACGCCAGGTGGCTCAAGCGCTCTGATATGAGAAGGGTCGTCAAAAAGAAGTTGGACTTCAGGGAATATGTTCTCAATAATAAAAAGAAGCAACCAGGGGTAAGTCCGGCACATACTGAGTCTTGACTTTTCATAGGTCACCCCGGTATACCTATTAGGCTCTCAAATGGGCTTCGGCGGCATAGCCAAGTGGTAAGGCGACGGTCTGCAAAACCGTTATTCACCGGTTCAAATCCGGTTGCCGCCTCCAGTTTTAAACCTGCTCCCAAGCTCATTCCCCAGCAAACAGATGTTTTCCAGAATTCGATTGTTTATTGACTTACTAGAGAATTACTAGAGAATATTAGAAATAAACTCAGATTTTGAGTGTAAGCTAGAGCATAAAACGAACTGGGGATTTGAGAATAGAATCAAATAACTTGATAGCCCATTACCCTCTGCTCTTTATTCGATACACTCGCGTACTGCACTAATAAGCAACATTTCTATACCCAAGCTGCCTCTTGACTGCTCTATGTTCCCAGTCCTTTCAATAATATCCCACCCCATGACATGCAGAGCAGAATGGGTAGGATACGAGCGTAAGGGTGGAATACCCACAGTTTAAGATTTTTAAGTATTCGGTCTATAGTATGACTTGATTTATGACGATAGAGAGTATATAGTTATCACCTGATGATAACTTTGATATGGGGAGATTATAGGGCATGGTGAAGCCGATTACCGGCTTAGAACATCTGTTGATGCTGCATGGAGAAAAATTCTTCATGGAAAATGGATATTGGGTAAAGATTGAAGCTTGGGAAACACCGGTTACTACACATGTTCCCCATGGCATTCGGTACTCACTAACGCTTCATGATAGCAACAGCACAAGGGTACTGGGATATGACAATGCACATTCTATAAAACCAAATCGAAAACGATTTACTGCGATTAAGACTACATGGGATCACATACATAGAATGAATAAGGTCGAAAATTATGAGTTTGAATCGGCGGATCAACTGTTAGAAGACTTCTGGAGTGAAGTTGATGGGTATCTGAAATAAGAAATGAGGTAAGAAGATTATGGCTACTGCTGCAAAAATCTCAAACGTCATGACAATAGGCATAATGCCGAAGAAAGAGTACCGGGAACGAACAATCGCCATTGCAAAAGGTAAATATATTCCAAAGAAAGACGAACCCAAAATATGGTTTGAATCCCTTCAGTCAATGGCACAGGTTCTCAGTAATGACAACCAGGATCTCTTACGTATTATTATCGAAAAGAAACCAGCTTCATTAAAAGAGCTGGGAAATGTGACCGGGAGAAAAACCAGCAATCTGTCCCGCACTCTGAAAATGATGGCCCTATATGGAATTGTTGAACTTGCAAAGGAGAATAAGACCATTCGCCCAATTGTTAAGGCAACATCTTTCAAAGTAGAATTCGGCTTGAATGCTTAGGAATCAACACTGCAGCAGAATTTGACATTGAGACCCTGTGGGCTGAGAATTTTCTTTCCGATCTTGGGAAGTTTTTATTCATTATATGTGATGACTAACAATATAATATAAATAATATAGCATATATAAATATTCAAAACAGGTTGACAATGAATTTAAAACAGTTTACTTTTTGAATAGTGAATATCTCCACAGGGAATGAGGAGGTTTTATGAAATGGAGCTTGTTGGCAGCTACACTTGTTTCTTGTTTGGTCCCATCCATGCTTCTTGCTGCAGGAAGCGGCATGCCTTGGGAAGGACCTCTCGATCAAATCCTGAACTCTATTACAGGCCCCTGGCTCAAGTTCGGAAGCGTTGCGGCTATCATTGCCGTGGGCTTCATGCTGGCCTTCGGCGAGACAGGCGGGATTCTGAAGAGAGCCTTACAGGCAGTGCTTGGTCTTTCCGTAGCTTGCGCTGCTACAGGGTGGGGGCTTTCATTCTTCGGGTTCAGCGGGGGTTTGGGATTCTGAATTCATGAAGGTCCCAATCCACCGAGGTCTCATTGAAAGGAACATGATTGCCGGAGTACCCCGGAAAGTGGCGATCCTGGGGGGAACGCTAGGCGGTGCTCTGGTGCTGGGCATGCAGAATGCCTGGATGATACTGGTTCTCATACCCGTTTATATTATTCTTGTTGTGCTATACAGATCAGATCCATACCTCCTTGAAGTTTTGGTCTCTCATGTCAATGAAGACGATTACTTAGAGCCATAGCTTTCATAAGCTATAGCGACAGCTTTGTTTACTGCCCATGGATTGGGCGGGGAGGTAGTGGTGCTGCATCTCAAGGAATACAGGGAATCACCGAACAAATTGGCTCACAGGCTTCCATGGGCCATGCTTATTGCCCCCGGAGTTGTCCTCAACAAGACAGGCTCCTTTCAGTCAACAATCATCTTCAACGGACCTGATCTCTACTCCTCGACAGAGGAGGAGCTCGATGCGGTAGCGGCCCAGGTGAACAACGCGCTGATGAGGCTCCCTTCTCCATGGGCTTACTTTATCGAAGTACAGAGGAGGAAGTACAACTACTACCCTGAGTCCGAGTTCCCAAATCAGGCAAGCAGCCTGGTCGATGAGGAAAGAAAGCGGATCTTCTTAGATGACGGGCACCACTTCACGAGCACGTACTACCTGACCTTCACCTACATGTCGCCATCTGAACAGTCCCAGAAGATTCTCAACAAGTTCATAGATCAGAAGAAGATCGATTACACAAAGCACCTGGAATACTTCCAGGATGAGGTGAGGAAGATCTTCGATATCCTGAAGACAATCTTCCCCTATGCCGAGTATCTAGGTGACGATGCAACCCTCACCTACCTCCACTCCTGTATTTCTACAAAGTATCATCCGGTGAAGACACCAAAGACACCGGTCTTCCTGGATTATCTTCTTCCCGACGAGCTCCTGATAGGGGGCTTTCAGCCGAAGCTCGGAGAATCCTTTCTCAAGGTCATCTCGATAGACGGTTTCCCCCTGGAGTCCGATCCCCAGATATTGAAGGACCTGGACGGGCTGGGATGTGAATACCGGTGGTCTACCCGGTTCATCTGCCTGTCAAAGAACGAGGCTATCAGGGAACTGAAGAAGTATTCGAAGCAATGGTTTTCCAAGAAACGTTCCCTGTGGAGCCTGGTGAAGATGTCCTTCATGAACGAGATCGACGACGGCAAGGAAGATACCGACGCGGTGAACAAGTCCTACGATTGCGATGCAGTCGCGGAGATGGTTGCGGGAGGGCTCGTATCAGCCGGGTACTATACCTCCTGCATTGTCCTGTGGGACAAGGACCTCGACGCTTTGCATGATAAAGTCAGCAGTGTTGAGCAGATTACCAACTCTGCGGGCTTTGTTACCAGGAATGAGTCTTTGAATGTTATTCAGTCATGGTTAGGCTCACTGCCGGGTCACTGTTGGGCGAACATAAGAAGGCCTCTGGTCCATTCTCTCAATCTCACACACCTCATTCCTCTTTCTTCAGACTGGGCTGGCCCGGAAAGGAACAAGCACTTGAACGGCCCGCCCCTTTTCTATGCAAAGACTCTGAGCAACACCCCGTTCAGATATTCCACTCATGTAGGGGATGTCGGACACACGATGATCGTGGGTCCCACAGGTGCCGGTAAATCGGCTCTACTCTCATTCATGGCCGTGCAATTCCTGAGATACAGAAACGCTCAAGTGTATATATTCGACAAGGACCGTTCCGCCAGGGTCACGACTCTCCTCACTGGAGGAGATCACTACGACCTGGGAGAGAATATTGACCTGGCCTTTCAGCCTCTGATGAATATCGATAAAGAAAGTGAGAGATCCTGGGCGCTGGAGTGGGTCACGGAAATCCTGGCTCAGCAAAATGTCGTAGTAACACCTAATTTAAGAAATGAGCTCTGGGAAGCCCTTACGAATCTTTCTACTTCCCCTGTAAGACAAAGGACCATCACCGGTCTTGTCACCCTGGTTCAAAATAATGAGATCAGGGCAGCTCTTTATCTGTACACACTGCAGGGATCATATGGTCAACTCCTGGATGCAGAGAGCGATACCCTCGAATATGGAAGAGTTCAATGCTTTGAGATGAACCATCTCATGGTCTCTATGCAAAATGCCGTGCCTCCGGTGCTCTCCTACCTGTTCCACCGTCTTGACCAGAGGTTCACCGGAGATCCGACGCTGCTCATGCTCGATGAGTCCTGGCTCTTCCTGTCTCATCCTATATTTTCAAACAAGATTCGTGACTGGCTCAAGACACTGCGGAAGGCCAATGTCGCTGTCGTCTTTTCCACGCAGTCTGTAGCTGACATGGTTAAGAGCCCCATCTTCAGCACCTTGAATGAGTCATGCCCAACGAGGATCTTCCTGCCGAACCGGAAGGCTTTCGAACCGGAGGCATATGAGCAGTACCAGAGGTTCGGACTGAATCACCGGCAGATCGAGATCCTCGTCAATGCCATGCCCAAGAGGCAGTATTATTGCCAGTCTGATGCCGGGAACAGGCTGTTTGACCTGGGGCTCGATCCTGTTTCGCTCGCGATATGTGCTTCAAGCTCCAAAGAGGACCACAGGCTTATGGATGATTTGCTGGAAAAAGGGAAAGAGGATCTTCTGAACAGATGGCTTGATCTGAAAATAAGGACAAAGGAGGTATTGCAATGCGCAAGAGCAACTTCATAAGGAGCTTTGTAATTATTTCGATTCTCACCGTATCCATTACCGCTGCATCATATAGCTTCGACACGGTTTATGACCCCTGGAACTTCGTGGAGAGCTATTATAATGCCCTCCAGGCATTCGAGCAGAACGAGAAGCTTTTGAATCAGCTCCAAAACCAGATCACCATGATCAACAATGAGTATCAGAATCTCAAGGCTCTCCAGGTGAATATTGGGAATACACCCATGCAGACAGCTCAGGATATCAATACCATGTTAGGCAGGATACAAGGCGTAGGATATAACATCCAGACTCTGGACAGCAACTATCAGAACCTCTACCAGCAGTTCGGATCAGTGATACAGGGAGCATCTCCCAGCGACATACAAGCAAAGAGGTTGTCCCAGATCGAGGCAACCGCCAATGCCAATATCAATGCCATGAATGTTCAAGCCCAGGAAATACAGGGAATCAACGACGATATCATTGCAACTGACCAGGTATTGATGGGTTCCAGGCATGCTTCAGGGAATCTCGATGCTCAACAGTATGGCAACGAGTTAGCCGCCATGCAGATCAAACAGCAGATCAAGACCCAGCAGCTCCTGGCTGTACAGAACCACCTGGGTTCAACCCGGCTCGCTGAGGATCAGGCAAAGGATTATGAAAGGCAACAGGACTACATATACCGGATGAGGAATTGGGGAACAAAGAAATCTACGGCTGTACCCCCAAGTGAGTTCCCTTGAAATTTTAAAAGCATGCAAGGAGAGACAAGATGATCAGAAAGGTTATCGCGTTTGGAGTAATTCTATTCTTACTTGTTGGAAGTGGTTGTTCTGACAATTCAAAGAAAGACCCTATGAGGAATTGGGGCACTAAAAAATCCACAGCTGTTCCCCCTAAGGATTTTCCATGAAGTTGGATGATTATACAAGAAATGATCTTAAGGGATAGGTATGGATACAGGCATATTGACAACTGTGCTAAACCAGCTAGCAGGTAGGCTTTCCCTTGGCTATGCAAGAATTCTTCCGGATGCACTCGTCCTCATGCGATATCTGGTAGCAATAGAGCTTGTGGTCCTGGGTGTGTTCTGGGCCTTGGGTAAAAGCGATATCACAGTCACAGCCATCAAGAAAATAACTGCTATAGGATTATTCCTCTGGATCATCACTGGAATGAAATCATTATCTCATGCCCTGATCAGTTCTTTTGCACAGGCGGGGCTTGTAGCAGGTGGAAGTGTCTTAACGGTAGCTAACTTGTTTGATCCATCAGCTATAATCGACATGGGATTTAAAACCACAAAACCCATTTTTGACAACATCGGGGGATTCACCACTATTGCTCTCCACCCAGTGAATTCAGCTTTACAGTTTATCACTGGATTGATGGGGCTCTTTGCATACTTCTTGATCGCCTGGAATCTGTTTATCGTAATTATCGAATTCTATCTCTTCACTGTATGCGCTGTAATCCTTATTCCGTTTGCGGTGTTCAAGCCGACTGCCTGGCTGGCTGAACGGGCTATAGGAGGGACGTTTACCATTGGAGTTAAATTAATGGTTCTGGCTCTCATCGTCAGTATCGCCTACGACATCATCGGTAGTTTGGATCTAACGCCTGTAGCTGATGATAATTATGCGCTGTATTGCGGTATTTCTATGGTTTGTGTCATTTCTTACCTTTCCTGGAGTGCTCCAAATTTCGCAGCTGGAATTATATCAGGCGGACCCAATCTATCAGGATCACATTTTATAGCAGGCGCAGCTGCATTTGGTTTTGCCGGAGATAGGGCTGCAGCTACCGTAGTAAATAAAAGTGTCGGGACGGTTAAGGGAGCCGTCAGTTTGGGGAAAGGAGCCTACAACAAAGTAACTGGTGGAAGCGCTAGCACGGGGAAAGGCCCAGAGGTCAAACCAGGGGCAGGAGGTACAAACAGCAATGGAAAAACTAGCAATAGTTAAAAAGCTGAAGTTCACACCGGAAGGTGAACCGGAAACCCCATACCAGAGGGCAAAACAGGATTTCGATGACTTCATCGGTGCGGCCCGTGTGCAGGCGGCAAACTGGAGGCTTATCGCATTCGGGGAGCTCGCTGTCATAATCGTTTTGTTGGTTGGCTTTATATTTTTAGCCCTGAATTCCTCTGTCGTGCCCTATATAGTCGAGGTTAACGAGCATGGTGCCGTCAACCTCGTAGGCAGAGCTGACAAGCTATACAGACCAAATGAAGCGGCAACAGAGTATTTTCTGGGTCAGTTCGTGACACAGATACGGTCCATCCCGACGGATGCGATTATCATGAGGCATAATTATCTTTCATCATACAATTTCCTGACCCCAAAAGGATCGAACACGCTGAATGCGTACGCAAAGGAATGGGACCCATTCAAGCAGCTCGGGAAAAAGGCTGTGTCCGTGGAAGTGTCGAGCGCTGTCAAGATGAGCGAGAATAGCTACCAGGTGAACTGGTATGAGCAGGATTTCGAGAACAACGGTACGCCTTTAACCAGGCAGGCTTATACAGGCATATTCAACCTGGTCTTTCATACGCCGAAGGACGAGAAGCTTCTACGTACCAATCCGCTCGGGATTTTCATCGATTTCTTCAACATATCCAGGGTGAATTAAGAGGAGGAGAGTGAATTCATGAAGAAGTGTATCGTCATAGTACTCATAAGTCTTTTTGTAATATCAGCGTGTGCCCAAAACGAAAAGATCGTACCTGCCCGGCAGGTGAAAGCGCCTACTCAGAAGGGGTCCACATTCGATATCCCCGTAGCCGATCCCGTGCCCCAGGCGAATTACAAGAAAGTGGCAAGTCCTCAGCTCAAGAAAATGGAGACGGGGTCTTCCAGGAAGAAAAATCAGGACCCAGCCAAAGTGATAGATGAGGCGAACAAGGAGGCTGCCCAGAAGCCCACTGAGGACCGGTACATCAACGCCGTAACCGTCTATGACTACATGGAAGGAGCCCTCTATGAGATCTACAGCGCTCCGTTCCACGTTACAGACATTATGCTCCAGCCGGGTGAAACACTTACGAGCCCGCCCGCCGCAGGTGATACTGCAAGATGGTCACTGGACGTGACAACAAGCGGGACAGGAAAGGACCAGCGTGTACACATCTTCCTGAAGCCTCATCTTTCGAACCTCCACACGAATATCGCCGTATCGACGGACAAGCATATCTATCACCTTGAGTGCCAGAGCTTCAATGAAACCTACCAGGCAGGCGTGTCCTGGTATTACCCCAAGGACCAACTTGCTAGTATTACGAACAGGATCAATGCCGTTAATGACACGAAGATGGACATCATAGCAAACCTCAAGATCTCGGATCTCAACTTCAACTACTCCATCAAGGGCAGTGCATCCTGGAAACCCTTGAGGGCCTTTGATGACGGAAAGAAGGTATTCATCCAGTTCCCAGCCGACATCGAGCAGGGAGAGCTGCCACCTCTGTTCATCGTTACCAGGGAGAGCGACTCTCAGCTCGTGAACTACCGCTATCAGAAGCATTACTACATTGTGGACCGGCTTTTCGACAAAGCCTTGCTGCAGCTCGGCACTTCGAGTCCAGAGAAAGTGTACATCTACCGCAACAGTGCAAACGAATACAGCTTGGGCGGCCTTTGATCAGGAGAGTTTTGTGAACTGATATTTTCATGCTGTGGAGGATGAGAACATGCTTGAGAACATACGACTGAAACCTGAAGGCATCAGCAAGTTAAACAAGAAGATGGTTGTAGGCCTCCTCTGCGGTGTTTTCTTCCTCGCTTTTGTCCTGTTCGGGATCGGTTTCGGGCCAAAAAAGAGCGGGGCTACCGAAACCATTCAGCCTTCCACGGCCCCTGAGATAGCAGCCGAGCAACGGGATAAAGTGAACCTGGAATCTTTTGATAAACTCCCAAAGACATATGGAGAACAGATGAGAGGGAGCAAGGCAGGCGATGTGGCAAAGAACGGCCAGCCTTCCTCTTACATGGACCCGAACATGCCCGGCATGAACAATGCTCAGCCAGGTCATCAGCAGCCCTATCAATACGGCTTTAATGCAGGTGATCCACGATATGGCAGAACACAGCCATATGACCCGTACAATCAGCCCACCCAAGGGGGAGGAGGGACACAAGACTCGAAGAAACAGGCGCTTGACGAGGCCCGGAAATCGAAGATCTTTTTCTCAGAGACCAGCACTCCCGCGAGAATGCAACAGGCCTCCCCTGCAGCTGCCTTAACTCTAACGCCGAACATGTCTTCAATGCCTCCTGGTATGATGCTGGCTCAGTCCCCGTGCGGCCAGGAGCCTTATACTGACCAGGCCAGGAAAAGGGCCTTCCTCGATGAGTCAAAAAAATCCGATGAAGCAATATACCTGGAACACCAGATCCAGGAGCCTGCATCCCCTTACCAGGTCATGGCCGGAACCGTGCTGCCTGCAGTCCTGATCACAGGCATAAACTCCGACTTGCCAGGGCAGATCATCGCCCAGCTCCGGGAGAATGTCTATGATTCGGTCTCCGGAAGATATCTTCTGATCCCGCAGGGAACCAAGCTGATCGGGACCTACGACAATCAGATCTCCTGGGGGCAAGACAGAGTTATGCAGGTTTGGACCAGGATGATTTTTCCGGATGGATCATCGATCCTCTTGAATGGCATGCAGGGTACCGACCTTTCCGGGTATGCCGGGGCAAATGACCAGGTTAATTATCATTATGGAAGAATTGCAGGAGCTGTTCTTTTGAGCACGTTCTTAAGTGTTGGAGCCCGTCAGGCTGGTGGCAATAACTCTGAAGGCAACTATCCCACTACAAGACAGCAGATGGCAGGAGATGCGGCGAGCGGAATTAATCAGGCAGGACAGAAGCTCCTTGATCGTGAGCTCAATGTTGCCCCAACCATTGAGATCAGACCGGGCTATAAGTTCAATGTGATGGTGAACCGGGACATGATTCTGAGGCCGTATTCGCTTCAATGAATAATGAGTGTAATTGATGTGGAGGAAAAAGGCCGAGCTGAGACCACTGATCCATGCTCTCCTGATAGTAGTGGGATGTATGATTGCGTGTAAGGTTTTGAGCTATAAGATCATGTTCCAGATAACGCCGAGCCTTCCTAAGGGTATTTACTGGATTAATCATCCTGACCGGATTGAAAGAGAGATGATCTGTGCCTTTGACATACCCCGGAATGTTTATGGCCTGATGAAATCAAGAAGATGGCTCCCTGAACACCTGAGGTTCTACCTCACGAAACCTGTGGCTGCAAAACAGGGCGATATCGTTGATGTCTCTACAGCCGGGCTCTACATTAACGGTAAGTACTTTGGACCGGTGAAACAAAATGATTCGCAGGGCCTCCCCTTACCCAGAATATACCGTAAATATATCCTCAGGCAGGGGGAATATTTTTTTGCCAGCACGTACAACAACAGCTTCGACAGCCGCTATTTTGGACCAATCAGGAAAGAGAACATCAAGTGGATTGAGAAACCCCTATTTGTATTCGGATCTGATTGATCCTTGCTAAGGAGGAATGGAATGTTATGAAAAAATACCCGGTACAAAGCCAGAGCTATGAAGGGTTCGAGACCTGGTGGAACCAAGTCCGCATGTCCATCCAGATGCATACCAAGATTATAACCATACTCTTCTGCTTCCATGTACTGCTGTCCTTCCTCGCCTGCTGGTACAAAATCGATAAGGCCTCGATCCGTTCAGCCTCTCAATGGCTCTTTGCATACATCATGTGGCCGACAGCAAGATTGAAGTTCATAAACCCCAATGGCACAATAGCATATGCCACTGCCCAAAGAATCGCAGCCTGTGCTCCCCTGCGGACTTATTCAATCTACATATTTCATACCATGCGTAACATCTTCTTCTGGTGTTCATCTGTGTACATTTTTTATATCCCGACCTGGATGTTCTTTCATGACAAGGCAAAGTATCAGTCTGACCGGAGACATATCCGAGGATCAAGACTCAGTACGATTCAAGAATTCAATTATGAAGTGAAGAAAAGGAAAGATGAGCCCGGACTGCATATTGGCAGTGTCCGCATGCCCAAATCTTTAGAACCCAGACACACTTTCATTATAGGAGGACCCGGAGCTGGAAAAACAAATTGTGCAGCCCAGATCATTGAAGACTTGAAGAAACGGAATGCACAGGCAATCATATACGACTTCAAAGGGGATTACTTAAGACGTTTCTATGACGAGGAAAAAGACATCATCTTCAATCCCCTCGATGCAAGATCCGTTGGATGGAACCTTTTCAATGAGATCGAGACTCCCATGGATATCGACGCTATTGCAACATCACTTATTCCCCATTCCATCTCTCAGATGGATACATTCTTCCCGGATGCGGCGCGGGATGTATTCGCTGGAATTCTGTATTATCTTTACAGCGAAAACCAGACAACCAACAGGCATATTTGGGATACTGTTACTTCAGAAGCCGAATATGTCCTCGAAAAACTGCAGAGCATTCCGGATGGCAAAGGGGCAGCCAAGCATATCGAATTACCTGGATCTACTCAATCTCAGGGAGTCTTCGGTACCTTGATGGAATACGCAAAAGGACTCAAATACATGGCTGATATAGATGGCACATTTCAAATTAAGGACTGGCTGCAAAATGGAAAAGGAATGATCTACATCACAAATTACTCGATCATTCAGGAGGCCCTCCGGCCCATTCTATCCCTCTTTGTGGATTTGGTCGGGAGGCAGGTGTTATCTCTGTCTGAGTCAACAGAGAGGAGGATCTTTTTTTTCCTGGATGAGTTTGGTACCCTACAGAGACTTCCCACTATTGTCAAGCTACTGACCATGGCCCGGAGCAAGGGAGGATGTGTCTTCATCGGCATCCAGGACTACGGGCAGATCGATCAGACATATTCTGTCAATCACCGGCAGAGCATTATCAATGCCTGTGGAAATAAGATCATGTTCAACGTGGATGACCCGATATCTGCAAGGGTCAGTACCGATATCTTAAGTGAAACAGAATATATTGAAATGAACAAGACCCGGTCCATGGGTGTGAACGATAATCGGGATGGGACTTCCCTGGCTGAGCGGACAAAGAGAGAAAGTCTCTTCCTGCCCGCAGAACTCATGAAACTCCCTGACCTTACAGCCATTGTAAGGTTCAAGTCGTATGATCCACTGATAAGCACATTCAAATACAAGAATTATCCGGATAAAGCGCCTGTGTTTGTAATGAGGGATGATCTCCTTTTGAAACCTACACCGAAGGTTGAAAAGCCCTCTCCTACTGGAGAAGACACTAGAGAGGAAGAAGAAAAAATCATTCCACAAGCTGTGTCTTAAAAAAAGGAGCTACTCACATGGACTTTAGGAAACGTGAACAGCAAATGAACAGTAGGGTCTATGACATGCTCACGAGCTCCTTCGGCCCAACTATTCAGGATCTTATGCAGGATAAAGATGTGATCGAGATTATGCTCAATCCTGATGGTTGTCTGTGGGTTGACCGGTTAAGTACCGGACGGTCCTATACAGGTCAGGACATGGGCGCTGCTGATGCTGAGCGGATCATACGAATAGTCAGCTCGAAGACGAACACCATATGCAATGCGGATAACCCTATTCTCTCTGCAGAGCTTCCGGGATCAGGAGAACGGTTTCAGGGGATGCTTCCGCCGGTGGTGGAAAGGCCGACTATAACAATTCGTAAAAAGGCCCTTATGGTTTACACCCTGGATAATTATGTGAGCCAGGGAATCATGACCGGGGAAGCTGCCGACTTCCTGAAAGAAGCGGTCAAGGATAAGCAGAACATATTGGTCGTCGGCGGGACCGGTTCTGGAAAGACTACCTTGGCCAATGCCATTCTGGCTGAGATAGCTCGATACGAGGATCGTATTGTGCTCATAGAAGATACCCTTGAACTTCAGTGCGAGGTTAAGGATTGTGTCTCTCTGAGGACCTGTGATGCTGCGGATATCACTTCCTTGCTCAAGGCAACCATGCGCTTGCGGCCTGACCGTATCATTGTTGGAGAGGTGCGAGGAGGGGAGGCCTTGGGCCTATTGAAAGCTTGGAACACAGGCCATCCAGGAGGGTTATGCACTATTCATGCGAATGGTCCGAGGGAAGGACTCATTCGGATAGAGCAACTGGTTCAGGAGGTTGTACCCGGAGTGCCACGGAGCCTGATCGCTGCAACAGTAAATGTCCTTGTGTACATCAAGAGGGAAGGTCGGAGCAGAAAAGTTGAGAGCATTGCCATGGTTGAAGGTTGCAGGGATGATGATTATGTGTTGAGATTTTTGGAGGGGTAAGTGGAAAAGCGAGAAGGTATCTTCTCTGCTGCGCAGAGGGGTCTATTCAAGGTTGGCGACTGCTTTGTGAATGTGCCCACAGGAGAACAGCCTATTGTGAATGATGGGGACCATGTGGCTGTGGCAGGGTACCTAAGGCAGAGGTTTATAACCCCATATGCGTGTCACAATATTACAAAGCAGATCATTTGGCATCAATCCTATAGCCTTCATCTATTAGCCGGGATTCTCGTGCTTTTATGCGGGATTTTTGTGTTAATGGGTTCCTCGATTTGGCTGATAGTGCTTGTGTGCGTAGTGAGTCTCATTGGCATGGTGATGATCGCTAAAGGGATTGTTATTCGACGGGCAATAAGGTATGTATAGACTCCTCAAACATGGCAAAGAGGCAATATCGCACATACAAATGAGCTCCGAGCGAACTGTTTGACCTGATCTATGTTGCTCCACAGAAGAAAGGATTCTAGTGAGACGCATTTCGAATCGCCGATCCCTGACACAACATGACCGGGAACAAGGAGCGCACCATGAAATGTTGGAGGGAGACATACAAGAGTAGAGTAGTAAGCGCGGAAGAGGCCGTCAGTCACGTCAAAAGCGGTGACCGTGTAGTTGTGGGCCATTTAGGCGGATCACCAGAGTTGCTCCTGAAGACCCTCGTTAGCAACAAGGATGCCTACAAGAAAGTGGAGATCGTAGACATGGATTCCATGGGTGTATCCGAGTACTGCCTCCCGGAAATGGAGGGTCATTTCATCCACAACTCACTGTTTGCGGGTGCCAGTACACGCAAGGCCATCCATGACGGAAGAGCCATTTTCACGGTGTCCCATTTCAGCCAGGTCCCCAGGCTTTTCACTGAGAGAATCCTGCCGGTGGACGTAACCATGTGCATGGTCTCACCACCGGATGAGCACGGTTACTGCTCTTTCGGGGTTTCGGTCGATTATACCAAGTCTGCTGCAGAGAGCTCCAAATTGGTGATTGCAGAGGTGACACCACATATGCCCAGGACTCTGGGCGATTCATTTATTCATGTTTCAAAGATTGACTACATGGTGGAGTGCAACTCCAAACCCGTTATCATGCAACCACCCGAGATCACCGACAGCGATGAGAAGATTGGCAGGTATTGCGCCGAACTCATTAAGGATGGCGATTGTCTGCAATTGGGTATTGGCTCTATGCCGGATGCTATCCTGCGGTTCCTCATGAACAAGAAAGACCTGGGTATCCATACTGAAATGTTCTCCGATGGAGTTGTGGACCTGGTGGAGGCCGGAGTTATCACTTGTGCACGGAAGAATTTTCACCCCGGGAAGATGGTGGCAACCTTTTTCATGGGCACCGAGAAACTATACCGGTTCGTGCATAACAACCCCATGGTCCATATGTTCCCTGTACACATCACGAACAACCCTGCCAACATTGCACGGAACGACAATATGGTTTCCATCAATTCGACCCTTCAGGTTGATCTCACGGGCCAGGCGGTCTCGGAGTCCATTGGTTATAAGCAGTTCAGTGCTACAGGAGGGCAAGCGGACTTCGTTAGAGGAGCATCATGGTCACAAGGTGGCCGCTCCATCCTGGCATTTCATTCCACAACAACAGGCGGAAAAATATCACGTATCGTTCCTCATATAGATGAAGGCGCCATTGTAACCACTACCAGGAGCGACATTCACTATGTGGTCACTGAATACGGTAGTGCAGACTTACGAGGCAAATCACTTCCGGATCGGGCAAAATCTCTTATCAAGATCGCTCACCCGAACTTCAGAGACAATCTCAAGAAAGACTACCGGCGTATCTACAATCGAAAGATTTGAAGATGAGGGTCATAATTCCCCACGGGAGCTATACATTAAGAGCTTGTGGGGCTATATTTACTTTTATCTGGTTCACAAAAACAGCTAAGGTTGCACCAATCTATGAAAGCTCACAGACAATCAGGGCATCCGACCTGGTAAGGGTACAGGATCGAAGTCTTATTGCTCCTTGCCGGACATTTTCATCTGCACAATTCCGGCAAGGTAATCGGCTTTCAAACTATCGATGATATAATAATCCGCCTGGAGCTGTGCGGCGAGTCCGGCGGCCAGATCCATACGCATCAGGCCGGACTTGTCCTCAGTGTCGATCACGATGCTGTCTGCGGACGGTGCATGAGCAAGCAAATTGGTGAGCTGAGCTAGTTCCCGAGCCATATCTTCCTCACCAAGACCGTGATTGGCGCGACCATCCGTGATAAGGGTGAGCAAAAAACGCGTTTCCGGGGATTTCATAGCCACACGTTGGATAAGCCGATAGGCCTCCAAGAGACCTGAGGCTAGCGGGGTCTTACCACCTACGGGAATTTCCGTGAGCCTCCGGGTGGCTAGCGCCACACTGGCGGTAGGCGAGAGGACGACCTCGGCCCGGTCCTTCCGGAAGACGATCATGGCCACCTTGTCTCGGCGCTGGTAGCAATCTGCCAGCAGCGATTGCACCGCACCCTTAGCGGCGCTCATACGTGCTCTCGCGCCCATAGAACCGGAACCGTCCACTACGAAGATCACGAGATGGCCCATCCGTTTTTCACGCTGTTTGTACCGCAGGTCTTCCTCCTTAATGATAAGCCGGCCTGTCCGACCGCGTACACTCTGAAACAGAGCTGCTGCGCGCAGCGTGGCGTCGATGGCCACGTCCTGTTTGCCTCGGGGTGTGCTTTTCACGTACCGGCCACCCATATCCTTACTCATGGTCTTTGTACGGCGGCCAGAAGAGTTGCGCTTGATGCAGTCCTTACGAAATACCAGGCGCCTGGTCTTGAATACCTCACCCGTAACATGCACCTCTTCGCGGGGATGAGATGGGCGTTCCTGCGGGCTGGTATCCAGGGGGGTGGCGTCATCAGGCTGAGTCTCCTGCGGCGATGCCACCTCCAGCGGCGCATTTTCTCGGTCTTGCTGGTCCTGTTTCTCGTTGTTTGGCTGATCCTTAAGTGAGGGGTGGGAATGTTCATGTTCAGGTTCCGTCACATGCCGCTGCCGGTGGCTTAGCACCAGGTGCACTACCGAATCTACATCAGTTTGGCTGACTTCTGGTTGCCCCTGCCAAGCTGCATAGGCCCGAGCAGCATACAACAAGTGGATATCGCCCCGGTGGCCGCTGATGGCAGCCCTTAGGCAAAGCTCGGCGATATAGGCACGGATCGTATCGTTAATTACAATGTGTTCCAGCCTTGAACGTGCCACAGCTATCCTGGCCTTGAGTGCAGCCAGATCATTACCAATGACTCGGGTCAGATAACCTTGCTGGAGTTGGGAATCTTTTACTCTATCCTCTTGCTGGAGAGGGATAGGCATAGATGGAGTTGGTGGAATAGCTCTCATGAAATAGGATTGATTGGATTTTATCGCATTATTTGCAGGCCAAAGGGTCGGAGTTGAGCTCTTCATGACGGCAATACGTTCTGCTTTATCGCTCAATGTTTCCCAGAGAACGCACAGGCCGAAGCGGTCCAGCAGGTGGAGCGAAAGAGCTCCCGATTCCGGGTTCATACCGGCCACAATGATGAATCGTGAGGTACATCGTTCTGATAATCCCTCGCGTTCGATCACCTGTGAACCCCGGCCATGCACCTCCAGGATATGGGCCATGATATCCAGATTAAGCAGATTTACGTCATCGATATGCAGTACGCCGCCGTTTACGCGGCTTAAGATGCCCGGCTGCAGCTTTTTTTGACCGGAGACAATAGTCTGTTCGAGGGCGATGCCACCCAAGAGGGAGTCCTCGGTGATGTTCAGCGGCAGCTCGACAAAAGGAGCCCCTGCGTCAAGAATATCGGGCAGAAGTCGGGCGAGCGAGGATTTTCCGCATCCCTTGGACCCGATGAAGAGAACTCCGCCGCATTTTAGATCAATGGCGTTCAAGATGAGGGCCAGTTTGGCATCCTCATGCCCGATGAAATCAGTGAAGTTCATTGTTCTGAGTATCCTCGCTCACTACGTTGGGCGTTCCCGTTGTCCTCATAGGGTTATATTCCTGCCAGGACTTTCTTCAGCTTGGCATCACCTGCGCCCATCTCCTCAAATGGCAGCCGCTTCAGGCGGTGGCCCAATGCCAGTGAAGCAGCCTCACGGATGTCCTCGCCATCAATGCCCTTCTTGTCACGCAATGCACACAAAGCCCGAGCGGTCTTCATAATTACGATGTCCGCACGATGGCCATCAAGATTTAAGCTCGTGGTGATATCCACAATATGCTCCAGAACTTCATCGCCTACAGGAAGGGATTTCAGTCGCTGCTGGGCGTGAATGATCTGCTCTGCAAGCCGGGTCTGCTCATCCACCCACTGCTGAGCAAAAGCTTCAAGATCGGCATCGAAAGCAGCCTTACGCTTGAGGATTTCCACCCGCAAGGCCTTATCAGTCAACCCGTGTACATTTACGCATAACCCGAAGCGGTCCAGAAGTTGTGGTCGTAAGTCACCCTCCTCGGGGTTCATGGTGCCCACCAGGATGAAGCGTGCCGGGTGGGTGAATGAGACCCCTTCGCGCTCGACCGTGTTGACTCCCATTGCAGCCGAATCCAGCAGCAGATCCACGATATGGTCTTCCAGCAGATTGACTTCGTCCACGTAGAGGAAGTTGCGGTTGGCCTCTGCCAGGAGTCCTGGCTCGAAGCGTTTTTCTCCTTTCTGGATGGCATGTTCGATATCGAGCGTGCCCACCAGCCGGTCTTCGGTGATACCTAGCGGTAGTTCGACCACCCGCATGCGCTTAGTTGAGCGTTTAAGACCAACCCCGGTAGCGGCTGCATTCCTGCAACGGGTACATAGAAAATCATCAGGATTGCAGGAAAAGGGGCAGTCTGCCACAGACTGCATCTCGGGTAGAAGATCGGCAAGAGCTCGAACCGCCGTGCTCTTGGCTGTGCCTTTTTCGCCCATGATCAGAAGCCCGCCAATGGATGGATCTATGACGTTGACGATCAGACCGGTCTTCATCTCTTCCTGGCCCACGATTGCACTCAAGGGGAAAATCATGAAAGTACCTCCTGCATCTTCTTTTTCCAGGTCGAGACTTGATCGCTGGTGATGATATCCACGCTACCGCCCTGGAACTCGCCATGGACCTCACCCATGCGCTCTTCAATCCAGCCTTCGATCTCGACATAGACTTGCTTGAGGGCCTGCTTTACATCCGCGGCAGGCTCCCATAGGCCGCGCTCGGCGGCCTCGATCAGACGACGCGAAAGCTCCTCAAGCGCCCAGGGATTGTTGGCCTCGAAAAACGCACGATTCTCCTTGTCCATCATGAAAGTGCGGGTGATATCATCAAAGACCGTACCATCCACAGCCTTGGTAGTGGCCTGCCAGCCATAGAGTCGGCCTACACGCTTACTGATCTCACTGGCACCCTTATAGCCGTGTTCCTTCATACCCTCAATCCAGACAGGGTTGAGGATCTTGGCTCGCGCTATGCGCCTGAGTTCATCGGAGAGCGTGCGCACACTGACCTGATCCTGTTCACGGGTATCGCCGTAGTAATTGCGGATCTTACGGCCCGAGACCAGCTGGGCGGCATTGATCATCCCACCGTGCGCACCAAAGTAGCAGCAGCACCCGGTAAGGTCATACTCGTCTGTTACGGTCTTGTTGAAGCTTAAAACTACGGTCTTGAGGTTTTCCTTCAAGCTTGCATGTGCGCTGACCCCAAAACTGCCCTTGCCATAGGCATAGCCGTTCCAATACAGGAATACATCTGTTAGGTCCTGCTCGGTCTTCCAGGCCGATGCATATACGGCCAGTTGGGTGCCGGCCTGATACGTACCGGGCTGGCTGGCAAAGATCCGGTAGGTGGCCTGGCGCAGGGCCTCGCTGTCCGTTATTGTGTTCTGCCCAAGGCGCTCCAAAGTGTGCTTGCGGATAAAATTCTGTTCCAGCGGTTCATCCAGAATTGCCACAGACTGCACGACGGAATCCAGCATGTCGATCGTTGCCGGGAAATTGTCTCGCGTTATGCCCGAGACCCTGACCGTAATATCGATACGCGGGCGTCCCAGCTCGGCCTGCGCCATGATTTCATAGCCTTTGCATCGACCGTTTTCCTGCCAGAGGGGTTTGGCACCCAGGAGATACATCATCTGGGCAAGCCCCTCACCATCTGCCCACATGATATCCGAGCATTGCCAGTAAAAGGCGATGTTCTCCGGATATGACCCTTCTTCCTCCAGGTATTTGGCTAGAGTACTATCGGCCAGCTTCTTCCCGATCATCCAAGCCGCTGGAGAGGGGATGCGCTGCGGGTCAAGGGCATAGAAATTGCGGCCCGTGGGAAGAATGTCAGCCCGGCCTCGGGTGATAAGTCCAGACGGCCCTGGTTCAATAAATCCTCCGGTGAGACCATTTATGAGCGAACCCATCTCATCACTGGCCTGCACGTCTGCCATGATCTTGCTGATCTCTTCTTCCAAGGTCCGGACTTTCATAACGTCATCGGGCAAAGGCCGATAGTCCATCCCAAGCGTAACATCCAGTGGTGTTCCGCTCAGGACATACGCCCGGCACATATCCCTTGCCAGGGCCTCAGTCTTGTCCCGCAGGGCCTCGTCTTCCAATGTTGACAGTCGCTGCAGGAGGCCCGAGACAACCCCCCGCAGGGACTCAGGCCCGGTTTCATAACGCATGATGGCATAGATGAAATCCACGAGCTTCTCGCCTTCCGGCAAGTGGCCAAAGAGGTGCATGCCCTTGGGGATGGTGGTGTTCTTGAGTAGTGAGAGCCTCTCATGGATCACACCAAGCATCTCCGGAAAATTCGCATGGGTAAGCTCGGTCCGGCCGTCCAGGAGGTTGAGAGTCTTGACCTTCTCCATGATCATATGACTTATGGTGTGCGCCTTGGCAGGCTCGGTGTGTTGATATTTAGCATATTCCTCCAGCAAACGTGCGGTCTGGTCCAAGTCGCCGTAGAATTCGCCCTGTACCATGACGGTCTGCAAATGGTCCACCAATACGGCGTTCGCTCGGCGCTTGGCTATTATGCCCTCCGGCGGATTATCTGCATTATAGATGTAGAGGTGGGGCATGGTATCGATGCTGATATCCGGTAAGCAGCCGCTGGAGAGGCCAGTGGCCTTGCCAGGCAGAAATTCCATGTTGCCATGCGTACCTACATGGATGATCGCGTCGGCTCCGAACACACGGGAAAGCCACTTGTAGGTAGCCACGTACTGGTGCGGCGGCGGCACAGCCGGATCGTGCAGAATCTTGCAGACCTCGCCGTCGCAGCGCGGTCCTGCGCACCCGCGTTTGGGCTGCACACATACCACGGCATTACCAAAGCTCACACCAGTAATTGCGATGCGGCCCTCATGGACCATGGCAGGAGGGATGCCGTCTTTAGCTTCACCGGGAGGGTTGCCCCAGGCCTGGCACATATGTTCACGCTTTGAAGGGGGGAGTTCCTCAAACCAGCTCAGGTACGTTTCTGTGGTTATCAGATCAAGCGTGCCGCCCTTGGCTACGATTTCGTCCACCGTAGTCCAGCGGAATTCCGAGATGGCTTTTTTCCCCATGATTTCATCGATCAGGGCCTTTCCATCAGCGGGCGGGTTTACCTGGTAACCCAGGGCCTCAAGCTTTTTCAGGATATCCGCAACACTTTCGAGCGTATCAAGGTGTGCCCCGGCACCGACTGTAGCTTCCACCGAGGCACAAGGGTTATTGTGAAGGATAAGGGCCACTCTTTTTTCATGGTTTGGCTTGCCACAGAGTCTCACCCAGGCCGCTACACGGCTTGCCAGTTTTTTGATACGCTCAGGTAGTGGTACATAGGTTTCCCCTTCCGGCTGGGCAATACCATGGGTGGCGCCCACCACCATAGGTTCGATCACTCCCTCGAACTCTGGCATGGCAATGCTCCAAGCCACCTGTGATCCCAGACCATTCGGGTCGTTCAGCCATGCTTCCGGGTCTTTGTAATAGGAGATGACCGGTGCGAAAAGCGGGATATTAAGCCTCTTCAGAAGCTTTGCTCCATCAGTGGCCTCGCTTTGTTTAATACCGCCGCGGGTATTGGCCAGGAAAAAGGCTGTGAGCTTGATGATACTATTCACCAGGACCCGGCTGTCCTGCATGAGATAGCGCTCGATCACCTCCACACCGCTAAGATTTCCTAAAGCCTTGTCCTTTAGTGCATAGAGAAAGATCGGGATGACGCCCAGACCCAGGGCCTCCAGGTTGGCGATCAGGGCGCTTTCCACTGCCAGGTTACCACTGACCCAGTTGGTGCGCGGATAGAGTAGACCGACATAGGCCTGCGGGGTGAAGGAGAGGTGGTTGCGGTAACATGTGAGGTAATCTTCCGTGGTCTGGAAAACCTCACCCAGGCCCGGATGATGGATGCCCTGCCAGGCAACCTCCTCAGGTGCAGCATACTTTATGGTCGAATCGAAGAGCGAGTTCAGCAGATAGCGGAACATGTTTTCCATGTTTGCCCGGCCATTGAGCAATATATAACGGTAAACCGTGGCGATAATCTCAGGGTTGAGTGTAGAGAGTGCCCAGGTGGATGGGTCACCACTGACCACGATAAGCGGGATACGTTCCCGCAAGGATCGCAGCTCCGGCTCAAGCTCTTCCCAGAAGGCGTCATTCGTGCGCCACAAGAGGATCGTATCCGCCTGTTGCAGTTTTACTAGGGCGTCATGGACAAGCTCTGGATAGGTCGTAAGCTGTTTGGTGGAATAGGCCTGAAGCTCGATATCCAGTTGTGCTGCAGTCTCTTGCATAAGCGGCAGGTAACTGGCCCACATGATGGTGACTATTTTCATAGTTTTCTTCTTCCTTACTCGCTGTAATTCCTGATCAACCGTGAGCCATAGAGGAAAAACACCAGGGCGCAGATGATCAGGACCGTGAGAGAAATCAACGCCTCCAGATCGAGGCTAGTTTTTCTGATCAGGATATTGGTATGGGTAAGCGGTAGGCAATATACCACTGCCTTGAGCACACCCGGCATCTTGTCGATGGTGAAAAACGTGCCACTGAAGAATGCCATGGGCATGATAAAAAAATTGGAATACGTGGCCGTATCCTCATGGCTCTTGGCGAGCATGCCGGTTATCACCCCCAGGTTGGAGAACAGGAAACAGTTAAGGAGCAGGGTAAAGAGGAACGTTATGCTCAGATGAAAACCGGGGGCGAAGATGAGACCGATGATCATAATCAGGGCCGAGGCGAAGAGCCCCTTGACCATGCCGGCCAGCACCTCGCCGATCATGATTGCCCCTGAACTCACCGGAGCCTGGATAAAGACCTGGAAGTTCTTGAAATACAGGCGGTTCAAGTTGAGGGAGTTGGCCACCCAGGTATATGAATTGTTCATGGAGCTCATGGCCACCAGGCCGGGGATGAGAAAGCTCAGATAATCCATGCCCCCCATATTAACCTTCCTGCCCAGTCCGAAACCAAACGCGATCAAATAGATGATGGGCGAGATCATGGCGGAAAATAGATAACCGAGCTTCAGGAGCTTGCGCCGGAACAGGAGCATCTCACGCAGGAAAACAGGATACCAGCCGCTTCTGTTCATTCTATACGCTCCCCGGTCAACTTGACGAATACGTCTTCGAGGTTGGACTTACGCACGGTCACACTGCCGTTTTGCACCTGGGCCTTCGCATGTGCTTCTTCTCTGTCCTGACAGATCTCCTGCACCAACCGGCCGATCTCATCGATGAACTCCACGACATAGGCGCCCACGCTTTTCTTGAGGCCAGCCGGTGTATCGAGTGCGATCAGACGGCCTCGCGACAGGATACCAACACGATCGCACAAGGCTTCGGCTTCTTCGATATAATGCGTGGTGATAACGACCGTGCGGCCTTCGATTCGGGTCTTGCGGATAACATCCCACATCTGTCGTCTGATCTGGGGATCAAGACCTATGGAAGGCTCATCCAGGAAGAGCACGGCCGGTCCCGGCAGCAGTGCCCGCGCGATGAGCAAACGGCGTTTCATGCCTCCCGACAGGCTTAAGACCAGTGATTCACGCCGATCCCAGAGATCGACCATCTCCAGGGTCTGGCGGATCGCCTTTTCCCGGTTGGCAACGCAGTGCAGCATGGCGTAAATAAGAAGGTTCTCATAGACAGAGAGTTCACGGTCGAGGTTGATCTCCTGAGGGACCACGCCGAAGTGACTCTTGAGCGCCATTGCATCGCGCATGGTGTCCAGGCCGGAAATAGAACATGACCCTGCATCAGGTTTCGTCAGTGTCGTGAGCATGCGGATAGTGGTGGTCTTACCTGCCCCATTTGGACCAAGGAGGCCGAAGACCTCGCCTTCCTTGATGGTCAAGGTGATATCATCCACGGCGCGTATGGCGCCGTAGATCTTGGTCAGTCCTCTGATTTCTATCATACCTCTACCTTGGGCACGATACAGCTTGTGCCATTTTCACTGATCAGACGGAGTTCCATGGCGTACATGCGCATGAGATTCTCCGAGGTGATAACTGTCTGGGGCGCTCCAGCCGCAAAGACCTGTCCGTCGGTGAGCAGTACGGCCTGTCCGGCATAAAGGGAGGCCAGGTTGGGGTCATGCAGGGTCATGAGTACGGTCAGGCCCTTTTGACGGACGACCTGCCTGATGATCCGCATTACCATGGTCTGGTTTTTCAGATCCAGGTGGGAGGTGGGTTCGTCCAGCAGCAGGAGCGGAGTTTCCTGCGCCAGGGCACGCGCTACAAGGGTCAATTGGCGCTCACCTCCGCTGATGCGGGTATAGGGCTGATCTTGTAGATGGCTGATACCCACGGTGGCTATTGCCTCCCTGGCCACCTGGTAGTCGGCAGCTGTCGGGGCGGCAAAGAGGCTTACATATGCAGTCCGGCCCAACAGCACCGCTTCCAGCACGGAATAGGGGAACGGGGGCTCATGCTCCTGCGGCACGACCGCGATCATCCGGGCACGTTTGGCAGGTGTGAACTTTGTGATGTCCTGACCCGCAAGAGCGATGCTTCCCCGGTAGGGATGCCATGTTCCGGCCAGGCACTTGAAGAGCGTGGTCTTACCTGAACCATTGGGACCCAGCACGGCGGTTACGGCCCCTTCGGGAAGGTTGAAGCTGACTTCCTTAAGGATATCACGCCTTGACCCCGCATGTCTGAAACTCAGTCTATCCACCGTGAGCATGTGCTATCCTTTCCAACTCAGGGCATATCCCCGCCGCATGAGATAAAAGAAAAATGGGGCGCCTAGGATGGCGGTGATGATGCCGACCGGCAGGTCAAACCCGGTGCTTGTGCGGGCGATGGTATCAGCTACAATCATGCAGGTCGCCCCGGCCGCCATGCTCAAGGGCACCAGGCGCTTATGATCAGGACCGGCGAGCATGCGGATGAGGTGCGGAACCATGAGCCCCACCCAGCCGATAATCCCGCTGACCGCCACAGCGCTACTGGCCATAAGCGTTGCTGCGGCAATCAGGAGCAGGCGCTCGCGCCCAACGTCCACCCCCAACGTCCGAGCCTCTTCCTCGCCCATGCTCAGGGCATTGAGCCGCCAGCGCATCAACACAACCGGCACACAACCAAGGCCGATACCGAGCGCAGCGATGCGCACCAAGCGCCAGTCTGCCAGTGCAAAGCTGCCCATGAGCCAGAAGACTATGTTCTGGAGCTTGTGCGGGTCAACAAGGAACTTCACAGCAGAGACCAGGGCCGTGAAAAAGGCCGATACGATCACGCCTGAGAGGATGAGTGCCAGGCGCGAGACCTCTCCTTGAGTCTTGGCCATACTGTAGGCAAGGAGCACAGCCAGGATGCCGCCAGCAAAGGCCATGACTGGGATGGGCAGGATCGGGAAGAAGCCGATGGCCAGCGCACAACCCAGGGCTGCTCCGGCGGATATGCCCAGGATAAAAGGATCCACCAGAGGGTTACGGAAAATGCCCTGCAGGGTCGCGCCTGAGGTGGACAGAGCGAGCCCGACGATTCCGGCCAGAAGAATACGAGGCAACCGGATATTCAGTATAATGCCACTTTCCGGCATATCCGGTGCAACCTCCCAGGGCCGCAGGGTTTGTGCCATGACTTTGAGCGCCAGTAAGGGTGAAATATCATAGGCCCCCAGGAACAGCGCACACCAGCCTGCCAGTAACGGTGAAAGTACGATCAGAAAGAAGAGTGGAGTTTTAGCCTTCAATCTTCGCTACCTTCTTATAAGTGAGTCCGTAGGTCTGGCGGTAGAAATCATCAATCATCTTCTCCAGATTGACATCCTTGTAATATTCCGGATAGGTGCGCGCGGCCATCCATAGGGCAACCGGCGCGAGACGCGGCGACCAGGTGGACCATTCCGGAGCCTTATACACACGGCCGGTTTTCACGGCCTTGATGGAACTCCACTGCGGATTGGTAAGGATATCCGTGGCGCTGTAGGATGCGTTACCCCAGATGAAGATCACATCCGGGTTGTAGGCGATTATCTGTTCCAAGGTCACATCCCTGCTTCGTTCATGGATGGCGCCAGCCGCATTTGTCGCCCCGATCATGCTCAAAACATCCTGCGTTACCCCTAGGGAGCCTGCCACCGAGGTTGGCCTGGATTCCAGCCAAAGCGCGCGGTAGCGCTTGGCGGGGGGGATGCGCGTGGTATGGGTGCGGATAACGCTCAGGCAGATGTCCATCTGCGCCTTGATCTCTTGCATGCGGCGCTCCTTGCCGAACACCCGACTAAACAGGTCCATGACGGCATACAGTTCAGAGAGGCTCTCGGGATAGACCGCAATGACAGTCAGCCCCTGGCGCTCCATGAACTGTACCTGCTCTGGTTTGAACGTCCAGGTGATGACGAGATCAGGCTTGAGCTTAAGCAGGGCCTCCATGTTGACCTCCGTGCCGGGTCCGACCGCGGGGATGGTCTTTGCGATCTCCGACCTGGTGGCCAGGATGAGGTCATTCTTGTAGGCCCAGCGGCTCACGCCGCAGACCTGGTCCCAGCAGTTAAGGGCAGGGAGCAACTCATAGAACTGCAGGCAGACCGCGCGCCTGACCGGCGCGGTAACACGCACAACCCGGCCGAGCTTGTCGGTGTAGGTGATGGTTTCGGCCTGCGCGCTTGGATCTCCCTGCAAGAGCAGAAGCATGACAACTAGACAAACCGCCCAGAATAGCACTCCTCCGGCCTGGGATAATAAGCAGACCGCCTGTTGTTCTTTGGTTCGATCATAGGAGAGCTTTCCGGCCGTCCTCTTCAGGGTGGGTTGATGGAAGCCAAAGCTTGTCATTATTTTCCTCCGGTATGGTTTTGGGTTTAACAAAATCTCCACGTCACCCCATCCGGCTAGAACTTAAGGGTCAGTTCGCTGTTCCAGGATCTTCCCGGGCACAGGTAATAGTCAAAGCGTTCTTTATTGAGAATATTATCAACCGCGAAAGATAGTGTGCCCCACTTCGTGATCTGGTAGCTTAGCTTGGTATCGATCGTGTAATAGGGGTCAAAGGAGCCCAACACGCCCTTTACATTGGCATTGTTATAAACATCGTCGTCTCCGTAGCGGCGGCTCACATCGCGGCAGGTAAGCGTTCCGGCAACCGGCCCCTGCGTCAGTTCCACTCCCAAATTCGCCATGCGTGCCGGTAAATCGACCAGGCGTTTGCCATCCGAGGCTGGGTCGTAATCATTCTTTTTTATTGTGGCATAGTCGAAGGTACAGTTGGCGTAGAGGCGCAGCCAGTCGCTGATACGCTGATCAGCATCGAGTTTGACGCCCTTGCTCTGAGCCTTGGCGGCATTGATATAATCCACCTGGGTAGAGGAAACATATTCGGGGTAGATCAGATCTTCCAAGTAGTTCTCGAAGTAGGTGACTCCACAGGTAGCGCCTTTCCAGAGGCCCTGCTTCACGCCAATATCCCAGGAGGAAGTGGTTTCCGGTTTTAGATGAGGATTGCCGCTATAGGTCATGCCCCAGCCTGTCCAGGTACTGTAGAGCTCATATACGTCCGGTGGCCGGAAGGCCTTGCCGGCGTCAAACCGCAGGGTGGTTAGCTCGAGGGGTTTGTACACCAGAGCCAATTTCGGGCTGTAGGCCGTATCGGTCCGTGAGGAATAGTCCTGGGGATAACCGGCTGAACCGACCTGATTGGCTTCTCCGTCATAGGTCCGCCACCAGTCGCCGCGCAGCCCGATATAGGTCGTGAGCTTATCCATGATCATGATCTCGTCCTGTGCGAAGAGGGCATAGCTCTCGTCCTTGCCGCCATACATGTAGTTGATAGCTGTCTTGGTATCCTGGTTTTTCCAGTCACTCAGCTCATAGTCCGTGTTCTCGCACGTGCCGTGTTTGTAGGACGCTCCAAAGGTCAGGAGCTGCCTGCTCAAGACCGGCTGCGTCACCTGCAGATCGGCCATATAGTCGCGTGACGGTGTGTTGGAGTAGTCCCCCGGTCCGCCCAGTGTGGTCGTGTCCGCAGTATAGCCTGGCGAGATATACCAATTGGAGGTTTCATCATTGACTCCCAGGGAGAGTTTAATTTTCGCTGTCCCAAGAACAGTCTCACCACCCACATGATACAAAAAGCTTTCCTCTCCGCCCGGGCCGTCAAGGTAAGAATTTTCCATGACCTGTTCATAGCCTGTACCATAGGTGAAAACAGGGTTGCCGACCGCATCCTTCAGATAGGTATGCGGGTCACCATATGTGTACTTATAGTAGGTGCGCATGATCATGGCATCCACTTTGGTGTCCGGGGAAAAATCGTAGGCGGCCTTGAAAGTCAGATTATCGTCGCTACAGCCGTTATCTCCTTTATCTCCGATCAGATAGTTATGGTTTCCAAATGGGTCAGTGGTGTTCTTCCAGCCTGTGATCCCATCCGTGGGCGCACTGCTCTGCACGTTCAGGTTAGACGGATAGCCCTCGGTGGATTGATGATTATAACTCAGGAATACACTGAGCTTGTTTTGAAACCGGTCACCAAAGGATGCATAAGTAGTGTGCAGGTTGTCCAATCCTTTGTTATCCTGAAAACTTGACCCGTATCCCTCTTTGAAGATGAATTCCTGTTTCTCCGGCATGCGCGTGATTATATTTACCACCCCGCCCATGGCATAGCCTCCGTACAGGCTGGAAAACGGTCCCTGTACCACCTCGATGCGCTCGACATTGTCCGGCGAGAGGCCGATATAATTGACATTCCCATAAAAAGCTGTGTTCATGGTCATACCATCCACCATAATGAGCGTGCGCTTTTGATCCGGTATGCCGCCTAACGTTATGGCTGTTTGCGTATCCATCAAACCCTTGCCGTGGCTGTCATAGACACCTGACAGGGTGTTGACCGCCTGGTCCACGCTTTCAATGTTGCGCTGCTCGATATCCTTATTGGTCACCACGGATACGCTGCCCGGAGCCTTGCTGATTTCTTCAGGCGTGCGTGTAGCCGTCACCACTATCTCTTCGAGCTGGGTGTCCCCTTTGGGTGCTTGAGTAGGTTCTTCCGCCAGGGCAGGCATCGCCAGGCACAAGGCCAACAGTACCGTAAAAAACCTCATCCACATAAAATACCTCCAAGTTTTAATGTACTTTTTCTGCCTGGATTTACGCATCCTTCTGCAACGCGAACTTTATAGGAAGGAGTGCCTGGGATGAAACAGGCTGTCCACCCACCTGAGCCGGCAGAAAGGTAGAGTGCCTGACAGAATCGATCGCGGCCTCGGTAAACCCGTAACCTGCCTTCTCTACAATCTCTACATCAATGAGGTGTCCCTGGGCGTCGATGGTCAGGCGAAGCACAACGCGCCCCTCTTTGCCGAGTCGCCTGGCGATCAGAGGAAATACCGGCAGCACGCGGTAGTCAAATTTTGGGCCACTGGCAACGCCGAATTGGAAATCGGTAGTTTTTTCCGATTGTCCATTAGTATCACCGGCTGGTGATCCAATATCTGCGCCAGGGCCATCCTGCTGTGGTGCATTGACAACTAAGTCCTTTGTGGGGGCGGCATCAGGGTGAGAAGCCACTTCAACTCCAGGAGCCAGCAGTTTATGTTCCTCCTCAACAGGTGTTTGGTCTGGTTGCTGGGTTCTGCTCGTTCTCCGTTTGGGCATCATCACCTGAACCGCTTTAACCGGTGTATTTGCATGAGCAGAAACACTCGCCCGGGGTGTAGCATCGAGATTCACCATAATGATACTCATCTCTGGATCAATCTTCTTAAAAGTGAGTACGCAAAATGTTAAAAGCATGGCATGGAGACTCACGGAAAAAAACCATGGGAGCACCAACATGTGTTTATGCATGATAGCCCCCATGGATGCATTTAGTAATAGTGCTTAGCTGCCTGCCATGGCATGCCGGAACACCTAAGTATTTTGAACCAGTTCACCCATGGCAAGCTTGGCAAAGCTACTGGTATGACAGCCGGAATGGAGTTGATAAGTGTTGAGGTCCGCCTTAATGCAATTTTTGAAATATTGTATAGTTCACTCAGAAAAGTATATCCTGTCTGTGACAAGAGAGGTGCATGCTGATTCTTAAATACCATGGTAATACCAGAAAACCGCACCAGGCGTAACTGTCTGGGTGAACATTTATCGACATTAATAATTTGACACATGATGTATCCTTACCATTATGTTCCAGTATGAGTAGCACGTAAATTAATATGGTGGCAAGTTACATTTATATAAATAATATATGTGATACTATCTTCTGACAAAGAAATGAACTATTGAGGGCGAACTACATAAAGATTATGGGTATGAATCAAAGAATTGACAAACCCTTGCTATCTGTGGCACGATGCTCTGAAAAAGTAACATCTGGTGGGTTATGGCAGAGCTTGTGAGATTCGGTGTATCAATTGAAGACAATTTGCTCAAAAAGTTCGATAGGCTTATCAGCAATAGGGGTTATTCGACTCGTTCCGAGGCCTTGCGGGACCTTATCCGCCAGGAACTGGTCAAAAAGGAATGGGAAGAGGACCAGGAGGTTGCAGGAACTATCACCTTCATTTATGACCATCATATGCGAGGCCTTTCGAGCAAACTTACGGACCTTCAGCACGACCATCAGGACACCATCATCTCCACCCAGCACATCCACCTTGACCATCACAACTGCCTTGAGATCGTGGCCGTGAAGGGCACGGCCAGCGAGGTCCAAGAGCTTGCCAATGCCCTAAAGTCAGTCAAGGGTGTGCGCCATGGTGCACTGAGCATGACCAGCACCGGCAAGGCAATCGAATAGAATATCATTGAAGTCCACACAAGGCTCTTAAATATCACAATCCTTACTGCGTAGCACAATCCGTACAATCATCATTTATAATGGCACCATTTAGATTATTGTGTTATCTATCTCATCAGTGTCTCTGGCTCGCTGCGTTATTGGATGCAAATAATTACAAGAGAGGAGATAGATTATTATGCACATCCCGGATGGATACTTGTCCCCACAAACCTATGTGCCTTTTTATGCCGTTATGATCCCTTACCTGGGCTTTGCCGCCCGGAAGGTCAGTAAAGTTCTCCGATCCCGGCATGTACCCCTCCTCGCTTTGGGCGCGGCGTTCTCTTTTGTGATCATGATGTTCAACGTCCCCATCCCGGGCGGAACCACCGGTCATGCAGTTGGGGCTGTCATCGTCGCCATCATCCTCGGTCCCTGGGCAGCGAGCATTGCCGTGTCCATCGCACTGATCGTCCAGGCACTCCTGTTCGGAGACGGGGGGATAACCGCCATAGGAGCTAATTGCTTCAATATGGGGGTTGTCATACCCTTTGTAGGCTACTACACCTATAAGCTCATTTCCGGCAGCTCCGAAATAACCTCGCCCCGTCGCTGGGTGGCGGGTGCCATAGGAGGGTACGTAGGGATTAACGTGGCTGCTGTTATTGCAGGTATCGAGTTCGGCATACAACCACTCATAGCTACAGCCCCTGACGGCCATCCGCTGTATTCACCATACCCGCTTTCTGTAGCCGTTCCCGCCATGGCCATTGAACATCTCATGCTCTTCGGCATTGTCGAGGCCCTGGTCACCGCATTGATCATCATCTATCTCCAGAAATCGGATAAGGAACTCCTCACCATCTACGGAGGTGCCAGATGAGTAACGGTAATTCCACCATGAAAAAGATGTTGCTCGGGCTTGTGGTTCTCGCCCTTCTGTCTCCTGTGGGTGTCATCCTTCCCGATATGTTCAAGGCCGGTTCCGCCTGGGGAGAATGGGGTCCTGACGAGATCGGAAAGATGGTCGGATATGTCCCCCAGGGTATGAAAAATCTTGCCGATCTCTGGCAGGCCCCCATGCCGGATTACTCCTTCAAGGGCTGGGAAGAAAAGGGGCTCAGAATGCAGAGCCTGGGTTACGTAATTTCAGCAGTTGTGGGCATGGGCATTATCGCAGGGATTGCCCTGCTCTTTGGAAAAATCGTGCATCAGAAGGAATAGATGATCCCTGATTGGCTTACACAAGACTCATCTTCAGTACCGCTGCCTGTCCCGTCCCATCGGGGCAGTGCCGGTTTTGTAGAAAAGACCATAGGCAATGCCGCACACTTTCTCAGGGATACCATGGTGTCCGAGTCTGTTGCCAGACGTAGCGGTCTCCTGCAGACTATAGACCCACGAGTAAAGCTCATAACCCTCCTCGCCATCATTGTCAGCGTGAGTATCATGAGGTCTCCTTTCACTATCTGGGGGGTCTATGGTTTTACACTTCTGCTGGCAGTCGCTTCATCTGTCTCTCTCCTGTTCTTCATTAAGCGGGTCTGGCTGTTTATTCCATTGTTCTCGGCAGTCATCGTCATTCCGGCACTGTTTAATGTGGTTACTTTGGGAGAACCTATCTGGACCGTGTTCCATCTTGCACGGAGCTACGATATCGGACCTTACCACATCCCCGATACCATTGCGGTCACCCACCAGGGTATGCTCACTGCCATCACATTCATCGGCCGGGTCACGGCCTCGGTCTCTTTGGCTGTGCTGCTGACACTTACAACCCTGTGGAGTGATCTGTTACAGGCCCTCAGGGTCTTAAAGGTCCCGAGGATATTCATCCTCATCCTCGGCATGACATACCGGTATATTACCCTCCTGGTGCATACGGTCTATGATATCCATGTAGCCCGGAAGAGCAGGACACTGCGTTACGGCCCTACCGGGAGCGAGCAGCGCTGGGTTGCCTCACGCATGGGCTATCTTCTGAAAAGAACCTATATGATGAGCCAGGATGTGCACAACGCCATGCTATCGCGAGGATTCTCCGGGGATGTCAGAACTCTTGCCCCATCCAGGATACGGGGCTACGATTATGCGTGGTGCATATTTGTCATGTTCACATGCGCCTTTTCGCTTATCCTCGACCATGCTATTGCTCCATGGTAAAGGTATAAGCATGAAAGAGCCCATCTTTGATCTCTCAGCAGTGAGCTACCGCTATCATGCCGCCATCCCGGCCATCGAATCGATCAGCCTTTCGATATCCCCTGGAGAGTCCCTGGCAATACTCGGGGCCAACGGATCGGGAAAATCCACACTCCTGCATATGCTGGACGGTCTTATCTTTCCGAGCTCAGGGACCATCACGGCATTCGGCGAGGTCCTGACAGAAGATAAGCTTGAAACGGATATGTTCCGTCATTTCTTCCGGAGCAGAGTAGGATTTGTCTTCCAGAACCCAGATATCCAGCTCTTCTGTCCCAAGGTCTATGACGAGATCGCATTCGGTCCCCTTCAACTCGGCCTGCCAGAAGGAGAGGTAATGAAACGGGTTGATGATGTTCTCGATATGCTCGACATCTCTTCTCTCAAGGACCGCACCCCCAACCAACTCTCAGGAGGCGAAAAAAAGCGGGTGGCCATTGCATCGGTATTATCGCTGAACCCACAGGTCCTTCTCCTGGATGAACCCACCAGTTCCCTTGACATGAGAACGCGCCACTGGCTGATAAGGCTCATCAGCGAACTCAGAAAGGCGGGAAAGACCATTATCACCACAACACACGACATCTCCCTGGTGAAGCAGATCTCCTCACGGGTCATCGTGCTGGGTGAAGACCATGGTGTCATCGCCGACGGTATACCCCCTGAGGTTATCGCAGACCATGAACTTCTACACAGGGCCAATATTATCCATGAGCATGAAACAGATAACTTTGGATATTCACGTAAACCAGAAGATCTGATCAATGGGAATAAGATCATCAGCTTTCCCCTTGGCTCGGCGAATAAGAACGATTAAAAATCAGCAACCTTAGCTCTCTCTTTGTCTTTCTTACCTGTGTATTCATCCCTCAACAGAGTCTTTCTCCTGCGAAGGAAAATGGGACTTAAATTATAATATTCCGTACCGTGAATCCTACGCCCTCATTCAGATTGGAAAAGAAAATTGAAAAAGATAATTCATATTGAGCTGCTTGGGTTTTGAAATCACTTCTCTTCCCCATGAGATAAGGGAAAACCCTATTTGTGATCAAACTTCCAGTGAATTGCCTGTGCTTCCAGAAAGGAGAATTGATTATTCATTATTTATGTAGCACGATTATCATAATTGTGTTATGACGAGAATAATAATTCACCATGGGGATATGAACCGCGAGGAGGTGGGCACATTGGAAAAGGTCATAAAGACATTTCAGGAAGGAGAGGTGCAGGGCGTCATAGCCATCAATGCAGATAAGTGCAAGGGCTGCGATACGTGCAAACGCCACTGCTCAACCAAGGCCATCAAGGGGATGTTCGGGGCCGTCCATAGCATCGATACCGAGAAATGCATCAATTGCGGTCAGTGTCTGGTAAACTGCCCCTTCGGTGCCCCTTATGAGAATGTTGACGCCGTGGATGCGGTCATGGCCAAGCTCAAGGATAGAAACATTACAGTGGTGGGCATCATTGCACCCGCCGTACGGGTGGCCATAGGGGAAGAGTTCGGATCGGACCCGGGCGAACTAGTGACGGGCCGGATGTACGGGGCTATGCAGAAAGCGGGTTTCAAGATCTTTGACAACAACTATGCAGCGGACCTTACCATCATGGAGGAGGGTACGGAGTTCATCCAGAGGGCACGTGCCGCACTGTTCGGAGAGGTAATCCCTGGCCGTAAGACAGGTCCCCTGCCCCAGTTCACCTCCTGCTGCCCCGCCTGGGTAAGGTATGTGGAGCTCAACTACCCATCCCTGGTCCCGAACCTCTCGTCCGCAAAATCCCCGCAGCAGATGGCTGGCGCAGTGGCAAAGACCTACGGGGCGTCCAAGGTCTGGGATAAAAAACCTGAAAACGTCTACACCGTAGGGGTCATGCCCTGTACGGCAAAGAAATTTGAGGCGAGCAGGCCCGAGTTCACAAGCGCATTCGATTACCTGAAAAAGGAGAATGCGGCAGGTTCGACAAAGCCCTACCCCGATATCGATGCCGTACTCACCACCAGAGACCTGGCCAGGCTCCTCAAGAAGATGGACATCGACCTCATGAAAGAAGAAAGCAAAGAGGGCGACAGCATCCTGGCCGAGTACAGCGGCGCAGGAACGATCTTCGGGAACACAGGGGGAGTCATGGAGGCTGCTGTCCGCACGGTGCACACCGTTCTTACCGGCAAGGAGCTTGAACCGCTCGAATTCAAGCCGGTTCGGGGCCTCAAGGGGGTGAAGAGCGCCTCGGTCACCCTCATGGATACGAAGTACAACAAGACCGCAACGGTCAATGTGGCGGTGGTTCACGGGTTGAGGGAGAACATCGCGCCGGTATTGGAGGAGATCCTTGCAGGCAGGTCGAAATACCATTTCATAGAGGTCATGAACTGCCCGGGCGGCTGCATCAACGGCGGTGGCCAGCCCATACAGGCCGACGGCACCGGATGGCTCGGGACCATGTCGCCCCTGATGGCATGGAAATAGGACCCTATCGGCGGATCCGGATCGGGATAAAGGTAGAATACAAAATAACGGGGGAAACAATGTGCGGACATGAGGATAAGAAAATAGAATACTATATCGAGGACCCCTGCAAGGTCTCTCGCAGACAATTTCTCTCCATCAGCGGCGCCCTGGTAGCCTTTACCGCTATCCCGGCCGTTTTTGTGAAGCGGATGGCGGTGAAAAGGACCGACTATATCAGGTCCCGGACCGCAGGCTTATACAAGGATGATATGATGGCCAAAATCAGGGTGAGCCATGCCAACAAGGGGGTCACTACCCTGTATAAGGACTTCCTTATAGAGCCGGTGGGTGAGATCTCCGAGGAGCTGTTACATACCCGCTACATCGACAGAAGCAAGGCCCTGGCCTAATATAAACAAGGAGGCATCACCATGGAAAGCCATGACATGATGATAGTGAAGCACCCGTTACGGGTAAGGATGTTTCATTATTTATTAGTCTTGAGTTTCATACCCCTGGCAATCACCGGGATCTTCCTGTTCCTCAAACCTTATAACGAAGAAATCATGAACCTCCTCATGAGGGTCCACGTCACCGCCGGGGTGGTCCTGACACTGAGTGCCATTTCATTCTTTGTCATGGCACTCGACCGGGTCGTGCTCTTTACCAAACGGGCATTCACCTTTGGGGTGAACGACGTCAAATGGTTTGCCGTACTGGGCGGATACCCGCAGAAATTTCTGTTGGGGAAGAAGGTGAAAGTACCGCCCATGGGCAAATATAATTCCGGCCAGAAGCTCTTCGGGGTCTGTATTCTGATAGGAGGCATCCTGCTCATCGGGACCGGGTGGGCGCTGTGGGTATTCCCCCACATCATCCCCCACGGACTGGCCAGTACCTTCGGGTATATCCACCTGTTCGCCGGTTTGTTCCTCACCCTGTTCCTGCTGGTCCACGTATTCCTGGGTATCTACATGTTCCATGACTTCAAGGCCATGTTCCTCCACGGAAAGATACCGTATGAAGAGGCCCATGAGGTAGCTCCATTATGGGTTCATCAGGAGATCGTCTCCGTTTCGAAAGAACTGTGAGTACCCCGATGGGGCATCATCCTCCCTCCTTCAGCCCTGGAGGGTGGTGCCCCACCCCCATCTTTTGATGTTATATAATTGTCTTTGATATGAAGAATAAGAAGACAGAGATCTCCAAACACATCCAGGGTGCGGCCATCTCATTTGTTTCGTGCTGGGCCTCGGCCTGTCTGGATGGAAAGCCCAGGAACAACGGCAAGGGCTCTGCCGTGCGATTTTCCAGGAATAAGCTTCGTGCAGCAATCCTCTTGGCCCTGTATCCGAATATCTTTCACCTCAGGGATTTCTCCACAGTTCTGGACGTGCCAACAGGTACACTGAGGATATGGCACAAACAGGAAGATTTCCTGCAGGTAGTGAGAGAAAAGGCATTTGAGCTTGGCCATTTCATTGCATCGCTCATGGAACACATCATCAAAGGGAACCAAACCAGTATCGATCTTGCACGGGAATACTCAGGGTTTAAAACGGGTGACCGTATGGAACTGGTTATAATCCTGGCAGACATCCTCTCCTGCCTCGATCCTGTTACACACGGGCCATTTTATGATTTAAAGGAAACCATCGGCAACGACATATTTCAAATGCTTAATTGGCGCCTCATCACTACCATCTATGTCTATGGGGGTGTAAAGAAGGGGCGTGAACTTATGGAACAAGCCATCGACTATGGCTTCGATGCCGTTCTCCACCCTGAGAAATACCCTGGCATGACTCCTGAAATGAGGGTCGGTATGGGCATGAACCTTAAAAGCTGGATGCTCATGCTGCTCGGCAGCAGAAAGTAATCTCTTTATCCATCAATGATCGTGGGTATGAGGTTCTTTCTCGTGCCCCGTTTGTTCATGGTCATGCGCACCATGTTCTCCCTTATGCTCATGTTCATGCATATGTTTCTTGCCTTCATGAGAGTGTTCATGATCATGCACATGCTTATGCTCGTGCTCATGAGTATGTTTGTGTTCATGTTTCCCTTCCATATACCAAGCTACTTTTATAGTATTCTATTTTGTTAGAATAAGACTGTATCTGTCCTTGTCGAGGAGAAAGTGTGTATCTTGTCCCGACTATTTGATAATGCCACCCTGTGATCTCGATAGAAATGTCCGCAAGAGAGTAAAAAGATTGGCCTCAAGGAGGGCCATGGGGCGGTACTAATAAACAGGGTTGATATGAAATAATTTGCATTAAAAACGATTTCTCAAAAATGAACCGGCTCGATGAAATAACAGTTGGTGTTGGGGTTACCCCTTGTTAACTGTTTAAAGGCTGATCCGGCTTATGGCAAAGGGGTTGCTGAAGCACTGGGAATCCCGCTGAGCCAGGTAACCAAAATGAAATAAGACTTGTCAGCTGACAAGTAGATACAGGTGGTAGCGGGCTGTTGCCCGCACCGCTTATTCACCTCTCAAGATAGGTTTTTAAATAGTACGGGGGACCGTTCACACCATTTTGTTTTGTTAATTCATGTTTTCGAGAACTCTCCGGACTTCCACGATCCTGGGAAAGTAGTGCTCCGACTCAAGGTCTTCGACTGTAATCACATGTGTACGTGAATTACAGGAGGCATGGATAAATTGACCATTCCCGACATAGAGCCCAACATGGTTGACACGGTAGTGGTCCCTGATCCTGTGGTGCATTTTGAAGAAGATGAGGTCCCCCGGTCTCAGATCAGACAGACGGACTGATTCCCCCTCCTGTGCCTGTACTCTCGATGCCCTGCCCAATGGTATACCATTCTCATTGAACACATACTTTACGAACCCGGAACAATCAAACCCACTCGGCGTTGTTCCTCCCCAACGGTATGGAGTTCCAAGATAGTTGTATGCCGACTCAAGGATCTTGACGGTCCGCTCGTCCAGTTGCCCATCATACATAACCTTTTTGTATAGATCAGGAGAATCTTTTGCCAGCCAAAGGTCTGAAGGCGGCATAGTTGGAAGCTCGTAGTCTAGAGCTGATTTTATATCTGTGTTTGAATTTGATGACTGAGTATAATTGTGTTTATGTGCTTTGGCCTTTTTCGTATGCTTTGCGTGTATGGTTTTCTTATGGTTCTTATTGCCGTCGCCTGCTGATGCATGCTTGGCTTTAGTCTTTTTCTTGGAAGCATTCGATTTCTTGCTTGAGAGTCTTGCCTGCACATTGTTAGCTGCCTTCTTAGGGTGTTTGTGATTCTTTGCAGCTACAGATTTGATCTCCTTCTTGCTGCTTGTCTGGGCTTGAGCAACCTGCCCAAAATCTGCCAACATAAACCCAAGGACTAATGCACATATAATTGGACCTAAAATGAATCTCCTCATAATGACAAACTCCCTCAATCACAATTTAACATCCATTTATTCGGGCCAAGATATTAGGCCATCTGGGAATTCATTTATACCTACCCAAGGTGAAGTATGTCAAGATAAGGGAAAAGCAATGAGGACTTTCTTGGAGAAGAATAAACATTTTTACCTTCAAGATAATATGAAATAATGTGCGAGATATTACATACTATGTTCAATATCCCAAGTAATGCAACAACAGTACAATTGCAGATGCGAATAGACAGTAGTAGCCGAAGTAATGCCATTTTCCTTTCTCAAGCCAGCGAGACAGCCAACGTAATGCCAGGAGACCTGCAAGGAAACTACAGATCATACCAAACAAACCAGGTAAGAAGAGACCCATCATCGGGGAAGTTGCGGAAACTGCTTGAACCGGAAGTGATTTAACCAGCCTCATGGCTTCGTGAACAAGCACGGGAGGCGTGAGAATGACAGCCAGTGCAAAACTGAATTCCTCAACTGGCCGTTTCGATGCTCCTGTTAATAACCCGGATGAAATAGTAGCACCCGAGCGGGAAAATCCACGGAACGGCAGACACAAACCCTGTATCATACCTATCCAGAATGCATTTTTTGTTTGGACCGGGGTTTCCTGATCATTCATAACCCTGTGGTACCGTAGCCCCGAGTACACGATTAAAATTCCTGCGGCAGCCAGTGCGATAGCAATAAGCGGGAGATTTCCGAACAGCTGCTCAAGCTCAGCCTTAGGGGCATTATGAAAGAAATATCGCTCAATGGCGGTCTTGATAGTTATCCCCAAAATACCGGTCATCATGGTTGCAAGAAAGAGCAGCCTTGCATTGAGCCATGTCTCTCTCCATGAAGAAAAGTAGGTTTGCTTCCAGGATTTCCAGAAATAGACAATAACTGCCAGCATCGTGCCTGTATGCAGCATCACCAGAAGCAGAGTCATTTCCGGTGTGGTAGGATCTAACCCAAGGAGCTTCTCTGCAATGATGACATGGGCAGAGCTTGATATGGGAAGTAGTTCTGCCAGGCCTTGGATGATTGCCAAAATCACGACTGAAAAAATAAAATTCAAGGTTAACCCTCCGTTTGTCAAGATCGGTTCTGTATCATAATCTATGTACAGATTGATAGACTACCTCTCTTGGTCTCATGCATAGCATTGATAAAATTTCCTTATTTCTTCGTATCATTCTTCACCTATTCATATCTGATCTCAATATAGGAGCCGTACCTATGTATTGCTGAATACATTTCTAATAACAAGAAATACACATCTTCCAGAGCCTCTGTAAACAAATGCTGTACTTCATACGTCTTATATCTTAAATAATCTTAAGGGGAAAATGTGGAGCCGATCAAGGTTGTTGCGCATTTTTTAGATGGCAGCCTTCTTAAAGGCTATGTACAAGATTTCAATCCATTAACCCCAATTTTCCATCTCCTTAAGGATACTGCACCGGGCACTAAACCAATTCTGGTTAAGACAGTAGACCTCAAGGCTTTGTTCTTTGTGAAGACTCTTGCAGGTAACAGAGAATACAATGAGCGGAAATTGTTTAATGAGGATGATCATCCTCAAGGTCGCAGGATAGAAATTACTTTTAAGGATGGGGAAGTGCTTCAAGGCTCTGCTTTGGGCTATGACCCGCAGCGTCCCGGGTTTTTCTTATTACCAGTAGACCCCTATAGCAATAATATACGAATATATGTGGTTATAAATAATGTGGAAAAGCTCCGTTTCTTGGGATTGGTCAATAAATCCAATACTGGAGTCAAGACTAGTAAATAAAATGAACATCATCCAGCATATCTGTAAACTAATTCCATGCTTCAGCCGTCTTAATCAATATTACAGTTTTTAAGAGCATATATGAGCAATAGGGAAAGCAGTTCCCAATCGTAATCAGTCCTACATTGCTTAAGCAGCTCTGTGGGTTAACCGATACGAGAACAATTAATGAATGACCATAATGAACCAAAAATAAAAATATTCCCCAGCAGGAGGATCTCTGCATGAAAAAGAGTTTATCTACAGCATGGAAGGGAATTAGTTTTATCCTGTTTCTGTCCCTGATCTTTATCATCCAGGGGTGCGGAGGCGGCGGCGGATCGAGCTCAAGCAGTAGTAGCGGAGGTACTTCTTCGAGCTCCGGCCAGGCGTTGATCGGTCTTACGGATGCGCCAGGTGATTTCGTCCGGTATGCGGTTAATGTAACAGCCATTAAACTTTATAAGAAAGACGGAACATTTGTCGATGCTCTTCCCCCTACCGGGACAACCATGGTCGACTTCGCCCAATTAACCAACATGACCGAATTCCTGACATCGGGAACAGTTGAAGTCGGAACCTATAACAAGGTCGTCATGACTCTTGATTATTCCAATGCCGACATTGAAGTGTATGACAACAATGGGAGTGTAATACCGATACCTGTAGCTAACATTACTGATAATGAGGGGAATGCGATAACATCGCCCATTGATCTTACCGTCGATCTTAGCTCCAATCTTAACGTTGCTGTTGGTGGCCCTGTGCATATGGCACTTGACTTCAACCTTGGCAACACGAATGTTGTGACGTTCTCAGGGGACGTACCATCTCTGGAAGTATCTCCGGTTCTCGATGCCTCCCTGACTCCTGATACCGACAAGATCCAACGCTTCAGAGGGTCGCTACAGAGTGTGAACGTGAGCGGCAATTCGTTCGTTATGATCCTGCGACCCTTTGCCAATGCCCTTTCTCATGACACATCGTTCGGCACCATGACGGTCAATGTCACTAGCAGCACCGCTTTTAATATAGACGGTGTAACCTACACAACCGCAGGACTCCAGACGCTTGCAGCACAGCCTGCATATACGGCAGTCATTGCCCATGGCACTTTCGATTCAAGCCTCAACTTTACTGCATCTGAAGTCCTAGCCGGGTCGAGTGTGCCGGGAGGAACCTTGGATGCTGCCGGTGGTACGGTGCTCAGCCGTACAGGCAACACACTGATCATGAAAGGTGCGACCCTGACCAGGGCAACGGGAATGGTCACGTTCAACCCCACCATGACCGTTATGCTTGCCTCCACCACCAAGGTGAGCAAGCAATTCTCTAAAGGTGCTTTCACGATAAGTAGCATCTCTGTAGGACAGCACATCGATGTAATCGGGACATATAATTCCAGCACTAGCACCTTGGATGCAACGAACGGTTTTGCCCGTTTGGATATCACCACCATCCTGGGGGAACTGAATTATCCAGCCTCTGCCATCGAAAATACGAACGGATGGCTGTCCATGTCCCTGGAGAAAATCGACGGGATACAAATAGTCAATGATACAACTCCATTCGATTTTGCAGGAACGGGAACAAATTCTTCCAACGATGCAACGATATTGGATTACGCGATAAACCCTGCGGCAGGTCTTAACACCTCAACCCTGACTACGAACAAGATGCCGCTCAGGATGAAAGGGTTTATGGCCCCATTCGGTTCTGCCCCTGAGGACTTCGATGCACAGAGCATCATGAATCTTTCCAATACTAAGGCTTTCTTGAATGTAGGATGGGGTGGTAAAGGGGAACCGGAGAGTGATGCCTTCATCAGCATATCAACGACGGCAGGCCTTACACTGAATGGGAGTACCATGAGCACTGTTGGAAAATGCCACAGAGTGAACAGGGAGAATGATATAACAGATTTTGTGCTCAATTATGCTGGGACAAACCCGATAGTCCAGCCTGATGGCGCGAGCACTGACAAGTTCTGCATAGATCAGGCAGGAACCTTAACTATATACGATACTTATGCAGATTTCATCAACGCCCTCAACACTGCGTGCACTGCTGGTGCCAAGATACAACACCTGTATGGGTGGGGCACTTTCAATGGCCGCAGTGTAACTTTTTCAGCTTATTACCTCCAGATAAACCTCACGAAGAGTTAAGTTCTTCTTGATTTATTGACAGCTCACTTACATCGGGGCGTGCATACATTGCACGCCCCGATCAATTAACGGGTTCAGAGGATATGATAATTATTTGTATAGCCCTATTTCCCTGTTTTCGTTATTCATCCCGGTTGATAATTGCTTAAGCGCATTCAGTGCACAGTCAAGATGATCAGGTGTATGCTTGGCGTTCATACTAAAACGTAATCTTGCCTTATTCCGTGGAACAGCGGGGAACATTATAGCATCAACATGTATACCAAAGTCATTCCCTAATATCCGAGCCATTGACTCACACTGAATCTCATCACCAATCTCCACCGGGATTATGCAGCATTCCTTGCTCATAACATTGTAGCCAAGGGATTCAACACCAGCTACAAAATAGCGTTGATTTCCCCAAATCTGTTGTCGCAATTCCGGCTCATCATGTACAATATCAATAGCTTCAGATACAGCACAAGCCTGATCCGGCGGGAGGGTCGAGGTGAACCCATATGATTTGCAGGAAAATCGTAGGGCCTCCGTGATACATGAATCAGCAGCAATAAAGCCCCCTATTGCGCCATATGCCTTGCTCAGAGTACCCATGGATATTATGCATGGACTGTCGATATCGAAGTATTCCGTTGTCCCAGCACCGGTTTTTCCAAGGATGCCGGTTCCATGCGCATCATCGATATAGATCATGGCTCCGTAACGTTCCGCCAGTTGAAGCATATCCGGCAAAGGAATTATATCTCCATCCATACTGAAAACACCGTCGCTCACAATAATCGGTATATTTTCGTTATAGGTTTTTAACTTATGCTCCAGGTCATTCATATCGCAATGCCTGTATTTTACACTGTGTATTCCGGACAATGCAATACCTTCACGAATACTCACATGATTATATTGGTCAGTAAAATACGTATATTTATAGATTTTTGATGGGGTGTGGCCGAAAAAGCGAGCCATCTTTCCCGAATTTACCAGAGCAGAGAGGACGCCGAGATTCGTGAGATATCCTGTGGCAAAGAGCATTGCCGATTCTTTGTGCTTAAGCCGGGCGATCTTTGCCTCCAAATTCAGATATAAATCCATATCGCCGCCAAGTAGCCTTGATTCACAATTAGCGATGCCATATTTCTCAAGGCCTTCCCTGGCTTTTCTTATCATGCGTGGGTGTGATGCCAGCCCCAGATAATTATTAGAGCTGAATGAAATAAATTCTCTTCCGCCAATGATAAAGGTCGGAGATGGAAGGGTACTGGCAATAGGGATGGCATGCAAAACCTCTTTAAGTGGAGAGAACCAATTATATATTTCTTTATATTCCTGCATGAGACCACCTAATTTATTATTCCCTATCTAACTCCGTTATATACATCTATGAATGTTTCTAGTCGATGCTCAAAATGTATGGAGTCGTAATTATGCAAAAGGCCTTTCCAGATAAACCGATTTTTTAAATATATCCACTAAAAACTGGGGAACATTTGTCCTATAGCAGTTTAGCTTCTGGGCGTATACGATAAGGGTCGCCGATGGTCGAGACACAAAATCAGATAGTTTCTCCCGAATCGTTGCCTACATTTAAGAAGGCCTTAACTCCCGGGGGCGGTGGTTCCGGCGATCTCAAGTTCCCGGTATATCTTTAAAATGGTGTTCACATAAATCTCACTGTGATTGTATAGCCATATGGCAGTGCGCCTTTTGTCTTCGGGTCCCGTCTCTGTCCATCCAGATTCTTTCAGATAATTGGCAATGCTCGCTATGGCATCGGGCATATAGAAGGGGTCGATCCTCCCATCGGGATCACTGGCTACCCCGAATTTCATGAATGTGGAGGGAATAAATTGGGCAGGCCCCAATGCACCGGCATTGGAGCTCTTGAGAGCAATGGGATCGTAGTGGAGCTTGTCAGCAAGAAGGATGAGATTATACAGCTCTTCCAGTGCCCATTTTCCTCTTACCTGAGCCTTCTTGATTAGCTCCGCATCGTATAAGCCGGGATATTTTACACCCTGAGATACCTTCAGAAGAGCGAGCACATACGGATCATTGGCAAGGGCGAGGTTGGTGTACACCTGAAATGCATGATACTCGCCGGTGTAGGTGCCAAGCTTGGTTTCTATTATGAGGATAGAAGTAATGATCTCCGGAGAGATATTATAATGCTCCTTGATACGATCGAACAATACACGATTCTCATTGATGAAGTCCCGTCCTTTTGGGATGAATCTTGGGTCATAATACATGTAATCGGGTTTGGATGTCGATACCCCGGGTGTCGTGTAAAACAGGCTATTGAGAATGAACTGGGGATTGATGACAATTCTGGGGTCATAGATCATACTGTGGATTTTTCCCTGGTCGATCCCTTTTTGAACGAGGAGATCCTCCACTAATGCTCGGGATACAGTGTCATTCAGCTGTTCAGATACAGGCGGATAATTCACTGTAGTTTGAGCCGGGACCGATGGCCTTTGTACCTGATTCTTATTGATATATGCACATGAAACAAGATTGAGTGTAAGGATTATCGTTGTGATTGCGGTGTACCATGTCATAGATGTCTTCATAATGGCAATTCTTATACTGGACATGTCAGGATTTCAAGCGTTCCTATCTCTTGCATCGTTTCCAGCTTCGTGCTTAATGATCGAGCTATGAACAGACTTAAACTAGTAACCAATATTTCGGCCCTGGTGCTTGTGATCTTGCTTTGCCTTACTGGAGTATGGAATCCAGCATACGCAGCAGATCAGAAGGTGTTCGTACTCTGTTATCATTCTTTCATTGGGAACAAGAAATTTGCAGGCGATATTTCCATGCAGGAGCTCCGCTCTCAAATGGATTATTTCCAGAGCAAGGGTTTCCATTTCGTGTCATACTCAGACCTGCTCCATAACAAGGTCACAGGGACACAGAACCTGCTTCTCGTTATTGACGATGGGAATCAGAGTGTCTACCCTGCCTATCAGGAGATTTTCAAGCCCCGGCATATCAAGCCCATTCTGGCTATTTATCCATCCATTATCGGGAAAAAGACCTATGCCCTAACGTGGAATCAATTGAAGGAACTCTCGAAAGATGGGTGCGATATTGCTGCACATGGGTACTACCATCAGCTCATGAACCAAAAATTCTATGATAAAGATAAGAAAGGCTTTCTCAAGGAGATCTACGACTCTAAAGAGACCCTGGAGAATAACCTGAAGAAGAAGATCACGGTCTTTGTATACCCGAACGGAGTGCGAGCCGAGATTACGAAAAAGACACTCAAAGAGGCCGGATATTCTTACGCCTTTACAATCAACTGGGGACCTGTTCTCTCTCCTTTGAGCCTGAATAAAGACCGCTATGAACTTCCCCGCTACATGATCTGGAGAGACCACGAGAAAGAAAATTGGCGAATGATCTCAAGTGCAATCCTCAAGGCCTCTACCAAGGGGGACACTTCCAATGCAGCTAATTCAAAAGTGAAGGCAGCCCCCACAGGAAGCCGGTTCAAGTAGGGCTCCCTCCTCTCGGATCGACAATAAGAGTATATTACAAGAGACATTGGTAGACGCCATGAATATGACTAGAGCCAGAATCATACCCGTAATAGTTACAATTGGCATACTTCTTTTCCTCCCGGTCATGCAGAAGACTGTTTTTGCCGCCACCTCTGGTGCAAAAGAAACATACAGGGAAGCTAATACGGCATACATTGAGCTATCAAGAGATGCAAGCCTGCGGAAGGATAAAGCCAACTGGATGAAGGTTGTGCAAAAGTTTGATAATGTCGCAACAGGATACCCTGAATCGTCTTTTGCCCCGAAAGCCTTATACATGGAAGGAAAACTCTACGAGCAGATCTATGGTCACTTCTCAAAAAAATCTGACCTTGAAGAGGCCATCAAGGAGTATAAGAAGGTGTCCAGTAAATACCCGGATTCCCCAGTCTCTGCAGACGCCCTCTACAAGGAGGCCAAAGTATATGAAGTAAGGCTCGGGGAGAAAGAGAAAGCCAAAGGACTTTATCACGAGATTATAGTAGGGTATCCCAAGAGTACTGCTGCCCAACAGGCCAAGGACAATCTTAAAACCTGTACTGCTAGTAACGTGGACAAGAGTGGAGTTAAAGAAGTCCAGAATACTCCCAAGGAAAACGATCAGGAGGAAAACAAGGGGAACCAAGCTACAACATCCCATGATGATACAGCTGTTTTACAGGGAGCAACAGGCTACAACTTGACTAAGGAAACCTCTTCTCAAGAGGCATCACAAGATAAACCATCGCTTAACAAACAAATATCACACAAGATATCGAAGATTGTGATTGACCCAGGGCATGGCGGAAAGGACCCAGGAGCAATAGGACCTCATGGAGAGGAAGAGAAGAATATCACCCTGTCAATAGCCAGCCGGCTCGCAAAATTACTCAGAGAAAAAGGATTTGAGGTCTACCTTACCAGAGATGATGACACGTTTATTCCCCTTGAAGAGAGAACGACCTTTGCAAATAAGAAGAAAGCAGATCTCTTCATTTCCATCCATGTAAACTCAAATCCTAAAAAGTCTTTAAATGGAGTCGAGACGTACTTCCTCAACATGACCAAAGATGACTATGCCATTAAGGTGGCGGCGAAGGAGAATGAGACAACTACTAAATCTATAAGCGATCTCCAGTTCATCCTCCAGGACCTGGAGCTCAACAGCAAAATAAACGAATCGTCCAAGTTTGCCACATATGTCCAGAATGCCATTATCACAACCCATGGACAATTGAACCATCCTTGTCAGAATCATGGTGTCAAGCAGGCCCTTTTCTATGTATTGGTTGGCGCACAGATGCCTGCCATCCCGATCGAGACCGGGTTCATTACCAACCCCAGCGAATGTAAGCTCCTGCAGAAAGAATCCTATCAGAACAGCATCATTGAGGGCATCATAAAGGGGGTCAATGCCTATGCCGATAACGAGGCAAACCCAGGAGTCAAGGCGGCAAGCGGTAACTCATCAAGCCATAGAAGGAAAAGAAAGACAAAGGGATGAAGAAGCGAACGAGAAAATCAAAGATCAAGATCAACCAGACCACCATGATTGTTATATGTGCAATCATACTGGTCCTGATAGGGACTGTAATATATCTGGAAAAGGGTATGCACAGAAAGGAAGCACCAAAAATACCTACTGTTGCCCAGAAGTTGGTTGAAACAGAATTGATCATCAAGGGCTGTCTGTTCAATCTCGGAATTCATAAAGACCAGACAACGATTCGCAATCACACAATCAAGGTGGAGTCCCGTGAAAAGTTCACTCGTGATAAGTTGTCATCCGCATTCAAACCAGTCGAGAAATACGGCAGCCTAGAGATCAAGGATATCGGTCATGCAATAATAAAAGTTGGTGATGAGACCTGGGTGATTGATTTCATTTACCCGAAAAAGGAAGTAGCCGCAGTTATTCCTCCCAAGCCAATCATTCCTACTCTTCCAGAAGTTCGTATGGCCATCATCGTGGATGATATGGGACCGGATATGAAACCTGCGAAACAGCTTGCCGCAATCGATGGTGAGCTTACCTTCTCGGTCATGCCTCTGCGACCGCACTCACAAGAGGTTGCACAATATCTCCATACAAAGGGCCATGAGGTCATGTTACATCTGCCTATGCAAGGTGCTGCCGGTCATGATCCCGGTGAGGGAGCGATCTTCAAGGGCATGGCTCCTGATCAGATCCGGACCATCCTGCTGGGTGATATCAGGGCAGTACCATACATATCTGGGGTGAACAATCACATGGGTTCCGAAGTGACCCAGGATCGGGAGATCATGATCCTTGTTGAAACAGAGCTTAAAAACAAGGGGCTTTTCTATATCGATAGCCTTACTTCGGGTAAATCCGTGGGATTTAAGGTTGCCCAGGAGATTGGCCTTCCATGGAATAAACGTGATGTGTTTCTTGATGATGAGCAGAATGAAGCCTACATCCTGGCCCAGCTTGAAGAGCTGAAAAGAAAAGCTGTAAAGCATTTAAGCGCTATTGGCATCTGCCACCCACATCCTGAGACTATCGCTGTATTACAGAGGGAGGTTCCCAAGCTCAAAGCTGAAGGGATAACTCTCGAACGTGTTTCAAAACTTATTCACGAATGATGGTTAGGTGTCTTAAACAAATTAAACTGAATGGAATGTAACTGCTACAGGAAGCAAAGAATGCAACTAAATCAAGAAAACAAGGAATTCAGCGGATTAGGAGGCTGGCTAATCCTTGTTGGAATAGGTGTACTTGTTGCTCCATTCAAGACAGGTGCCATTTTAATAAATTCATTTCTCCCAATTTTTTCTCATGGAATGTGGGCTATATTAACCGACCCAACCAGTAATGCATATCACCCGCTATGGGGTCCGTATATTCTATCGGAAGTCATTACCAACATCGGTTTGTTTGTAGCTTCTTCGTATATGATTCTTTTATTCTTCAAGAAATCAAAAAGATTTCCAAAGTGGTTCATGGCAATATCTGTCTTGTCTTTACTCATAATAATTGCAGACACCTTTGCAATTAAATTGATCCTGCCTGGAAAACCAGTAGTTAACCTTGCCTTTATGAGGAATATCAGTACCGCTTTGTTAACATGTTTAATTTGGGTTCCGTATATGTTTATTTCTAAGAGAGTTAAGGGGACTTTTGTTCAGGAACTGGATTTTCGTTACCTTCATGCTCCTGCATCGAGGCTGCAGAAATTCTCAATAGGGTTAATCATCGTTTCCTTTTTTGTTATGATTTACCTATGGGCTGCTGGATATGGGATTCCCGCATTCAGCAGGATTAACTATGCGCTAGTGAGCAGCCTTGAGACCCTCTTCTTAAGTGTCATACTGGAATCACTACCCTTTCTCCTCATCGGGGCATTTGTCTCTGCAGTAATAGAGGTGTTTATTTCCGAAGAGACAATAGCTAGGTTCTTGCCAAAGAGGACTCTTCCAGGTCTTATCGCAGCAGCATTCATGGGGATGATCTTCCCTATATGTGAATGTGGAATTGTCATGGTAGCAAGTCGTCTCATAAGGAAGGGGGTACCCCTTCATATCGCCATTACGTTTATGCTGGCCGCTCCGGTTATCAACCCGGTAGCTTTGATTTCTACAATAATAGCTTTCCCTACAGGTTCAATGGCTGTTTACAGGATGGTCGGGACATTTATTGTGGCGGTCTTTGCCGGTCTGATGGTTAACTTGCACTTCGGTACTCAAAACATCTTAAGAGAAGATACCTGCGACAACCATAACCACTATGATTGTTGCGATCACCATGATAACCACAACGCTAAGTCATTGCCTGCCAAGCTCAATGATGTTCTCTTGCATACCAGCAATGAGTTTTTTAACATGGGCATGTATTTTATCATCGGTGCTTTTCTTGCCTCCCTTGTCCAGGTCGTCATTCCAAGAAGCGCAATAGCAAGCGTGGGGCATGGAAAGGTTTTGTCTATCCCTGTGATGATGCTATTCGGTTTTGGACTATCGATCTGTTCAAGTGCAGATGCGTTTGTAGCAAGGGCAATGTCATCTTCGTTTTCAACAGGGTCAATAGTGGCATTCCTTGTTTATGGCGCCATGATTGATTTGAAAAACACTATGATGATGTCCAGTCAGTTTAAGGCATCTTTTGTATCACTCTTAATCCTGATTGTTACCCTTTTAACTTTCAGCTATGCTCTTATTAGCGTCAATCTGCTCGGAGTATAATATATCTTTGAGTGGAGTGAACCAGTTATAAAGTTCTTGAAATCCCTGCACGAAACCTCCTAATTTATTAGTATGGAAATTCTATTCTCTTATTAAGTTTCATACGCTTGTGTAGTAGCTTAAGCCCTGATTCACAGCAAAAGAGCTATAAACAGGTTGCTATATAGTGTATTCCTTTGCAAGGCTTTCTTTACTTCAGGTGGCTCAATTTTTAATTATTGTTGCAGTAAGCGGTGTAAACTCTTTAGGAAATAAAGCATCCCCGCCGCACGCTGCGGTGTATTTAGGACCTTGCTATTTTGAATAGGCCATTCGCCGCAAGCTGCGGGGAATATACCCGCCGTGATTGAAGTATTTCCATAACTGAAAATCTCTAAGACAACCTTACGATTTATCAATTTATTTGTAGTTGATTGCTTTTACTGGCTCATCCCACTAAAGCGTAACTGGACTCATGCAGGGCATAGATTTTCAGTTTAAGGAATTCTTTATCCCTGTAGCCATAAGCCTGTTTTTGAAGCGTTTTGATTATGTTGTTTGTGCCCTCCAGAGGGCCAGTCGATATGGGGTAATCATAATAAGCTAATATCCCCCGGCGATGTACGAGAAGAGTGTTTGCAAAGTGAATAAGCCTCCTTATCCCTGATGAAAGGGCCTTGCTTATCCAGTCATCCAAGCATTTGCCAGCCTCTATCTTGTTCGGTTGCTTCCAGATCTCCCGAAGATACTCCTTCATGTAGTAGGCAAGAGCCAGAGGCTCGTTCAGCTTCAAGGCTTCATCCAAGGTCTCTTTTTCCTTGCGTTTGGGATCAAGCCGTTTTGAGTTCTTCAGCAAAAGCCAACGGTCCCCTTGAGAACCTTCTTCTGAAGAGGTCCTTGAGCTTCCCGATGAATGTCTCTTCTCAATTCTGAGAGTTTATAATTGGGGCAAGACGTGAATAATTTCTTGATCCAAGAATGTAATGTATTACAAACTTTGATGTCTGTTCAATTTTATATAATAGTATTTCTTGTGGGTTCAGCAGTCTTTTGAACTCATTAATGGACATATCGCTCAGAACTTCAATCCGTTTGTATACAAATGGGTTTTCTCTAAGGTCATTTGTCCCAATCTCACAACTGAAAAAGGCTTTATATCCTGTAAATCTAGCGGTCTTAACGACGTCATCATTATACCAACCGCCAGGTGGAGCAAAAGAGAGAACATCTCTTCCGCAAATCTTCTCCAGATCATTCTTTGATTTTTCCAACTCGATAAAAACTTCTCTAGGATCAAGTTGATCCAATATTCTATGAGAGCATGTATGCGAGGCTATTTCCATATTATCTCTGCACATCTCTTGAATTTGACTGGTACTAAGACTTCCAGGAGAATTTATAAATTTTGTTATTATAAAAAATACTCCTTGATAACCATATCTTTTCAATATTGGATACACAGAGTTATAATGATCCATGGTTCCATCATCAAAGGATAAAATAATGGTTTTCGGTGGATTGTTTCTTAATTTATCCCGAAAAACACCATATGGTGTTATCGTTTTATATCCCTGGTTTTTTAAATATATCATCTGTTCTTCAAATTTATCTAATCCAATACAATATTTATTGTTACAACTATGAGGTATAATCCTATGATATAAAAGCACAACTATTCCTGATTTATTTAACTCATGATATTGCTCGGCTAAAAATATTAATGGGACGAAAACAATAATTATACTTGCGATACAAATATATCTTCTATACCTCTTCATATTTGTTATGAACCAAATAATGCAGAACTTGTCAATAAGGATAGAGGGCTTGAACGAGTAGCCATAAATATCCTAGCTGGTCTATGGCAAGTCAGAAGATGCATATGAAATTTCTTGACTGATGCAACCTGTTACGTTATAGGTGACATATGATCCTTCGCTTTCGTCATACGGGCTTAGAGCGGTTATTCTCAACGGGGGATTTAAGCGGAGTATCTGCACAACAAGTGCGTAAACTTATACAAATACTTGCCGTTCTGAATGTAAGCCAAGAGCCCAACGATATCAGATTACCTGGGTTCCGGCTCCATCCCTTGAAAGGCGAACGTAAAGGACAATGGTCAGTATCCGTATCCGGTAATTTACGGGTCGTATTCGAATTCAATGGCGAGAATGTCACAAACGTTGATTTGATCGACTACCACTGACCGCGAGCAAGGAGGACATTATGAAGATGCATAACCCGCCGCACCCAGGAGAAATCATCCACGACCAGTGCCTTGAACCACTTGGTCTGACGATCACAGCAGCAGCCAAGGGACTAGGGGTCACACGCAAAGCGTTATCCGAGTTGGTGAACGGACATAGCGGCGTTTCGCCGGAAATGGCGATACGCCTGTCAAAGGCTTTTGGGGGCAGACCAGAAACCTGGCTACAACTGCAAATGCAATATGATCTTTGGCAAGCCGAACAACGTGCAGACAGCATCAAGGTAACACGATTTCAGGAACATGCATCGGCATAGCTCATGGATAGGATGTCTCATCGATCATGGGTTACACCCATGCCAATAATTATTACGGGCCGGGTTAGCCTGTCTAGGACATAAATTTTTACCTTTTCGAGGGGATGGGCAAAAATAGCCAACATCCAAGGGAAAGTATAATATCGATTTAATAACGGAACTAGTATTCGTGGGAATAAGAAAAGAGTTTTGCGCACCTTGATAAACACTCCCATTCAACGGACTATCGATATGATAACCATCTAAACCGTTAGCGCAAGCACTTGTAGCTGTCATGCACACAAATAGATTCTGCTTTACCGGCCTTACAATCTGAAATCCTGTATTGTTATTGAATCTTCTTTTATAATGCGCAGAGCTTTATTAATTGTCTTTTTTATTTTATTATCAGGGACTTTGAATAATGAAAGTGTTGTTTCTATAATAAAAGGGAAATATGATTCAAATTTTCCGGCTCCTGAATAAACCCTATCTGAAATAAAAATAAACCGAATTGCTCTTGCGGCCAGAGCCCTATTATAATAATCCTGGTCAGTAAAGTTTTCACAATATTTGTGAAAATAGGTTATGTACATTTCAATATTCATAGGCAGCATTGCCTGTGTTATACGCCAGGAACTATAGGCCTCAAGGTACAGCTCTGCTATTCTGTCATATCTCTCAACAGCCTTCATCTCTAATGCTCTCGTTAGGACATATCTCATGACAGGGTCTTTCTCTTTTTCCGCAAGAGTACCGGCTGCATCTATGGTATCACTATAAATTTTCATAGAAATATGGAGGAGTATCTCTTCCTTGTCGCGAAAGAAATGGTACAATGTGCCATAATTAACTCCAGCTTCTTTGATGATCTGTCTTGTTGTTGTTTTCTTATATCCTTGTTTAATTATCAGCTTGGAAGTTACATCAAGAATCTTTTCCTTTATATAATTACTTTTTTCTTCACGTTTCATTTAGGCCTTCTTATTTATCAAGATAAATTCAATTTTGTCTCTTAATTAATTTTGATTCCAATCCATAACACAAATGCAGTCACACATCAATAAATATTGATCATGATCAAATTAATGTTGACAGGAATGATTTTTGGGTATAGATATTTGATCATGATCAAATATCATTTTATATTTGTGCAGTTTTTTGTGTTTCGCCTATCTCACAGCAAACTGCGGAGTAATCTAAGCATCACTTTCTGACTAAATAATTATGAGTTGGAGGAATAAAATGAAATATATAGTACTTTCATTAGCCCCTTTACAGGCTGAGATAGTTAAGCTCCTTATCCAGCAGACACCAGGAGTGCCCGATTTTGAAGTTATTGCAGGTTATGAGATGTCTGATGAAGAGGTCAAGAAATACTTTATGGAAGCGGATGTGGTGCTTGGTGATTACACATTTAAGCATAAGATAACTTCTGATCTGGTGATGAGTGCACAGAAGCTAAGGCTCATCCAGCAGCCGAGTGTGGGGTATCAGCATATTGATGTGGCGGCTTGCACAGCCAAAGGAATCAATGTAGCGAACACCGCAGGCGCCAATACCGTCAGTGTAGCCGAGCATACTATTGCCTGGGGGCTTTGCCTTCTCAAGAATATGCTCCATGCAGATAAAACCACCAAGCAGGGTAAGTGGGAGCAGATGAGCATTAAACCTGCTGAGCTTAAAGCTAAGGTATGGGGCCTTATTGGTTTCGGAAGAATCGGCCAGGCTGTAGTCAGTAGATTAAAGCCTTTCGAGCTGAGCAGGATTTTATATTTTGACTCACATCGATATGATCTAGCATTGGAACAGGAGTTAGGCGTTGAATACTGTGATCTGAAAACTGTATTGAGTCAATCCGACATCATAAGTCTTCATGCTCCGTTAACTGAGGCTACCAGGAACATGATAGATGATACAGCTTTCAAGGCCATGAAAAATGGCGCTTATCTTATCAATGTTGCCCGGGCGGAGCTGGTTGACGAAAGAGCCCTAGCAGAAGCACTTATAAGTGGAAAGATCGCCGGAGCAGGCATTGATGTCTTTTCAGAAGAGCCTGTAAGGATTGGGAATCTACTTCTGAGCTTGGACAACGACAAAGTGCTTCTTTCACCCCATATTGCTGGTGTGACCGATGAGGCAGCAGCGAGAATCATTAATATGGCCACGACAAACATTGCTTGGGTACTCAAAGGTAATGTTCCGTCGTCATTGGTAAATACTATTTAAAATAAATATTATCTTTAATCCATCTACAGAACAAAGGAGATAATCATGAATGGAGCAAGTTGTATTATAAAGGCTGCAAAGGACTTTGGGATAGAAGTATGTTTTGCCAATCCGGGCACGACCGAGCTTCCGCTTGTGGTTGCCCTGGATACAGTTGGGGGTGTACGGCCGGTTCTGGGACTGTTTGAAGGAGTATGTACCGGAGCTGCGGATGGTTATGCAAGGATGCTCCAGAAGCCCGCCATGGTGCTTCTCCATCTGGGGCCTGGATTGGCAAACGGAATAGCAAATCTCCATAATGCCAAGAGGGCTCACAGCAGGGTTGTAACTGTGGTGGGAGAGCATTCCACATGGCACCGTCAGTTCGACCCGCCCCTTACTATGGATATTGAGTCTTTGTCCCGTACGGTCTCCGGATGGCAACGCACTTGTAGCTCTCCAGATCTTCTTGGGTGGGATATGGTAAATGCAGTTGAAGCAGCTAAATTAGGGCAGGTCGCAACTCTCATCGTCCCATTTGATCTACAGATGAGGGATTGCGATGACAGTAGTTTCATACCATTTAAGCAGGAGAAAGAATCCGTAAGCAAAGACGCTGTTGAATTAGCAGTATCCTTTTTGAGAGGCAACAAAAAGGCTGCCCTTGTTCTAGGCAACAACTATATCGGTAAAAAAGAGCTGATGGTTGCTGCAAGGATAAAACAGGCATGTGGCTGTGATCTCATTATCGAGAATTTCCCCGCACATATCGAACGTGGTGCCGGTTTGCCTGACGTGAGCCGCATACCTTACCTTCCTGAGATAGCGCTGGACATGCTGTCAAAGTATGAGGGGTTTGTTTTTGTAGGAGCAAATGAGCCAGTGGCCTTTTTCGGGTATGAAGGCATTCCGGCAACCTTTTTAAGAGAAGAGCAGACGAAGGTTCACATTCCCACGCATGGTCAGGACCTAATGGAGGTTTTGGATATTATTGCAGATGAGCTTAATGCATCTAAAAGTCTCGAAGCGGGCATACTTACCTCGTCAAGAAGACCTGAAACTCCCACAGGAGCCCTCACAGGTGACAAGATTTGCTCAATCATAGCTGCTCTTCAGCCTGAGGGATCAATTGTGGTTGAGGAGGCAATCACAACTGGCCTTATGTACTATCCCATCACTTCAAGCGTTCCGCCTTTCAGCCTGCTTACGCTCACAGGAGGAGCGATTGGTCAGGGCGCACCTTGTGCAGTGGGAGCTGCTATCGCCTGTCCTGACAGACCTGTGATCAATTTCCAGGCAGACGGAGCAGGTATGTATACTCTACAGGCACTCTGGACAGAGGCAAAAGAGGGGCTGAATATCACCACGCTTATCTGCTCAAATCGGAGTTATGATATACTGAAGCTTGAGTATGGCAGACTCGGAGTTTTACCAGACAAGTGTGCATCTCACCTCACAGACCTTACAGGTATTGACTGGGTGAATCTGGGTAAGGGAATGGGCGTGCCGTCAGTAAAAGTAACTTCTGCAGAGGAGCTTTCAAAAGAGCTCGGAAAGGCTCTAAGGGACCAAGGACCAAATCTTATACAAATGGTGATGTAGGGGGGCTAAGCCGAACTGCTTGATTTAATAGTTAATAAAAATAGAAACTGTTGATAACGTGCCACCTCTCACGGTCAGATGTGAAGCCCTTCTCTGCGTATGTTTTAACCCGAGATCAACGGTTTTCGGACTTCTAGAAACTGTCACTACAGCGCAGAGATCAACAGGTCATTAATCCTTAAAAAGCCCATAAAGTAGATGAAATATGATATAGGCCACCTCGAATAATTCACTTTTTCTGGAAGCATCATGTTGGAGTTGATTCACCTAAGCATTACTCATGGAATCTGCCTGTTGGGGTGTGCAATTATCGGGTTTTGACGGCCTCACCCATGGTTTATTACCTCCCAGGAACATGATTTAATCCATTCAGGCATATCTCACCTGGCAGTCACGAGTGTCTGGAAACGAAACATGTTGTAGGCAAGGTTCCTCAGCCCTATTTTGACCCACGCTCGAGCAATCCCAATCGTCCTCAATAGCAGATATCCTGCCATCATGGCCTGCACTCCGAATACATGCTCGATGCGGGATCGTATCTTTGAGCGTGTGTGATTCCCTTTCTTCTCCCATTCCGTAAGCTTCCGGTTCCGATACCCCTTACGCTGTATATGCTCACGATATCCTTGCTTGTGCAGCATCTCCAGGATTTCCTCAGATCGATACGCAGAATCTGCATACACATCCCTGCTCTTGTTTCCATCTTGCAGGAGATCCCCAAACACCTGAGAGTCATGCACCCTGGCATCAGTAACAGTATAACCTCGGATAAGCTTGTTCTTCACGTCAACGCTGACATGGTTCTTGTACCCATAATAATTCTTGCCGTTCTTTTTGAGCCACCGGGCATCTGTGTCCTTCTGGCGACTCTTGGGTTCATTCCAGTCTTCGGGCTTACCACCTTCCTTTATCAGTCCATTCTCTTCACGGGTGTTCCTCTGTTTTGGTACGGACACAATGCTGGCATCCACAATCTGCCCCTTTCGTGCTACAAACCCGCTCTCCTGCAGATACCGATCAAAGTTCCTGAACAGCTCCTCCACAAGCCCGGCCTCCTTCAGCTGCTCCCTGAACAACCAGACCGTCTTAGCATCCGGGACCCTTTCCCCAGGACCAAGGCCTAAAAACCGCATGAACGTCAGACGATCCAATATCTGATACTCCAACTCATCATCAGAAAGGTTATACAGCGATTGGATCACCAGACTCTTGAACATCAACACCACATCGTATGGCCTCGCTCCTGCATTGTTCTTGCGCTCTTTCTCCCTCACTTTCATGAGCAACGGACGGAAGGCCTCCCAGTCAATGACCTTATTCAGCTTCATCAGAGGGTCTCCACCTTTATCGATCCTGGTATAACGATTTTCCCAGTCGAATAATCCCAGTTGCTTCATCATCCCCCTCCTTAGCTCCATTCAATCTATCAATTATATAACATATTCAATAAGTTAAGCACTTTATATCTGCGCTGGGCTGGGAGAATTATTAGAGGTACCCTATATTAAGACATTGCTCAATTCAGGGTGTTTTTCAACAAGGCAACGCCGTTGAAATTGAGGAGCTTACAATCTAAGGATGAAAGATAATCATGAAATTTTATTAAGAAGATTCACTGCTGTCCCAACGTTTAACAGATCAAAGGCTGTAGACCAAGGCATGAAGAAGGTTATCGGGGAGATATGGTTGTAATCGATTTGAAAATAATTTCAGAAGAAGGCCATACTTCTGCATTCCAGCAGAAGGAGATGGCAGATGAACTCTGGTCGTACCATGTTCTCCCTGTTGATGGACTTTGTGCCTATCCACGATTTTCGCCAATGCGTAAAACGTTACAACGGCAACTACAAGATCAAGAGCTTCTCCTGCTGGGATCAATACCTATGTATGGCCTTTGCCCAGTTAACCTACCGGGAAAGCCTGCGGGATATCCAGGCGTGTCTGAGAGCAGCACAGGCCAAGCTGTATCACCTGGGCATACGGGGCAAAGTCTCAAGGAACACCCTGGCCAACGCCAATCAGGGAAGGGGCTGGAGGATCTATGCCGATTTCGCCCAGATTCTCATAGCCAAGGCAAGGAGACTCTACACCGGCGAGTCCTTCGGCGTGGAACTGGATCAGACGGTGTATGCACTGGATGCCACCATCATCGACCTCTGCCTGTCACTCTTTCCCTGGGCGGAGTTCAGGAAACACAAAGGGGCAATAAAGCTCCATACCCTTCTGGATCTCCGGGGAAGCATACCAACGGTGGTGATTGTCACCCACGGCAAGGTTCACGAGGTGAACATCCTCGATCAGCTCACCATCGAGGCAGGGGCCATCTACATCATGGATCGGGGCTATATCGACTTTACCAGACTTCATATGATTCATCAGGCAGGTGCCTTCTTCGTCATCAGGGCCAAAGACAACTTCCGGTTCAAGCGTCTCTATTCTCTACCCGTCGACAAGTCCGCTGGGATGCAGTGCGACCAGGTCGTCACCACGAAGAATTTCTATGCCCGAAAGGACTATTCGGAAAAGCTTCGCCGGATTCGGTTCTTCGACAAGGACAACAACAGACGACTGGTATTTTTGAACAACAACTTCACCCTGCCGGCACTGACCATTGCCGAGCTGTACCGATGTCGATGGCAGATCGAGCTGTTTTTCAAGTGGATCAAACAGTACCTCAGGATCAAGGCTTTCTACGGCACCACAGAGAATTCCGTGAAGACTCAGATCTGGATCGCCATCTCGGTTTATGTTCTTGTGGCAATCGTCAAGAAAACCCTGAAAATCGACAGCAGCCTTTACACAATTCTACAGATTCTGAGTGTTACTCTTTTCGAGAAGACGCCCATTATACAAGCACTTACAGATTCATATGGCCAGACTTTAAAGTTAATGCATGGCAACCAGTTGACTTTATTCGATTAACGTTGGGACAGTAGTGAAGAAGATTGATTGTGGATTTTTTTATGATCGGCCTTACAATGACTGACTTTTTCCGATATCGCCTCAATCACATGTTGAGCTAGGCTCTATAATGACGATACTTTCCTATGAAACTTTTCGGCGGTTTGGGCTTACACCCCATATAAGGCTTGACAGATTGTAACTAGGTTGCTATTGGTAACAATATGCAACAAGAATACTTAAAACCCACTTGCGCGAATTGTGCGCCGAATGGTTATTGTGTAATTAAATTCAATTCAATAGTGAAATCAAGTGGGGGTAGGCTTACAAAAGAAAGACTCTATTTATTGAGAACAATATGCGATATTGAAGGGCATTTTAACCCTTATCATCTGCTGGATCTCCTCAAGGCCCAGGGATATAATTTGTCCCTGACCACTGTATATCGCAACTTGGCCCTGCTAGTTCAAGCTGGAATCATCCGCAGGTCATGCATTCAGGAAGAAGCCCAGACAGGAGGTGCGTGGTATGAACATATCTGGGACCATGAGCACCACGATCATCTCATCTGTTCAAGCTGCAGCAGGAAAGTTGAATTCACCTATCCTGCCATTGAAATACTTCAGGAAGCAGTAGCAAAAGAATATGGGTTCACCCTGGAGAGCCACCATCTGGAGCTCATCGGTCTCTGTGCAGAATGCAGGAATAAGAGGAATGGCGGCGAAGCATGATACTTTGCTGATAAAATCATTATATGAACATTAGCGATAACAATCATCGAGAGAAGGTTCCATTGAAATTATTAGACCTGAAACAAGGCGACACCGCAGTTATAGACAAGCTCAATGGCGATAAGAATACCAATGCTCGCATGTCTGGGTTCGGCATTCATGAAGGAACACAAATCCGAATGATCAAGGCTGCGCCTTTTAACGGCCCGTTGCTCGTTGAAGATGTATCATCCGGAGCCAGGATGATGATCAGCCGGGAGATGGCGTCACATGTTGAGGTAAACCGTAGTGAAACCCTATGATAGGCTGTGAGTTGCCTGGCCAAGGTGCAGAAATGGTGTTACGTCAGGAAATATCCACGATAAAAAAATCCGATGATGAACTCGTCATTGCTCTGGCGGGCCAGCCCAACTGCGGCAAGTCAACACTCTTCAATGCAGTTGCAGGATTCAAGGTCAATACCGGGAATTTTGCCGGCACCACGGTATCTTTTACTGAGACCAAAGTGTTGTTTGAAGGAAGAACCATAAGGCTTATCGATCTCCCCGGCACCTACTCAATATCATCACACGATATTGCAGAGAAGGTTGCCCGTGATTACCTCCTTTCGGGCAATGTGGATGTCATCATAAACGTACTTGATGCATCCCTTCTCTCCCGCTCACTTGAGCTTACTATACAGATTCTCGAGATGAATATTCCCATGGTGTTGGGCCTTAACATGTTTGATGAAGCGCAGAAAAAAGGCCACGAAATCGATCTGCCAAAACTCATCAGCCTGACCGGAGCGGAAGCCTACCCGGTTATTGCAGTGGAGGGGAGCGGAGTGCGTGAGCTCTTTGAGGCCGCAATCAGGGTCGCCAAGGGGCGTTTCACCCCGGTAAAGCCTATTTATGACAGGGACGTGGAGGAATGCATCGCCGATATTACAAGCCGGTATCCAGATGCTCTGAGAAAAGCCCTGTCCATGGATGAACGGTTCGTTATCATCAGGCTTCTGGAGATGGATGAAGAATTCGAACGTATGACAGGAAATATAGATGCATCTTTCCTGCAGTTTGTCATGGAGAAAAGACGGCTTCTGGCCGAAATTCACAATTGGCCGGAGTCCGGTGTTTTTTCTTCGCACCGCCATGCGATCGTGTTCGATCTTTTCGAACAGGTCGCAAAGGTAAGTCACAGAAAAAAGATGATGCTCAGGGAAAAGATTGATTATTTCATCATCAACCCGATCGGTGGTTTTATCACCATCATAGGCCTGCTGTTTTTCATGTTCTATGCCTCGTTCTTTATGGGAGACATCATTTCGAGTCTGATAGACAAACCACTTTCCGCACTTGGGCGGATAGTGAATGGTCTGGCCGGCGGGATCACCGGGGTAGCAATTTCGGGGCTCTATGATGGAATGGTCGCGGGTATCGGGATCGTGCTGCCTTACCTTATCCCTCTGCTCATCCTACTCGCCATTCTGGAGGATTCAGGGCTCCTGCCCAGAATAGCCTTCATGGTGGACGGCATCCTTCACCGGTTCGGCCTGCACGGGAAATCAGTAATACCAATAATCCTCGGCTACGGATGCAACGTGCCAGCGATTATGGCCGTCCGGGGCCTCGAAACCGAGCGCGACAGGGTCCTCACCATGCTCATCATTCCATTCATCGCCTGCTCGGCAAGAACAGTCGTAATCCTGGCACTGGCAGGGAAATACCTAGGCACCGTCTACACAACCGCTATTTATTTCGGCAATATAATAGTCGCACTCCTCGTCTCTTTTGCATTGTCCCGGTTTCAGGCTGACATGGCTCCGGGCATCATAATGGATGTGCCTCCCCTCAGAAAGCCATATCTGCACCTTGTCGCAAATAAGGTGTGGTGGAGGCTGCGGGAGTTCCTCATGTTCGCATGGCCGGTGATCGTTATTTCGAGCTTAGCTCTTGCATTCCTTAACCATGTTGGGATCGACAGGATAGTGAACAGCATGCTCGCGCCCCTGACTTCAGGCATCCTGAAGCTTCCCAGCCAGACAGGCATTACCCTGTTTCTTGGCATCTTCAGGAAAGAGCTCACGCTTGTGATGCTCAACCAGGCTCTTGGAACATCGGATGTCGGATCTGTCCTTACACACGTTCAGATCCTCGTGCTTGTGGTATTTACAGTTCTGTATATCCCGTGCATAGCAACTATCTCCACACTCTGGAAAGAAGGTGGATGGAAGGTCGCCCTGTATTCAATAGCGTTGAACACGACTGTGGCTCTCGTTATTGCCGGTGGTCTGGCGCATATCTTAAGAATCCTGCTGTAAGTGTACTATGAGCATTGGGTATGATTTCTCACGCTAAAGCTTTATCAATTGCTTATTTGGGGTATTAAAAACACAAAAGAAGATATTATGAAATCCATTATCACTATTATTCTCCATCCCCAGGAATCGTAAAATCAGCCCAATAGCAGAGTTCAATCCTCTCATTGACGGATACCTGCCAAGCATGCCTATAAAAGAGGCATCACCGGAGTAAAGATTTAGGACGACCCGCTTGAAATAGGCTTACAATAAGCAATCTCGGATTTGGCTTATCCGCTTTTTTAAAAAAACGCTTAAGGAAAAGTCTATGAAAGAATCTACTGGATGACACCCGTCACGCGCGAAAGCTCGAATATTTAACGATTGGCTGGAATCTTATCGAGGCGGGCGTTGCTCTTGGAGCTGGAATTGTTGCCGGGAGTATTGCACTCGTCGGATTTGGTGTTGACACCCTGATAGAAATCTTGTCGTCTCTGATTCTTTTGTGGCGTTTGTTGTCCACCCATCCCGACGAACAGCGTGAACAATAACGGAAATAACTGATTGCCTCAGATGTTCTTGTTATTCGAGGCCTTCTAAAGATTCATACTTCTTGGGATGTATGATCCGATACAGCATTCGATCATTGTTGATTCTCAAGTATCCTTCTTGCCTCTACAATCATGGGTAAGTAGCTATTCGACTCAAGCTCATCAACCTTGATCTAATGTGCATGGGTATTAATTGTTAATCCCCTTGAATATTCTTTCCGCTTTTAGTACGCATGTTCCGGGGAAGTTCCAACAGAGGAAGGAATTCATGAAAGGTTCAAAAAGGACAACTATCCAGCTTGTACTCTTGTTTGTGCTTGTTGTGTCGATCATTGGAGCAGTGTACCATTACCTTGAATGGGAGAAACCGACGATCAGCCAGGATAAACCCTTTGACACCATTGGAAAGGAAAAGGATGTAACCATAACCCTGAGGGATGGCCGGATCGGCATCAGGAATTATACTGTGACCATTGAACAGAACAAACATGAATTCGTATTAGCCTCCGAGCAGATTCCCGCGAAGGGGACCCTTGAGAAGTTGGTCGTAGTAAAAATCATACCCAAAGACCTCAAGATCAAAGATGGCGAGGCTCTCTTCAAGATAAAGGTCACGGACTTCTCCCCTTTGAGAAATTCGTCTTTATTGCAGGCCAAGGTCACCATCGACTCCATCCCTCCACGCATAGCTCTATTGACGAGGGCACATAATATAAATCCCGGAGGGACATGCCTGACTGTATACCGGGTAACCAAGACAGTCCAGGTAAGCGGGGTAAAGTGTGGTAATACATTCTTCCCCGGCTACCTCGTACAAGGGAAGTCCAAGCCATACTATGTATGCTTTTTTGCAATACCAATGGAGGTGAGTACCAGCACGCCCATGGCAGTAACTGTTGAGGACAAGGCAGGGAATCATGCTATTGTCGGTATCCCCTTCTATATCCGCAGCGTAAGACCTTTCCGCAGGGACACGGTTAAGGTGAGTGATTCTTTTGTACAGCAAAAGGCAGTAGAATTTCAGGAACAGGTTTCAAAATTGGTCGGTAAATCCGCTGAAGAGGTCTTTACCTACGTAAATACCCAGCTTCGTACAGATAACGATAAAAAGATACAAACAGTCTGTGCGAAGACCAGCAGCAAACAGCTCTGGCAGGGGACTTTTCTTAGATTGAAAAACGGGGCACCCAAGGCACTCTTCGGCGACCAGCGGACCTATCAATACCAGGGAAAATCCATGGGGACCAGCGTGCATCTCGGAATTGATCTCGCATCCACCGCCCAGGCCCCCATAGAGGCGGCTAACAGCGGGATTGTCCTGTATGCTGACAACATGGGGATCTATGGCAATTGTGTGATCATCGACCACGGCCAGGGGATATCCAGCCAGTACGGCCACATGAGCTCGATTGCCGTGAAAGAAGGGCAACAGGTTACGAAAGGTCAGATCATAGGTAATACTGGAGTAACGGGGTTTGCCGGGGGCGACCATCTTCACTTCAGTATACTCGTCGGGGGAGTCTTTGTTGATCCCAAGGAGTGGTGGGACCCCCACTGGATCAGAGACAATGTCCAGGACAAATTCGAGATCGCCAATACGCTGTGATCCACCAGTCAGAAGCTATCAGTATATAATCTTCCATAGATGAGTGCTTTTGAAATGCCTAAAACTGGTGATATCGACATAAGATATATGAAAAGATCGGACCAGCTCAGCATTGTGACACATGGCATAATCTAACGGTTAGATCGATCAGGAATACCTTGAGGGATATATAGCTATTGGCCTAACCCCAACCCTCCTGCAATGAGGGGCCATATGTCGGGCTATCACCGCCCTCTGTTCAGGGGTTTTCATCCTCGACGTCTTATCCTGGGCGGGTATGTATGCAACCCTGTCGTATTATCCGGCATCGGTTTCACACTATGACCGCACCGAGAAAGAGCAGCCCAAGGGCCATCATCGCTATCCCTGAGCCCATACTAAGGATTCCTTCAACCGTTTTCACCCGTTTCTCCGGGAACCTGTTCAGAGAGAAATCCTTCCCCATGATTACTGCAATGACCACTGCTGAGATCGTGCATGCCATACCGAGAGAGATGAATCCGGCCAAGAGAATACCGAGGGACAGCATGTTCATGGAAAGACAGAAGAGGAGTACCATCACTACCGCAGGACAGGGCACCAAGCCTATTGTAACGGCCCATGGCACGAATGCCCTTTTAGGTTCAGCCGGTTTTATTTCATCGAGTCTTGCCCCTTGTCCGGCCTTACCGAACAGCGAATAGCCGCTCTTTAGGAGTATACCAAACCCGATAAGGGCAATGAGGCTGAAACTCACGATCTGTGTTGTGTGGGAAATAGTCTCGAATGTCCCAAAAAATCCTTTCTGAAGAACGTATCGTATCCCAAAGACGCAGATCACAGCAGAAAATCCATGGGAAAAAGCGGTCAAGGTCCCAAACAAAAGCCCACTAACCATGGATGCGTTCCTTGACAGGACGTACGACATCGTCACCACCTTGCCGTGTCCGGGACCAGCCGCGTGGAGAACACCGTATACGAAGGCTATCATGAATGCCACCAGCAGCGGTCCGACATTATGCGTTGTTCTGGCGCCCCGGATCATGGGTACCATCTTCTCCTTTAGTTGCTGTTGCCAGTGGATGATCGTCTCTAAAAATGAACTCTGAGGCGAATTGCTGGAGACAAGCTGTTCAGTGGCCCCGGGATGATGAAAAGGGTACCTGGCCATGCCCTGCTGAACCGACAGGATCAGGAAAATGAGGCACAGCAGGTAGATGACAGGCCTAACCATTTTTTTTCCTGAACCTCAGTGTGATCTCTTCTGGATAGATCTGGTCGTAATAATATGCCTCATTCTTGTTCGTTTCGATTCGCTGGGTTATATCATACAAGAGATTGTTTTCATAGGTGACGGGATCTTTTCCCAGGGTCACACTGTGATAGTACGACAGGTCATAGAGGGACAGCTTCACCTCGTGGAACGAACCACTCGCTGGAACATGGCAAGGTACAAAGAAACGGTAGACCACTGTGCCGTCTCTGATTTCAGCGGTGAAATCATTTACGGAGCTTATCTTGAAGGCCTTTCCGTCTATCTTGATATGGGTGAAGAAGTCGAGATCCCGCAGCTTCATGAAGACGTCTTTCTGCAAACGTGCCATCTCCTGAGGATCAAAACGTCCAGTTCCGTTCTTGTCGAAATCAAGGATGATCATGCTGCTGAACATTTCATCGAAAACCCACTGGATACGGAACCCTGCAAGTCCTTTATTATCAAAGACCATCCTCGCAGTGGCATCAAGAAAGACATGGGGATGGGACCATGCGAAGGGCACAAAAAGAAAAAATGCGAAACATATCACACTGGCACAGAGAGATATCCGATGTTTCATGCATGGTCCTATACATAACTTTCACCAGATTGTCTCTAGGAAGACCCTAGTAATAATCGAGAAAAATCAGAATTTTACAAAAAGTTATTGAAATGTAAGACATAAACTATACTGGTGTTTGTCCCCAGCTTCATAAGAGTCCTATATAGGACTTTCATATAACCAATTCTTCAATGGTTGATTACTTTTACTTGAACGTGTTTCAAAACTTATTCACGAATGCTCCTAATAAATATAATGAAAATTATGCAATAAAATCATCGCTTCCAAAAGCCCGGAGAAAGTGATGATCTTGTGCCACCAGATACGATCTTCAGTTAAACCTCTCCGACTTACTTCTTTCCAAGTTCCAGCCCCTGATTTTTTTCTATTTTTATCGAGGGGGCCTTTGCAGAATGTATCGTTTGCCCGTCATATGAAACATACCGGTGCATCTGCATCTGATCGTATTGCTTGTCATAGGACACCATGTAGCGAACACCCTTCGATTCAATCACTGCATATTTATTGCCGCCGAGTTCTTCTATTTTTGTGTAATAGCCTTCCACAGCACTTTCTCTTGGAAAGTCAACCTTAAGCCCTCTATCCTGCATTCGCTGGCAGTAATTAAATTCTTCCGGAGTAAGCTTCCGGTCAGGTGTCGATATGCCTTTTTCTCCCTGCTTCTCCTGAGAAACTTGCTGTTGTATTTCCTTCTCAGGAGTTCTGCTCTTTTTAGCATATCCCATTTCCTTCCCATCATAGGCTACATAGTGGTGCCTCTGCATTTGATCGTATTGCTTCTCGTAGGGTATCAGGTAACGAATTCCCTTAGTCGGATTGGCGTGCGTATCGATAACAGCATAACTCTTACCTCCGACTTCTTTCACTCTCTCAAAATATCCGGATACAGATTTATCCTTGGGGAATTCAACTTGAATGCCCCTTTCCTTCATTTGTTTGACATACTGTTCCTGGTCTCTTTGCTGTTGCCATTCCTGGGCCTGGATGCGTCTTTCTTCATGAGTCAGAACTTTCTCAGCCTCGATGACTCTGTTATCTACCTCAATGCCTCTCGGTAGCCCATAATCCACGACCAGACTCTTAGGCCGTTCTCTGCTCATGACCCTCTGCAGGTCTTCAAAATTCCTGAACTCATCCTTGCCATAGTACATGGTCACATTCTCTCTCTGTCTGCTCATGGCAACGTACGCTGTATGCTTATCAAAATGACGTGAGCCGAGCACAAAGGTATGGTCAAGGGTTGAGCCTTGAGTTTTATGCACGGTGGCTGCATAACCGTGATCGAAATCTTTGTACATGGAAGTATCGATAGCGACTCTGTCTCCTTTATCGAGTTTGACGGATATGGCTCCCCGGTTGATGATCTCTACTGTGCCGAGAGAACCATTTCTTACTCCTAAAGAATGCTCATTCCTGAGGAAGATAATCCTGTCTCCGGTGCAGAATTTTCTCTCTCCTTTTTCTGTCATGAATGTGTGTTCGTAGCCTCGAAGTTCTCCGTGCATTTTTCTGTGTTCTCTCGCCCCCTGGTTCAGTTCATTTACATCCCTATTCGTGTAAGCCATCATGAGGCTGGTTTCGTGTTTCTGTTTTGAGAGTTGTTGTTGATCCGCCCACTCTTTGAGCATCTTATCCTTGGCATCCTGCCTGGTCTGGAGTTCATGGATATGACCATGGTCGTGGTACATTTCCAGGGCTTTCTCTGATTGTTCTTTGTTGCCGGAGAATTCTACGGTTGCCTGTTTCTGCCAATCGATATGTTGTCTTCTCACTTCTGCAAGTTCCACGTATCCGGTTCTCTGGATGATACCTCTGAATGATCCTCCTGCCTCGATTGACTGAAGCTGTTCATTGTCTCCCACAAGGATCACTTTTGATCCTACTTCATGGGCTTGTTCCAAGATCTTATGCATCTGCCGGGTGCCAACCATACCGGCTTCATCTATCACCAGGATCAGGTCTTTGCTCAGTACATTTCTCTCATTTTCCCAGTCATCCAACTGCCTGAAGATGGTTGTGCTTTCGATGCCGCTTTCATTCTGAAGTCCCTCTGCTGCGATGCCTGAAAGTGCAAGGCCTCTTACCCGATATCCTCCTGCTTCATATGCTTCTTTGACAGCTCCGAGAGTATAGCTTTTTCCTGTTCCCGCACGACCGATCATGACGGAGATATCGCCGCCCTCTGCAATGTTTCTGAATGCCTTTTCCTGCTCCTCGCTCATGGTGTAGTTCTTCGCTGTCTGGTTGATGATAGCCTGCTCCAGGACGTGTTCGTTTGAAGATTTCATAGCCCTTGCATTATCGAGCATGGTCTTCTCGCTTATCATCATGGTTCGGGTGGAGAACAGGTCTTCTCCCTTCTCGTTCTTCCCGATCTTGATAAGCTCGGGACTGTTCTCAAGGGCAGAGAAAACCCGGTTGAACTGATCTGCATCCGCACTGTGCCGGAAAGCAAAATCCATGATGTCTTCCCGCTTGAATACTGCATCGTAATGCCCAACAAGCTTCAAGGCTTTTGCCGGATCGTTGATAATCCGTTCCCCATTCTCTCTGCATATCCTCTGGTACTCTTCGAGGCGATCAAGTCCTCGGGTTTCTTGCAGATGGAGGTAGCCTTTGGGCAGGTATTTTGCTGCGATCCCGATCTTCGATGTAGGCTCAAGGTCAATGCCTCTATCTGCAAAGCTCCTATGGTCAACCTGGATATCATGACCTGCTTCCAGCAATTTCCTGTTCTGGATATTCGCCCACTCTTCCCGCCATTTCAGTAGTTCTGCTTTATCATTCCAGGCGGTTACTTTTTTCCCGAAGCCATCCCTGGTGACTTCTCTTGTGGTAAGCATGATATGAACATGAGGATTTTTATCGCTCTTGTGAATGCAGATGTCGGCTATCATGCCTTTATCCACGAATTGGGACTGTGCATATTCTTTTACGAGAGCTACCTGTTGTTCGAAGTTTAACTCTTTGGGAAGAGCTAACTCGACTTCCCGGGAGAGGCGTGCGTCTTTTCTCTTCTCGACTCTTTCAACTTCATTCCAGAGAGTCTGCCGGTCTTTCAGTCTTTCCGGTGCGTTTTCCGGAAGGAGGATCTCTTCATAGGCGAGGTCCTTCTTCTTCGTATAATCGAATGTCATGTCCAGGCGTTCATCATAGAGTTTATCCCGCGAGCGGTATGCGGCGGCGGAGATGGCGCATTTGCCTCCTCCTCTGCTGATTATTTTAACCTGGATATGATAACACGCCATTTATTGCCACTTCCTCAGCTTCTGCACTAAGCGCATATGTCGCTTGCGACATGTATGTGCGCCTTTCGCTTCACTCAGTTTTAGCTCAGTGCTCATTCTCACGTTGGTTTTAGTCCTTACGGTTCGTTCGTAAATTTCGCGTCCGAGTTGTAAAGGAGGGCGTTGGTTTTCTTATCATTGACTTCTAACCTCTCATAAGGTATTACATATCAAACTGTTATGAATTTAATACTAGTGAGGGCAGAATGCAACCGAAAAAATCAGATTCTCTCAGTAAACTTCTGCAGAAAAAAGAAAAGCTCGAACAACAGATTGCCAGCGCTAAATCCCGCGTGAAGAAGAAGGAACGGGCCGAGGACACTCGGAAGAAGATCCTTGTGGGCGCTTACTTCCTGGATGTGAAGTACAAAGACAAAGAAGATGAACTGGTAAAGCTTATAGACGGCTTCCTTGTCCGTGATATTGACCGGGCTCTCTTTAACCTACCACCAAAGGGTGATGCCTCATGAATGAGCAGGAATTATCGTCTCAGGTGAGTGAGATTATACGGTAAGATATAAGATCTGCCCTGATCAGTGACATGCAGGAGATATACTTCCGCAAGGAGAGTCACGAAACCATTCTTGATCAACAGAATCAGAAGATCGATGAGATGGATGAGTTCTTCATTGTGTTACTCTCACGAGCTGAAATCAGCAAAACTATGCCGACTCTTTGAAGAAGCGGCCTTGACGAGCATATGAAAATCACGGATGAATCCAATTCCCTTTATAAAGACATAGGTAGCAGAACCTAAAATATGAAAAAGATCTCAACCCAACACCAGCAAAATCTCTCATCGTCTTATCATTATCTTTTCCAGACGGTGTACGGGATTGCTGCAATGGTAGAATTATTTGCCTTGTTTCTGTATCGTCTGTTCTTTAGTTTCGTCTATTCTTATAGAAACAGGTTGTTTGGAGAATCTGGAAACCTACTGTTAATATTTCAGAAGGTCATGTCAAATGAGTGGGCATATGTCCCTGCAGCCTACGAACAGGTATCTCAGGCACATTGCGCCCAGGTACGTGATTGATGCAATGCAGAGCAGATAGATATTCTGCTGAAAGGGAAATAATGATCGCATTAAACTCTCGTGATGGTGGTTCCACTTTTCATGTCTACGATGATGACAAGCTCATAGGGCATATCCGGAAGCAGAAAGGTTTGTCCGGAGATAAATATCTAGCGTTGGTTGATAAGGACGGAAAAGAAGAGAATACGGGGAAGGAGTTTGACAGTCCTCAGGATGCACTTCAATGGATTGAGAGAAAGCGGATGGAAGGATCTAGGACAGTAATTTTATGAAAAGGAGGTTTTCAAATGGACAAGAGGCAAGAGATCGAGAAAACTGCTTATGAGCTTTATGAGAAGGGTGGCTGCGTTTCTGGCCGTGAAATAGAGCATTGGTTGGAAGCTGAAAAGATAGTGCATTCCAGGCTTGCGCCTGCCGTTTCAGTTAAGGCAAAAAAGGCTTCCTCAGCAAAAACAGTTTCTAAAGATGTGGTGGAAAAGGGAAGTAAGAAAGCTGCGGCAGATAGCAAAAAACCAAAATGAGCCCAACGAAGAAACGACCCTAGTTGACTAGCGGGAGCGAGCGTACAAGAACCTACAGTTAAGAATTAAAAAATGACACAACCGTAGGTTCTTGTTCAAATGACACAGCCGCATGGCCCATTAAGGCGAGAAGAGATTTACCCCAAATAAAAGATCAAGCCATAAACTTAATTTCATATCTTCATCGCCTGGTCGGGAAAAACAATCCTCCTGTCCAGGCGATTATCATTTAGGGCTTGCTCCAGTGAAGCTGTATAGAAGGCAAACTCGCGAAATATCGTTATTGATATCATCATAATGATAAATCGATAATCAATAACAGGGTATTGACCCCATCTCATCAGTTGAAAGAAACAGATGACATCTTTTCGCTATCGATATATTCAGAAATACAAACCGGTCAGCCTACAGCAAGGATGCCGGTATATAAATGAGGAGGATCTATCATGACGAAAACTGAATTGGTTGATGTAGTTTCTAACAAAGCAGGACTCCCAAAGGCAAAAGTCTCAGAAGCAATCGATGCACTTACGGATGCGATTCAGGGCGCAGTCAAGAAAGGCGACAAGGTCACCTTGGTAGGGTTCGGTACTTTTGATGTGGCCAATCGAGCGGCCCGTGAGGGCGTGAACCCACAGACCAGACAGAAGATAAAGATCAAAGCCAGCAAGACCCCAAGATTCAAGGCTGGGAAAGCTTTAAAGGATGCCGTAAAATGACAACCCTCCTCGTGTCACATGCCGGTATTCCCTCCAAGATTTACCGGCATGTGACGGTATGATAAAGGCCTATTGATAAAAATCCTATGGGGATTTTTTCCCTGGTTGTTCAGTTTTCCCATAAACCGGGCGAAGCCCGGCGGCCCGGGGGGCAGGATATTACCCCTGCCCCTCTTTATCCTCGTGGTAATCATCATCTTGCTGACCGATGATGTGATTGACTGCCTTCTGTGCTTGGGCTGCGGCCAGGACGACAAGCTTAGAGTCCTTGCTGATAGTGTCCCTCCATCCCTGAATATATGCCGCTGAGTTCTCAATGGTGGCATGGGCAATGCCGGTGATCGCGCACAGGTAGGCAGCCCCCATCTCGGCTATAAGCTCTTCTCTTGCGTAGTTCTTCGATCCGAAAGCCGCTGGTGTCGTGAGTGTTTCACGGTTGAGCCTGGATATTGCGCCAGTGGCGTGGGTTAGCTCATGGTAAATGGTACTGAAATAATTTTCCTGGTTCACAAATGCAGCCTTGTTGGGCATCTTTATCAGATCCTCTGCCAGATTATAGCATGCCTTGACAAAACCATGCTTTATTTCAGGTCTTCCCTTGTATCCTTCTATAATTGCCTCCGCTTCGGCTATGGGGTCCGCGTGAGCCTCTTCCGGCTGGTCAGGGCAGGTTATCCCTTCACACTGAACGGCATTGAATACCCGATAGTACTTCAAGAAAGGTATATTTTTCTTTTCCATCGCACCTGTTGCCTCGTTGAGCTCGTCTACTTCCTTGAAGTTCCAGAAAACCACGATAGAGCTTTTCTCACCCTTCTTGATGGTCCCCCCGAGGGTCTTGACCTGGTTGAAGGTGAGCCAGTAGGGAGAGGCATAACTGGAAGCAAGGAGCAACCATACATTGATGCCTCTATACTTCTTGCCTGTCACCAGGTTAAGGGGAAGCAGGATTTTGCTGGTCCAGGGTTTTCTCCAGGGGATAACACCAGCACATAAATGATTTAAAATCTGCTCAGTCACGATCTCGAATACGTTTGCCATTGGTCTTTCCTCCTCTAATAAATTAATTTTTTCAACCCGTTCACCCCTGATTCATGGGTTGAGAAAAATCGGAGATAAAAGACCGCGAAGCCTCCTTGTAGAAAGCCCCTGGAACGTTGCAAGCAGCGTGACAACGTGTTTTTGTTGGCACGATGCTTATAAAGCGAGAGAAAGGGGCGCGAATTGCTTATGAAAGGTCTTGGAGACTCAATTGTTCGGTATACGTCCTGTATGTTTTTAAGCCCGCGTCCGCCGGTTGCCCGGCGGACGCGGGCGTTATCAAATATTTTTACTTTCAAGAACCTCGGATAAGTAATGCTCTCCGTAATGCAGATCTCTCTCAATGCCGAGTCCCATCACCTTTACACTTTCAAGTTCATCAAGAGAGAAATATCCCAGTTCAGCGTACAAGGGATTACCCAGATTCACGAAGCCAAAGAACATCCTTTCCTCCGGATCATACTCGATTGCGTACCAAGTGGCAGCGGACATAGGGTGAAAAAACTTGGCGACTATTTTCACCTGGTCCTTCGGTTTACCATCGGTCTCGTAAAGCCTCGGAAACTGATTGATCAACTCAACTGTTAAAAGCTTCATAAAGCCCTCCTTTGATTTGGTCTGATGTGTGTAAAAAACAATTTTTCCTCCCTCCCCCTTTCACCAGAGATTGAAGGGGGAGGGAGGAACGACCGAAAGAAAGGAAGGTTTTATTTTCTTCCTTAAAGAAGCCCTTGCAGCGCTGCAAGCGGCATGACAGGCTTATCAGCATGGCGGGACGCTTAGAAGACGAGCGGAGAGGGCGCTTATTTTGAAAATTTCGCTAACTAACATTATGGATGTTACTGTGCATAACCGATGTTAATATTGTGCAATTAAAATAATATTGTCCCAGCTTTTATGAAATGCCTTGAGAATGTTCTGGGTATTCCAATCACAGTAATCTGATGGCAGTCAGGGCATCCTTTGTTGGTATATATGGACCCGATTTGCATAGGAGACCAATGCAACCAGATCATCTATTGGAACTGGGAAATGCTAAGGTATTATTTGAAACCCGGCCAGATCGAAATGCTTATCGAAAGTAAACACCCTCTTAATCTTGTGTTCCCGCATTAAGGCAAAGGAAATGCAATCCGTATAGCTTACCATTTGGTCTGAGTATTTTTCGAAAAAACGTAGTGCTTCAAGCTCGTTTGATTTATCGGGTCTTAAGATGGTGAGTGCCTCCGATGAATATATGGCTCTTGCTCTCTCGGCGGCAAATTTATATCCGGCCCTTCTGCCTAAAAGGGTGAACGTTTCATCCAAAACAAAGTTACTGGTAAAGAGCCTGTCTTTGTTCTTCTCAAGGGCTTTCCAGCTAGATTTTGCTTCAGTGTGATAATCGTCCTTGGCAATATATCTTGCTATCAGTGCTCCTGTATCAATATAGATCATGCCTTGCTTCCATAAAGATAATCATCATGATTTTTAGATATGTCTTTGGGTGCCGACCCAGTATATACCACTGTATCTGTGAAGAAAGAATCTCCTTTGCTGCCCTCATACTTCTTCAGCATATCTTTCATCGCCTCTCTCACAAATTCACTCAGAGAAAACCCCTTTTTCCTCGACACATCTTCTGCCTTTGCTTTGAGATCGTCCGGAAGCATGATAGTTGTTCGGTGCATGAACATCACCTCCTAGGGGATACATATCCATATAGCCATAACCATATATATTGTCAAGTTTTCAACCTGTCAATAAAACTGATGCTCTGAGGCATGAACTCGATGGTAATCTTACTCCAATACCAATCGATGATGAAGTACCAACCCTTTCAGCAATATTGTTGAACGATGATTATTGCAGAGGGCGAGCAGAAGGGGCGTTCTGCTGGCTTGCAGAGATAGCCAAATCCCTGAGTAGGGATTTTTAAATGAAACCTTCAAAAAGAGTAAATCGCCACAGATGGCACTGGCGAAATGTAACTCTTTTGAAGATCGGTTCATATCTAACCAATAACCAAGACTGAAAACCACAGGATATAAAAGACCCCCTCCGCTTGCTCCGAAAGCAGCACGCCAACATGTGAGCATGTTGTCATGCTGCTTGCAGAGCTTCGGGTGTCTCCTGTGGTCTCAAATGAGACCACTTCTATATGGTGAGCCTTCCAGGCTTTCCTTTCTCCGGTCGTTCCTCCCTTCCCCTTCAGTCGTTTGTGAAAGGGGCAAGGGAGGAAAAGTTGGTTTTTATTTATTAAGGACAAAGGAGAAAAAGACTTGGCTTCCCTTAGCTCATCAGTATGGCTCACAGCAAAGCAAGCATCCGACTATGCGGGTGGTATCAACGAGAAGTATATCCGTGAATTATGGGCAAGGGGCTTGATGCGATACTCTAAGCCTGACCTTGGACAGATGGTCACCAAGAAGGAATGGATAGATGAATATCTTGAGAGCAGGGAAGTAAAGGGTGGAGCTGTTTTAGACAATAAGATTGACAATATCTTGAAGGACGTTTTTAATGCGTAAAATGGGCGTAAGCGTTGTTGAACATCCGAAGGGCTCTGGTGAATTATATTTATTGGTCTGCCATCAATACAAGAAAAAGTACATCCATGTTGGCAAGAACACAAAGGTAAACCGTGTTATCGCAAACCAGAAGAAAGAGCTAATCAATCAGAAGATCAAAGAGCAAGGACATAAGGCTCTCAACAGGCTCTTTGAGATCAAATCACAGGCACCCACTCTCGAGCAATATCTAAATGGGTTTGATGATAATCCAGGCTGGCTTATAAAAAACAAGAAACGCCTCAAATACAGCACCTATAAGGGGTATGAGAATCTTATCAATCAGAGGCTTATACCAAAGTATGGAGACAAGCCACTTGATCAATTTGACAAGGAAGAGTTTGAAAACTATCTCTTTGAGCTTTCAGAGTTAAAGCCAAAGGGGCTAAAATACAATACTCTTGCCAATATTAAAAATTGCCTTTCAGGCATACTTGAATCCGCAGTACCCAAGTATATTGAATCAAATCCCATTCATGGAAGTATTATTCCCAAAGATAATCCTGATGAGAACCATGACGATATGAATCCTTTTACCTGGGAAGATAGATCAACTTTTGAATCTAAAGTTAAGGAGCATAGGCCAAGATATTATGCCCTTGTGGCAATGGGATTTAGGTCTGGCCTCCGTATTGGCGAGATCATCGGGCTGAAAGTATCAGACATAGATTTTGTCAACAACTATATCAGCGTGAGAAACAATATTACAAGGGGGAGAAAAACTACTCCCAAGAGTGAATCGAGTAGGCGTAAAGTGCGCTTGACAAACGACCTTAAAGCCATCATACATAAGCAGATTGCAGCTGTTAAGGAAGAAACATTGCGCAAGGGCTGGAAGAAAACACCAGAGTTGGTATTCATAGGGGAAACAGGGAATAGGATTAACTATGGCAATTTTCTTGATCGTGTATGGAATTTCTGCATGGAGAAATCAAAGCTCTCTCACAGAACCCCGCATGACATGAGACACAGCTATGCAACATTTAGACTCAGTATTGGACATCCAATCCATGAGGTATCAAAAGAGTTGGGACATAGCTCACCAATGATCACATACAAGACTTACTACCACTGGATACCCCAGATGAGTACGAGTAATATAGACGAGCTGGATAAAAAACCTACTAGAGAATTACTAGAGAATAAACCTGAAAATATGGTAGAGAATGTCTCTAGCGGCAATAACTAATATATTGATTATAAAGGATATTAAGTTAGATATACGGTCTGCAAAACCGTTATTCACCGGTTCAAATCCGGTTGCCGCCTCCAGTTTTTGAGCCATTCCCTTTACGAGTAAAAAGGTTTGTTATGAACTTGGTTAAATTATTAAAAGTAATTATTAACCAGCAGTAAAATAAATTATCAGAGAGGGATGCATGGGGGAAAGAGGAAGAAAGCCACTCGAATTAAGGAAAAATAACCCGGCCGGTGTATTGGTGAAAAGGAATTACTACATCGAAGAGGGTCATGCAAGGGCGCTCACCGTACTCTCCGCATTGACGGGGAAAGAGCTGTCACTCTTGGTGAATGAGGCCATTGGCGAGCTCATAAAAAAGTATCAGCCCATGACTGAAATTAATCTTCTCAGATTGAAAACAATCCCAAAGAGAGATTAAGGGATTCAAGCACCATGTCCTCATGGTGCCCTTTTTGATCTCCAGAGAAGATACCACAATTTCTTTTAAAAGATCAGAGGGCTATTCTTCATTTACCCTTGAAAGGCTCTAGGATCTCCTCCAGAGAAGACACGCTCGCCTGGAGCTCCCTGGAGCTTTCAGAAAGTATCCCTGCAAAGTCGGTATTGTGTTCAAGTATATCCTTTGTCCTTGCTATGGCCCCGTTGATATATTCGATGCCGGCGCTCTGTTCTTTGCTGCTTTCGGTTATTTCAGATATCCTTGAGGCGATTTCCTTGATCCGCTCAATAATCACCCGGAAGAAATCGGATGTGTCAATAACAGACTCCAGGCCCCTCCTGGTGACGTTTATGTTCTTATGGACAATCCGCTCTATGTCCCGTGAAGATTCGGCCGTCTTGCGGGCAAGATTTCGCACCTCTTCGGCCACAACAGAAAAGCCCTTCCCGGCATTACCCGCCCTGTCAACCTCTACTGAGGCATTCAATTCAAGCAGGTTTGTCTGGAATGCAATCTCATTCATAACACCAATGATCTTTTCGATCTGAACGCTCGATATGTCGATCTCTTTCATGGAATCGTTCATCTCATTGATAAGACTCATCCGGGCGCAAACGGTATCATTGAAGGACTTGAGCTCTGTTTCAACAGATACGGAACCTTCAGTGCCCTGTCCGATAACCAAGGCAAGGTCTTCAAGGGTCTTTGATGTCTCACTTACTACCTCGTTTTGATCCTGGGCGTAGGAGGCCAGTTCGGCGCAGTTACCCACAAGGTCTTGGGAAGTCTTTATGATTTTGCCGGATGAATCCATCACCCCGGCTATAATATCCCTTGTGATAAAGGGGCCTGTGAGCCGCCTGAGGAAAAGGAAAGACACAGTCATGGTTAGTATGAACAGTACGCCGCCTATCATGAGCGAGCGATACAAACCCTGGTTTAGCAAGGCCTTGATAAAACGGATGTCGAGGTCGGCCCCCATTAGATAGACCTTTCCGGAAGGCATTATCACCGGCACGATGAGAGTTCTGTAGTCTCCATATTTATCATGGGATTCTTCAAAGAAAACCTTATGGTCACGAAAGACCTGTTTCAGCTTCGGGGAGGCATCTTCGCAGACGGAAAAGAAATGATCAAACGTACCCTTCTTGAACTCCTCAGTTGTGGCGCTCGTGGAGGTGAATACAATTTTATTCCCTGACTCCATCATGGTATAGAGATAGGTCACCCCGGCATACCTTGCATACTCCGAGAGCTTTCTCAGGTTACGCTCATACTCTTTGGGGGAGACGGAAGCCTCGGAGCTGATATTCCCATGGAATCCCTCGGGGAGAAGATACCTGATTGCATGTGCGCTTGAAAGGAGCCTATCGTCGATATCCCTCATAATAGAGGATTTCTGGATCTGATAGCAATATGCCGAGAAGATAATCGTCGAGATTATATTGAGTAAAGCCGCCAAGAGCAGGCCCTTGGTCCTCAATGACAGCCCGCTCCTTATTTGCAGCCGTCTATCCTCACTATTCTCTGGAGACATGGCCTTTGTTGATCCTTTCATGCCCTCGTTTGCTTCTCTCTCTATCGGATGATGATACCTGTTTTCATAAGCATGAGTTGGGTTTGAATAGCGTTTGACTCCCCCTGCTCACTGTGGCACCATGCAGCAAAGATAAACTATAGGTGGGTTATGTCAGAACTCGTGAGATTCGGTGTATCGCTTGAAGACAGTCTGCTCAAAAAATTCGACCGGCTTATCGGCAAAAGGGGTTATTCGACCCGTTCCGAGGCATTGCGAGACCTTATCCGCCAGGAACTGGTCAAAAAGGAATGGGAGGAGGACCAGGAAGTTGCCGGAACCATCACCTTCATCTACGACCATCATACCCGTGGACTGTCAAGCCAGCTCACAGACCTCCAGCATGATCACCAGGATACCATCATCTCTACCCAGCATATCCACCTCGACCATCACAACTGCCTGGAGATCGTGGCTGTAAAAAGTAAAGCCAGTAAAGTGCAGAATCTTGCAAATGCCCTAAAGTCAGTCAAGGGCGTGCGCCACGGGGCTCTCAGCATGACCAGCACGGGCAAAGACATCGAATAAGAGAGCCCGTGCCCTCGATTAAGAAGTTCTAGAAGTCGATCTGCCACCTGGCCCCTGCATATATCGCCTTTCCCTGATAGTCACCCTTCGAATCCCTCTTATAATCAACAACCCCTATTTCAGGGGTGAGGCTGAATTTCGCTGAATCCGTCTGTGCAACAGGAATGACAGCCTGCAGATAGCAGTTCTGCGCATCATCTTTCCTGGCGCCGCTTGCATCAAGTTTCGATTTTACATAACCATACCCTGCCTCAAGGGTCACCTTGGTGATATGTGCGCCGACGATGAAGACCCATCCCAGATCATTGTCATTGGTGAGCCTGCCTGTCTCAGGATCGATCTGGGCACCCTGGGCATCAGCCTGGTGCAGGCCCATCTGCATCCCGTTGCGGGCCATCCACACCATCGTGTTTGCATAGACCGGGTCAATAGTGACTCCGCATCCGGCACCCAGTGCATAGGAATTTATGGTCTTGTCGATATTCAAACTGGCCACTTTGACCTTATAGGTATTGGCTCCGCCGAATACATCACCGAAGAACTTATCCGCCTCAAAGTGGTACTTCATCTCAAGATGCGGCAGCACAATCTCGGTCCTTACGTCTGATGCATTCAAGCCCGCGGTATTCACACGCATATTTTCGACAAATGCCACCTGGAGTCCCTTCCATTTAAGCTTAAGTTGAGGAATGGTGTCTTCATAGATCATGCCCCAACCTTGCATGGCGTTGTCTTCGGCAAATACCTGGTTGCTGTAACTCCAGTCTCCAAGTGGTGTATAATCCTGCCCCAGAAAAAGGATGACATCATGAGAGGTATAGGTGCCATACATCAAGCGTGTTTCAAGCGTCTGATTTTCCTCAAACTCGATCTCAATCTTGCCTCCGAAATCACCTTTTGTAGCCGTTGCACCTACGTATGAATCACTTATACCCCATCTTGTTGTTTTCTGGTGAGGTCCGTTAAGATCCGTAATGCCATCAGTATCATTGAAGGCATTGCTATCTGATTTCTCATAAAAGGTTGCAAACCGTGCACTCCCATAGAACGACCAAACGCCTATGGTGTCCTCTAACGCCTTTATCCGTTCTTCAACCGTCTTTTCAGCAGCCGGTGCTGGAACGGAACCGGCAAAGATAAGCCCTACGGCTATTACCAAGATTAATACACCCCTCATTCTATTCTCCCATTATTGTTTTATAATGCTATGCCCTAACCCATAGATTCTGGACCATGATATCCCTTGGACTTCTCCTACCTATCTGAAAATGCTTTCTATCCAACCCGCACAAATTATGATAAAATAACAGTGTTACGAATTGTATTTTCATTATTTTATAGTAGCACAATATTTATATTTGTGCTACATGCGGAATAAATCTTATAAGAGAGGAGTTAGACTGCTATGCACATCCCGGATGGCTACCTATCCCCGCAAACCTATGTGCCCTTTTATGCCTTTATCATCCCCTACCTGGGCATAGCAGCCCGGAAGGTCAGTAAATCCATCCGTTCGCGTTATGTGCCGCTTCTGGCTTTGGGCGCGGCATTCTCCTTTGTAATCATGATGTTTAATGTCCCCATCCCCGGCGGCACCACCGGCCATGCCGTAGGTGCCGTGATAGTGGCTATTATCCTCGGTCCCTGGGCCGCTAGCATAGCCGTGTCCATCGCACTGATCGTTCAGGCACTCCTGTTCGGTGATGGAGGCATCACGGCCATCGGCGCAAACTGCTTCAACATGGGTGTTGTCATACCCTTTGTCGGATACTACATTTACAAGCTTATCTCCGGCAGCTCGGAAATAACATCACCTCGCCGCTGGGTGGCGGGTGCCATAGCTGGGTACATAGGGATTAACGTGGCTGCGGTTCTGGCCGGGGTTGAATTCGGCATCCAGCCCATGATAGCCTCCGGTCCTGACGGCCATCCGCTTTATGCACCGTACCCGCTCTCCGTCGCCGTACCGGCCATGGCCATAGAGCATCTTATCCTCTTCGGGCTGGTGGAGGCACTGGTCACCGCGTTGATTATCAAGTATCTCCAAAAGTCTGATCAATCCCTCCTCACCATCTACGGAGGCGCCGGATGAGCAACGAAATGTCTACAACGAAAAAACTGTGGATAGGTCTTATTGTCCTTGCCCTTTTGTCCCCTGTGGGCATCATCATCCCTGATAAGCTGAAGGCCGGCTCCGCCTGGGGGGAATGGGGTACGGATGAGATCCAGAAGATGGTGGGCTTTGTCCCCCAGGGCATGCAGAAACTCGCAGATATCTGGCAGGCCCCCATGCCGGATTACGCCTTCAAGGGCTGGGAAGAGAAGGGCCTCGGCATGCTGAGCCTGGCTTACGTTATCTCGGCAGCCGTGGGTATAGGTATCATCTCAGCTATTACCCTGCTCTTCGGAAAGATCGTGAATAAGAAGGAATAGATGATTCCAGACTGGCTTGCACAAGACTCATTTTCAGTACCGCTGCCTGCCCCGCACCATAAGGGCAGGTCCGGTTTTGTGGAAAAGACTATAGGTAATGCTGCGCACTTTCTCAGGGATACCATGGTGTCCGAGTCCGTTGCCAGGCACAGCGGTCTCCTGCAGGCTATAGACCCACGAATAAAGCTCATAACCCTTCTCGTCATCATTGTCAGTGTGAGCATCATGAGGTCTTCGATTACCATCTGGGGCGTTTATGTGTTCACGCTTCTGCTTGCTGTTGCCTCATCCATTCCCCTCATATTCTTCATCAAGCGGGTATGGCTCTTTATCCCGTTGTTCTCGGCCGTCATCGTCATCCCGGCACTGTTCAATGTGGTGACGCCAGGAGTTCCTATCTGGACCGTGTTTCATCTTGCACACAGCTATGACCTCGGCCCATACCACATCCCCGACACGATCACCGTCACCCGCCAGGGCGTGCTCACTGCGGTCACATTCATCGGCAGGGTCTCTGCCTCGGTCTCTCTGGCGGTGCTGCTGACGCTCACAACCCTGTGGAGCGACCTGTTACAGGCGCTCAGGGTCTTAAGAGTCCCGAGGATATTCATCCTTATCCTCGGCATGACATACCGGTATATCATCCTCCTGGTGCATACGGTCTATGATATCCACGTGGCCCGGAAGAGCAGGACCCTCCATTACGGCCCTACCGGGAGCGAGCAGCGCTGGGTTGCTTCGAGAATGGGTTACCTCTTGAAAAGAACCTATATGATGAGCCAAGACGTGCACGACGCCATGCTATCCAGGGGGTTTTCCGGGGATGTGAGAACGCTCAATGCATCCACGATAAGAGGCTACGATTATGCGTGGTCGTTGTTCGTCATATTCATCTGTGCAGTTGCGCTTGTCATCGACCGTACCGTGGTTACTTGGTAAGGGAGTGTAAATGAGAAACTCCATCTACGAGCTATCGGCTGTAAGTTACCGCTACCATGCCTCCATCCCGGCCATCGACAGGATCAGCCTTTCAATCCACACTGGTGAATCCCTGGCGATACTTGGTGCCAATGGTTCTGGCAAATCAACCCTTCTGCATATGCTGGACGGACTCATCTTCCCGAGCTCAGGGGCCATCACGGCATTCGGCGAGGTCCTGACGGAAGACAAGCTCGAAACGGATATCTTCCGCCATTTCTTCCGGAGCAGGGTGGGATTCGTATTCCAGAACCCGGACATCCAGCTCTTTTGTCCCAAGGTCTATGATGAGATCGCATTCGGCCCGTTGCAGCTCGGCCTGCCTGAAGGAGAGGTGATAAAACGGGTTGATGATGTCCTTGACATGCTCGGTATCTCTTCCCTCAAGGACCGCACCCCCAACCAGCTCTCGGGTGGGGAAAAAAAACGGGTCGCCATAGGATCGGTATTATCATTGAACCCACAAGTCCTGCTCCTAGATGAGCCCACCAGCTCCCTTGACCTGAGAACCCGCCACTGGCTGATAGGGCTCATGAGCGAAATCAGAAAGGCGGGCAAGACCATCATCACTACAACCCACGACATCTCCCTGGTGAAACAGATCTCATCACGGGTAATCGTGCTGGGCGAAGACCATGGTATCATCGCCGACGGGACACCCGCCGAAGTTATTTCTGATCATGAACTTCTCCACCGGGCCAATATTATCCATGAACATGAAACAGACACCTTCGGATATTCCCGGAAACCAGAGGATCTGATTAATGGGAAAAAGATCATCAGCTTTCCCTCAGTCGCAGTGAACAAGACCGACTGAGATTGAAGCGCGCAATCAGACTATTTCGTTTGGAGCCTGAAACCTATTTGTGCCCATTCCCCACGCACGGCAGGTATATGGTGAAGGTGCTCCCTTTGTTCAAGGCGCTCTCAAGGGTGATCTCCCCATTGAGGGCGCTCACGATGCGTTGCACCGTCGCCAGGCCGAGCCCCGTGCCTTTTCCCTGCTCCTTGGTGGTGAAAAACGGCTCGAAGATATGCTTGCTGGTCTCCTCATCAATACCGCATCCCGTGTCACTCACCGAGAGCACCACATGGGGACCGGGATTAAGCCTGGGATAGCGGGCAGTAAAATGCCCATCAAGGGTTAAAGGATACAAACCCACGCTTAAAATCCCCCCTCTGGTTTCCATGGAATGGAAGGCGTTCGTGCAGAGATTCATGACGATCTGGTGGATCTCCGTAGGATCGCCGCAAACCATTCCTGCATGGGCATCAATGGAGCTCACTATTTCAATGGTCGTGGGTATGCTTGCCTGAAGGAGCTTGAGTGCATCCTCGACAAGGGGATAAACCTCTATGGGCTCTCTGGTGGCCTTATAGGAGCGGCTGAACGAGAGGATCTGCGAAACAAGGTCCCGTGCCCGCATACTCGCACTGAGTATCTGCTCGCAGTATGCCCGTGTACGGCTGCCATCTTCCAGTTCACGCTTGAGGAGCTCGCCGTAGCCCAGGATGCCCGAGAGCATGTTATTGAAGTCATGGGCTATGCCGCTGGACAGCGTACCGATGGCCTCCATCTTCTGGGCCTGCATAAGGCGTATCTCCTGACGGACCCGCTCATTCTCCGCCTCCTTACGCTCGGTGATGTCGCGGACAATGCCCTGGAAGCCGACCGGCTCTCCCTGTGCATTCCTGATGAGCATGATGGATGCCTCAACATACATGGGGTTGCCGTTCTTTCGTATCTGCTCCCACTCAAAGGCCTTGGTGGACTTACCCGTCTGGAAGACCTGGTGAAACTGCTCGAAGACCTTCCGGGCATTCTCCTCATCCATGTAGTCCTGGTAATTCATACTGGAGAGCTCATCTTCGGTATATCCGAGGTTGTCGCATATCACATGGTTGAAGAAGGTGAAGCTGCCGGCCAGATCCACCTCGAAATAGCCCTCCTGCATGTTTTCAAGGATATTCCGGTACTTTTCGGTGCTCTCCTTGAGGGCCTTCTGTGCCTTGACCTGTTCCGTGATGTCCCTGGCCGACCCCTGGATATACCACGGGGTCCCGTCCGTACGGCGGATAAGGACGTTCTTGTATTCTACAACCCTGTCGTCACCGTCTTTTGTCCTGACGCGCAGGAGCCCGTCGTCACGGCCGTTCTTCACAATCCTGTGCAGGTATTCATCAAACCCCTCACGGTACTTCCCCGGGATGAGGTCCCGTATGTTCATGCCCTTGAGGTCATCGGACGTGTATCCACTGCGCCTGATCGATGCACTATTGGTCTCCATGATGGTGCCGTCCAGTCCATGGATGATGAGGAAGTCGCTGACGTTTTCGAACACGGTGCGGTACCTGTTCTCGCTCTCCAGCAGGGCCTCTTCAGCCAGCTTGCGCTCGGTGATATCCCTTGCCATACCCTGGATGGCATAGGGCTTGCCGTCACGGAAGATCAGCGCGCCATTGGATTCGATCGTAAGCGTTGTCCCGTCTTTCCTGGTAAGAATAAACTCGCTCAACCCCTCCTGGGTGCCGTTGTTCATAATCTCTTCACGGACTTTGAGCGCGAGGGGATACTGATCCTTTGTGATGAGCGATCTGAACTGAAGCCCCTTGAGCTCGTCGAGGGTATAGCCCAGGGCATCCAATGTGGCCCTGTTTGCATCAATATAATTACCCTCGAAGTCATGCACATAGACACAAAAAAGAGATCGATCGAAGAGTGCCCGATACCGATCCTCGACCTCCCTGAACTCTTTCTGGGTCTTTCTGTATGCAGTGATGTCCCTGACCGACTCGATGGAGCCGATAATATTCCCGTCAAAGTCGTACACGGGCTGTGCCTTGATCCACAACACCACCTGTTTGTCATGCTTGAGCGTGGCTTCTATCTCCGCAACCACTGCATTGCCCTCAAGCTCTGCCTGGGGGTAGTGCTTCATGATCTCCTCATCCCTGCTTACCACATAGTCAATGAGTATAGGCCTCCTGTCTTTATAGAAAGGCACTGCATATTCATAACCGGCCTTGCCCAGGATTTCGGATTTCCTTAAACCGGTAAGGTCTTCCATTGCCCTGTTCCACGCAATAATCCTACCTTTGGTATCAATGGCAAAGGAGGCATCAGGCTGGCAGTCAACAAGCTGGATAAGGAGTCTCTCCAGGCCGCTCAAGGCAAATCCTTCAGAGAGCCCGGAACATCCATCCCGACAGGAGGCTATGAGCTGTCGAATATGATCCATTGTTATTGTGTCTGCCCGGTAAGTATTCACTATGGTTCTTCTCGGAATCCGGCACATAAAAATCAAATCCTTGATCGATTGACATCAGAGTACTTAAGAAGAACCTGAATTTTCTTGCCTGACAAAAACCGATCATGCTAACCCTGGTATAAAAAAGTAAAACGGAATCCGACTTGAATCAAAATTCTCCATCGGGACCCATTACCACGAGGACCAAATCCATCCCTTCTGATAACATTGGAAGACTCATACTATTCAAGGTGCGAACGGCCTTCTCGCTTTCAATCCTTGTCCTGGTTTCCTCGGTGCTCGCGGTTGCATCTTTAGATTCAACTGTTCATGCCTTTGACTATCACGGAACAGGCTCACTTGAGGCCCTCGACATAACAGGGAATAACTCTATTCTAACGACCTTCGATGGCGGACGCAGCAAACTGGAGTGGCCCATCGATGCAAGGACCATCGGCATAAGGCTCGGTCTGTCGGCCCAAGACATCTTTGAAGCTGAGTTCAACATCGCGGCATCGCCCTGGGAGTCAAATCACAATCCCATGAAGGATTACGATTACCTCGATGAAACCGGTGCGCAAATCCAGCATGATGGTGTTGATATCTATTCGGAGAGTGACCTCGATTCCAAGGCACTTGTCTTTGCACTTCAATCTCGTATCTTCCCATTGCGCACGAGGTTCATCTCTGCGGGTTTTACAGCCGGCTACCAGTATGAGAAGTTCGATTACAGGGCTTATAATACACGCCAGATCGGGTATGGCCCCTGGCAGAACCAGACAAGTTCACTATCAGGGCTTACCTCTACCTACACGGTAAACTATAATATATTCTCCCTAGGCCTTGCACTGCAGTCCAGGGTCGAAGACACTTTAATCATCACCCTTGAAGCCTCTGCTCTCCCCCTTGTTTATGCAAAGGATGAGGACATACACCTCGAACGCAACAGGGTCTCACACACGTCCGCTTCAGGGGGAGGCTATCAAGCCTCTATTTCAAGCCTCTTTAAGATCACCGGCAACTGGTTCATCTCCTCCCGGTACTCCTTTATCAGGATCGCTACGGACGGCCATGAGGATCAGTACTGGTATGGAGACGACCCTGGCACTACCGGTAACGATACAGGTGACAGTATATCCATCAAGGCAAAGATCAAACAGGAGTGCTCTGATGCCGGCATTGGCTTAACCAGGCGTTTTTAGGCTAAGGAGGATCGTATATGGCCATTGCCCCGGGGGTTCGAATCCTCATCATCGGACCCAATACCTTCTACCACAAGAACGTATCAACCATGCTGGCAAAGCTCGGCTTCACCAATATGGAGCATGCCGATGACGGACCACGCGGATGGGAGCTCATGAAGAAAAGGATCAACCCCGGCATTGTCATTGCCCAGTGGCATATGCCTGAGATGAACGGCATGGCCCTGCTCAGACTTATCCGTTCGGATTCACAATATTCGGATACGCCCGTTGTCCTCTGGACTGCCGAGATAACCAAAAGCGATGTCATCAAGGCAGGTGAGTCAGGGGTGAACGCCATCCTTGTGGAACCGCTCAGTATGGATATCCTTGAGAAAAAGATAAGCCTGATCCTGGAATTCGACATGACCCCGTCAACCAAAAAGGCAAAGGCCTACCTGGAGAAGGGCGATACCTATACAAAGGCAGGTCTGTTCGACCTCGCAATAAAGGAATATCAAAGCGTCCTGGCGGTTCTGGAGTCGGCTGAGGTCTATTACAACATCGGGTATATCCATACGGCAAAATCTGAATATGATGAAGCCCTTGCAGCCTTCAGGAAGGCTACCCAGATCAACCAGCTCTTCGCCAAGGCTTACCAGGCCATGGCTGAAGTCTTTATAAAAATGGGCAACAACGCATATGGCTGAAAGATATCTCAATATGGCGGGTGAGATATTCCTGGAGCGCGACATGCATGAAAAGGCGGAGGGCATCTTTAATGAGATCATCTCGCTGAACCCCGACACCACGAACGTATACAACAGCTTAGGGATTATCTATCGGAGGCAGAACCGGCATGCGGATGCCGTGAAGGTTTATCAGAAGGCCGTGAAGATCGATCCGAAAGATGAGAATATCCACTTCAACATGGGCAGGGCCTATCTCGAAATGGGCCAAACCCTTCTGGCAAAGGAATGCTTTATTAAAGCCCTGAAAATCAATCCTGATTTTGAGACGGCAGCCACCATGGTGAAGACGCTTGAATCCATGGAAAAGGCGCCCTGAGCCCAAGCACCTACTCGTACTTTTTCAGCTCGAACACCTTGCGATCCTGGGTCGCCACAATATGGTAGAACTTGTCCTGGGGTATGTAGATGTAGGGCACATCCTCTTCCCTGCGGTAAAGAAAGTGCGAGAGGATCATGCGGTTAACGGCCCTATGCCCAATAATCATGATTTTGTCAGGCCTCTGGTTCAGGTAGAAGGCCTTTTTAATGCCGATCTTGATCCGCTCCTTCATGGTACCGTAACCCTCGCCGCCGGGGTAGATATAGTTGTACTTGTCCGCCTTGCGTGCAGAGTGGATATCAGGCTTGAAACGCTGGATCTCGTCATAGGTCATGCCCTCGCAGTTACCGGCATGGATCTCGTTAAACTCTTTCAAACGTACGATAGTGCAATCATGCTGGAGGGCCTTGATGGCCTTGGCCGTCTGGAATGTCCGCTTCATCTCGCTGGTGAAGATATAGGCTATCTTCTTGTTCTTAAAGAACCGGCCCAGCGCATTTGCCTGTTCCCTTCCCCTGGGGGTGAGGTCGGGATCGCCCCCGATGCGGTCTTCCACATTGAAGAAGGTCTCGGTGTGACGGATGAGGAAGAGGCTTTTCACCACGTCGGTCACCAGGCAGTCCCTGATGCGGGAATAGAGCGGAAGCTGGTCTTCGATCTGCTCGGACAGGACCCGGTTGTGCAGGGAGTCCATGGTGATAAAGTTCCGCTCCACATGAAGGGGCTTGTAGATCATCCGGTAATATTCAATCCTCTTCTTGAACTCCTTGATCGCCAGCTCTTCGCTGAGCGATGAAAATTCGGGTGCGCGCACCTTGTGGCTGATGCTTACATCCACGATATCATCATCATTGTTGATACATTCGATATAGAGTATAGGGTGTTCCTTCAGGTTCTCCTCGATGAGCTCGCGCCTGGTCCGGCTGACGTTCGTTGCATCCAGTATGGCCACCTGGCCTTTATTTCTCAGGTATTGCCTTGCGCGTTTGATATTCATAAGGGCAAACTGTTTTCTCAATTCCATGGCCTCTTTGTTCTGGGGGTTGTAGAAGTCCGACATCCAGGTGTCTGCGGGTGCGTACTTCCTCCGCAACTCCCCATTGTTGTAGATCATGGTGGGGATGGAGTTCTTCTTGAAGATGTCCTGCATCCGAAAGGCCACGGTGGACTTGCCCTGGGAAGGCAGGCCCACCATCACAATATAGAGCTTGTCGTCCTTGATGGTCATATAAGTTGAATAACATTCGCGAATGAGCAATACAAGGCCTTTTGCTCATATCAAAAATGGGGACTAACCGGTTCCTATCACCTTGCATACCCCAGCCCTACAATGTCTTTAAACCCGCTCCAGGGCATGCTCCACCCGGGATCACGACAAGAGAAAAACACCTTGACAAGCCTTTGTTCAGCCGTTAGAAGAACTAGATGCACTGGGGGATCGTCCAATGGTAAGACAGCGGACTCTGACTCCGTTTATCTAGGTTCGAATCCTAGTCCCCCAGTCAGATTTTGCGGTCCCATCGTCTAGTGGCCTAGGACAACGGCCTCTCACGCCGTAAACAGGGGTTCAATTCCCCTTGGGACTACCAGGACTTACAGGTTTTCAGAAGATCCCCGGTGTACCGTTTGGTGTACCGGGGATTTTTGCTTTGCAGAATGATGGTGCTAATGCTCCCATACATTCATGGGTTAAATTCCCATGCTCTTCCACACCAACTAGTCTTTATTCAATATATTAATTTTCGAAGTTATCAGAATCGTTCCCGCATCTATAGTGACACTCAGAATTCAAACATGAGGGTATAGGGGAACATCCATACGACACAGCGTGAGAGAGTATTTCTGCATGTGATTCATTGGTTGGATGCCAACAGTGATCAATGGAATCAGTACAATGGATGATTCAATGCACTATTCCTGATATCTCCAACAGCAGGAAATGTACATCATCAAGAGTCTTATTACTGCATAAACACACTTTTCCCCTGATATACCTGGCAGTTTCATTCATACTCCGTTCAAACCAGTCATCACACCCTTCTTGGGTAATATCATTCTCAATCAGACCTGTAGAGAAAGTCAGGTGCTTCATGATCTCCTGGTTATGGATTCCCGAATCGTACAGCAGATCCAAGCACAACTCTTTTATAGCATCGACTTTTTTCATGCAACCTCTCTCCTGATGTCTAAGTTGTAAATGGATATATATGGATAAGCCGGTCTGTATTGAATCTGGTAGCTCTTATTATAGAATTGTATCGGAGAGATAGGAGATTACATGAGAGTTTGAAGGCATTGTTATCATGAATCAATATGCTAACTTTAGGTGCCAATATCTCAAGACTGTCTCATGAATCACTTGACTAATGTATATGTCATCTATATACAGTTACTATGAAAGTTGCCGATGAGGTATTGGATTGCATAGGGTTTGAATGGGATGATGGGAACAGCAACAAGAACCTAACAAAACATAAGGTTTCGGACAGTGAATGTGAGCAGGTATTCTTTAATCAACCGTTTATCAGTGGATCGGATGTACGTCACTCACATGATGAGCCCAGGTACTATGCACTGGGGAAAACAGATTCAGGAAGAAGGTTATTCGTTGTTTACACCATACGGAATCAACTCATCAGGATCATATCGGCAAGGGACATGAACAGAAACGAGAAAAGAGAATTTGAGAGATTACAAGGAGAGTGATGCAGTCATGAAAAAGACCTCTAAGATCCCAGTCCCGAAGTTTACCTCTGAAGAAGACGAACGTGAATTCTGGGCAACTGCCGATTCCACCAGGTACATAGATTGGAATAAAGCAAAAAGATCTATATTCCCAGACCTGAAACCATCGCTCAGATCAATATCATTGAGGCTGCCTGAGCTGTTGATAGCCAATGTTAAGTCCTTGGCTAACAAGAGAGATATACCCTATCAGACACTTTTGAAGAGCTTTCTAGCTGAGAGGGTTGAAAAGGAAATGAGATCAATCCAGGAACAGGGGGCTCCAGGCAAGAGAAAGACTGGCAGAGTATCAGGAGCAGGACGGAGATAAAATCTGTCATCCTATTCATGATAGAGATGACATTGTCCTGTTGATATATTATAGAGATGATAATGCTCAAACCACAGTAAGAGCCATTCTTCATGAACACATCTCTTTAATAGGGACAGAGCATGATAATAGGTGGTTTGGTAAATACGAGGAGGAAGTCATGACAAAAACAAATCTGGTTGATGTTATTGCAGGCAAAGTAAAGATATCAAAGTCAGCTGCACTGGACGCCGTAGATGCTCTCACAGAGTCAATAACTGGTGCTCTCAAGAAGGGTGATAAGGTTACCCTGATAGGTTTTGGGACCTTCGATATAGCTAAAAGGGCAGCCAGAGAAGGAGTAAATCCCCAGACCAGACAGAAGATAAAGATCAAGGCAAGCAAGGCTCCTCGATTCAAGGCAGGGAAAGCTTTCAAGGATGTGGTGAATAAGTAGGACAGTGAAGAACTAGCCCAAGAAAAATCTCCTGCAGCCGATCTTGGGACATGATTAGCAATCAGAGATTATGTTTCATAATCTCTGGTCGAGTTTGTATGCATGGACGTGATGATTATATTGCATAACCTACACTTTAGCCAATATGTATAGTTATGAACATAATCTACAGTGCAGATTCGTAAGCGCCTGAGAAACCGCATCAGTGTTTTAGCTTAGTGAGTTTTTATCGAAGTAATCCCACATGTAATGGTCTTCCACCCCGATCAATGAAAGATTATTATACAATTATACATGATTCCCTTTATCCAACCTGTTGGAGATCCCTTGAGGCGGGAGTAGTTCCAATGGGAGGATAAATGTGGATGCTATCCTTTAATTGGGCCTGTACTTGGGTCATAATATTTTTGTGTCTTAAGCGTGACATTCTTTCATAGGAATGTATAGTTTGATTGTTAGGGCGCACATATAAAAAGGCAGGGGCAATATCGTCCCTGCCTTCACATGAAACGAACAAAAATCTGAATCAGTCAAATGCCATGGAGGTCTTCCATACCTCCCAGACCTTGCCCACGAGATCCGGTCCCGGCTTGAGCGTGATTTTGCCCGGCCTCCACCCAGATGGAGTTGCTTCGGTTCCTTTGCTGTTTCTTACAAGCTGGAAGGCCTGGATCTGGCGAAGCGTTTCGCTCACGTTCCGACCAACAGGTGGGGTAAGTACCTCATACCCTTGTATCACACCGTCTGGGTCGATGAGGAACCGGCCCCGCATCTCCACCCCTGCATCCGGATCATACACACCGTACACGCTGCCCACTCTGCCACCGCCGTCGGAGAGCATGGTAAAGGGTACGCCATCCTTGACCATCTTGGAAAGCTCATGGTCGTTCCACATCTTATGGACGAACACGCTGTCGATGCTCATGGAAAAGACTTCAACGCCCAGCTTTTGGAACTCTCCATATTTCTCGGCAACTGCCGAGATCTCGGTGGCTCAGACAAAGGTGAAGTCACCCGGATAGAAGCAGAGAACCACCCACTTGCCGAGGTACTCCGATAGTTTGATCTGTACGAACTTGCCCTTAAGATACGCTGGGGCAGTGAAATCAGGGGCCTTGCCTCCGACCTTGATCATAACCTTTGCCTCCTTTCTGATACCCTCCTCCTCGGGAGGTGCTGTCTTGGGTTCCTCGCCCACAGGCCCACCTGTAGGTCTTGCACATCCTGCCTTGATTTCTTCAGGCATAACCAAGCTCCTTTCATTTATTAACAGTCGTTCATCATTCCATCTAAACAATGGCGTGATTCATCTAATTAATAAAAATAAGTATTATATGACTATTTTTTCAGTCGCCCTGTCAGAAACCCTCGAAGACGTTTATGCTACGATCTGGCGAGATCGAAACGGTCAAGGTTCATGACTTTGTTCCACGCCGCTACAAAATCGTGCAGGAACTTCTCCTGGGAGTCCTTACATCCGTAGACTTCCGCCAAGGCCCGGAGCTGGGGGTTAGAACCGAAGATCAAATCAACACGCGTGGCGATCCACTTCAGTTCACCTGTCTTGCGATCACGCCCTTCGAACACGTCCCGGGCTTCCGATGCCGCTTTCCACGTCGTGCCCATGTCGAGCAGGTTCACGAAGAAGTCGTTGGTCAGCGCCTCCGGACGCTTCGTGAAAACGCCGTGTTGGGTCTGTCCGAAGTTGGTATTCAGGACGCGCATGCCACCCACAAGAACCGTCATCTCAGGCGCGGTCAGAGTCAGCAATTGCGCCCGATCGACCAGCAGCTCCTCGGCCGATACCGAAAATTTGGTCTTAAGGTAGTTGCGGAAACCGTCCGCGACCGGTTCGAGAACGGCGAAGGAGGCCACATCGGTTTGCTCCTGGGAAGCGTCCATGCGTCCCGGCGTGAAGGGAACCTTTACCTCGTGACCGGCAATTTTCGTAGCTTGCTCGACGCCTGCGCAACCGGCCAGAACGATCAGGTCAGCCAGCGAAACCTTCTTGCCGCCAGACTGGGCGCTGTTGAACGCGCTCTGGATGCCCTGTAGGGTCTTGAGGACCTTCGCCAACTGGGCTGGCTGATTTACTTCCCAATCCTTCTGCGGTGCCAGACGAATGCGGGCGCCGTTCGCACCTCCGCGCTTGTCGGAGCCACGGAACGTCGACGCCGACGCCCAGGCCGTTGAAACCAGTTCCGACACAGACAAGCCCGAGGCCAGGATCCTGCGCTTGAGGGAGGCAATGTCCTTTTTATCAATCAGTTTGTGATTGAAGGCAGGAATGGGGTCTTGCCAGATGAGCTCCTCCGCAGGAACCTCCGGGCCGAGATAACGCGCGCGAGGGCCCATGTCACGGTGGGTCAGCTTGAACCAGGCGTGGGCAAACGCTTCCGCGAACTGATCCGGGTGCTCGTAGAAGCGCCTTGATATCTTTTCGTAAACAGGGTCGAACCGCAGCGAGAGGTCCGTGGTCAGCATGGCTGGCGCAATACGCTTTGAGGGATCGTGGGCATCCGGAACGGTGCCGGCGCCTGAACCACCCTTCGGTATCCACTGGTGCGCACCGGCCGGGCTCTTCGTCAGTTCCCACTCGGAGCTGAACAAGATCCGGAAGAAGTTGTTACTCCACTTCGTCGGCGTGTTAGTCCAGGTGACTTCCAGGCCGCTGCCGATCGTGTCACCGCCTTTGCCCGTACCAAAGCTACTCTTCCAGCCCAGGCCCTGCTCCTCGATACCGGCAGCTTCGGGTTCAGGCCCCACATATTTTGCATCGCCGACGCCGTGTGTTTTGCCGAAGGTATGGCCGCCCGCGATGAGCGCAACCGTCTCTTCGTCATTCATGGCCATGCGAGCAAAGGTCTCGCGGATATCCCGCGCTGCAGCGATCGGATCCGGATTGCCGTTGGGGCCTTCCGGATTGACGTAAATCAAACCCATCTGCACAGCAGCGAGCGGATTTTCAAGATCCCGGTCGCCGGAGTAGCGCTTGTCATCCAGCCACTTGCCTTCAGAGCCCCAGTAGATGTCTTGTTCCGGCTCCCAGACGTCCTCACGCCCGCCGGCGAAACCGAACGTCTTGAATCCCATCGATTCTAGAGCGACGTTGCCGGTGAGGATCATCAGGTCGGCCCATGAAATTTTCCGGCCATACTTCTTCTTGATCGGCCAAAGCAGTCTGCGCGCCTTGTCAAGGTTGACATTGTCGGGCCAACTGTTGAGAGGAGCAAAGCGCTGGTTACCGCCCCCTGCGCCGCCGCGACCGTCGCCGGTGCGGTACGTGCCTGCGCTGTGCCATGCCATGCGAATAAACAGGGGTCCGTAGTGCCCGAAGTCCGCCGGCCACCAGTCCTGCGAGTCGGTCATCAGCGCCAGAAGATCCTTCTTCACAGCCGCCAGATCGAGACTCTTGAACTCTTCAGCGTAGTTGAAATCATCGCCCATCGGATTGGACTTGGAGGAATGCTGGTGCAGGATATCGAGCTGCAGCTGGTTCGGCCACCAGTCTCGGTTTGACGTGCCTTTGCCGGTCTTGCTATCTTTAGACATAATCTTTACTCCTTTCCCTGTGTGAATTGTTGAACAGCGCCACTATGAATAATAGCGTTTGGCTGCCAAGCCGTTGTCAGCTTGTTTCCTTTTTTCTTTACCTTCCCGAATCCTCCTTTTTACACTTCCTTCTTATTACACTTTGGACAGAGACCGAAAAAGTCGAGGCGATGGGAGAATATCTTGTACCCTGTCTTCATGCTCATCTCCTCGCTGATTTCCCCAAGATGGACAAACTCAGGGTCCATGATCTTCTTGCACTTCGTGCAGATCACATGAGGGTGGGGATAAGGTTTATTACCATCATAACGGTTGCTTCCATCAGTAAACCCGAGCTCCAGGACCTCATTAAGCTCCTTGAGTAGAGATACGGTCTTATATACAGTAGCAAGGCTCGTAGTAGGAAATTGAGAACTCACCTTCTTGTAGATCTCCTCTACACTGGGATGTTCTTCTCTGTCGGCCAGAATGGTAAGCACAGCTATTCGCTGTGGTGTCATACGGAAATCACGGCCCTTGAGCTTTGAGAGCATCTGGTCCAATCTTTCCTGAGGTGATGATGTTTTTCCTTGGCGTTTCACTGTGCAAGTCCAATCATTGAGGTTAGTTATTTATTAAGAATGAGTCACTACTGTCCCAACGTTTAACAGGTAAAAGGATGTAGATCAAGTCATGAAGAAGGTTAACGGGGAGAAATGATTGTAATCGATTTGGAAATAATTTCTGGAGAAGGCCATACTTCTGCATCCCTGCAGAAGGAGATGGCTGATGAACTCTGGTCGCACCATGTTTTCCCAATTGATGGACTTTGTGCCTATCCACGATTTTCGCCAATGCGTAAAACGCTACAACGGCAACTACAAGATCAAGAGCTTCTCCTGCTGGGACCAGTATCTCTGCATGGCCTTTGCTCAGTTGACCTACCGAGAAAGCCTGCGAGACATCCAAGCATGTTTGCGGGCGGCACAGACCAAGCTGTATCACCTGGGTATCCGCAGCAAGGTCTCAAGAAATACCTTGGCCAATGCCAACCAAGTGCGGGACTGGAGGATCTATGCCGATTTCGCCCAGATTCTGATTGCCAGAGCCAGAAAGCTCTATACAGGCGAGTCCTTCGGTGTGGAACTGGATCAAACGGTGTACGCACTGGACGCAACGGTCATAGACCTCTGCCAGTCACTCTTTCCATGGGCAGAGTTCAGAAAGCACAAAGGAGCAATAAAGCTCCATACCCTCCTGGATCTCCGGGGAAGCATACCTACAGTGGTGATTATTACCCATGGCAAGGTTCACGAAGTGAACATCCTCGACCATCTTCTTATCGAAGCAGGAGCCATCTATATCATGGATCGGGGCTATATCGACTTTACCAGACTTCATGCAATTCATCAGTCTGGGGCCTTCTTTCTCATCAGAGCCAAAGACAACTTCCGGTTCAGACGCCTCTATTCTCTACCCGTCGACAAGTCCATCGGGATGCAGTGCGACCAGGTTATCACCACAAAGAATTTTTATGCTCGGAAGGACTATCCGGGAAAGCTTCGTCGGATACGCTTCTTCGACAAGGCCAACAACAGACGCCTTGTATTTCTGACCAACAACTTCACCCTGTCGGCATTGACCATTGCGGAACTGTATCGATGTCGCTGGCAGATCGAGTTGTTTTTCAAATGGATCAAGCAGCATCTCAGGATCAAGGCTTTCTACGGTACTACAGAGAATGCCGTGAAAACTCAGATCTGGATCGCCATCTCGGTTTATGTGCTTGTAGCGATCGTCAAGAAAACCCTGAAAATCCACAGCAGCCTCTACACAATTCTACAGATTCTGAGTGTCACTCTTTTCGAGAAGACTCCTATAATACAAGCACTTACAGATTCAGATTGCATGATTCCAGACATAGCACCCAGCAACCAATTGACTTTATTCGATTAACGTTGGGACAGTAGTGAGAATGAGTATAAATTAATGATGACTTCTTGATTGTCAAGATACCCCTCAGATAGTTAGTATCATTGCCTCTTTTTTATTAACAAGAATTACCTTTTGCGAATTGGGAAATACGGAATAGGCATCAACTGCAATTAATAGTATAGCTGAAGTCCTGCAATATTAATGGACGTCTTTATTCTCTCTGGTTTTTTCAAATAAGAACATTATTCTTTTAGGGAGACTCCGAAACCCGAACAAAAGGAGCGTGATCCATGAATAAGGACGTTCTTATGAGGAAGTTTGCCATCGCTGGGGTACTGCTTTTACTTCTGTGCGGGGTACATTGGACTGCGCAGGCTTCTGATGCAGAGAAAAAAGTGGTATTTGTCGTGGCTTGATATGACGTAGGCAAAGAGGCCTTGGAGAGGCTTCCAGGTGTAAAAAGGGTTGAAAAAGGATTCCATTTTTTTCGAGAAATAAACACCGTTTTCTATGACCCGACAAAGGTAACCATTGACGAAATGGAAAGGGCGTTGAAGAAGGCAGGAACATATAAGAAGACACTGGGAGGAAATCCGTGAGCATCATTCCTGTCAAACTGGGAATGGGGTGAATGAATGTCCGGGGCGTATCATCTCAGTTTTATGATCTCTGAAAGTTAAATATAGTTAAGGTATGGGTTTCTTTTTACACAAGGCAACCTTATATAAACATATATAAGTTTCCAATGATTGAGGAGGAATAAAAGATGGTCAGTAAAATCATGAAAGGATTTATAGCCATGTTGCTTGTATTGCCAATATATACCGGGAACGCAGCTAACACAAAATATGAACTGGCCACCTTTGCCGGGGGATGTTTCTGGTGCATGGTGCATCCTTTTGATAAGCTCCCTGGAGTGAAGGAGGTTCTCTCGGGATATACCGGGGGACATACCGTTAACCCCACCTATAAGGAGAACTCATCAGGGACAACGGGCCACGCCGAATCCATCCAGATAACCTATGATCCATCAAAGATATCGTATGCAGACCTGCTGGAGGTGTTCTGGCGGCAGATAGACCCGACCGATGCCGGAGGGCAGTTTGTGGACAGGGGAAACCAGTATAGAAGCGCCATCTTTTACCATAACGATGAGCAAAAGAGGCTCGCCGAGGAGTCCAGGGATCGGCTGGCAAAATCCGGCAGGTTCACAAAACCCATCGTCACCGAGATCGTGAAGGCTGGCCCATTCTATAAGGCAGAAGAATACCACCAGTATTACTATAAGAAAAACCCCATCCGGTATAAGTACTACCGGTACAGATCAGGTCGTGACCAGTTCCTTGACAAGGCCTGGGGGAAAGACAGGGAATATGTGCCCGCAAAGGCCGAAACAGGTTCGTACACCAAGCCGAGTGTAGAGGTCCTGAAAAAGAAGCTCACCCCGATGCAGTTCAAGGTAACCCAGAAAAAAGGTACGGAACCGGCCTTTGATAATGCATATTGGAACAACAAACATGAAGGGATCTATGTTGATATCTCTCAGGTGAGCCCCTGTTCAGCTCAAAGGACAAGTATGATTCAGGTACGGGCTGGCCAAGCTTTACCCGGCCTCTGGAGCCCGGCAATATCGTGGAGAAGCAGGACAATACCCTGTTCACGACAAGGACAGAGGTCAGGAGCAAACATGCAGATTCTCATATTGGGCATGTATTCAATGATGGCCCACCTCCTACGGGACTGCGCTATTGCATGAACTCGGCTGCCTTGCGGTTCATCCCCAAGGAAGACCTGCAAAAGGAGGGATACGGCCAGTACCTTAAACTGTTTGAAAAATAAAATGAATTTCCCTGATAAGTTGGATGATTCTTTTCATAGGTTGATTCCCTGAGACTCAAATATGCTCAAGTAGAAGGTCCCGACCGCCCCTTCATTTGAAGGGATGCCTTGATCTTCTTGTAGACTGTTGGGAGCAATGCAAAAAACCCAAGGAGCGCAAATGAGATGAGAACACGGGGGCTCGCAACATCGCGCATGGTATTGATGGATGCAATGCTCGCACCTGCATTCGCATAGACGAAGCTTCCTGGAAGAATCCCCACCATGGTACCTATGATGTAGGTCCTCAGCTGCAGGCCCGTGATCCCGCAGGCAAGGTTGACGAGGAAAAACGGAAAGAGTGGGACTAGTCGCAAAAAAAGAAGGTATGACATCCCACTTTCACTGAGTCCCTTATCCAGGGCCTCCATTTGTTTGCCGAATTTTTTTACCACCCAGTCCCGCAGCAGATTGCGAGCCAGGAGAAATGCCAAGACAGCCCCTATCGTGGCCCCTATATTCACCCATATCGTTCCCATTAGCGCCCCGAATACGGCTCCACCAGCCAGAGTAAGAATGGCCGCCCCAGGCAGGGAAAAAGCGGTCTGCATAGTATAGATGGCGATGTAGCTCACTATGAAGATGAGCATGTGGTTTGAATAGTAATTAAGGAGGTAATCTCTGTTTGTCTTGAGGCTTTCAAGTGTGAGGTATCTTCCGAGATCCAAATAGTAAAATATGCCGATCGCGAGGGCAATGATAATGAGTAATGCTATCTTCTTTTTCATTGGTTCTCCGCTATCGCTTCTTCTCCATTGAGAGAGACAGAATAATCATGATCATCCGGGAGTTTGAAAATATCTCCATTTACCATCTGCAGATTTAATAAAGGGAATTGATCACCAGTATCCAATGCATTTGAACTCACCCTGGCCATGTTTTTCCTCCAAGATTGGATTATCTTCTGTATAATGATAAGCTTCTAATGTCAGGAATCAAAGAGGTTGATATTTTTATCATCCCCTGAGTCCTTGTTTAATTCTTATATCTCCCTATCATAATCTACCAATTTGCTGAGAAAAAATCCTAAGCAAAAAACAAACTTCATAAACACGGTATCATCTTGAGTTAGGGAGGACAGAAGATGCCAAACTTTGATTATGATCTCGGGATTATTGGCGGAGGCGCTGCAGGGCTGACAGCCGCGGCAGGCAGCGCACAGTTCGGGGCAAAGACCATCCTTATAGAGAAAACAGACAAGCTTGGGGGAGATTGCCTCCATGTGGGCTGCGTTCCGTCAAAGACACTCATCCGCACTGCACGGGTATGGGCACAGGCAAAAAGATCCAAAGAATTCGGTCTGCCGGAACTGTTGCTTCCCCCTGTCGATCTCGGTGCAGTCATGGACCGGGTATACGCGGTCATCGAGAAGATCCAGCAGCACGATTCTGCCGAACGGTTCTGCTCTCTCGGGGCGCTCGTCCGCTTCGGGAGCCCTGCCTTTGTGGATGACCATGTAATAAACCTTGATGGTGAACGCATCTCGGCAAAGAGCTGGATCATCGCCACCGGGTCGAGCCCTGCCCTGCCTCCGGTAGAGGGATTGAGTAGTGTGGCGTTCTGGACCAACGAGACCGTATTCTCTCAGAGGAAGCTCCCCAGGTGCCTCATCGTGCTGGGTGGTGGACCTATCGGCCTGGAGCTGGCCCAGTCATTTGCACGTCTGGGAGCGAAAGTTATCGTTGTTGAATTCATGGGCCAGATCCTAGGCCCTGAAGATGCTGACCTCGCTGACATCCTGAAAGAGCGACTTGTTGCCGAGGGTGTGGAAATCCACACCGATACCAAGGCTATCAGAGCAGAATCAAATGGCGGAATGATTGCACTGACTGTTGGGCCTTCAAAGGGGGAGGGACCAACCCAAGTCATCGAAGGGGATGCCATTCTCGTGGCAGCTGGACGCAAACCAAATATTGAAGGTCTTAATCTCGATGCCGCTGGGGTGAAGTATACCTCCAGGGGCATCCTCACAAACGACCGACTGAAGACCAACATCGGCCATATCTATGCGTGCGGAGACATCAACGGGGTCATGCCATTCACCCACGTTGCTGGCTATGAAGGCGGGATCGCTCTCACCAACGCCGTGCTCCGCCTGCCTAGGAAGGCGGACTATTCAAAGATCGGGTGGTGCACCTACACAGACCCTGAGGTCGCGAGCATCGGGCTCAATGAAAAACGCGCCCAGAAAGAAGGCACCGGGTACCGCGTCATCGAAGAGCACTTTGTAGATAACGACCGGGCACTTGCAGAGGGAGAGACGTTGGGCAAGATTAAGATGCTCGTGAGCCCGAAAGGCTCTCTGCTTGGCTGTCAAATCATCGGGGCGCATGCGGGAGAGCTCATCCATGAGTGGATAGTGTCCATGGCTGCTGGTATTAAACTTTCAACCATGGCGGGCACAGTGCATATCTACCCTACCATGTCTGAAATCTCCAAGCGCGTTGCAGGCGACCTATTCGCATCGAAGATCTTTTCGGAAAAGACCAAGACCGTACTCCGCCTGCTCTTCAACCTCAAAGGCAGGGCGTGCAGCCTGCCTGAAGTTGGTGGCTGATAGCCTTCACTCGTGATTAATATTAATACGCCATGGGATAGTGTCCTCGACACTTGTTTTTTTGATGATCTTAAAGCGGGGAATATAGTAAATGAAATAAGAAGAAGGGAACGATTAATAGCCTCATGCGGAGGCCTTCCAGTGGAACATATACCTTTTAAGGAGGACACGTGAATGTCGGATAACTACTATGAGCCCAAGGATCTGGCGGACTTCCCGAACATCACAGAGTATGCGCCGGAACAGGGCAAGAAGTTCTTTGAGTACTACACCCAGGCCACTGTCTGGTGTACTGACCGAACGGGAAAAGGCATTGATCGCCCTTACCGTGGCAACCGTACGCCATTGTCCCTATTGCATTGATGCATACACCAATAAGTGCCTCTCGCTTGGCGTTTCAAGCGATGAGATGATGGAAGCAGTACATGTTGGAGCTGCCATGACAGCCGGTGATGTCCTGGCCCATTCCACCCAGATGAGAAAGATCATCAAGAAGAAGGAAATGTAGCATGACATCTTCTGAGCAGATCAAACTGCTCAATAACAATCCATTGAACATATCGTTTCACAAGAGGATCAGCTCACCCTTATGCGCTGATGCCATCGACATACTCCAGGTGAATGTGGGCAAGCGGTGCAACCTCTCGTGCAGGCACTGCCATGTTGAGGCCGGTCCTCACCGGTCAGAGGTAATGGGCAGGAAGGTTTTCGAGAAGTGTCTTCAAGTGCTCCAAGATCACCCGATCTGCACCATAGATATTACCGGTGGTGCTCCGGAAATGAACCCTGAGCTTCCCTGGTTTATTCAGGAAGCTGCCGGATTGAAGCGCAGACTGATGGTTCGCTCGAACCTCGTGATCCTCCTTGAGAAGCCCTATGAACACCTCATTGACCTCTATGCAGATAATAAGGTTGAGATCATTGCCTCCCTGCCCGATTACCACGAAGAACGGGTCAACAGACAGAGGGGGGAAGGTGTTTTCAAGCGAATCCTGGAAGTGATGCGGCTGCTCAATAAGAGGGGCTATGGCAAACCGAAATGCGGCCTGGTGCTGGATCTGGTCTACAATCCTGTGGGTACCTTCCTGCCAGGGGCGCAGCAGGCCCTGGAGCATGAATATAAAACCAGGCTGGAAAACGAGCATGGGGTCGTCTTCAATACCCTCTACTGCCTGGTCAACTCACCAGTGGGCAGGTATCTCGACTATCTCATCCGATCGGAGAACTTCGAAGATTATATGCATGCCCTCAATACATCTTTCAACCCTTCTACTATTCATTGTCTGATGTGCCGGAATACCCTGTCCGAAAAGCGATGATAACATACCATTTAATACACACTGCTATGGAGAGTATTGTTGCATAGGGTTCAATCCAAGATCATCAGTTTCAGAGATTAAAAACCGTGATGACATACAAGTAATATTAAAACCCTATCACCCAACCTGGGCCATGAGATTGAATCTCTTTGCAGAAGCCTTTACCCATTTCATTCGACCATGGCCTTGGAAGGGCTTTTCTTCGACTTGTAAGAGACCTGCAGCAGTCAGAATGTCAACATCGCGCTTTACTGCACTCCGATCCCGATGTAAACGCCTTGCGATATCGGTAATTGATCCAGGCTCATCCTTGACAGCCTTAAATAAATCAATTCGGGCTGTTGTTACCAACCCAAGAAGGTCTCCCGGATCCTCAAACATGATAAGATTTTCAGGCTCTACCAGTTCACCCCTGTCCAACTTGCGGGCAAGCTCTTTGCCTCGTGCGAAAAAATCTTCCGGAGTTCCGGTTGTTATCGTCAATTTTATCATCGTCTATATCCTCTTTGCCCCGCTTTTTCTCAGTCTGTTCCATTCCTTATCGAATTGATCTTCCAACTCCTCAAGAGATGAAAAATCGATATAATTAGTAGTTCCCATAAGATGTTTGTGGTGGCTGCCGTGCTTGTTGTCATATCCAAGAACTCTGCCATTATCTCCCTGGAAAGTCCGGTGATTAATGTATGCAAGATTATAGCGAGTTACTCTCCCTCTTTCATCAACCCAAACCTCACGGCGTATTTGTCCGTTTCCCTTCTTTTTGGAGAGGAAATATCTTTCATCACGGATCTTCCTTTCAGCCATGATCTATTATAACATATCTGATAGGTAATTCAAGATTTAAAGATTGCATGGGCTCTGTATTTATGACGTCAGTAAACAATCATCTCACCACCCATATTTTTTAAATAATTGCTTATGAAGATTACTGTACCAAGGCTAATAGGTACTCTAGACCATAGATTATTTTCCATAATCTACAAAAAATAGGGTCATGCAATACCATAGATTACATACCAGATATTACGCTCTGATATCACGTGATAAGTTTCGTATGTTTCAGCACAAGATCATCAGTATCCAGAGATTTCAAAACCAAGATGAAATTGAATAATATTCATTAATTTCAAACCATTGATCATGGCACGAAATCTTCACTTGGTGTCAACTATACACAGCGTCATAAATAATTGCGCTTTATATGCTGATATGATACCATATGTTCATGAGGATGCATACCCTATCGAAGCCAGAAGTAATATTGGGATTGCAGGATGAGATACGGCGAACGGAGGAAGCGAGATATGATCATCGCCTCCACACGCTGTTGATGGTTGCGCAGGGGAAGAAGTGTTCCGAAGTAGCCGAGCTTTTTGGTGATGCCCAGAGAACAGTGCAGTATTGGGTTCAGCGGTTTGAGAAGGAAGGATTTGCTGGATTGTATGACGCTGAGAAGCCAGGCCGGCCCAGGCGTCTGAGCGAGAAACAGATGCAAGATATAGGTGCTGTTCTTCGAGGTACTCCAAAGGAAGCAGGATTACGCGGTCATATATGGGATGGGAAGACACTTTCTGCATACATTATGAAGCGATATAGTATTCCTTTAGGGGTGAGGCAATGCCAGCGGATGTTTAGTCAATTGGGGTTTCGCCTCAGGAAGCCCCGACCTGTAATTGCCCATGCAGACCCCGAACAGCAGGCAGGATATAAAAAAACTGAAGATGATTATGGGGCGAGGTGATGTTGATGTGTGGGCCATGGATGAGGTTCATTTCCAGCAGCATGGATCACGGCTTCGCATGTGGGTGCCACCGGAAGATAAGGATCCTGTACTTCTCCATCATCCCACGCGAAAGGGCGTTGGATATTTTGGGGCGGTACGCCTGAATGACGGGGCTTTCGTCTATGCGCGAGAGCATGAAAAATTCAACGCTCTGACCACCTTTGAGTTCTTTAGGATGTTGTTGGAGAAGGTCATGGAGACTGAAAGAAAGGTGGTTGTCATCCTTGACAACGCACGATACCATCATGCCAAACTCCATAAGAAGTGGAGAAACGATCATGCTGAACTTATCACCTTCGAGTATCTGCCTCCATACAGCCCTGATCTGAATCCGAGCGAACGTGTATGGAAACTGACAAGGAGAATGTGTCTCCACAATCGTTATATGCCAAGGCTTGAAGATGTAATTGAGACTGTGGAAGAACAGTTTGATGCTTGGAAAAAACCGAACGATGATCTCCGTCGTCTATACGCAATATATTAAGACGCTATGTATAGAAATTACCTCAAGGAATAAGATTTTTCATAAATGGAACAGTGAACATAAAAGGGTTAAAGCAATTTTATAGATCCTTTTGAACAATCAAAAGCCTCTATATGGAATCGGCCTTTCGTAGCAAGCTAAGGGGAATTAACCCCAAACGAGATTAATATGTTAATAAAATTAGATTTATCATAAGATGGTGGGATAAGAGATTAGCAAGTGGAAAAAAATCGATTATTATATCCTGCTGTACTTATTCTTAGTTTATTTATCCTGTTTGTCAATATTACTGTTGCACCAGCCCAAGATCGATCTTCAACACAGCAGACAGATAAAGCCCTCGCTGAAGAAAGAACTGGCGGTCATTTTCTTCTCTATGGAGATCTGATCAGTATTCGGAATCCCCTTGGTATCGGCCTTTATGGTGGTATAAATTATCATGATGTTTACAGGTATGATGAAAATATTGGTGCAGAAAGTTCTTACTGGCAGACTGGTTTGGGCCTAGGCTTATCACCTGCATATGGGAATGCAACTGTACATTTCGAATGGATGCCCTGGATTATTCTGCCGCTTCGTGTACAATATGATTACTATCATTATTATGGGGTAAACCAAGGCCTGCTTTCCTTCAACTCCGCTAATGCTTCGATAAGTGAACGTGCCATAAAAAATCGTCATGATGAAGAAGTCGCCAATGGTCAACGGTTTATGTTTCAACCTACACTTCAGGGCAAAATTGGTCCAATTTTACTGCAGAGCCAGACGGATTTTGCTCATTATAACTTTTCTGGCCGAGGTCCCTTTTTCCTGGAACTCGATAATCACACCCTCTTGAAAAACGATGATTGGCTGATAACCAACATTACACAGGTGATGTACGAATCTTGGAAAGGATTACATGAAGAGACCCTGCTCATGGGACCATATTATGAAGTTGAACGAGCAATTGATGCCAGGATTACCCAGCAGAAAATAGGTGGACAACTTTATTGGGTACCCTTCAGATCTATCTGGGGGTTTGATAGGCCGAGAGTGGAAATAAGAGTTGGGTATTACCTTCAGGATGCTGACACCAAAGGGCAAATCTACCTCATCCTGGGCTTAGGCTGTGACTTCGATATAGGGTCCTAACACTATTACAAGTAACCATTCTCCTTATACCAATTATAGGCATCATCGATCATCCCTGAGAGGGGAACGATTTTATAATCCAACTCCCTGATGGCCTTGGATGAATCGTAGTAAGAATAGACCGACATATAACGTGCCATACCAGGGTTGATTTCAGGGGGTTTATTGGTAATGTTTGATATAAATTCCATGATATAACCATAAGCAACTGTCGCCCATCGAGGGATGTTCAGCATAGGAGCGGATTTGCCAACTTTTTCAGCAAAAGCCTGGAAGAGCTCTCTATGGGTAAGGTTTACCCCTGCGCAGATATAACTTTCTCCGGGCTTTCCCTTCTCCGCAGCAGCTATATGTGCCTTTGCCACTTCACACACATGATTAACAGAATCACCCCCGATAGGACAGCCGGGAAGCTTTCCATCCCTGAGATCAAAAAAAAGCCTGCCGTACTGAAGAGTGAAATCATATGGCCCTATCATGCCTCCCGGATGGATCACAATCAACTCAAGGCCCTTATCTATGAATCCACGCACCCTGTTCTCGCCTTCACGCTTTGTGTCACCATAGTTATAGTTCATTCCCTGAAAATTGTAATGGCCCCAGGTCTCATCAGCTACTCCGTAAGGGTTGTATCCAAGGGTATCACATGTGCTTGTGTGGATAAGCCTCTTCACGCCATGTTTAAGGCAGGATCGGGCAACATTCGTAGGACCATCGACATTAGTTCTTCTCTGCCTGTCAAAGTTCTTCTTCCACCAGGATGTATCACCCGCAACATGGAAGACAACATCCATTCCCTGAACTGCCTTATCCATATCATCCTGGCTTGTAACATCACCGAAAACTATCTCAACAGGCAGCTCCTTGAGATATTTTATCTCTGATCCTTGCCGACGTAACGCCCGTGAGTCCCATCCTTTTTTTGTGAGTTCATGAACAAGGTTGGTACCTAGAAAGCCGGTTGCACCGGTAACTAAACATTTCATGCAGAGTTCTCCATTTTGAGGATATAGTTATCGGGTGACCATTCAATATCCTCAAAAAAAGAATAAGGTAAGTTATACTTTAATAAGGAACATGAAGCTATCATGGACGATGCGAAGACTAAGAACTAACAATTATCCATGACTAATCTCTGCTTATTTTCGAAATTTATATTAGCCGAGCATTGTTTAAGCGCATCTAGAGCACGGTCAAGATGATCACGTGTATGTTTGGCGTTCATACTAAAGCGTAACCTGGCCTGTTTTTGTGGAACTGCGGGGAACACTATAGAATCAACATGTATACCATAGTCATTTCCTAATATTCGGGCCATCGACTCACACTGCATCTCATCACCAATCTCCACCGGAATTATGCAGCACTCCTTGCTCATAACACTGTAACCTCGCGATTCTACACCAGCCACAAAATAGCGTTGATTTTCCCAGATCTGTTGTCGCAACCCCGGCTCATCATGTACAATATCAATAGCCTCGGATACAGCATATGCCTGATCCGGCGGAAGGGTGGAAGTGAACCCATATGATTTGCAGGAAAATCGCAAGCACTCCGTAATACAGGAATCAGCAGCAATAAAGCCCCCTATTGCGCCATATGCCTTACTCAGAGTGCCCATGGATATTATGCATGGACTGTCAATATCAAAGTGTTCCGTTGTGCCAGCACCGGTTTTTCCAAGAATACCAGTTCCATGTGCATCATCGATATAGATCATGCCTCCGTAACGTTCTGCTAGTTGAAGCATATCCGGCAGAGGAATTATATCTCCATCCATACTGAAAACGCCGTCGCTCACAATAATCGGTATATTATCGTTATAGGTTTTGAGCTTCTGTTCCAAATCATTCATGTCACAATGCCTGTATCTGACACTGTGTATACCAGACAATGCGATGCCCTCACGAATACTCACATGATTATATTGGTCCGTGAAATAGGTATATCTATAGATCTTTGAGGGGGTATGGCCGAAAAAGCGAGCCATCTTTCCTGAGTTTACTAGAGCAGAGAGGACACCTAGATTCGTGAGGTATCCTGTAGCAAAGAGCATTGCCGATTCTTTATGCTTGAGCTGGGCGATCTTTGCCTCCAGGTTCAAATATAAATCCATGTCGCCGCCAAGCAGTCTTGATTCACAATTTGCGATGCCATATTTCTCAAGGCCTTCCCTGGCTTTGTTTATCATGCGTGGGTGTGAAGCCAGCCCTAGGTAGTTATTAGAGCTAAATGAAATATATTCTCTTCCATCAATAACAAAGGTTGGCGATGGAAGGCTACTGGCACAGGGGATGGTATGTAGTATCTCTTTAAGAGGAGAAAACCATTTGTAAATTTCTTTATATTCCTGCATGAAACCACCTAATTTATTAATATAACAATTTTTTCCTCTTCTTAAGTTTCATACACTTGTGCCGCCGATTAATCGATGACTCGCAGCAAAAAGATATGAGTTTGATTTTCATTATACTAGGATGACTCAAGTTGTAAACAGCATTAACAAATAATCATTTCTTGTTCAATTCCTCATAGATGTTTCATTTATTGCATCGAATAGCGTTTTAGTATTATTAGTTCATCCCAAGAAAAGAGATATAAAGACCAGAGTCCGTACAACTGTCTCTAGCCCTATTTCTGTCCAAGCAGCACTATAAATTAATGGGGGGAGTTTTTTGCCTCCCTTTATCAAAAGATAAACAGGAGCAATGTATGTAACTGCGCAATTCATGGAAAAACCAATCCATCCGATTGTGCCAACATACTTCATCTTTGAAATATCAACAGAATCAATGGCACTAAAAAACTTACCAAACTCAAGATGTTTAAGATGTTGAAGCACATTCACTCCCATGGCATAGAGAATTAAAATAATACCCACGTCATAAATCACTTCTACGATTCCTACTATCCATAAGTATGTCTTTACGGATACTCCAGCTTTTTCATTTAGGACTTTCCGCCTCCTAAATAAATAAAAGCTTATAATGATAACAATAGCTATCGTTATCATTGTCGTGATATTGATAAGCAGTTTAATAGTCTCGCTTAAATTCATATGTCCATCTACACTTGTTTAAAATAGCATGAACCGAAAATCTTTGTGAAAATCCTCTTGGAGGGTAAGGTTGTTTTGTCAGCAAAACAAGCAAACCCACAAGGAATATTGAGTTGATGGTACGGTGCAGCAGCACTTCCCGTCAAGTGTTATCCATTATTGATCGTATAGATTTTCCATAAATTTACTTTAGAGCACAATGATGAAAGACATGTGAAGGGATTTAGCTCCAGGTCATATTTCGTGGTTATGTAGTTCATAAGTATATGAAAAGAAAAAATGTGGTCTGTAAAGATTTTTCAAACATTATAGATTCTCTTCGATTTCATATCGGTTTTATGATGCTTGGAAACTGAAGATACTGAAGATCTGGAGTTGAAACATTCGAAACCAATCACATGTAATCAGAGTGTGACACCTGGCATGAACTCTATAGTTTTGTTGAAGGCTTTTTCAAATGCTATATACTATGTTGCAAGATCTTAAATAGACCTGCCTCTGTATAGATCTCTTTCGAGAACCTCGGATAATCAGCTAGTGCACTTAAACAAATAGAAAAATCGTTTTATCCTAAGTTCAGAGATTTCACCAAGAGTAGGATTATATTATCCTCCCTGAGAAGTGGCTCCGGAAATTCGGACAGGTCTATAAGTGAAAACCTTGCTCTAAAGAGACCGATGGAATACGGTCAAAGAAAGGAGCAAGAGTATGAGAAGGACAAGACGGAATCACTCGGCAAGTTTTAAGGCGAAAGTGGCATTATCAGCAATCAAGGGTGATAGAACTCTCGCAGAGATAGCTGAGCAGTTCGATGTACACCCCAACCAGATATCGGACTGGAAGCAGCAGATGTTGGATGGTGCCGCTACAGTCTTTGACGGCCCCAGGAAGGGCAAGGAGCCGGACCTGAAGGAGATGCATGCCAAGATCGGTGAGCTGACCCTGGAGAACGATTTTTTAGAACAGGCGCTCATCAAAGTGGGTCGACTGAGCGCAAGGAAATGATAAACCCCAGCCGCAAACTGCCTATAACGAGGCAGTGCCGCACCTTGAAGCTTTCGCGTTCGAGCGTATATTACCGGCCACGACCGGTATTGCCAGCCGATCTTGAGCTGATGCGTCGGATAGATAAGTTGCATCTTGATTATCCTTTTGCCGGAGCCCGAATGCTTAGGGATCTGCTCAGACGCGAAGGACATCTGATCGGTCGCCGACATGTGAGCACCCTGATGAGACGCATGCGGATTGGTGCCATCTACCGCAAGCCCAATACCAGCAGGCGTCACCCAAGTCATCAGGTCTACCCCTATCTGCTTAGAAATTTGAAGATCGAGAGACCTAACCATGTCTGGGCAGCAGACATCACCTATATTCCGATGAAGCGAGGTTTTGTCTATCTCTTCGTGGTGATGGACTGGGCAACACGGCGGGTACTCTCATGGCGGTTGTCAAACACCCTGAGCACAGATTTTTGTATCGAGGCGGTTCAAGAAGCCCTAGATCTATATGGGACACCGGACATCTTCAATACCGACCAGGGCAGCCAGTTCACCGGCATGGAGTTTACAGCGCTTTTGAAGGGAAAAGGAATTGCCATCAGCGTGGACGGGAGAGGATGCTGGCGTGACAATGTATTTGTAGAGAGGCTCTGGAAAAGCATCAAATATGAGGAGGTCTATCTGCACGCCTATGATAGCGTCAGTGAAGCCAGAAGCGGGCTGGAACGCTATCTAACTTTTTACAATCATCAACGGCCACACTCGAAGCTTGACAGATCAACACCGGATGAGGTCTATTTTGGTTGTCGGGAGGAGATGCCCGATGCGGCTTAATGGGAATAGCGGCAAGGCTTCACTTATAAAACGCCATCCCCTGTCCAAACAACCGGGGCCACCTCTCTGTAAACAAATGCTGTGCTTCAAACGTCGTATAGTTTAAAATAATCTGCCGGGGAAAGTTGGAGCCGATCAAGGTCGTTGCGCACTTCATAGATGGCACTTTTCTCAAAGGCTATGTACAGGATTTCAATCCATCCAACCCTTATTTCCATCTCCTTAACGATATGACACCCGGCACTAAACCAATTCTGGTAAAGACGGTAGACCTCAAGGCTTTGTTCTTTGTGAAGACTCTTGAAGGTAATAAGGAATACAGCGAGCGGAAATTGTTTAATGAGGGTGATCATTCTCAAGGCCGCAGGGTAGAAGTTACTTTCAAGGATGGGGAAGTGCTTCAAGGCTCTGCGTTAGGCTATGACCCGCAGCGTCCCGGATTTTTCTTAATACCTGTAGATCCTAACAGCAATAATATACGAATCTATGTGGTCATAAGTAATGTGGAAAAATTTCATTTCTTGAGGTTGGCTAATAAATTCACTAATGGAGTCAAGACTAAATGAATTGTGATAAATGGAATTCACATCATTCAGAGTCTCTGTAAACAAATTCCATGCATCAGACGTCTTACGCAATATTACAGTTTTCAAGGGCATATATGGATCCAATCAGGGCAAATTAATTCTTAACAATTCTTAATAGTAATTAGGCTTAAGCAGCCCTGTGGGTTAACCGATAAGAGAACAATTAATAAATAACCATAACGAAAAGAAATATAAATAGTTACCAGTAGGAGGATATCTGTATGAAAGAGGGATTATCTACAGCAAGGAAGGGAATTAGTTTTATCCTGCTTTTATCCCTGATCTTTATCATCCAGGGGTGCGGAGGTGGAGGAGGAGGATCGAACTCAGACGGAAGTAGCTCTTCAAGCTCTGCCCAGGCGCTGATCGGTCTTACGGATGCACCAGGTGATTTCGTCCGGTATGCGGTTAATGTAACAGCCATTAAACTTTATAAGAAAGACGGAACATTTGTCGATGCACTTCCCACTACCGGGACAACGATGGTCGACTTCGCTCAATTGACCAACATGACCGAATTCCTGACATCCGGAACGGTTGGAGTCGGAACGTATGACAAGGTCATCATGACGCTTGATTATTCCAATGCCGATATCGAAGTATATGATAACAATGGGAATGTAATACCGATACCCGTTGCGAACATTACTGATGAAAATGGGACTGCGATAACATCGACCATTGATCTTACCGTCGATCTTGACTCCAATCTTACCGTTGCTGTTGGTGGCCCAGTGCATATGGCCCTTGATTTCAACCTTGGCTCTACGAATGTTGTGACATTCTCAGGAGATACACCTTCGTTGGCGGTATCTCCAGTTCTCAATGCCTCACTTAAGCCCGATACTGACAAGATCCAACGCTTCAGAGGGCCGCTACAGAGTGTGAACGTGAGCGGTAATTCGTTCGTTATGATCCTGCGACCCTTTGCCAATGCCCTGTCTCATGACACATCGTTCGGCACCATGACGGTCAATGTCGATAGCAACACCGCTATTAATATAGACGGGGTAACCTACACAACCGCAGGACTCCAGGCGCTCGCAGCAAAGCCTGCATACACAGCGGTCATTGCCCACGGTACTTTCGATTCAAGCCTCAACTTTACTGCAAAAGAAGTTCTTGCCGGGTCGAGTGTGCCGGGAGGAACTTTGGATGCTGCCAGTGGTACGGTGCTCAGTCGTTCAGGCGATACTCTGACCATCAAAGGTGCAACGCTGACTAGGTCAACAGGAACGGTCACGTTTAATCCCACGATGACCGTCACACTTGCCTCCACGACCAAGGTGAGCAAGCAATTCTCAAAAAATAACTTCACGATAAACGACATCTCTGTAGGACAGCACATCGGGGTATTGGGGACTTATAATTCCAGCACCACTACCTTGGATGCCACGAGCGGTTATGCTCGTATGTATATTACCACCATCCTGGGGAAACTGAATTATCCTGCCTCTAGCACCGAACAGTCGAGTGGGTGGTTGTCCATGTCCCTGCAGAGAATCGACGGGATAAAGATAGTAGACGCAACAACTCCATTCAATTTTGCAGGTACAGGCACAAATTCTTCCAATGATGCAACGATATTGGATTATGCGATAGAACCTGCGGCAGGCCTTGATACCTCAGCCCTGATTACGAATCATATGCCACTCAGGATGAAAGGATTTATGGCACCATTCGGGGCTGCCCCTGAGGACTTTGATGCTCAGACCATCATGAACCTTTCCGATGCGAAAGCTTTCTTGAATGTAGGATGGGGTGCCGGGAGACTGGAGAGTGTTGTTTTCACCAGTACGCCGACAACATCAACAGGCCTCATTCTGAATGGGAGCACCATAGGCAACGTCGGGAAATTACATCGAGTGAACAGGGGAAATGATATAACTGATTTTGTGCTCGATTATCCTGGTATAGACCCTATAGTCCAGGCTGATGGTGCGAGCACTGATAAGTTCAGCATTAATCAGGGAGGAGTCTCCACTGTATACGATACCTATGCTAACTTCATCAACGCCCTCAACACTGCGTGCACTGCTGGTGCGAAGATAAAGCACCTTAATGGGTGGGGCACTTTCAATGACGCAAGTGTAACCTTTTCAGCTTCTTCCCTTCAGGTAATACTTAACTAACAGCTAAATACCTTTTGGCTTATACCGGGGCGTGCATACACTGCACGCCCCAGCCGTTTAACGGGTGCTGAGGATATGATAATTATCTGTATTGCCCTTTTACCCTGTGTTCGTATTTCATATCGGTTGAGAACTGTTTAAGCGCATCCAGAGCATGGTCAAGATGATCACGTGTATGCGAGATTATATAGCTCTTCCAGTGCCCATTTTCCTTTTGCCTGCGCCTTCTTGATTAGCTCCGTATCGTATAACCCGGGATATTTTGCACCCTGAGAGACCTTCAGAAGAGAAAGCACATACGGATCATTTGCAAGGGCGAGGTTAGTGTACACCTGAAATGCATGATACTCACCGGTGTAGGTGCCAAGCTTGGATTCTATTATGAGTATCGAAGTAATGATCTCTGGAGAGATATTATAATGCTCCTTGATACGGTCGAACAATACACGATTCTCATCGATGAAGTCCCTTCCTTTGGGGATGAATCTTGGGTTGTAATACATGTAGTCAGATTTAGATGTCGTTACCCCGGGCGTCGTGTAAAAGAGGCTACTGAGAATGAACTGGGGATTGATGACAATCCTGGGGTCATAAATCATACTGTGGATTTTTCCCCGGTCGATCCCTTTTTGCACGAGGAGGTCCTCCACTAATGCCCGGGATACAGTGTCATTCATCTGTTCAGAAACAGGTGGATAATTCACTGTAGTCTGAACCAGGACCGAAGGCCCTTGTACCTGATTCTTATTGGTATAAGCGTAGGAAACAAGATTGAGTGTAAGGATTATTGTTATGATTGCGGTGTACAATGTCATAGATATCTTCATAATAGCAATTCTTATACTGGGCATGTCAGGATTTCAAGAGTTCCTATCTCTTGCATTGCTTCCCACTTCATGCTTAAGGATCGAGCTATGAACAGACATAGATTGCTAACCTATATTCCGGCCCTGGTGATTCTGATAGCGCCCTGCCTTGCTGGAGGATCGAACCAAGCATACGCAGCAGATCAGAAGGTATTCGTACTCTGTTATCATTACTTCCTAGGGAATAAGCACCCCCATGGGACCCCGGCCCAATTAGGGCTCCCTCCTCTCGGATAGGCAATAAGAGTATTTTACAAGGGGCATTGATAAACACCATGAATATGACTATAGCCAGGATCATACCCGTAATCATTACAATCGGTATACTTCTTTTACTCCCCGACATGCAGAAGACTGGTTTTGCCGCCACCTCTGGTGCAAAAGAAAAATATCGGGAAGCTAATGCGGCATACATTGAGCTATCAGGAGATGCAAGCCTCCGTAAGGACAAAGCCAACTGGTTGAAGGTGGTGCAAAAGTTTGATGATGTTGCAACAGGATACCCTAAATCGTCTTTTGCCCCGAAAGCCTTATACATGGAGGGAAAACTCTTCGAGCAGATCTATGGCTACTTCTCGAAAAAACATGACCTTAAGAGTTCACTCGAAGCATATGAAACAGTTATCAATAAATATCCGGATTCTACGATTGCAGCTGATGCCCTTCTCAGGGAGGCCAAAGTTTACGAGGTCAGGCTAGGAGAGAAAAAGAAGGCCATTGAACTATATCATGAGATCGTGATGAAGTATCCAACAGGTGATATTTCTTTGAAGGCGAGAGAGGCTCTTAACAGCATCAATAAAAACAAGAGCGGGGGTGAAGAGAAGACTCCCAATGTGGATAATCAGGAAGGGACCGATCTCACGCACAAGGAGGCAAAGCAATCCGATAAGACGCTTGACCGGGCTGGGCATGTGATCGATGGGAACAAGGATGATACACCTTCACAAATAACGGGTGATCAGTCTTCTGCAACAAAGCAGCTCTCTCACAAAATATCAAAGATCGTCATTGATCCAGGCCATGGAGGGAGGGACCCCGGAGCAACAGGACCACATGGTGAGAAGGAAAAAGATATCACCTTGGAGATTGGTAAGAAGCTTGCAAAACGTCTGACAGAAGAAGGCTTCGAAGTCTTCCTCACCAGGGATGAAGATGTATTTATCCCTCTTGAGGAGCGAACAGCCTTTGCAAACAAGAAGAAAGCAGACCTCTTTATTTCTATCCATGTGAATTCTAACCCTAACAAAACTTTAGATGGGGTTGAGACCTACTTTCTCAATATGACCAAAGATGACTATGCCATTAAGGTGGCGGCGAAGGAGAATGAGACAACTACAAAATCTATAAGCGATCTCCAGTTCATCATCCAGGACCTGGAGCTCAACAGCAAAATAAATGAATCATCAAAGTTTGCCACATATGTTCAGAACTCCATTATCTCATCTAACAAGGAATCTGACCATACCTGCCAAAACCATAGTGTCAAGCAGGCCCTTTTTTATGTCCTGGTAGGTGCGCAAATGCCGGCTATCCTGATCGAGACTGGGTTCATCACCAACCCTACCGAATGCAAAATCCTGCAGCAAGAGTCTTACCAGAATAGCATTATTGACGGCATCATCCATGGCGTAAATGCATATGCCAATAATGATACTGACAAGGCAGTGAATGCAATCAGAAGTAATCACTCGAACCTGAAAAAGAAAGGGTCGGCCAACGAATGAGGAAGAGAAAGAAAAAGATCAAGTTCAATCAAGCTACTCTCTTTGCCATATTTGCAATCATCCTGGTCCTGGCGGGGGTAGTCGTATATCTGGAAAAGGGTATGCACAGAAGGGTAGCACCAATAGTACCTTCGGTTCCTCAGAAACTGGTGAAAACGGAATTAATCATCAAGGGCTGTCTGTTCGATCTCGGAATTCATAAAGACCAGACAACAACCCACAATCACACAATCAAGGTGGAGTCCCGTGAAAACTTCACCCCTGATCAGTTGTCCTTTGCATTCAAACCAGTCGAGAAATATGGCAGCATCAATGTCAAGGATATCGGGCATGCTACAATAGAAGTTGGTGATGAGACATGGGTGATCGAATTCATTTATCCGAAGAAGGGAGCAGCAGCCGTGATTCCTCCCAAGTTTATCGTCCCTACTCTTCCAACAGGCTATATAGCCATCATAGTGGACGATATGGGACCGGATATGAAACCAGCAGAACAGCTCGCGACAATCGATGGGGACCTTACCTTCTCTGTAATGCCTATGCGTCCACACTCACAAGAAGTTGCACAATATCTCCATACAAAGGGCCATGAGGTCATGTTACATCTACCTATGCAAGGTGCTGCCGGTCATGAGCCCGGTAAGGGAGCGATCTTCAAGGGCATGGCTCCTGATCAGATCCGAACTATCCTGCTGGGTGATATCAGGGCCGTACCATATATATCTGGTGTGAACAATCATATGGGCTCTGAAGTAACCCAGGACCGGGAGATCATGATGCTTGTTGAAACAGAGCTTAAAAATAAGGGGCTCTTCTACATCGATAGCCTTACCTCCGGTAAATCAGTGGGATTTAAAGTTGCCCAGGAGATCGGCCTTCCATGGAATAAACGTGATGTGTTCCTTGATGATGAGCAGAATGATGCGTATATCATGGGCCAGCTTGATGAGCTGAAAAGAAAAGCTGTAAAACATTCGAGCGCTATTGGTATCTGCCATCCGCACCCTGAGACCATAGCTGTATTACAGAGGGAGGTGCCGAAGCTCAAAGCTGAAGGGATAACTCTCGAACGTGTTTCAAAACTTATTCACGAATGATCATTCGAGAAAAAAGCTGAGCAAGGCATACAAATCAAATGTCATAAGTACTCACTACGATCTTGATAATACTTTTATTCATCTCTACCCTTGCAGACAAGTATCCATTGTATTGTCTACTATTGTCATGAATCATCATGCCTCAATGCCAGTATGGTCATTTGTTCGGGGACTTGATTTTATCAGTATCCCAAGACATACAATATCAGTACAACCACTGATACAAATAAGCAGTAGTAGCCGAAATAATGCCAACGGCCTCGCTCAAGCCAACTTGATAACCATCGCAAGGCCAGGAGACCAGCTATAAAGCTACAGACAAGACCCAGCAATCCAGGCAAAAAAAGACTCATGGATAGATCAGTGCCAGGAGCTGTGAGAGATTTATGCGATTGGATGAGACGCATAACCTCGCGCATAACAACCGGTGGTGTGAGAATGACAGCCAGTGCAAAGCTGAATTCCTCTACTGGTCGCTTTGATGCACCTGTCAATAAACCACATGAAATTGTAGCACCGGATCTGGAAAATCCGCGGAACGGAAGGCAAAGACCCTGCACAAGACCTATCCAGACTGCATGATTTGTCTTTACCGTGATTTCTTGATTATTAATGCAACGGTGATACCGAAGTCCTGTGTATACGATGAGGGCTCCTGCAGCTGCCAGCGCTATAGCGATTAACAAAAGGTTCCCAAACAGAAGTTCTATCACAGCCTTTGGAACATTGTGAAATGCATATCTCTCGATGACGTTCTTAATGGACATCCCTACTATTCCCGTCAGTACAGTCGCGAGGAAGAGCAGCTTTGCATAATGCCATGTCTCATTCCATGAAGAAAAATATGCTAGCTTCCAGGATCTCCAGAAGTAAACAATTACAGCCAGCATCGTGCCTGTGTGCAGCGTCACCAGGAGAAGAGTCATTTCCGGTGTGGTAGGATCTAACCCAAGGAGCTTCTCTGCTATGATGACATGGGCGGAACTTGATACAGGCAGCAGTTCCGCGAGACCCTGAATGATCGCCAGAATCATGACCATGAAGTTAAGATTCAATGTAAAACCTCCTTCAAGATTCCTCCCTTCGTAACAGCCTTAAATATCCTTGATCAGGCTATGTGTTCAGTATCATATACATTGAACAGAATGAAAGGCTGACTCACCTATACTCGTCATTGATCAATCTATGTAAACATAGGTTTTATAATAACCAGATGGGCTTCTATCCATGGATATCTGAATTGACTTCCATTAGCCACTTATGTAAAAACTTGAACAAATAACTGGGCAGGATTATTATTTATTGATGGATAGACAATTTCTATTTGATACTTACCCGTTATTGAAGAAAACGGAAACGGAGGGTTTTCCGTCTTCGCTACCTTGTGCTTCTCATTCTAATCATGATGCCGTTTTTCTTTTTTCATGAACACAGAGCAGGAACGAAAATCGTTAAAACACCTGTCGTTGCTCAAAAGGTTGTACCAGCTAAGGTTGTACAATCAAAGGTTGTCCCGGCAAACGAGAATACAAGTGCCCTTAAAAAGCAGGATCTTGTCCACATAGATCAGAACACCATAAAAACCCATAACCTAACTATTGACTGGGATATTCAGCAGTTCATCGCTGAAATGGCAGCCAAGTATAAACTGTATTACGGTTCCATTGTCGTTATAGATTCTCATACCGGAGATGTCCTTGCCCTTTATGGACAAAATACATCGGGAGAGGATTGCAGTATCGGTCTGGATGCAGAGCCTGCTGCAAGCATTTTTAAGCTGGTAACCGCTACAGCTGCTATGGATCAGAAAAGATTTTCACCTGAGAGTAAATTCTCTTACTCCGGCAATGCTCATACCCTTTACAAGAGACAGCTCGCCAATAAGAGGAATAAATGGTGCATGGATATATCACTGGCCGATGCCTTTGCTCGCTCCAACAACATAGTTTTTGCCAAACTCGGAACAATCTATCTTGGAGAGGCTCCTATTGAACTCACAGCCAAGAAAATGGGGTTCTGGAAGTCACCTGTGAAGGAATTGGAGAGCACACCAAGTACAATGTTAATGCCTAAGGATGATTATAACCTTGCCGAACTCGCCTGCGGGTACAATAAAGAGACACGGATGTCACCTCTCCATGCAGCACAGATAGTCACAGCGGTTACGAATAATGGCACTATGGTTACTCCCAGGCTTGTACGGACTCAGAATACGAATGCTACAAAGATACCGGTTATGAAAAAAGAAACTGCTCAAAACCTGAGTACCATGATGGAAAGGACAGTCAAATCGGGTACCGTCGCAAAATCTTTCAGGAGGATCTCATCAGACAGGGTGCTCAAATATCTTGCCATAGGAGCAAAGAGTGGAAGTATTAATGGAGATCAACCAAAAGGGAAAAGGAACTGGTTTGTGGGCTTTGCTCAAAACAAAGAAACCGGTGAAGGAATAACCATTGGATGTCTCCTGGTTCTCAAAGACCATTTCCATATTAAGGCAGATATGCTTTCTAGATTAGTCATCAGGAAATACTTTTCTAAAGATATGGATGTGGTTCAGGTAATACATAAGGGTAGGCATAATAAATCATATAACCAGGCGTAATATAAATAAGATTCCTATGATTTTATTTGTACTGAAGATATAATCTATTAAGACTCATAGAAGGGTCAGATTGTGAGATTGCATTTTTCTTAAACCTCATACCCAAACTACTTCCGCCCCAAGGGATCTTCAACTGTTTGGATAAAGGGAATGATGTATAGAAGTGTAATAATCTTTCATTGCTCAGAGTGGAAGAATATTCCATAGGTGATCAATATCATCTGAGGAAGGTTCTCTCCGATTTCTTCACCAGCTCCAGGCCCTTATAGTCGAATTGGGTGTTCTTCTTATTAATGTCGCTCAGGTCATAGCTGTCCAGCGTGATGCCCTCCGAGTACACTATATTGTCAATGATAAAGGCCTTGTTCTTATAGCTCTGTACGATGAGGCCCCTGTGATCAGGAAGATGCAGCAGGTCCGTCCCGGAGCTGTAGCTACTGAAATCGTTGCAGCCAAACAGATAATTGAGGATGGTGGGCGCAATATCGCAGTGTGACGACCGGGTGTTGATGACGTGCTCGGTCTTGTTCTCCGGAAGATACAGGATCAAGGGGACTGAGGTCTGATAGCGTGTGTAGTTGCTCATATGTCCCCAATACCCGTCGCCCTTGTCATTGAATTCTTCACCGTGGTCGGATGTGACTACTATGATTGTCTTCTCTTCCAGACCCGCCTCTTTGAGGGTCGAGAGGACTTCGCCGAAAAGGGCGTCATTATAATGCAACGAATTTTTGTACCTGTTGAAGAGCGGGGTCGGGTCGGCGTTTTTATTGAACAGGAATGAGCCTTTCATAGAGATCGGACGGAATATTTCATGACTTTCAGGGTACTCGTACCCATAATGAGACGATGTGAGAAAAACAAATTTAAAGAACGGGGGACCATTCCGTTCGCTCTTGATCGACTCCTTCAGCTTCGATATGACGGTCCGGTCATCCTTCAGGCTGTCTTCTTTGAGTTCCTCCACATAATCGGTCTCGGCGATCCCATGAAAGAACATGGTCTTCAGGGAAAATCCGTCAAAATTGGAAGACGTGTACGCTTTTATGGTGTACCCGTTATCCTTCAGCATGCGTATCAGCACCGGTGGGTTTCCCACCGGGTCGGTTGCTGCATATTTCATGTATGTGGGATGGAGGCCGTACATGATGCTGAAGAGACCTGTAGGTGTACAATTTCCTCCGCTGATATGATTGGTGAATACATAACTTTTCTGTCCGAAACGATACATCACGGGCGTGATGTGCTCGTTCATCGAGTCGCTGCGCCAGCTTTCCAGAATGAAATAGATGATGTTGTACCTGCTCCTGACAGGGGTGTCGCATTCCATCTTTTTAAGTGGATACTGAAGATGGGTATATCTGTCTGTGTCGGGGTCCAGGGCATATGCCTGGGCATCGGAATGCACGGGTACTATAGCCGGATAGGCCCGTGCCATCTTGGCTATGAAATCATGTGCCTTGGTCGGGAAGAAATAGGGAAAATTGGTGGTATACCTGGTTATGTATTTCTGATTGTATTCGATACCCCATATGTGCACCAATTGGCCAGAGATAAGCAGAAAGATGACGGCCAGGGAGGTTATGACAGTCCGTTTCCCGAAACGGACCGCTGCAAGGAATGCAAGGAGATTTATCAGGAGAATGCACACGAACGCTCCAGCCGCCAGGCAGATGATGTAAAATGGTAATCCTATGCCGTTAAAGTCGTGCAGCATGATATTAATATAAATCATATCAATGTGCAGCCTGAAGATATTGAACACAAATAGATTCACAAACAGATAAAAATCCAGGAATATCTTTGGAACGATAACGAGATATCTCACGTATGGAATGAAGTACAGCGGTGCAAGGAGGCAGGTCAGCAGCAGAATGGCCAGATAATAATATGCCGGGATGGACAGAGCATACAACCAGGTAAGAAAATTATGGGGGATCCCGGTCCCTCTGAAATAGAAAGCCAGGAATACGAGGGTAAGCAGAAATCCCACAGTAACGAACTTTATGATATGGCTGAAACCGTTCAACAGGCCTGTAAGGAATCTCATTTCCTAATCCTTTTGCAAAAAAGATGGACAGGAAGAGTCCTTCATCCGAAGCTCAAGGCCGTTCGGTCCATCCGGGAAGATGAGTTTGTACGTTCTCAATTATATTCAATTCATGCGTAGATCTCCGGCACACTATATGGACTGCAGGGTATGGTTGTCAAGACGGGCGAATATAACTCGTCCCGGATTTAAAGCTGTGGCCAATTCCTCAATGTCGTACCCGATCCAGCTCCGCAACTTCCAACTGCGAACTACATCACCGATTCGCTTGAGGGCTTTGTTACTGATGGCCGGTAGAAATCCTGTAAAGTTCTGGCCTTTCTTGTTAATAGCTTTCCTGGGCTGGAATGTGAAACCAAGGAAATCAAAACAGACAGTAGAGTGAGTCCCCCTCCGCGAGCCGTCTTTACAGTATACGACCTTGGTTTTGTCTGGGTGCATTTCGAGTTTGCACTCTGCTAACCTTTTCTTGATGGAATCCTTGACCTGTTCAGCTCCACTCCCATTACAGGAGCTTCATCACTACTACGAGCTGTCCCGCCCCTGTGCCCGGCATCGGTACTCTCGCCCTCGGGGGGCCTTCCCCCTTGGATTTCTCCCTTGTCATCCGGACGACAGGTTCACACGTTCTGTGCAGAAGCCCATATCGGATTCACGCCATCTCTACACCGGATGCCGCTCAGACAGTAAACAGGCTCCCTCTGAGCTCTTCCCAGGATAACAAAAGATCCTGGTTTTGACATCGTCTATAGATTTGTTTCGATGCCTCATCGACTGGTTCGCTTTCGCTCGTCTCTCCGATACTCACCTGACACATTCTTTGCGCCTTTTCCCTAACGCTCACCACCATGGCTCTTTACCATCGCAGCTTAGGGCGGTTTGAAGCCTCCACCTGCATGGCGGCTCCGAGGGGCCTTCCCTCATCTCCTACACAGCATTGCCTCCCGGCATTCGTGTCACACTTTTGTTTCCAAATCTTCGGTGTAGGCAAAGTGTAACTCTTGAGATGATAGTTATACTTTCTGGGGCCAACCTCAAAGTATAACGATTTTGGCACGCTATATTTATGATTCATTCAGTTCATGTTTAATAAGCATTGGAAGAAAGGGTTGACTTATGCTTGACCTATCCCTTTCCTGAGTGACCTTACAACAGCCCCTGCACCAAATAGATCAGACCAATCAGTCCCAAAACGCCGGCACCATACCACAACCATTTCCTTCTGGTCAGAACGGCAATCGCTGAGATGGCAATGGCAATCTGGAAGGCGGTGACCCCTTTGGCTAGCATGTTATGCGCCATCAGATGCAGGGATGAGGCTTTCTCTTTCTCGTGCGCTTTTTCTTCGATCTGCTGCTGTTCCTGCTTATAGGCCACAACCTTTTCCTGGTCTTTGGCAAATGCCTGTCTGCCGAGGGCCTCCAGCGTTGCGATTCGACTTTCAAGCACTACTGATTTGACGCCCTTTGACTGATAATATGCCCATTGATCCGATGCTTGAATCTGCTCTATCAAGGCTTCGTTGGAATGATGGCCCGCCAGGAGGGAAGATACAGCGGCAAGTACGGCGAGAATAGCTGTGCTGAGAGCCACCCAAAGCACCCACTGTTCCCTCGCCTCCCGCGCTTCCTCTTGGAGCGCTTCATGCAATTTTTCGGTCGGATCTTCGATCTCTTCCGGCATTATATTCCCTTTGATTTAATATTATCCCATCATGTCATAAAAAAGTGACAGACTCAATCTACAGTAATCCTATACCGCGAATCACATCCTCGATTATTCACCCGTTAACCCATCTGGCAAATGGCGATTGATGAATATACTCTAAAAAAAGTGCATATCTTGAGTTCCTTGGTAAATGCGATAGTTGATTGCTCTCTCTCTTTGATGAGGCTGAATTTCATTTCCTTTTCTTTATACAATGAAAGCGTTGATCTCTGCGATAAAATCGGTGCTTTCACAAACCCTTAGAAACCGTTGAATTTTTGCCATGATCAAAGGTGATCCCAGACCATAGATTATTTTTCATAACATACGAAAAAGAGGGGCAAGCAAGACCATAGATTACATACCATACGCAACGGTTTGCCCATAGTGATGATTCTTCTATAAATCAACGATTGTTCTACTAGTTTATTCTCTCAAGAAGTACACATAGCGTGAGGATAGCAAAGATCAGCCTGGATTGAATATATCACTAGACGATTATATGCTCTCCAGACTGTAAGATAAGATAATGTCTCAGATGGATTTTACCTCTCACGCCCAAGGCCTTTGCCGATATCTTGAGCAAGGTCAGAGGTCTTTGGTTTGGCAGGAGACATGTTTTGTCCGTTATAAGCTACATAGCGGTGCATCTGCATTTGATCATATTCGTTATTGCAGGGCACCATATACCGAGTTCCTTTATTCTCGATCACAGCAAACTTATTCTCGCCAATCGTTTCTATTTTGGTAAAGTACCCTTCCACTGATCTTTCATTTATAAATTCTGTTTGGAGGCCCCGGTCCTTCATCTGCTGGCAGTAGAGGATCTCTGACGCATTGAGCTCTCTTTCGTGTTTCGGTTCTCGATTTTGTTGAGCGAGCTTTTGCTGTCTCTCCTTTTCTAAATCCTTCCTCCACATCTCTTCAATCCTCTGACCGTCATATTCCACGCGACGGAATTTCATTACTTCATCCTTCCGCTTGTCACAGTCATAAGGCACCATGTAGCGGGTTCCTTGTGTTGTAACGGCATGGGTATCGATCATGGCGTACTTTCTGCCAGAGACCTCCTGAATCCCAATATAATACCCTTCAACAGTTTTATCCTTGGGGAATTCAACCTGGATTCCCTTCTCTTTCATTTGCTCGACATACTTCTCTTCATCCCTTGGCCGTTGCCATTCTTGTTCCTGGATGCGTCTTTCTTCGTGAGTCAGAACTCTCTCTGCTTCGATAACTCTGTTATCGGGCTCTATGCCTCTAGGCAATCCATAGTCTATAACCAGAATCTTTGGGCGTTCTCTCCCCATGACTCTCTGCAGGTCCTCAAGGTTTTTGAAATCTTCCTTTCCGTAGTACATGGCCACATTTTCTCTATGCCTGCTCATGGCAACGTAGGTGGTATGTTTATCAAAATGCCGTGAGCCTAGGACAAAAGTATGATCCAGGGTGGAGCCTTGAGTCTTATGCACGGTTGCTGCATATCCGTGGTCGAAATCTTTATACATGCTCGTATCGATAGCGACTCTATCGCCTTTATCGAGTTTTACTGTCATGGCTCCCCGATTGATATTCTTAACTGTACCAAGGGAACCATTACGAACTCCTAAAGAATGCTCGTTTCTGAGAAAGATGATCCGGTCTCCGGTGCAGAAGTTTCGTTCTCCTTTCTCGGTCATGAAGGTGTGTTCGGGTTCTCGGAGCTCTCCATAGAGTTTTCTGTACTGTCTCGCCCCCTGGTTCAAATCATGAACGTCCTTGTTCGTGTAGGCCATCATGAGGCTGGTCTCGTGCTTCTGTTTTGAAAGATGTTGCTGCTCTGCCCACTCTTTCAGCATCTGATCCTTGGCGTCTTGCCTGGTCTGGAGTTCATGGATGTGTCCATGGTCGTGGTACATTTCCAGGGCCTTCTCCGCCTGCTCTTTGTTGCCGGAGAATTCTACGGTTGCTTGTTTCTGCCACTCGACATGTTGTCTTCTTACTTCTGCCAGTTCTACGTATCCGGTCCTCTGGATGATGCCTCGGAATGATCCTCCTGCTTCGATTGACTGGAGCTGTTCGTTGTCTCCCACCAGGATCACTTTTGCTCCTGCTTCATGAGCGTGTTCCAAGATCTTATGCATCTGTCTGGTACCGACCATACCCGCTTCATCGATCACCAGGATCTGGTCTTTGCTGAGTACATTTCTCTCATTTTCCCAGTCCTCCAACTGCCTGAAGATGGTTGTGCTTTCGATCCCGCTTTCATTCTGAAGGCCTTCTGCTGCAATACCCGAAAGTGCAAGCCTCTTACCCGATATCCTCCTGCTTCATATGCTTCTTTTACTGCACCAAGCGTATAGCTTTTCCCTGTTCCAGCACGACCGATCATCACGGAGATATCTCCACTCTCCACTATGTTTCTGAATGCTGTTTCCTGCTCCTTACTCATTGTGTAATTCTTCGCAGTCTGATTGATGATATTTTGCTCCAAGAGGTGGCCATTTGAAGAATTCATTTTCTGCGCATTATTGAGCATGGTCCTCTCGCTCAGCACCATGGTACGAGTTGAGTAACAGGTCTTCTCCCTTCTCATTTTTCCCGACTCTGACAAGCTCTTGGCAGTTCTCAAGGGCAGAGAAAACACGGTTGAACTGATCTGCATCAGCGCTGTGTCGGAAGGCGAAATCCATGATGTCTTCCCGCTTGAACACGGCATCGTAATGTCCAACGAGCTTCAAGGCTTTTGCCGGATCATTGATAATCCGTTCCCCATTCTCTCTGCATATTCTCTGGTACTCTTCGAGGCGATCAAGTCCTCGGGTTTCTTGCAAGTGGAGGTAGCCTTTGGGCAGGTATTTTGCTGCTATCCCGATCTTCGATGTGTGGCTCAAGGTCAATGCCTCTATCTGCAAAGCTCCTATGGTCAACCTGGATATCGTGACCTGCTTCCAACAATTTCCTGTTCTGGATATTCGCCCACTCTTCCCGCCACTTCAGGAGTTCTGCTTTATCATTCCATGCGGTTACTTTTTTACCAAAGCCATCACTGGTAACTTCTCTAGTTGTAAGCATGATATGAACATGAGGATTTTTATCGCTCTTGTGGATGCAGATGTCGGCTATCATTCCTTTATCCACGAATTGTGACTGAGCATATTCTTTTACAAGAGCTACCTGTTGTTCGAAGTTCAGTTCCTTGGGAAGAGCTAACTCGACTTCCCGGGAGAGGCGTGCGTCTTTTCGCTTCTCTACTCTTTCGACTTCATTCCAGAGAGTCTGCCGGTCTTTCAGTCTTTCGGGTGCATTTTCCGGAAGGAGGATCTCTTCATAGGCGAGGTCCTTCTTCTTCGTATAGTCGAATGTCATGTCCAGGCGTTCATCATAGAGCTTATCCCGCGAGCGGTATGCAGCGGCGGAAACGGCGCATTTGCCTCCGCCCCTGCTGATTATTTTAACCTGGATATGATAACACGCCATTTATAGTCCCGTTATTTGCTCAAGCACTGAGCGCATATGTCGCCTGCGACATGTATGTGCGCCTTTCCTTCGTAAAGTTTTTGGCCCTTCGGTCTTTTCACGCATAGGGGTTACCTCTTCCGTTAAGTTCTGTCCCAATATGCTACCGAGATAAAAAGAAGCCTTGGGGTGCTCTCGTTTGACATCTAACCTCACATGCTTTAACACATATCAATATTTGTACTTATATTCTTTTGAGTGGGTAGAATGCAACCGAAAAAGAAGTCTCGTTTAATAAACTTCTGCAGAAAATCAAGATCGAAGAACAGATCTCAAACGCGAAGGCACGCCTGATGAAAGGAGAAAGAGGTCTTTGTGAAGTCACTTTTTTGTGTTTCTATTTCATGTTTCTTAACGATAGCGAGAAGCTGATCGATGTAGTCCTCGATAGCCTGGCCTTCTTCTGTCGATTCATAACGATATGTTTCTAACATATCGCCTATGCAATCAGCTATTACGGCTTTGACATCGGATATAACCAGCGTCTTGCCAGCATCCTCATTGAATTCGATCAAGTAGTCGTCAAGCTCCTGAGGACTAAGGTTGTAGTATAAAATATTATCATATATTCCAGAGATATCCGTAGCATACTCATGTGGGTCATCGCCCGATAAAATATACGCATATTTCTCTTCCATCTGTCTGTAGAACTCCGCGAAAGGATCAAGGGGTTTGTCTTCACTGTTTTCTTTGTATCGAAGGATTGAATCGTTCATACGATAGCTCCGCATTTTCAGAATCTTTCCAAAAAACATTTTTCCTGAACCCCTTCACAAAGCCCTGAGGGTTTCAGAAAAATGGACTAAAAGACTGCGAAGCCACCATTTGTTGGGCATTGAGAATCTTTCATGCCTCTGTAACGCTGCAAGCGGTATGACAACTCCGTTGGCAGAACGCTTCGAAAGCAAGTGAAGGAGGAAGATGGAATTTAGATTTGTTTTACTAATTCCCAGCATTAAAGCTGAAAGCACTTGTGGTCAGAAATAATTTCTCTCCTTAGTAAATACCTTGCATTAAATTCACATGGCCAAGCGGACGCGGCGCAAGTGCCGCGGCCGCTTGGAAACACTATTAACCTATAACTGCCAAACTACTAAAGGCAGACCCCCTGCACTTGCTTACAAAGCAGCACGCCAACAGAGAAACTTGTTGTCATGTTGCTTGCAGCGCTTCGGGTGTTCCCTGTGGTCACTAACTGTGACCACTACATAAGGTTAGCCTTTCAGGCTGTTCTTTTCCCGGTCGTTCCTCCCTTCCCCTTCAGTCGTTTGTGAAAGGGGGAAGGCAGGAAAATTGGTTTTTTATTTTTAAGGGCAGGGGAGGAAAAGCTTTTGGATTCTACTATGAACTTGACCGAGCTGGCTATGTTGCAACATAATATTAATCCTATCCCAAAAGAAGTACTCTCATCCCTAGAGGTTGCTCACTATATTGGAATGAGTGATCGATGGGTGAGAGATCACTACAATGAACTTAACGGCACCAAGATAGGGAGAACATACTTCTTCACAAGTCAAGGAGTGCAAGATGCCTTATCAGGAAAAAGATGGGACATGGAGAGCTGTGGTAAAGATCCTCGGCAAGAGGGTTGCCACCAAAAGAGGGTTCGCCACGAGCCGGTCCGCCGTCAAGTGGGAGCTCGAAGAGCGGAAACAGATCAAGCAGCGCGAGCAAAACGGCTTGGTCTTAGGTTCTCTGACGATTGAGTACATGGAGTATTCTGCACGGTTTTCCTCACGCACTGTTGGTGAAAAATTAGCTCTATGCAACCGACTTCTTGCAGAATGGGGAAAGGACCAGCCTGTCAATCACATAACTCCGAAAATGTGCCTGGATTACCTGACAAAGCAGAAGCAAGCGCGCAGTGCAAATGCCGCCAACGTTGACAGAAAAAACATCCTTGCAATGTGGGCCTATGCAAGATCTTATTTAGATGTTCAAGACTGTCCTGCTGCAAAGGTCCCCAAGTTTGCACATGACCGAAAGCCTCAATTCACACCCGTGAGAAGTGATGTCTTGAAACTCAAGGCCGTATGCAAGCCCGATGAATGGACAATGCTCCTGACATATCTTCACACAGGGGCACGAAAAAGTGAGCTGTTCAGATTGACATGGGAAGACATCGATTTCCCTAATGGGAAGCTCCGGCTATGGACACGAAAGACACGAGACCAGTCATTGAAAGCCCGATGGTTGGATATGACAAGCGAGTTGAAGACATCCCTCGAATGGTGGTGGAAAGCAAGACCTGTCAAAGACACACCCTATGTGTTCGTGGTGATAGATGATAGATCTCCGCATTATGGAAAGCCATTCACCATGAGACGTCGCTTTCTAGCTGGACTGTGCAAGAGGGCGGGAATTAAAGAGATGGGATTTCATGCCTTGAGGCGTCATGTTGCTTCGTATATGGCAGTCCAAAATGTTCCGCTGCAGGTGATCCAGAATGTACTTGGTCATGCAGCGGTATCAACGACAGAGAGATATGTCTACAATATCGTGTCCGACCAAAAACAGTATATGGAATTGTTGAGCACAGAAACCCCCGAAGAACAGCTAAAAAAAGAAGAGGTCAAGGCATCATGAGGAGCTCTTTGCTGGTGTCCCAAGTGGTGTACCGAGGCATGAAATTTAACTCCAAAAACGGCTTGGTACACCAAAAAGGACACCACTCTAAAAATGCAACTTCATGAATTTGCTCAGAGAGCCAATTTACAGGCCGATCATTTTTTCTATCATTCGCCTCTCACGCCGTAAACAGGGGTTCAATTCCCCTTGGGACTACCAAATATCATTAAAGGGTTACGATGAGAATCGTGGCCCTTTTTTTATTTTTATTAGAGAATCCCTTCGCGCATGGATCATGAGTGTGAACACCGACTTTGTCATTCTGACACTTCCGGTAATGTCTGCTTAGGTTATTTTGTCATTTTGTACCTGCCCATGTCCTGGCTGAAGGCCTTTCTGCCAAAATGGCAATATCATAAAGACTGCGCTTCTTATTATTCCCTGTTATCAGTGAGTTATAAATCTACAGTCCCTGGCACGCCCCTTGCCTTATATAAGACAGAAAGAAAAAAACAAACCCCGAAGGAGGGCAAGACAATGATGACATTATGGATCGTAATCGGCGCACTGTTCATGACCGGCACCGGCATCAGGTTCACCTACAAGGTATTGGGACTCACCCCGGCTGAAGCAAGCGCAGTATTCGTCTTGGTCGTGACACTAGTCACCATCAACACCGGACCGGCACGTGAGATCCTCATGAGCCTGTTCTAAGGTAGGACTTAAACAGCAAAGGCGGATAAGGAGGAAGGCCATGAAACGGATGAAGAAAGAAAAGATCGAAAAGGCACTGGCCAACAGGCTCTGCCGGATCAGCGGCTACAGCGTAGTGCTTGTTGCGATGACCTTCCTCGGGATGTATGGCGGTATGTACCTCGATAAGACATTGAACATGGCCCCAAACTTCACGCTGGTCGGCCTGGTGGCCGGTATTGCACTGGGCTTCAAGGGGTTCATCGAAGAGGTCGTGATCGAGAGAAGGGTAAAGAGGGCTTAGCCATGACAATCATCTTTGTCACCATCGGCTTCACAGCATTCCTGGCCCTGACGGTAAGGTTCATGAAACGCGCAGGACACGCTCCCGGGACAGTGCATAGCCGATAATCAACCGGGACACCTAATTCTCTACAGCGTTCTTCCTCCCCAGAAACGATCCATATCACACACCACGAGACTCCCAAAAGGGTCGTGTTTTTTTATTCAATGATTCTTTCGCTGAAAAGCAACGGGCCGCCGAAGAGGGCGGCCCGCTTTCGTGATGCAGGGAGCCGGAAAGTTACCCGGCCTTCTTGAGTATCGACTAAGACTGGTACCTGATCCTTCGGTTGTTCAACGCATCTTTGGCCTTTGTGTAGTCCGTGTACATCCGGCCAATGCATAACCCGATGCCCAACACGAACAGTCCAAGCATGAAGGTTGGTTCCGTATTGAACTTCACATCGATCCACCGGCCGGCGAACAGGAACAGGAATGAGGAGATGACCAGGGTGAAGCTCCATGCACTCAGCAGGATGATCTGATTCAAGGTCTTGGTCTGGAGTTTGTTTCTTCTTACCCTTTTCATGGCCTCTCCTCCTTTTTAGGCTATCCCCGCCCCCAGGTCTCGAGGGCGGGTCGGTGTTTGTTTATAATCTTCTCAGCTCACCAGGCCTTTTACTGCCTCGATGACCGGTGCGGTGAACAGGGCAACCAGCACTGCATAGAGTGCGAAAGATCCCACTGCCTCGCTGAGATACATCCTCTCATAACGATACTTCACAGAGATGATGGTAAGCCCGCCCATGATCAGGCAGCCAAGGTGGAAATAGGGGAAGCTGTTTCCGCCTGAGGTTGCTGCGGCTGCAAAGGCAAACGTACCGGTGATCATTACCACGAACATTGCTACGATTATTGTCTGGATTGTCCTTTTCATTTTAATTGCCCTCCTTCATGTTTACTTGATGCCCTCTATAAGGCATACATTGTGCCAACTTTACGGAATGATCGAAAATAATCGCATAGTGTATTGTTAATATTTATTATTAACTGAATTGCAGCTCATAGATGGCAGTTAACAACTCTTGAAAAACCATGATTCATTCAATGAAATGTTCAAAGGGATTGAATGAAACGTGTGTTAAGGGGCATGAAATGGCATAAAGAAATAACAGATGAGATATGCATTCATTTTTGCGACCTCTTTTGCTGGAGTATCACTTGGCTTAACTAAAATCATAAAATAATTCGATATAGTTATTGTAGTTAAGAGGAAAAGGAAAGGATTCGAACATGGCTCGAAGAAACACCTCATTGGCTGATGACCTGATCGATGCTTCGTGGTGGGTCAGCGTCATCCTTGCTATTTTCAGTTATGGATTATTGAAGTTTGCGATTCCGGCAATATGGGGTAATCAACATGCAGCACCAGGTTCCAATGGCATTCCACCCAATCTTTTCCTCAACAGCCTGGCACAGGTAAGCCCATACCTGGCCAACTCGGCCTTGCTCTTTTTCCTCTCCATGGCCGCCCTTTCCTTCTTGAATTATTTATTCAGGAGCAAGAAGAGGATCGCTCTCTTCAATAACCAGAAGAATAGGGAAACACTCCGATCACTGAGCTGGCAGGATTTCGAGCGGCTCGTGGGCGAGGCATACAGAAGAAAGGGCTACACCATCACCGAGACCGGTGGCGGTGGGGCCGATGGCGGGGTGGACCTTGTGCTGAACAAAAACGGCGAAACCATCTTTGTCCAGTGCAAGCACTGGAAGATGGAGAGCGTGGGCGTAATCATAGTCAGGGAACTGCTTGGAGTGGTCTACGACAAGAAGGCATCGGGAGGGATCGTCATCACCTCCGGCACCTTTACCCAGGAGGCTCTCGATTTTGCCAGGGGCAACCCCATCGAACTCGTGAACGGCAAAGAACTACATGCAATGATCGGTGAAATCAAAAACAAGGTATTACTATTCCCTAAAAATAAACCGGCAGTCATGAAGACACCTGTCCGCAGCGAAAACCCCGTGCCCCCTCTGTGCCCCTTGTGTGGCAGTAAGATGGTACTGCGCATAGCAAAGAAAGGCCCGACACCCGGCAACAAATTTTACGGCTGTTCCACGTACCCCAAGTGCAAGGGGACACGCCCGTATGAGTCATGATTCGGTGATGTAAAGAGCAATTTCGCAACGTGCTTCTTAAGCTTTGCTATATTGTCTAATAATGCAAGACCCTCCACATCTCCACATCCCCACATCCCCTTTATATACCATAGCCCAATAAGCAAAAACCAAGGCCTAATCACTCGTTTTTCGAAGGTCACCTAAATTCATGGTGAGTTCCCATTCCACCGCTTACAGTGGTGCATCAGTTTCGTAACAGGCCACGATCTCACCAAAATAGAGGGTATGGTAGTCCTTTGCCGGATAAAGATCTTCAAGTGCCCCATCGAGATAAACGGGGTCCATGGGCGCTTTGAAACAGATCCGGCATTCGAGGTGGATACCTGGCACCTGGAGAATCGGGGATACCGTGTGCCGCGCCGCTACAGGAATCAGATTACAGGCCTTGAACTTGTCCAGATCCCGTCCGGATTTGGAGCCGCAGAACATGAGGGCGTCTTTCATGTCCCCCGTCGGCACGGTGACAGTGAAATCAGAAGCCTTTTCCATGATGGAAAAGGTATGACGCGAGTCGCGCACGGCCACCATGAAGACGCTCCGCTGCCAGATGAATCCAATCAGGCCCCAGCCGATGGTCATGGTGTTCATAGAGTCTCCGGCCTTGACGGTCAGGAAAGCGCCTTTTTTAATCCGGGTTGTCACCTCTTCGGAAATGGCCGGGGGATCACATTTTTTCATGATGAACTCCTTTTATGGATGATAGAACCTACTCTTCCTTATTTATAATACCCATTCGATGCTAAAAAAGAGGATCCAAGGCTTGAAAACACCTGCTTATAAAATCTAACAAGGGCATATCATATACTTAACCTAGTCCGACTTGAATGAGAATTAGCCGAATATCAGAGGGGTCTGCCTAAATAAAATGTTAAATCGACTCTGACACTGATTACTTAAAGTCCCTTCCCCTTCAAGGGGAGGGACAGGGTGGGGATGGGTTTAAATACTCTGCATCTCATGGCTGAGGGGCTCGGTGGGGCACACTTATGCCCCTCACCCCTTACGGGAAAGGGCCGGGCAGGTTCACATTATACCCCTGTAAGGATGAAAATGAGAAACGCCCCCTTTTCTTCTTTTCTTGATTCACTGCGATAAATTCTTTAAAGGCTTGTCGTATGACATCATGCAGACATCTCCACCTGGTCCTCCTGCCGCAGCAGAAAAGCAGGCTGCGCTGCCGGAACTGCCATCTGACCATCACCGCCGATGAGCTATCGGATGGGTATTGCCCGGAATGTTTTGAGGTACACGGCAAAAAGCAATATGACTTTGAGGAAGTCCAGGCGATCGATCAAGAAAAGACCCGCTATCAATGTGAGCAATGCGGCGTTATTATTGAAACCGAATAAATGACAGGGAAAAGGGTTTGTTCTATTTTTAGATCAAGCAGTAATATTGTCAGGTCCTGGTATTCAGAAAATTGCCCCCCCTTTTCTGCCGAGCAATTTGGCGTCTAGAGAAATTTCATTGGAGGATTCTCCGGAGTTCATCAATACTATATGGAACAACTTCAAGGGATGGCATCGATGTGATGCTCGAATCAGATATTGAAGTAGTATTCTAGTTTGTCGGGTGATACACGGAGGTCTTCACGAATCTGGTCCTGGATGATTTGAGATCGCTCTCTGTTTTCTTTGATACGTCTCTGGGCAGACGCCGTTTTAAGGGCTTTTAAATTGTCTTTATTAACACTTAGTACACTACTTTTCCTGCTCATACTCCCCTCCAAATTGTATCGAAAACATCACACTATGACTGACGCTAAATATTACAGTATCGAGTTGTTAGTAATCTGCACTAGAAAAGTCAAGAATTTTTCATCAAGATTTTTCATCAAGATGGTGATATGGTTCTGGGCAGAATCTGTATGGAGAATACCACTTGATGTGTTTTAAATACTGTGATTTATATTCCGTCATATCATCTTTGCAATGACTCCATGACCATTATGATGAAATGATGGAGGAGGATTTGAGAAAGATCTTCCATGAAATCAGGGATCCCATCCACACCTTCATCAAGTTAGATGATCAAGAAAGGGATGTCCTTGATTCAAGACCATTTCAACGATTACGATGCATTCATCAGTTAGCGCTCACATATCTTGTGTATCCAGGCGCTTCTCATAAGAGATTCGAACACTCGCTGGGGGTCATGGAACTTGCCGGAAGGGTATTTGATATTGTTACCCATCCGAATCATCTCTTGCCCGAAGTAAGGGATCTTTTTCCTCAATTAAATAAGGACGAGGTACGCGCATACTGGAGGAAAGCACTTCGAATGGCTGGATTATGTCACGACATAGGACACCTGCCGTTTTCCCATGCAGCAGAGAAGGAGTTGCTTCCTGAGAATTGGGATCATGAGAAATTAACCCGAGAGCTCATTATGAATGATGAGCTGAAGGAGATCTGGCAACGGATGACCCCACCATTGAGGGCCGAAGATATCGTCAAACTGGCCATTGGAAAACAGAAGGCCCCTGACCTTACATTTGATGACTGGGAGACTATTCTTTCTGAGATCATTGTAGGTGATGCATTCGGTGTTGATCGGATGGATTATTTGTTGAGGGACTCATATCACATAGGTGTTGCTTACGGCAGATTTGATCATTATCGGTTGATAGATACGATGCGCATACTTACACCGCCACCTTCAGGTGGAGAACAGGAAAAGTCAAAAGAACCTACTCTTGGGGTTGAAGCAGGCGGACTCCAATCCGCAGAAGCCCTTCTGCTGGCAAGATACTTCATGTATTCACAGGTATATTTTCACCCTGTCCGAAGGATTTATGATATCCACCTGAAAGATTATCTTGTGGATATGCTTACTGGTGGCAAATTCCCTACGGAACCTGATCGCCACTTATCCTCCACTGATCATGAAATTTTAGTTGAGCTCAGGAAAGCTGCTTTTGACGAAGGCATGCCAGGGTCAGTTCATGCTGCACGGATTATCAAGAGACAGCACTACAAGAGGTTGTATGAACGGAATCCAACCGACTTTCAAAAGAACCAACAGGCGGCAACATTGATAAAAGATGCAGCGTATAGAAAATATGGTCCTGAGAATATCAGGTTCGACAGCCCATCCCAGAAGGGTGAATCTATTGATTTCCCGGTATTCATGAAAGATGGGAGAATTGAATCATCCAGCTCTCTATCACAAACTCTCAATCAGATCCCTGTGGTGAAAACCGAATACATCTTCATCAAGAGAGAGTTGGAGTATGAAGCAAAGCAGTGGCTTGAAAGCGAAAGAAGTGGTATTATTGAATCAGGGGGAGGGTAGAAAGATGGATCAGTCTGTCCGCAGAGCCATTTTGCTTGATCTGGTCAAGTCTCTTCGTAATAAAGGCAGTTGGTGCGGAGAAACTCATATCCAGAAGGCTATGTTTTCTCTCAAGGAAATAACCAATACACCCGTGGATTATGAATTTGTCTTATACAAACACGGCCCCTTCTCATTCGAATTACGGGATGAACTCACAGAAATGAGGGCGGACGGCTATCTCACCATTGAGATAAACCCTTACCCCTATGGCCCGAACTTATCCGTTTCCGAGGCAGGGATTCGTTTTTATCAGCAATACCTTGGGGCTGTTCAGCAGTATGATCCCGACATGGCATTTATTGTGGAAAACCTCGGTGCGAAGGGCGTCGTGGCATTGGAGCGCCTATCCACTGCTTTGTATGTATGCAAGGAAGAAGCGATTCGGAATACCGAACAGTGTGCTGTGCGCGTAAATGAGATCAAGCCACATATCCCAATTGAACAGGCACGAGATGCAGCTGCAGATGTAGCCCGAATGTTAGTCGAATATCAAGAGGGGTCTGCATAAACATAAATAAGCTGTTAAATCGACTCTGACCCTGATTATCCGATTATCCTAAATAGTTTTCTCAATAATCAAGAACCTATTGCTGCGTTGCTAAGAATTGCGGTGATATGGGGCTTTATCTTTTCAGGGATTTCTCCCGTATCCTTGAAAGACTCATATCGGTATGTATTCAAATCGAAGGGAACAGTTTTATATTTTTTTGTTGGCTGAAAGATGAAAATGAGCCGATTCTTTTCGTGATTTCGCAGTGCGAAACCAGCTTCCACGCATACGTTTGGGCGTACCCCGGTCAGGTCCACGAGGATGATGTCAGCTGATGCAATAGCATTGTACATCTTGGTGTGAATTGGAAAAGTAGTGCCGGTTTGCGTCCCCAGGTCTACGAGTTCGAGCTGAGCTCCCATCTCCTTCTCTAGTTCTTTGAGAGCCTGTCGAATCTGCGTGAGACGTAGTTTAGCCTTCTCGAATTCCTCACCGTCGCTTGCCGTGGGATACCAACGAGCGAGGAAAACCCTTCTAGGAATCCGCATCCTAACTGCGTTGAATATATCAAGCAGCTGTTTGCTAAGTGACTGGTTTTCATTCAATTCTACCAATCCATCCTGCCCCAGCCAACCGGCCAACTGTTCCAGGTAGGCAACAGTTGTATTTACGCGTTTAGAATGTTTATCACTGTCCGGTGTTCCTTTCCAGACACGGGCCGCCAATTCGATAAAAAAGTCTGCCTGACAAAGCGAAGGTCGAATAGGTTCCAAACGTGTCACAATGTCATTCAAGGCTGCAAGTAATGTCTTCGAATACTCGCGAAGTGAGGGGAGATCTTTGGCTACATTTTTATCCATCTCCAACAGACCACGTACTGCGTTGCGCAAGCATGTCAAAGGATGATTCCCGAGCCGTGATTGCGCTGGCTCCGGCAGCCTTAAAAGGCCATCTCTAAGAAGACGTGTAAAATGTAGGTCAGGGCTGAAGGCAAATTCTTTTCCCGGCGTCATATCGTAATCTGCGTGTTGTCCAAGAATAAGTTTCAGTGCATGCTCAGATTCCAGAGGAAGTGCGGTACTATTTATGGTATGGAAAATCAGCGACTCGGAATAGTCATCCGCAGCTTCCCCAGTTGGGCCTAAGAGAACAAGGCAAAACGGAGCCAGATATTTCGTGGGGATGCTCGGATCGTCTTTTAGCGTTTCGGCAAGTGCAAGGCGGTGGTTTCCATCCACACGACGAATGAGTTTTTTGCTCCGAATCTCGGAGAGCTTCTTACGATCAACCGACATACGATGAACGCGGATATTGTGACTTTTCCATCGTCGGTTAATTGTGATGCCATCTTCTGTACCTTTGCTCTCAACTCCTATCAATTTGAAATTTTCATCCGAGGTTTCTGTCAAGTCGGCACGAACGGAGAGGATTACCTCAGGCAAGAAGCGCTGTTCACCGCTCTCCAGGTATCGTTTGATTCGCTCGGCATGTTGAGGGTCAAGCTTTCGTTGTTGACCTTTGACTTGATCACAACCATCACTGTCTTCCATCTCGTAAGGCACGGAGACTTCTGCAAGGTCTTTGAGATTGGCAAAGCCACGGATGATGCGGAACGTGCCAAGTACGCTGCTTTCAAACTGACCTTCAAATGTAAGGTAACGTATGCTTCGAGCCATACTATGACTCCTGTAAGCTTTTAGTACCGAGAATTAATGATTCGATTTCTGCATTGATTTCTTTTGCAAGGCGGTCGGCAGCTTCACGTTCGCGGGTAATTTCTTCGCGGCCTGCCGTTATACGTTCCACTATCAGCTTTTGTACGGCTAGTGGCGGTACTGGCAGAGGAAAATTGAGAATGTCGTCAGCGCTTATTTTCCACATTCCACCAACCGCACGGCGGGAGTTGATTTGGAAATATGAACGTCCCAGCGGTGTTTGAATGACTTCGGCTACAAACTCAGGAAGGACGGTGGTTTTCACACGTGCCCGAATGATAATATCCGGGAATAAGTATGCTGGTTGATCTTCTCGAACCAACGCGCACTTCGCGACATACTCGTAGGCGTTGCTCCGACAAATCAAAATATCGTCCTTACGAAGTGAGAATCGTTCTGCGATACGATCAGAGACTTTGATGAATTTGCTTGCAGTCAAATCCAGGCCAGCGGGATTGAGCGCGTTCAACTTTAGCATTTTGTGCGGGGTCGTTCCTGCCACGGGTTTGATGCAATATCCGTTCATGGTTTCAATCAGATGGTTTCCCAACGGTTCAATCGGGAACTTCGATTTTGCGAAGCCCAACAAACCTTGACTGGCTCGGCTCAAGTAGGTGAAGCTCCATCGTTCCATATCTTTCCACCACATAATGAGGTATTTTTCTGTCGCCTTTTCTGCAAGTGGTGGCGGTGTCCCAAGCTCCTGATAAACAATTAGAGGCAACATCACTTCCAGTCTCACTACACGTCCTCGGACAGCGACTATTTCGTCTTGCGCCTTGCGCCAACGCGCGACGATGGCCTTTTGCTCAGCCAGCGATGGGAGCGGAATCTCTAATGAGCCTAAAAGATCGAAAGTTAGGTTCTGTCGGACTGAGCCTGCTGTCGCAGCCCTGACCATTGGATTGAACCAATCGGCCTTCAGGATCAAGATAAGATATTCAGGCAGTAGCCTTGCCTTGTCAGTGGCAAAAACAACGTAGGCGGGGCTGATATAGTTACCTCCCAGCTCTGTCGGAACAACGCCGATTGAACCAACATTAACACGGTAAGGATTGTAAGCAAAGTCGCCGGCATCAACCTTCTGGTATGGTTGTTTGATCTTCTTCCCAAGCGAATCATAGGCGTGAAAAATTCCACCCGTGTTCGTGACCCCCAAAATGCGAAATGTTGTTTCTGGGCAATCAAAAGGCTTTACTCGTTCGCTGTGTTCATGAATTAAAGGAGCAAGCCGCACGACAGGATAAGTGCTGCGTACGTGTGCCGAAAAAAACTTTACGTCCCAGCGTTCAAAATCCTTCCACCAGACAGCAAAGGCACGGAGTGTAATTGGGTTTGTAGCTTTCACTCAGTTGCCTCTGTGAGAAAGAATGGTTTGGGGGTCATGTCGGAAGTCCTGATAAAGCTCAAGGCACGTCTTTGTAGTTCCCTGTGGCAGGTTATCGTTTGGAACCAGCTCATTTTGGTCCTGTTCACCTGTGGCAGTGATGCCCACCTTCTCCGCTTCATAAAGAAAGATGGGATACGGGAAACGCTCTTTGAGCAAGGCGCGGGTTTCTTTTGCGATGGTCTCGGCCATTCGCTTCTCAAAGTCGGCCAATTCCTTTTGAAGTGTCTTTCGTTTCTCGGTATCCCGCGCTTCCTTGGCTACCGCTATCGCTGCCTCAAGCCGTGCGGTCTCCGTGGCGATGGTTTTGGCATGCTTCGCCTTCACCTCGACGTTTGCTTCGGCCTGCTTGGTATCGAAATCGGACTGCTCTTCCTCAGTGAACTTTTGAAGGAACAGCAATGATGCCTTTACGCTTGCGCCAGAGGAAAAGAATGCCTCTTGGGGCAAGCTGACAACTGCGCGGATGAAGGCGCGGTTTTCACAGAATTCGCGCACGTAGACAAGTGAGGGATTGTTGAAGATCCCTTCGGGCAGAACGATGCCAAGCCGCCCGCCCGGCTTCAACAGGGAAAGACAGCGTTCAATGAATAGAATTTCAGTTTTGATCTTGGCCGACTTGACCCGTTTGTTGCGTTCCTTTTCGGTGCCATTGCCTTTGGGTAGTTCAAAGAGACTGGCGATGGGGTTCCCCACAGCGGCGTGTACACGAGCCAAGGCTTCAGCATAGAGTTTGCCGTACTCTTCAGCATAGCGTTTTTCAGCCTCGCGGCTCACCGTCGCATCAGATTCATGCACCACGTCGGAAGGCTCGACGTTGGCTCCGAAGGGCGGATTGGTGAGGACGATGTCGAAGCGGCTTTCGAATATACCGTTGACATTCAGGAATCCGTCATGGTGATGCACCCCGCCGTGGCCGTCACCGTGCATAATCATGTTCATCTTGCTGGTGCGAGCCATGCGGTCGTTTGCATCGGTGCCGAAGATGCAGCGGTTGGCCAGCTTCCACAGGCGAGAGCCGGGTTTGTTAGAGTCAAGGGTTGCCTGGATGGCGTCGAACTTCTCACGGAGCATGGTTGCCTTTTTGTCCGGTGAGAGCTTATTGTCGGCCTGAACCTTGGTCTTGAATTCCTGGTACTGGCGGTCGGCGTCTGCCAAAATCTGTTGCCGCACGATCTCAAAGAAGCGAATCAAGAACCCTCCGGAGCCGCTAGCGGGGTCGCAAATCACGTCCTCCTCATGGGGCTCCACCATGTGAATCATGAACTCGACGATGGTGCGCGGTGTAAAGAATTGCCCAATCTCGCCCCGGAATGTGCGACCGAGAAATCGCTCAAAGGCAATACCTTTGATATCCTCGCTGGTCTCGGAAAGATTGTAGCGTTGCAACAACTTGACGATTTCCCTACCCGTGGCGGGTTTGAGCCGTATTTCCTCATCGTCCTCAAAGATCTTGTCATCCGCATAGGCCTCTTTGGTTTGCCCAAAGAGCGTGTTGAGCGGGTACTTGCCAAGTTGATCGTCAAGATACTCGACGCTAAAGAGGTTCCTCCGCGCGCGTTTGGCCCGTAGCTCCCGTTCAACATAGACTTTCACAAAGAGAATCTTGGCTATTTCGTCAAAGGCTGCTGCGGGGTCGAGCTTTTCGCGATTGCGGATGACGTTGTGGCATTCGTGGAGCAGCTTAGCAAATTCGTCCTCCTTGAAAACTTTCAGACGTGCCAGTAATTCGTCGATTTCCTTGTCTGTTGCGTCTGCATGTGGAATGTTCGCGATCTCATCGTAGTTAGGCATCCGCCGTTTGTCATCCACTTTCCAATACTTGGTCTCGCGGTGGTTATGGGTGACAAAGAACCGTGCATGTTCGTATTGTGCGTAATTGGCTCCCTGCACGTAGTCTTTCAAGGAGATGGTTACGTTGTCGGCCTTGCATTCAATGACAATCAGGGCGTGTTCCTGTTGCTTCTTGGCTTCTGGTGTGCGCCAAATAAGGAAATCTGCGCGGGCCTGTGCGGAGCCACGGCTGGTAACCGATATCTCTTCATCAATCTGATCCAGTGAATATCCGTATTCGTTAATCAGGACAAAGAGATAATCCTGCCGGACGCGTTCCTCGGGTGTCAACGGCACCCATGTCTTGCGGACATGGCTGTAAATCTGGTTCCCGCGAATCTGGATCTGATCCGGCTTAGCATAAGGTTGGGGTTCTATTTTCTTCTTGGACATATGGCACCCTTCTATTCTGGTTCAAGTTCATTGAGCCGACCGGTTTCGGCATAGCTATAATGGTCGGACTCGCCAACAATCACGTGGTCAAGCAGGACCAGACCCACCAGTTTACAAGCGCGCAAGAGGCTATGCGTCGTCTCATCGTCACTGGCTGAGGGTTCTGGATTGCCCGAGGGGTGATTGTGGACAAGGACGATTGCCGCTGCTGATTCATGGAGTGCTTCTTCCAGAATGCGGCGAATATACACGGTAGCTTGCGTCGGAGTCCCTTCGGTGATGTCTTTCTCACCAAGGAGCTGGTTCTGTCCGTTCAAAAACAAAGCAATGACTATCTCCTGCCGTTTTCCAGTAAAGCGCGGGCGGAAGTGGTCGGCAACAGTCTTTGAGGATTCGAAAGCAGGGGCGGTGAGTTTTCCGGCACACACACGTTTCCCGAGCTCGAATGCAGCCTTGATTTGCGAGACTTTCGCAGGCCCAAGGCCGGGAACTTTGAGCAGGTCATGAATGCGGGCACGGTCAAGCCCGCGGAGCCCTCGGAATTCCCTCAGAATTGAGAGGGCAGAATCGTAGGCGTTCTTCCCTGGAACACCCACTTTGAACGTCCCTAATCCAACCCGAAGGATGATTGCGAGCAGGTCGGCATCTGTCATCCTATCAGGACCTTCAGCAAGAAGTCGTTCGCGCGGACGTTCTTTTGCGGGCCAGTTTCTAATACGTTCAGAAGTCACATTACATTCCTTATCGCTCACTACAGTTGAATACATTTTTTAAATGAAAAAAGTGGAGAAACAGTGCCCGAATGTTTTCTGGAACTGACAATATGCCCATTCCCCTTTCATCGCAATCCATTGTCATTTTTTACTTAATCTAATTGTACCATAAAAACGGCAAAAAGGGGTACTCGGTTCTCCTACGTTTATGGGCATAGTGCTGGAACGAGGCATCAAGATGAATTCGCGGCTGAAGCCGCTCCTACAGTTATGCTGAAGATCCACCTGAACTACAGCCATTCGAGGCAATGGCAAAACTCAAAAAATGGTGTCACCCCAGCGAAACGGGGGTCCAGAAGTTTTGAAATGAAAAGGGAAATGAAAAGGGGACGTTTCTATTTTTCATCCTAACAGGAGAATAATCTGAACCAGTACCCAATATCCGAATCCCTCTGCCATAAGAGAAAGGGAGATTTAAACCCATCCCCACCTAAGTCCCTCCCCTTGAAAGGGAGGCGACCTTGGTACCCTGTCTCTCTCCTTGAATGTGACCGTCCCCAATTTCAAGATGAATTCGCGGCTGAAGCCGCTCCTACAGAGTCTTGGTGGGTTTCGCTTCGCTCCACCCACCCTACGGATCAGACCGGGCCTTTTCGAAACATCATACCGCCATCAGTACCCCGTGGCCCGTATCATCGGTCAGGATCTCGAATGCGGCGCGGTTATGTGCCTGCAGGGTCTCGGTTATTCCATGCACCTTATCTTTGAAACTGAGAAAAATGAAAAGGGGACGTTTCTATTTTTCATCGTATCAGGGGAATAATCTGAACCAGTACCCAATATCCGAATCCCTCTGCCATAAGAGAAAGGGAGATTTAAACCCATCCCCACCTAAGTCCCTCCCCTTGAAAGGGAGGCGACTTTGGTACCCTGTCTCTCTCCTTGAATGTGACCGTCCCCAATTTCAAGATGAATTCGCGGCTGAAGCCGCTCCTACAGAGTCTTGGTGGGTTTCGCTTCGCTCCACCCACCCTACGGATCAGACCGGGCCTTTTCGAAACTTCATACCGCTATGGGCACCCCGTGGCCCGTATCATCGGTGAGGATCTCGAATGCGGCGCGGTTATGCGCCTGCAGGGTATCGGTTATCCCATGCACCTTATCTTTGAAGCGGAGCGTGCACGAGGCGATCTTGCTGTTCAGGCAGGTCTTGGTGCCGCCCGGTGGGTTGTAATAGGTGAGCCCTACAAAGGACTTGCGCGGGGCCGTGATGGTGCCCTCGATCTCCACCCGGGGCGTCTCCGAGCAAAAGTTCCAGGTGAAGTAGGTGAACGAGCCATTGGCCTTCACTGTCTGGAGCAGGCCGTTTAGTGCATACTCTTGTCCCCGGTGCCGGAATACGATGGGCGTGAGCGCCGGTGTCCAGAAGGGGCCGATCTTGAGTTTTGCCGTGGCGAGTTCCAGGAAGCTGTCAGGCTCGGTGTCGAATCCGGCCACCTGGCCCCAGGCGTAGAGGTCGGTATGTTTGAATCCCCAGTTGTGGTTGGTGCTCCCGAGCCAGTCCGTTACCTCGATGGTCTCCCCGTTCACCTGCATAATGCCGCTGAAGCGCGCCAGGGGAAGCGACACCAGGCTCTTTGCCGCAGGCAGCTTCGTGGAATAGAGCCTTAGGGGAAACAGCAGGAGCGGTGCCGATGCGCCGTGAAAGGTCAGGTCCCACGAGATGCTGTCCGTGCCTTTCTCTGCAGCGCCGATGAGGCCCTGAGGACTGAGATGTGCATCCCCTATCCGGCAATCGAAGGCAGATGTATTGAAGACGCACTCTTTAAACGGCATCTCTTTCTTGACCGCCACGTGGGAGTTGGCCTCGCCATTGAAGAACACGGCCCAGAGCTCGCCGATGGCGTTCTCAGGATGGTCCTTGGGGCTGAAGACCGTGTACCTTGTCCAGAATGCCAGGGGGCGCTGTGGGTGGTTGGCGCGCTGGAAGAAGCTCTCATAGTGGCCCTGGGCAAGTCCCTGATACCGGGCATGGTTGACCTGTTCATAAAATGCCTGTGCGTCATTGTTCATGAATGCCTCCGGAAAAAGGGGGTAGATTTATTTTTGAGAACAAAAATTGAAAAGATAACATTTCTATTTTCCATCCTTACTGGGGAATAATGTGAATCCGATTTCCGTCTTGGAGTGGGGATGTAATTTCTGCCCCCTCTCCCCAACCCTCCCCCGCAAGGGGGGAGGGGGTTGAATGCCTCCTCACTCCGGCCCTCTCCCCCTAAAGGGGCGAGGGGGTTTAGAGCTTCCTTCACTCTGCTTCTCTCCCGTAACGGCCCAAGGGGTTCAGGTGCCCTTCATCGGGTCCCTCAGCCAAAGAGACTTCGGGATTTAGGCCCATCCCCACCTAAGTCCCTCCCCTTGAAGGGGAGGGTACTTTGGTACCCTGTCACCTCTCCTTAACGGGAGGGTACTTTGATGCCCTGTTTCTCACATTCACAGGGAGGGTAATTTGGTACCATTATACTACGCTCGAAAGGAATGTGTTGCAGAATAATCGAGGTGAGAAACCAAGCACACCTCCTCCTCTGTTCCCGCATCTCCACATGCCGGTCTTATGCTTGGTTCATCCGCCGGCTTAAGTCCCGGCCGTTGGATGACGATGGGGATGGTGAACATCTAAGAAAACTTAGGGCCTGCGCCCACCGGGGCCGATCGGGTTGACAAGGCATGGGCATGCTTGGTATTTATCCCCGGTAAGAGGAACGATGAATAAACATCCGTCGGTTGTGCACAAGGCTCTGGAACACAAAATATGCCGCCGCAATTTCCTGAAGGCAGGGGCGCTTGCGCTGGGGGCAAGCCTATTCCCTTGCACCCTTCTGGGGGCCATACAGGCACCGCAATCGCCTGAACGGACATTGGCGCTCTACAACCTGCACACCGGAGAAACACTCAAGACAGCGTACTGGATCAAAGGCGAATATGTTTCTGATGCACTCTCTGAGATCAACCATATCCTCAGGGACTTTCGCACTGAAGAGATACTGCCCATCGACACCGGCCTTCTCGATCTTCTCCATGATCTTCACAACAACACAGGGTCTCACGAGATGCTGCACATAATCTCCGGCTACCGTTCCCCTGCCACGAACGCCCGCCTGCGCGAGAACAGCCGCGGGGTGGCCGGTCACAGCCTCCACATGGAGGGGAAAGCGGCGGATATCCGTCTGCCGGGATACAGCCTGTCATCACTGCGGCGCTCAGCAATTGACCTGAAGGGTGGAGGGGTGGGTTACTATCCGGAGTCCGACTTCGTCCACGTGGATGTGGGACGCGTACGATACTGGTAAGCCCTGCAGTACGCGCTCAGCAGGGATGTCGAGGGACCATGTCACGGAGAATTCTCATTACCTTTCTGCTGGGCTTCATGCTCATTTATACCGGAACATGCCTTGCCCAGACCTCCGATGATGCCGTTGCCGCAATAATCCGACAGAAGCTTGGCGGCACACAGATCACCGGCGGTTTCAGCGTGGGAGCCTGCCGGATCTCGTCTCTCACCGTCATTCCGGAGCTCTATAAACGGCGTGAATATCGTCCGATCTGGGTGAATGCACAATCAATCGAGCAACTCGTTCGTGCCATAGAGAATACTTACCAAGACGGCCTCGACCCTGAGGATTATCACCTTCAAGAGATCCGGCGGCAGTGGTCCATGACCCGTACAGGCACGTCCCTTGACCCGTCACTCGCGGCATCGCTGGACCTCCTCCTCACCGATGCCCTTGTCCTTCTCGCCAACCACTCCAACTGCGGCAAGCAAGATCCCTTGACCTATCACCCTCAGTGGAACCTCGACCGGAAGATCGCTGATACGGACCCGGTCGCTTTCATCGAGCATACCATCGCATCACCCTCGCTTGTACAAACAATCAACGCATGGAAGATAAACCACCCGTCCTACTCCCGCCTGAAGGAAGCACTCGGGGCGTATCGCGCAATAAGGGGCAGCGGCGGCTGGGAAGCGGTGCCCCCCGGCCCTGCCCTGAAAAAAGGCATGATCGACCCGAGGGTTTCATCGCTGCGCAGGCGCCTGGGCAAAACCGATGCCCTGCAGGAACCGGCCACAGACCCCCTTACCTTCGATGGGCCGCTCCGGCAGGCAGTCATCCATTTTCAGCGCAGGCACGGCCTGAAAGAAGACGGCGTGGTGGGGAAAGAGACGCTTGCAGCATTGAATGTGCCGGTGGAGGACCGCATCGACCAGATCCGCGTGAACCTCGAGCGCGCCAGGTGGGTGCTCCGTGACACGGGGAACCCATTCGTCCTCGTGGACATTGCCGGGTTCCGCGTGTCTTTCAACAAAGACAACAAGGTCATATGGTCGTGCAGGGCACAGGTGGGGCAGCCCTATCGCGACACGCCGGTGTTCAGATCGAAGATCACGCATATAGAGCTCAATCCCGCGTGGGTGGTGCCGCCGACTATCTTTAAAAAGGACATCCTGCCGGCTGTCCGGAAGGACCCCTCCTACCTCGACAAGAAGGGCCTCAAGATTCTAAACCATCAGGGCTCCGAGGTGAATCCGAAATCCGTCAACTGGTCGTTGTACCCTGCGCGTCCTTTTCCTTACACGCTCAGGCAGAACCCTGGCGCCGGAAACGCCCTGGGGCGCATCAAGGTCATATTCCCCAATCCCTATTCCGTGTACATGCATGACACCCCGCATAAGGAGCTGTTCGCCAGCGAGGAGAGGACATTCAGCTCGGGATGCATACGCCTGGAGAAGCCTTTCGAACTCTCGGAGCTGCTGCTGGACGATCCATCCAGGTGGAGCCAGGAAAACATCATGAAGGCGGCCGAATCAGGAAAAACCCGGATACTCACCTTGCCCAGACCCGTTACCATACTGCTGCTCTACGTGACGGTGGAGGTGGACAAAGACGGCATCGTCTATTTCAAGAAAGACCCCTATAACCGTGACAGCGCTGTCCTGGACGGTTTGGGCCGCGATTCCGGAATCAGGCCCATTCAATAATAACCCCATCCCCACCTAAGTCCCTCCCCTTGAAGGGGAGGGAACCTTGGTACCTTGACCTTTCCTCAAAGGGGAGGGAATTTTGGTATCCTGACATTCCCCTTGATGGGGAGGAAACTTTGGCGCCCCGACACCCTCCTTAAAGTAAACATGATGTAAAAGAATACGATCCTGTGGTATACCTTCCCTATCATCCGGATTGAAGGAATGAAGCCATGACAAAGCCTACAGATAATGACAACACGAAGGAAACGGCACCGGGTGCACCGGCCTCCATTGATTTTATCCGCACCATCATCAACGAGCACATGAAGTCGGGAAAGTATGGAGGCAGGGTGAACACCCGCTTCCCCCCGGAGCCGAACGGCTACCTGCACATCGGCCACGCCAAGTCCATCTGCCTCAACTTCGGCATAGCAGCCGATTACAAAGGCATCTGCAACCTGCGTTTTGACGACACCAACCCAAGCAAGGAAGACCAGGAATACCTCGACTCCATCATGGAAGACGTGCGCTGGCTCGGCTTTGACTGGGAAGAGCGGATGTACTACGCATCCGACTATTTCGAGAAGACCTACGAGCTTGCCGAAACGCTCATCAAAAAAGGCCTGGCCTATGTATGCGACTTGAGCGCAGAGGAGACCAGGCAGTACCGGGGCACGCTTACCGAGCCCGGCAAAGAGAGCCCCTACCGGAGCCGCGGTGTTGAGGAGAACCTCGATCTGTTCCGCCGCATGAGGGCGGGCGAGTTTCCTGACGGGGCCCGGGTGCTCCGCGCCAAGATCGATATGGCATCGCCCAATTTGAATATGCGCGACCCCATCATCTACCGGATACTGCGCTCCACCCACCACCGCACCGGCGATGACTGGTGCATCTACCCCATGTACGACTATGCGCACCCCATCTCCGACTCCTTGGAAAAGATCACCCACTCCATCTGCACCCTGGAGTTCGAAGACCATCGGCCCCTGTACGACTGGTCCCTGGAAAAGCTCGACATGTACCGCTCACAGCAGATCGAGTTCGCCAGGCTCAACCTGAGCTACACCATGATGAGCAAGCGCAGGCTCTTGGAGCTCGTGCAACTTGGTATCGTAACCGGTTGGGACGACCCGCGCATGCCTACCATTGCAGGCTTGAGGCGCCGCGGCTATACGCCGGCGGCCATCAGGAAGTTCTGCGAGAAGATCGGGGTGGCCAAGAAGGACTCCATGGTGGACATGGCGCTGCTGGAGTACCACATTCGTGAGGACCTGAACGATAAAACACCAAGGGTCATGGCAGTGCTTCAGCCTTTAAAGGTAATTATTGAAAACTATCCGGAGGGCGCGTTCGAGGAATTCGAGATCCCCTATCACCCGGACAACGCCTCAATGGGCTCCCGCATGGTGCCCTTCTCCCGCACCCTTTTTATCGAGCAGGAAGACTTCATGGAAAACCCGCCGGACAAATTCTTCCGCCTGGCACCGGGAAGAGAGGTGAGGCTCCGGGGGGCCTACTTTATCACCTGCACCTCTGTGGTGAAGGACGTGGCGGGGCGCATCGAAGAGCTCCGCTGCACGTATGACCCGGCGACAAGAGGCGGCGACGCACCGGACGGCCGCAAGGTGAAAGGTACGCTCCACTGGGTGTCTGCCCCACACGCCCTCACCGCAGAGGTGAGGCTTTATGACAGGCTCTTCACGATGGAAAACATCGCATCCGAGGCTGAGAGGACCGGAAAGGACTATAAGGAGTTCCTGAACCCGGAGTCATTGGTGCCCTTGAAGGGGTGCATGCTTGAGCCATCCGTTGCCCTGGCGAAGCCGGGGATGCGCTTCCAGTTCGAGCGGCAGGGATATTTCTGTGCGGACCCCAAGGACTCATCGGAAAAGACTTTTGTGTTTAACCGGACCGTTACCTTGCGGGATTCCTGGGCCAGGATCGAAAAGGCATCAGGCCACGCCAAACAGCCGAAACAGGCCCCAAAGGACAAGGACCCGGAGAAAAAAGTAAAGCCTGAGCAAAAGACCGTGCCTGCCAAGCTCCCTGAGATCACCATCGATGACTTTGCAAAGATCGACCTCAGGGTGGGAAAGATCATGGAGGCGTATCTCGTAGAAGGCTCGGATAAAATGGTGAGGCTCATGGTAGACCTCGGCGAGGGGCTGCTCCGCCAGATCTTTGCAGGTATAAAGGGCGCATATCCCGACCCGGCCGCTCTTATCGGTAAGAAGGCGATTGTAGTGGCCAACCTCAAACCGCGCCGGATGAAATTCGGGTTATCCGAGGGCATGATCCTGGCAGGCGGCCATGGAGACACCTGGAACATCTGCACCTTTGACGGAGAGCCTGATCCGGGTGACAAGGTATCGTAAGCCGGGGGTCAATGGATCGAGGGATGAGGCTCAGTGCCCCGGCCTTCAGGCTTGCGATCATATATTCTTCGTTCTTGTGCACCGTGGGCACGAGTATCCCGGTATCGGGGCGGCGCCCCTGAAAGCACTCGCCTTGTCTTCCCAGGATCTTAGGGCATCATCGAGGCCGGCTCCCTCGTAACCGATGACGGCAACAGGATAAAGATATTATAAAGTCAAAGCATGCATCCAACCGATCAATATATCAGTCCCTGTGAAAAAAACAGGCTCTCAGTATGAACAGGTCGGGGACACCCGTAACATTTAAGGGAAGAGGCATTGGGAAAATGCGGGGAAACACGGTGCTCACAAACATTCATCTCAGATTGGACCGATAGTATGAGTCTGCTTGGGACAGTGAAAAGCCTTTCTGTGCACATTATTAAAAGGAAAGGGAGCACTCTAGCCATTACACCGGAAACTCAGTTCCAGTGGACAGATTCCATTGACCAGGTGGATAGTCTGCTCGACAGGCTCATCGAGGCGTCAGAAAAGGACTTCCTCAGGATTGCCGAGAACCTCCAGGAATACTACACGCGCGCCCAAAAGATGTGCGATAAATCGAGCGGGGTTGCACAAATCATGACCGGTGAGGCACTGGGTACCGCCACAAATGGGTTGCAGGGAATCCTTGAAGAGCTCAAAGATCATATCAACGAGTCTCAAGGTCACTTCTCACAGATAAGCAAGGTCTTCCAGCAGCATCGTTTGGAACTCTCAAAGCTGTCATCGAGCATCGAGTCCTTCAAACTGCATGTGCTCAACCTCACCATGCTGGGTTTTCTTACACGGGTGGAAAATGCACATATCGTCACCGAGAATACAGGGTTCGCAACGCTGACCGATGATGTGAGGAATCTCTCTGATATCATCAAGAAGAAATCATTACATATCAACCATGTATCGGTAAATGTGCAGTCCTTTGTTACGCTGGCGCTTTCCAAGATTATCGACTTTGAGAGAACCCAGAGCGAAAGCGCCCGCATAACACTGGAAAAGGCGGTAACCAACCACCACGCCCTTTCCCAAAAATTTAAAAGCGCATCAGAGTCGGCAAGGCTCGTGGAAGAGGTAAGCAGGGACATAGCCTCAAGCATCGGCGACATCGTCATTTCAATGCAGTTCCATGACATCACCCGTCAGCAGCTTGAACATGTGAAGGAGGTACTGGACCACCTCTGTACGGCAATTGGTCAGGATGATTACACCAGACTCGAAAAGGCCGCCATGGTAAGGGATGTCTTGACCCTGCAGCATGCCCAGCTCAAGCAGTCCTATGAGGAGTTGGCAAATGCCGTGTTCAAGGTTATTGCAAGCCTCCAGAATATTACAAAAAATGTAGGCGATGTCCTCCTGGAGACCCAAGACGTTGCATGGGCCTCTGATACAAAGGGGCAGTCTTTCATGGAGGGCATCGACAGAGGGATAACCTCGGTCATAGAGTGCTTAAAGGCCATTGCCGAAGAGCATGCAAACTTAAGTGGAACGGTAAACTCTGCAAGCGAAATGGTATCCGAGATGTCCGTGTTCGTGAAGGATATTGAATCGCTGGGATTGAATCTCCAGCTCATCGCGTTGAACGCACGGATCAAGGCTGCCCACTTGGGAAAAGAAGGGGCCATGCTTGATACAATCTCGGGAAGCATATACGAACTTTCAAAGACTGCCCGTGAAGACACAAAAGACTTAAGCAAGGTCCTGGCAACACTGGTGGACATCTCGCTGCGCTTCAAGGAAGACATGCTCCTCATGCAGGAAAGGCAATCAAAGACCATAGGGTTTATGGTGGACAAACTCAGGGAACTGATCAAGTCGCTGCGCAGCATTAATGACGCCGTACATGTAATGCTGCATGAAATGACAACCTTGGGCGAATCGCTCCTGAGGGACCTCCAGGATACAGCGGATGATATCACGGTGCACGAGAAGGTGGAAAGCGTGCTGAAAAAGGTAATGAAGACCATTGAGGATACGGCGCAGAACGCCCGTCTCGTCTGTCCATCCGGGTTTGAATCAGCGGCATCATCTCTCATGTCTAACCTCGACAGGCTCTACACCACAAAGAGCGAGCGTGACATCCATGTGCAACACCTTGAGTCAGGGCCCCAAGATGAGGCAGGGTCTGAGAAAACGAGCACCGGAGACGATAACTGGGAGAACCTGGAGCTCTTTTAAGAATGAATGCCTTATATATTCAATTCACATTTTTCCGTTCATGATCTTGTCATTAAACACTCCGGCAATATTTATATAAGGGATGGAATCAACAAAAAACCCAAGGTAAGGATAAAAACAACCATGAAGCAGCGCAAAGACAGCCCTGACGAGTCCACTTTGCTGCTCTCACAGGTGGTCGATTTTCTGCCTGACCCCACCTTTGCAATCGACAGGGATGGGAGGGTGATAATCTGGAACCGGGCAATGGAGAGGCTCACCCGGATCAGTGCGAAGGAAATGATGGGGAAGTCGAACTATGAGCACTCCCTGCCGCTTTATGGAGAGCGGAGGCCGGTAATCGTCGACCTGGTGCTGAAGCGTGACCATGAAATAGAGAAGAACTATACTTCCATCCTCCGGCAAGGGGACAGCATCTATGCCGAGTCAACAGGGCTGCCCATGAAAAGATGCCTCTGGATCAAGGCCGGTCCGATCTATGATAAAAACGGACAGACCATAGGAGCCATCGAAACGCTACGCGACATAACCGACAGCAGGCTGACCGAGGATGCCTTAAAAAAGAGTGAGGCTAAATATCGCGATATCTTCCTCAACGTCTCGGACTATCTCTATCTCCACGATCTCGAGGGCAATTTCATAGAGACCAACATGGCATTCAAGAAAAAAGCCGGTTACTCGGAGCCCGAGATAACCAACCTCTCGGTGAAAGACCTGTTGCCCCAAAGGCACAAAAACCGCTTTGAGAATTATATGCGAAACGTAATGGACAAAGGCTTTGACGAAGGCTTCCTTACTATTATAAACAAGAACGGGGTTGAACGTGTCCTGGAGTATCACAACTCGCTGGTTACCGGCCCCGAGGGAAACGCAATCGCCGTCCGGGGCTCAGCCCGGGACATCACCGCCAGACTCCGCACCCAGCGGGAGTTGAAGAAGGAACGGGATTTCATCACCTCCATCATCCAGACATCGCCGGCCTTCTACGACGCCGTGAATCCTCAAGGCAAGACGATCTTCATGAACGAAGCCATGACAAACGCCTTAGGCTATGAGCTCGCAGATGTAGTAGGCAAGGACTATCTCAAAAAATTCGTTCCCGAAGAAGACCATAACCTGTTCCTGAAAGCAACAGACTCTATGATCTCCTTAAGGATCCCTATAGTGCATGAGAACAGGGTAATGACAAGAGACGGGAGAACCCTTTTCGTCCAGTGGCAGGGAAAGGCGGTCTTTAAGGATAATGGTGAACTTGAGTTCATCTTTGGTATCGGTATCAATGTTACCGAGCATAGGCGTGCAGAGGGACTTGTCTCTTTTTCCGAGAAGAAATTCCAGGCTGCCTTCGATTCAGGCCCTGACCCCATGTGCATCATAAACCCTGCAGACCGGAAGATTATCGATGCCAATACCGCCTTTGTAACATGGTCGGGATACGTTAAGGAAGAGATTATAGACCGCACCACTGCCGAGCTGGGCGTCTGGGTGAACAAGGATGACCGTTCATGGTTTATCAATGAGCTGGTAGCGGGGAACAACATTCAGAATGCGGAGGTTCAACTTAAAAACAGATCCGGTGATATCCGGGGCGTCCTCCTTTCGGCAACGCTCATAGATGTTGAAGGCACCTCCTATATCTTCTCGCTGGTGCATGATATTACCGATCTCAAAAGGGCCGAGGATAAGCTCAGAGTGAGCGAAGAGCGCTTCAGAAAGCTGGCAGAGGCAAGTCCTGAGATTTTCTGGATCACACTGCCCGACTGGACCAAGGTGATTTACCTCAGCCCTGCCTTCGAAAGGATCTCCGGCATACCCTGCGAAGAGATCTATAAGAACCCTCGCCTATGGCTCAAACTTGTACACCCTGATGATATCGGGTTAGTTTTATCGATGGCAGAAAACACCCAGGACATTGAGCATGAATACGAGTTCCGCTATATGAAAAAAGATGGAACCATAAGGTGGATACGAAACAGGCGTTCGGCCATCTGCAATGAACAGGGTTCCGTAGTCTACCTTGCCGGCATCGCAGATGACATCACGGAGAGAAAGCAGGCCGACGAGGAACGACGCGTCTATGAGGCCCGGTTGATGCGCTCCCAGAAGCTGGAGGCCATCGGCACACTCGCGGGCGGTATTGCACACGACTTTAATAATATCCTGTCCGCCATCATCGGCAATTCCGAACTGTTGCAGGATGAGGTTCCGAAAGACAGCCCTTCCTATGAGAGCGTCATGGAGGTCTTCAATGCAGGATGCAGAGCTAAGGAGCTTATCAAGCAGATCCTCACCTTCAGCCGCCAGGTGGAGACCGAGCGAAGCCCTGTTAAAATCCATTACATCATCAAGGAGTCACTCAAGCTGCTGAGGTCTTCCATACCAAGCACCATCACCATCACTGATCGCATAAACCCCTCTACAGGATTTGTCCTTGCAGATTCCACCCAGATCCACCAGATAATCATGAATCTGTGCACCAATGCCTACCATGCCATGCTTCCTGACGGCGGAACTCTTACCGTATCACTGGAGCAGATGTACCTCGATGCCCTTTTTTCATCCCAGCACCCGCCCCTTTGTGAAGGGGAACATCTGAGGCTCACGGTGAGCGATACCGGCTGCGGCATGGACTCCGAGACAATCAAGCGTATTTTCGACCCCTTCTTTACCACCAAAGAAAAGGGCAAGGGAACCGGCCTCGGCCTGGCTACGGTCCATGGTATCGTTACAAGCCTCGGCGGTGCGGTCTTCGTGAGTTCAGCAATTGGAAAAGGCAGCACATTCGATGTATATCTCCCTGTATTCACCGGGGAGCCGGAGGAACTGGAGGAATCTGAAGAAACCCCGGAACCGGGAAACGGGGAGAACATCCTGCTGGTAGATGATGAGGAGGTGATCCTCAATTATTTAACGCCCATGTTGGTTCAGTTGGGCTATAAGGTCATTGGCCTGTCTTCAAGCACCGAGGCATTGGCCCTCTTCCAGTCGGACCCGGAAAAATTCAACCTCGTCATCACGGACCAGACCATGCCCGGCATGACCGGATCAGCGCTGGCCTGCGAGATCCTCAAGATACGTTGGGTGCCCATCATCCTCATGAGCGGTTATAGTGAAACCATCACCCCCAAAGAAGCCCTTGAGCAAGGAATAAAAGAGTATATTGAAAAACCCTTTACCAAGAATGCCGTCGCAAGGGCGATTCGGATATGTCTTATGGCACAGACGCCATAAATTTATGGCATGCGGACCCATCACATTTTATGGTTTCATGGGAATACTATCTCGGGCAAATTTATTGCTTATTAATATAACTTGATTTTTTTAATTCAGGCCTCTGATTGTCGAGAGCCTTCCCGTTTGGCATAGAAATGGCAGTCCCTTTCATATCGGTAGCTGCACCAACAAGGCATGAAAGGGGTATCTCAATGCAACCGGCACGGAAACTTGATGTTTGCACCTGCGGCATCCATACCGAAACGTCATGCTCAGGGTGCGGGACTCCGGTATGTAGGCACTGCGGACACCAGGAGATCACCACCTCTGACCCGAAACACATCGTAGTCGTCCACTTCTGCCCTATCTGTAAGACAGACCCCAGGATAAACTCCTGGGGGACGCTCTACTGGGAAGGCCTGGCCGGCTTATTTACCTGATTCAGGCAGACAAGGGAACGCAGGTTCCCATCTGACCGCGAGGGGCACCACGAAGGCGCCATTTTACATGATTAACAACTTGCGACCGCACACCCTAAGTTTTTCATCATGAGGCGCCACTGCATCACGAAGAGCTGCAGGCAACGACTGCACGCAGGAAACAACCACTTATGAAACGTTGCCTTCAGCTCACCTCGCGGTTATTAATCCAAGCATGAGGGCAGGCTGCTAACTGTTCTGCTTCAAAAATTGCCGGATCTTTTCCCGGTAGGTCATGGCCTGTCTGGAGATGAAGGCCTCGATATGGCCGACACCATCCAGGATAAGGATATCTTTCGGTTCTGCTGCAACCTCGTGCATTTGTATGGAGTGGGAATAAGGGACAACGCCGTCTGCAGTCCCGTGGATAAAGAGCTTGGGTACGGCACTCTTGGGCAGCGTATCAAGGGCCGAGTAGCCTTTCTCAGGCACGGTGCACGTGAGCGCCGGATAGGCCTCACAGAACAATGCATGGAATGAATACAACCCAGCCTCTAAAATGACGCCCTTGAGCCCTGGAAAATCCGGCAGGACCCGCGCCAGTGTATACGCCCCCATGGACTGGCCGAACCCGAAGACACAGCTGCCGAACGTGTCGGGATTTGCGAATATGTGGCCAAAGACTACTCTGGCGTCGTCCTGTATCCCTGCCAGGGTCGGGGTGCCCTTGGACCGGCCGTAGCCGCTGTAGTCAAAGGCCAGTATAGGATAGCCCTCCTCCAGGAGGAACAGGGCGCCTGTGATGTGGGAGGTCATATTCTCGGCATTGCCATGGAGGTGGACTATCAGGGATTGCTTCGCATTGCGCAGTTGGGGGCGGATGAACCAGCAGTGGATGCGGCCATCCAGAAAGATGTCTTCCCTTTGGAAACCCTTCGATGCCGGATCGAAGTATACGTAACTGTCAGGATAGAAACAGCTCTGTTCGGTGATCATCATTTTAGCCAATATAAAGCAAGCTTGCCGGTGGTGCAAGAGATGACTGATGAAGGTGATGTATGAAAAGGATTCCGCACCACGAAGGACACGAAGGATGAAATCCTTTTATACTTTCCTTTGAGATCCATCATATCCCAAATAAAGTTGGCAGGTGTCATAGACAGGCTTGCTGATCAAACATGAATTGGCTTCATTCCATGGTTGCCTGGGTTCCCCTCCTTTATAAGGAGGGGACAGGGGAGATTTGGTTTTCTTGTTCAAGGTCTATGACACATAAGGGAGATTTCAAATCCCTCCTATCCTCCCTTTGCTAAAGGGAGGGATCGGTAAACATGATATTGACCGCCATCCGGTTTGGCGTACTATAGGCGGCATGATCCCCACCATAACATTCATCTCGGATTTCGGCCTGAAGGATGCCTATGTGGCCCAAGTAAAGGCCGTCATATTCACTCAGGCCCCGGAAGCCCGGATCATAGACATCACTCACGATATTGACGCCTTCGGCATCATATCTGCGGGATGGCTGCTGGCCACCAGTTTCAGGTTCTTTTCCGCCGGCACCATACACCTGGCCATAGTTGACCCCGGCGTTGGGACCGGGCGCGGAATCCTTTACGTGAGGAAGGATGGTCATGTCTTTGTCGGGCCTGATAACGGGGTATTCTCGTTCCTGTTCCCGGCCGAGACGGTCATGGAGATCACCTGGAGGCCCCAGGGGGCCGTATCGTCAACCTTCCACGGCAGGGATATCTTTGCACTGCTGGTGGCAAGGATACTGGCGGGAGATGACATACATGAACTGGGCATACCTGCTCTTGAACCGGTATCCCTTGAGGTAAAGGACCCCATGGTCGTGCACATAGACACCTTCGGGAACGTGATCACCAACATCTTCTGTGAGAGTGCCAAGCCGGATATTTCGCTCGAATTGAACGGGCAGGTCATTACAATTTGCGCAAAGACCTTTGCAGACATCCCTGCCGGATCTCTGGGCCTCATCTGCGGCAGTGCCTCCACCATCGAGATAGCGGCAAACCGGGTAAATGCGGCCAAGATCATCGGGGCAAGGGTCGGGATGCCGGTGAAGATTTGTTGACAGGATAAGTTCAGTGCGGCCTTTCTCCGAAGATCCTGGTGCCGATGCGGACCATTGTGGCCCCTTCCTGGATGGCTATAGAAAAGGAATCGCTCATGCCCATGGAGAGATAGTCCATCCTCACCTTCGCAATATTCAATGCCTTGATTTCCTCGAAAAGGACCTTGGTCTGCCTGAAGTAAGGCCTGAGTTCCTCAGTGTCTTCCACAAAGGGCCCCATGGTCATGAGCCCGCTTACTAGGATATTTTTCAGGCCGCTCAATTGCCTGATAAGATCGGGGACATCCTCGGGCATGGCCCCGTGCTTTTGTGCCTCATGGGCGATGTTCACCTCGACGAGCACGGGCATGATCTTGCCATACCTGGCGGCATGCCGGTCTATCATGGATGCAAGCTCCATGGAGTCCACTGTCTCAATCATGTCGAAAAGCGGCACGATGAATTTGACCTTGTTTTTCTGGATGTGGCCTATGAAGTGCCATGAGGCCTTCGCTCCGATGGCCTCGATCATTGTACGGGATTCCTGCATATAATTCTCGCCCACGACGGTGATGCCCGCAACAATAGCCTCAAGGATCTCCGCAGCGTTTCTCGACTTGGCGGCTGCCACCACCGTGATGCCTGGTGGTATCTCCGAGAGCAGCCTCGACACATTGTCTCTGATCCGGCCCATGCCTTTCCCTCTATGGGTTTGTTGTATCCGAAATAATGTGAATTGTCATGCAAACGTTGACAGCTTTTTCTCCGGCGTGTAACCATTATCGGCAATACCCTACCGATATTTCTTTAGGAGATGAACATGTTTGCATATGATGAGATGGAACGGAAGAGCATCCTGATCCTGAGAATCCTCAACCATGCAGGGCAACCGCTCGGCGCGCGCATCATCGCCAGGAGGATGAAGGAATACGGGATCAACCTGAGCGAGCGCGCCGTCCGCTATCACCTTCAATTCATGGACCAGCGCGAGCTTACACGGTTTATCGGGAGGAGGGACGGCAGGCTCATCACGGAAAAAGGCATAGAGGAGCTCCGCAACGCCAGGGTCCAGGACAAGGTCGGCTACTGCATCTCCCGTATGGAGATCCTTGCCTACAAGACCACCTTCGATGCAACCGCAGGCAAGGGCCTTATCCCCAGTAATGTCTCGTTCTTTCCCCGGGAAAGTTTCAAGGATGCACTCAAGGGGATGAAGTCGGCCTTTGAAAAGGGTTACTGTGTAAGCGACCTGGTGGCCGTGGCGCCCGAAGGGGCCTTTTTAGGCGACGTGCATGTGCCGCCAGGGTGCATCGGTTTTGCTACGGTGTGCAGCATCGTGTTTTCCGGTATGCTGCTAAAACGCGGCATCCCTCTGGAGTCAAAATTCGGCGGCATCCTCCAGATAAGTGAACATAAACCCATGCGTTTTGCGGACCTCATCCACTACTCCGGAACCTCCCTGGATCCATCGGAGGCCTTCATCAGCGCACGGATGACGGCCGTTCGGGAGGTTCTGAGAAGGGGTGAGGGAAAGATCCTGGCTAACTTCAGCGAGGTTGCCGGGGTGTGCAGGGACGGGGTGGAAGAGGTCATCGAACTGTTAAAAGGCGTCGACATGCAGCCGGTGATCTCCATGGGTAAGATGGGCGAGAGCGTCTGTCAGGTGAGTGTGGACATCAATAAGATGGGCATCATCCTGTTAGGCGGCCTCAACCCTGTTGCCTCGGCAAGGGAGGCCGGGGTGGAGGAGACAAACCTCCCCATGTCCACGGTTATGGATTATAAAGAACTCAGGAGATTCTCATCGGTGTATCGCGAGTATCTCGGGTGAAGCAGTCACGGCGAAAGTATACTGCCACCTAGCCTTGGGCGCATCCGAAAAAACCTGATTTCATGACAGTACCATCAGTAGGATATAACGTATCAGTTTAGATGCTGGGAAACGTGCAGAAAGGTCCCTCCCTTTTGTAAAGGGAGGACAGGAGGGATTTTCTTACAGGGAACGGTCGTGACCGATCCATACATGTTTTGAACAAATCTCCCCTGTCCCCTCCTTACGAAGGAGGGGGACCTATCTCTCATAGCTTAAGCATAGTTTCTTGCATGGATACCAGCGTAGCAACTCCCGCTGTGCGATGATCGAAATGACCCTACAATAATACCCTTTCACGCATATTCGTACATCCACTCGTCTTCTACCCCAGTTCCATCCTGGTCCTGCTGATTATCTCGTCCTTCACGGTGTCCGGAAGCTCATCGAAGTAGGCGCAGTACCCGGCAACCCTCACCACGATGCCGGGGTACTTGCCGGGGTGCGACCGGGCATCGGCCAGGACCGACGGATCGAGCACATTGAGCTGCACCTCCATACCGCCCTGGGCAAAGAAGCCCTTGGTAAGGGCGGTCATGGTGTCCAGGGCCTTTTCACCTTTCAATGAGGATACATCGAAGCGCATGTTCAGGGCATAGCCGTTGGGCGACAGCCTTGAATCAATCGCAGCCACCGAGTTGAGCAGGGCTGTGGGGCCGTTCCTGTCGCGCCCGTTGCAGCACCCCATGCTTGCCGCAAAAGGCTCTCCCGCCTTTCTGCCGCTCGGCAGGGCAGATGTCCTCCTGCCGAAGCCCACATGGGTTGTCGAGGAGTAGAACCCCGATATATAGGGGCCTCCCCGTGTGTTGCGATACCTCATCAAGGCATCATGGAAGATATGCACGACAAGATCGGCGTATCGCTCAGGCATGCCGTTGTCGTTTCCGAACTTCGGGGCCGAGAGCAGCGCTGCGCTGAGTTTCCCCTTGTCCTTAAAGCTTTCCCCCATGGCCTTGATCACCTCTGAGAGGGTGTAAGACTTGCGTGTGAACACCACCTCAAAGATGGCGGCAAGGGAATCAGCTACGTCCGCCACGCCCACGCCCTGGATACCGCTGGAGTTGAACTGTGCGCCGCCTGACGTCACGTCGCGGCCGCTCTCCAGGCAGCCTGTAACCAACATGGAGGAAAACGGGGTGGGGTGAAAATCGCGATTGGCCCGCTCGATTATCCGGATGTCCTTGATCAGTCGGCTCACCATGAATTCCACCTGGGCCTTGAAGGCTTCGATGAGGTTCTCCATGGTTTTGAACGTGGCCGGATCGGGTGTCGGAGCACCCACCCTGAACCAGGTGCCCGGCCGCATGCCCTTGTTCAGGGCCAGGACCAGGCACAAGGGCAGGTTGAAGAGTGCGGCATCAGTGGAGCAGAAGCTCTTTGACGGGATGGTCGGTTCCACGCAGCCCACGACCCCATAGTCGCGGGCATCTTCGAGGGCGTAACCGTGGGAGGTGAGCGATGCTATGGTGGCCTCATCATTGAACAGGCCCGGCACATTGCTACCCTTGCATGCCACCTCCACGGCCCGGCGCACATATTCCTCGGGAGAAGATGCATGGATCCTTGCCATGTAGTTCGGGTCGCGAAGACCCGCCAGTTCCATGACATCGAGGAACAGGTATGTGAGGTCGTTCACCGCATCATTGCCCTGGCTGTCCATGCCTCCTACCGTAGCGGCCTGGGCCACCAGGTATCCGCCGTGATACTCGCTGACCCTGCTGGAAAGGAGGAACATATGCTCGGTGGTCTTGGCAGAGAAGCAAAGAAGGAGCTCCCGGGCCTTCTCCGCATCGAGCCTGCCGGAGGCGATATCGGCCTTGTAGTACGGGTAAAGGTACTGGTCTATCCTCCCAAAAGAGACGGCGGAGTTGATCCCTTCAAGGCATACGGCCATGTGGGTGAGCCACAGGGCCTGCAGGGCTTCGTGCAGGGTCTTGGCAGGCTCCAGGGGCACCTTGTCGCAGACGCGCGCAATCTCAAAGAGCTCTTGCCTTCTCGTGGGCGATTCCTCTTTGGATGCGAGCCTGGATGCCTCTGCAGAGAGCCTTTTTGCATAGTCTGCCAGGCCCTCGCAGGCGATGAGCGCTGCTGCATGGAGGTCGAACTTCGACTCATCAAGGGTTTCCATGTAGCCTTTGATGCCGAGCCTTATCATGTTACCGTAATCGGGCAGGAAGTGGCCTATGCCGCCGGACTCATTGATGAGGTAGTTGGTGGCGGTAAGCTGCGCCAATACGAAACGGATAAGCTTCGGGCTGTACCACTTGAATGCCCGTGCGTTCATATTTCTGAAGTACCAGTACGGGATGACCTTAAAGACGAGCTTCAGGCGCTCCGCCCAGGAAATGGGATAGGGGTTTGTCTTGCGGGAGCCCATCCAGAGTAGCTCCTCGCTCATGACGACCCCGGAGAGCTCAGGCTGCATGATAACCGATTTCCGAAAGCCGCCCACATTGCCGACGATGAGCTCATCATCGAAGATCTTCACCGACTTCTTCTGGAGCAGGTAGCGCAGCGCCTTGGCCTTGCGGATCACCATGGGCTCTTTCTTATTGTCGTGCTTCTTGAAAAACTCCGTGATGAGCAGGGCCCGCTCGGTACAGAGATGCACTCTCTGAGAGAGCAGGGCATCCTTGATGCGTGTAAAGCGCTCGGGCGGGGTTAACCTGCCGTCGGGTCTGGGTTGTGCTGTTTGGGATTTCATGCGTGTTCCTCCAATCAGAAATTCACTACAGGCTTAAGCTCTGAGTCCGGGTAGATCTGGCCGGGTTTCGGCGGCATGGAGTTGTAAACCCAGGTGATGTCCACACACCCGAGCGTAATGCCCCGGTGCCTCTCAAACCCGCTGAAGGTGCCCCTGACCAGCACGTCTTCCATATCCATGGTAAGGCCGAACACGGCAACGGTTGCACCCGGCCTTATCGCCTTGAGCTCCTCGCCGTAGGCCGACGGCGAAAAGGCGAGCCTGGTGCTGTCTGCTGCCTGGCAGCCGATGAGCGGGATGATCACCGGGAACCCGTCACCCCCTACGTAAGAGATGAACTTGATGGTGTCGAGCCTCTTGAACAGGCCCTCTGCCCAGGGCTTTAAGATGCGTTCTTCATGCCCTTGCCTCGCGGCGGATCGTCCCGCCAGGGCCAGGACAGAGCCCAGGGCGATCCGGGCAAGGGGCAGGGATTCCTTTCCGTAGGTCTCAAAGAGGTCCATGTAGTGCACGGTGTGAATGCCGAAGTAGGCATTGTAGCGGAACATAGGCTTCAAGTTGAACATCTCGTAGTCTTCACCGCTGGCGGCCCTGTGGGTGTAGAGCGCCTTGCCGCGCCACAGGCTCTTGTCCATGGTCATGATGGCAAAGCCTGTCTTCGGATTGGTCTTCACGTGCTCCTTGCTCATGCCTTCGGAGAACTGGCCCCAGATGAGCTTCTCGGGCGTCTTTGCCTGCAGGGCCGTGATGAGGGTGACGTGCGGCAGGCCTTCGTGGTTTATTGTGGCGATGAGGCCCACCTTTGCCTCGGGCTCGAACTGCTTCATATCGAGGGCATCAAAACTCGTATAGGTCTTCTTCATATTTTTCCTCCAACTGCACTCATATCCGGATAGATTGTTCTCATGGGCCCGCTCAGGTGGACAATCCCTGCATCGACTCCCGAGGACCCGGCAAGGGTAAGCAAGTGATGTGCCTGGTCCTCATCAAGGAGCACAGAGCTTTTGAAGCGCCAGTCCATCCCCAACCCATCATACTTGTGGATGCACAGGTTATTGAAGGTGCACAGATCCCACCTGCTTACCACCGAATGTAAGTGCTTCCTGATGAAGGCGCCGATGCCCTTGATATTTTCCGGTGTTGCCGTGCAGCCCGGAATCAAGGGTGTGCGTATCCAGAGATCCCCTGGCATACCGCGATCCTTCATAAGGCGCCCCAGCATTATGAGGTTCTGCAGTATCCTCTTGTTGGTGATGCCGGTGAATCGCTTATGGTTTCCCGGATCGAGCTCTTTGAGGTCGTACAGCACCAGGTCCACCTGCGGAAGCAGGGCCTCAAGGGTTTCCCACGAACACTGCCCGCAGGTGTCAAGGGCGGTATAGACACTTTTTTGTTTGAAAGATGAAAGCAGCTCTCCGGTAAAGACCGGCTGCATGGTGGGTTCGCCTCCCGACAGCGTCACCCCGCCGCCTGACTTCTGGAAATACACCTTGTCCTTGATGACCTCACGCACCAGATCGTGGGCGGAAAAGACCTCGCCGTAGGCCTCCATGGCCGTGGATGGGCAGGCCTGAACACACTCGGAGCACGAGTCGCACCGCGACCGGTCAATGGTTATGCCGCTGTCCCCCATGGCAAGGGCCCCTTTTGGGCAGGCTTCTATGCAGCCTCTGCAGCCGATGCACCTGGACTTCACCCAATGCACCTGGGGCTCGCGTGAGATGCCCTCCGGGTTATGGCACCATATGCATGAGAGCGGGCATCCCTTGAAGAAGACCGTGCTCCTGATGCCCGGCCCGTCCTCGGTGGACATGCGCTGGATGCGCAGGATTGTTCCCTGGTGTTTGTTTTGTGCGCTTGTCATGCCTTTCCTTTACAGTGACTCATGGCTGAGGCGGGCGATGACCTCATCCTGCAGCTCTCTTCCGATGCTCGTGAAGTACGCGTTGTACCCTGTTATCCTTACCAGGAGCGAACGGTAGTCTTCGGGCCTCTTCTGGGCGTGTTTAAGCATATCCGCGTCAAGGATATTGATCTGCAGCGCACTGCCCCCCTTTTCCACGTATCCCCTCAAAAAGGACTTGAACTTTGAGCGGTGCTCCGGGTTCTTCAGCAGCGAGGGGTTGATGGTGATGGTGTGGCTCGCACCGTTGGGCAGATAGTTGTAATATCCCCTATAGTCCCCCGGGCCTTGCAGGTCTTTGCCTCCCATGGCCTTGCCCACGGAGTTCACATTGGCGGTGGGGCCGTTGATGTCCGCCCCGCTCACCGGGCAGATGGCATTTGAAAGGAACCTCCCCTTGGGCCTGCCGTCCGGGCTTGCCGGCAGGATGAAGCCGTCGCCAACCCAGTAGTTCCAGCTCAGCATGCCCGGACGGAACCGGCGGTTTGTCGAGATGGTTTTGTACTTCCAGGTCTCCTCGCACCACAGCCCCATTACCTTTACAGCCATGGCATCGGCCTCATCGTCGTCGCGTCCGTATTTCGGGGCCTTGAACCTGGCCTTGGCCTGTAGCTTCTCAAAGCCATCCCAGTTGGCCTTGAGTGCTGCGATCATCTCTGCCATGGTGCATTCCTTTTTGTCGAACACCAGGTTTTTGATGGCCAGCAGCGAGTCCACCGTGGTGGCAAAGGTCACGGCCTCAAGGGTTGTGAAGCCCAGCTCTGCACCCCCTTGGGTGATGTCGAGCCCCTTTTCCGCACACCCTTTCACCAGGCAGGAGAGGTACGGCGTGGGGCAGAACCGGGCCCGGATGGATTCGGAGAGTTCGTAGAGCCCCACACACTTTTGCACAATGAACTGCGTCTGTTCGGCATAGGCCTTCCAGAACGCATCCCAGTCGGCAAATGCTGCGGCATCGCCGGTCTTCGGGCCTGCCTGTTTCACCTTCTCCCTCTTGGCCGTTATGGGGTCAGTAAAATCAAAGAAGTCTTTCCCGTCGTTCAGCGCCAGTTCCACGGCCTTTAAGAGGTTCAGGTTGTTGTCCACCGTGCCCGAGCGGTCATTGCCCTGCATGGTGTTCTCCAGGCAGCCCACGGGTGCATAGTCGTGCACGTTGGTCTCGTTGATGAGGTGTTCCACCCCGGCCTTCTTTGCCTCGCGCAGCATCCCTGCGATCGACCGCTCGTCGAAGTTGAGCAGGAAGGGCGCGCCCTGACTTACCGCGATCATGTCCACCACCTTGTCCAGCAGCATCTCCGGCGTCCCCCGATGAAGGCGCACGTTGGGCTTGGGCTCCAGCATGGGGGTCATCTCGTCGATGACCTCCAGCATGGCGTAAGTCAGGTCATTGGTCATATCCTTGCCGTTTTCACCAACACCTGCGAGCGTGATGAGCTGTCCGTAGCCCGCGGTGATACCATTGTCACCCACGCGGATCATGGCGTCGTACACCGTATTGGCGTGCACCCAGAGGCATTTCATGATCTCCTTGCCCATTTCCCTCTCCATGCCGCCTGCAAGGGAACGCTGCCAGTAGGGCAGCAGATACTGGTCGATGCGGCCGAAGGAAACACCTGGGCCGGGATAGTTCTCATCGCTCATGACGAGCATATGTGTGATCCACAGGGCCTGTACGGCCTCCCAAAAGGTGACCGCGGGCTCCCAGGGAACGCGCTTGAGGATTGCTGCCATGCGCTGCAGCTCGCCTTGCCTCACTGGCTCCTTCTCTTCGAGGGCCATACCCTCGCACAGCGCGGCATATTTGGCTGCCAGGTCGCGCGCCGTGGTGGCGGCCGTCATCATGGCCCTGAGCTGGGCGCCCTTCTTGCCCTCCCTATCCTTGCCGGGCAGGGTATTGTAGCGATCTTCAAGGTCTTCGTATATGCCCCTCCATCCGATCTTCAAGGCCCGTTCATAGCCCGGGATGAGGTGGCCGCTCGTGGCGCCCGAGTTGCCATAGCCGTGGTCGTGGAACCACTTCATGGATGCTCGCGCGCCCTTTTTGCCGTAGATGAGCTTGTCGCGAAGCCTTGCCTCCTGTTTTGTCCAGCACTTGGACGTCTGGAGGTTGAAGCGGCCCCCGGCAATGAGGTCGCCGGGCAAGATCTCCCGGGGCACATAGTTCACCATCACTTCCCTGACGAACCAGGCCTTACGCTCGACCAGGCTCCACTTCCAGAAGTCGGGATGCAATTTCACCGGCCTTGCCGCCTGCTGCATTGAGGAGCGGAAGGTCTGCATAAAGGGGTAGGTCTCGGGCACGATATAGAAGGTCATCTCGTCGAACTGCACATCCCAGGGCGTTCCTGTGGTCCAGGCAGTGAACTCGTTGTTCCATGCGCGATCCACGCCTTTATAGTAATAATCCCGCAGCCAGGTTATTCGGTTAGACAGGTTTTTCGGTTCCTTGATCTTAGCAACGCCTTTGAGTGCTGACGACGTACTCATGGCCTTCTCCTTTTGGGCTGGTTGAGGATAGTGCGCAAATGCATTTCGCCGTGGTGGAGTGTCTCGATCATAATATTTACCGCCCGAGGAGCGTTCTTCTCCGTGATGGCATCCACGAGCTTGCGGTGGAACCGAATCGTATCCAATACATTGGCGGGTTCTGAAAAAAATATGCCGGTGAAATTCATGTACACGGGTTTGAACGAGTTGATGAGCAGCGGATAAATGACATTGCCCGATGCCATTCCGATGGTATGGTGGAAGCGGAAGTCAAGCGCGGTGATATTTTTCACATCTTTCGGCCCTGTTGCCTCTTCCGCCTCAAGGATCACGCGAAACTCCCTTAGGTGTTCTTCGGTGCGCTTGGCAGCGGCGAGCCGGGTGTTCTCTGTCTCCACCAGGAGTCTCGTGGCCAGCAGGCTTTCCAGAAGGTCCTCGTCAAGCGAGCCCTGCTGGTAGTTGATGATGGAGTTCAGGATGCTGAGCGACCCCTCTTTCCGGTAGTCGTTCACAAAAGTCCCTACCCGAGGCTTCATGGTGACCAGGCCCTTGGCAGCCAGATCCACAAGCCCCTCGTGCACCACGGGCCTGCTGACACCCAGCTGCAGGGCCAGCTCACGCTCTGAAGGCAGCCTCTGGCCTATGGCGATCTTGCCGGTAAGGATGAGGTCTTCGAAGCGCGAGATGAACACCTCTACCAGGCTGTCAGAATGAAGCGGCTTCAGGATATCTTTCATGGGGTCTCCATTATATATGGCTGGTGGTATGGCCAGCTGACAATATATACCTGAATGCCAGGCAGTGCAAGGGGGAATTTTTAGGATGTCAAGATATTTCTATTGACAGCACGTGCGGGTGAAGGTAATTTCCTATCGCTTTAATTCGATGAATGCTCCGTCAAAAAATACGACTCAGAGCCGCTTCATAGAGTTAAATGACACTTGCACGATTGAAGAGTGACCGTGAAAAAGATGAACATCCTTGACGGATTCTATTGTTTCCGCATCGGCGCCGTGACCCGCAGGATATGGCGCTATGTCAACAGAGAATATGCCAAATACGGTTTGACCGTGGGCCAGACATTCATCCTCTTCGACCTTCTGGACAATGACGGCACTTCCGTAAAAGACATTGCAGACCGGGTACAGGTGGACAGTCCGGCTATCACCGGGTTTGTGGATCGTCTTATCCGTGAGGACCTTGTGGAACGTTTTGTCGACAAGGAAGATCGGAGGGCCATGAAGATCCACCTCACCCCCAAGGGGCGTGAGCTGGCCATCAAGTTGCTGCCTGTTGCCCAAACGCTGAACAAGAAGATCGAGGGACTGGTCGGAAGCAAAGAAATCAAAAAGCTCATCCAGATCCTGGATGTCATTGAAAAGACCGTCTAGATCCCCCCCTTTCTCTCTAAAAATATCAAGAAGGAGCCAATTGCAAAACTCCCGAAACGTCATTCCCGCGGAAGCGGGAATCCAGTCTTTTCATGGATCTCTGGACCCCTGCCTTCGCGGGGGTGACGGCTTTTTTCGAGTTTTGCAATTGGGCAGATTGTATTTCAAATGAATCTCTATGGTGAAAACAACGCAAGATGATCAGGCATATTGTGAATGTGTCAGGACTGAATGGATTGTGGTTGACAAGTTTGATGTTTAATTGTTAATATATAAACTATTAATTGATTAATAGATGGGCTTTTTCCAAGACAGCCCCTTTGGTCAGCACCTTTTCCGTAAACAAAGGGCAAAGGAAGAAACACTATGTCGATCCGAACCGTAGAGGAATACAAGGCCGGTCTTCGTGACGGGAGGCGAGTATATATTATGGGAGAAACATATGGAAGGACGTCTCAGCAATAAAACGGCGATCATAACCGGCGCGTCGAGCGGCATAGGCAGGGCCACGGCCCTGCTCTTTGCCCACGAAGGCGCACGCCTGGTTCTTGCGGATATGAACGAAGAGCGGCTTATCCGGGTGCGTGATGAGATCGCTGCCGAAGGTGGGCCGGTAACCATCAGAAAGACCGAGGTATCGTCGGAGGAAGAAGTCAAAGACCTGATCGGCCTTGCCATAGAAAAGTTCGGCTCTATCGATATCCTGGTGAATAACGCAGGAATACCGGGCAGCCTCGACCCCCTGGAGAACCAGACCGCGGAAGACTGGCACAGGGTATTCGCAGTCAACGTCATGGGCGCTGTCTTTGCCACAAAGCATATCATAGCTCACATGAAAGGAAGGCGTAAGGGCTCAATCATCAATATCGCCTCGGTGGCAGGCATCCGCTCAGGGGCGGGCGGCAATTCCTACAGCGCATCCAAGGCGGCGCTGATCAACTTCACACAGACCTCGGCATGCGAGGTGGGCGACTGCAATGTACGCATCAACGCCGTGTGCCCGGGCCTTATCGAGACCGGCATGACCCAGCCCTTTTTCGATTACGCCAGGAGTGCGGGCAAGGAGGGGCAGGTGGGCAAGTATTCCGAGCTCAGACGCGCCGCGGTGCCGAAAGAGGTTGCCTGGGCCATACTCTTCCTTTCAAGCGACGAGGCAAGCTACATCACGGGACAGGTTTTTCCGGTAGACGGCGGGATTACCGCTTCGATGAGCCTGCCGGGCAGGAAAATATAATAATATGGAGGTATATCCATGAAGACAGTCAATGAAGGAACACGGTGCGCATATACCGTGCGCGATAAAGGCGTAGCGCTGATGGAGATCAACAACCCGCCCATGAACGCGCTCAGCTGGGCTGTTCTTGGTGAGATCAGGGATACCTTGTTAAAGGTGCTCTCAGACAAGGATGTGCGGGCGCTCGTGTTCACCGGGGCAGGAAAGGCCTTCATCGCAGGGGCGGACATCAGCGAGCTTAACGACTTCACCACTGCCCAGGAAGGGGCGGATTCACTCATCAGGGGCCAGGAACTCTCGCACCTGTTCATGAATGCGGACAAGCCCATTATTGCCGCCATCAACGGCTTCTGCCTGGGTGGCGGCATGGAGATGGCGCTAGCCTGCCACATCAGGCTGGCAGATGAAAGCGCCACCTTGGGTCTCCCTGAGATCAAGCTCGGCATCATCCCGGGCTACGGGGGCACCCAGAGGACCCCGCGTCTCATCGGCCCCGCCAGGGCACTGGAGCTCATCCTGTCCGGCAATTTCCTTAACGGCAGACAGGCCGAGGCATATGGCCTGGTGAACCGGGCCGTTGCCAAGGGGGCTGTGGTGGATGAGGCCATGAAGCTGGCAGGTGCAATCGCCTCCAAGAGCCGTGTATCAGTTCAGGCCGCTCTGCGTGCAGTGCTCGAAGGCATGTCCATGGACCTTTACATGGGCATGAGGCTCGAGCGCGAGCTCTTCGGCACATGCTACGCCAGTGAAGACAAGAAGGAAGGCGCAGCCGCATTCATGGAAAAGCGCGAACCAAAATTCAAGGACCGATAGGAGGCCCGAGCCATTCAATGGACTGCGGTCACATGCCCATGCTGGAGAGACCACAGGAGACGGCCCAGTACTATGTAACATTTCTGAATAAGAAAAGAGCCAACCATTCATAATGTCATGAGAAATACGGGGACATACTCCAGGCGCTCTGTGAGGGCTAGAGACGCATGAATTACATGGTACCCAAAAGGGGATTATAATGCCGGATGGCAAGAAAGCCCTGGTCGTGGAAGGCGGAGGCATGCGCGGCATCTTTGCCGCCGGTGTGCTCGATGCATTCCTCCAGGAGGGCTTCAATCCCTTCGATCTTCTCATAGGAGTTTCTTCAGGGGCGATCACGCTCGCTTCTTACCTGTCCGGGCAATATCAGAGATACTATCGGATCATCACAGGCCCCATGAATATGGGGGAATTCTTAAGTTTCAGACGGTTCTTGAGCGGCGGGCACCTGATGGATCTGGACTGGCTCTGGGAATATGCAGCCGAGCATGAACCCCTCGATACAAAGTCCGCCACCTCTAACCCGGCCCATGAATACCTCATAGGTGTGACCGATGCCCTGACAGGGAAGCCGGTATTTGTGCATCCTGATGAAGACACCCTCTCACACTACCTGAAGGCATCGAGTGCCCTGCCGGTGCTCTATCGTGACTTCATTGAGGTTCAGGGCAGGCGGGTCGCCGACGGCGGTGTGGCAGAGCCTTTGCCCGCTCGGGAGGCATATCTCCGTGGTGCACGGAAGATAGTCGTTATCCGCACCCGTCCGGCAAACGCCTCCAAAGGATGCTTCCTGGACTCGTTCCTGGCCTTCTTCTTTCTGCGGGGCTACCCAGCGCTCCGCGCCAGAATCCATCGCCTCAACCGTGTATACCGGGATGCCGTCCGGTTCATCCGGTACCCTCCCCCTGATGCATCGATCTGTGAGATAAAGCCCCCCGGACCTCTTCGCTCCGGGCGTCTATCCATGGGTGATGGATCCATAGAAGCTGATTACAGGCTTGGAAGGAAGGCAGGAGAGGATTTCCTATCCCATTGGATGATACATGCAGGAGAAGTTTCCCCATGAATATCGATGAAAAAGGAAAACTATAGGCAGGAAGATACCTCGTTCTGACTCGGAATGGAATGAAGGTGTTGGAGGAACATATGACTAAGCTCATGAATGCAAAAGAGTACGAAGAGAGTTTGAGGAAGCTGAAGCTGAACGTGTACATGTTCGGCAAGAAGGTGGAGAACGTGGTGGATGACCCTATCATAAGGCCCTCCATGAATGCGGTGGCAGCCACCTACGAATTTGCCCACAGGCCGGAATATGAAGATATCATGACCGTCAAATCACACCTTACGGGCAAGAAGATCAACCGCTTCACCCATATCCACCAGAGCGTGGATGATTTGGTGAAGAAGAGCAAGATGGGAAGGCTTCTGGGGTCTCTGACCGCCTGCTGTTTCCAGCGTTGCGTGGGAATGGATGCCATGAATGCCCTGTCTATTGTTACCTATGCCATCGATCAGAAATATAAGACGCAGTACAACAAGCGCTTCCTCAAATTTCTCGAATACGTTCAAGAAAACGACCTGGTCTGCGACGGCGCCATGACCGATACCAAGGGCGACCGTTCCCAGCCCCCCCACAAACAGTTCGACCCTGACATGTTCCTCCATGTGGTAGAAGAGCGTAAAGACGGCATCGTGGTCAGGGGGTCGAAGGCCCACCAGACCGGCGCGGTCAACTCCCATGAGATCATCGTGATGCCGACCATCACCATGCGGGAAGAGGACAAGGATTATGCAGTGGCCTTTGCAGTCCCCAGTGATACAGCAGGCATCACCTACATCATGGGCCGGCAGTCCTGCGACACCAGGAAACTCGAAGGCATGACCATGGATAGGGGCAACATGTTCTACGGAGGCCACGAGGCCCTGGTCGTCTTCGAGGACGTGTTCGTGCCCTGGGAACGCGTGTTCATGTACAAGGAGTATGACTTCACCACCCAGTTGGTGGAGAGCTTCTCCGCCTACCACCGCCAGAGCTACGCATGCAAGGTGGGGGTGGGCGATGTGCTTATCGGCGCTGCCCAGACCGTTGCCGAGTACAACGGTGCAGAGAAGGCCTCCCATGTGAAAGACAAGATCATCGAGATGAACCACTTGAACGAGACGCTCTTCTGCGGGTGCATCGCCTGCGCATCAGAGGGTCACAAGGAGGCGAGCGGGACATACCTGGTGGATGTGCTCCTGGCCAATGTGCACAAGCAGAACGTGACGCGCTTCCCCTATGAGATCGCCAGGCTTGCCCAGGATATTGCAGGCGGCGTAGTGGTCACCTGCCCGTCGGAGGCCGACCTTAACTCGCCGGTGGTGGGTAAGTGGGTGAAGAAATACTACCGGACAAAGGCGGATGTCCCCACAGAATACCGGATGAGGATATTGAGGCTTATCGAAAACATCACCATGGGTACCGCTGCCGTAGGTTACCTCACCGAGTCCATGCATGGTGCGGGCTCACCCCAGGCACAGCGGATCATGATCGCAAGGCTCGTGAACATGAAGGGCAAGCAGAAGATTGCCAAAGAACTGTGCGGAATAGCCAAAGGCGACCAGATACGATAGAAAGGAGCGCTGTATGAAAAACAAAGATGATGTGGTTATCGTAAGCGGGGTACGGACACCCTTTTCCAAGTTCGGCGGGGTGCTCAAGGAGATGCACAGCACTGACCTCGGGGTCATCGTGATCAAAGAAAGCCTGAAACGCTCCGGGCTGAAAGGCGAGGACCTGGACGAGCTGTACTACGGCATGTGCGACCAGGCCGAGGCTGCGCTCTATGACAACGTGAATGCAAGGCAGGCCCTTCTGCGTGCAGGTCTGCCCGATACTTTAGTCTCCCTGACCATAGACCGGGCCTGCTGCTCGTCTCTCTGCGCGGTCCAACTGGGCCGCAGGGCAATCCTGCTGAATGAGGCGGACACCTGCATGGCCGTGGGCGCCGAGAACATGAGCAATACGCCTCTTCTCATAAATAACCACCGCTGGGGCTCCGGTATGAAGCCGCTTCTTGTACAGGATTATCTGAATCCCATCACCTACCGCGAATATACCCCGCTGGGCAAGGATGCCGGGGAGATCGCCATCGAGTACGGCATATCCAGGGAAGAGCAGGATGCCTGGGCGGTAGGGTCGCACAAAAAATGGGCCCAGGCGGACAAGGACGACCGGTTCAATGATGAACTGGTGTCTATTGAGATCCCCCAGAAAAAAGGGACGCCCTTCATATTCAAGAAAGATGAATTACCCAGGCCGGATACCACGATGGAGGCTTTATCCAAACTGAAGACCATCTACGGCAGCCCCACGGTGACAGCGGGCAATGCCCCGGGCCTGGACGCCGGGGCGACGACGGTGATTATCATGCGGCGGTCCAAGGCTGAGGCTTTGGGGATAAAACCACTGGCCACCATCATGTCCGTAGCGAGCGGGGCAAGCGAACCCAGGAGGATGGCGGAGCTGCCGGGCTTTGTCATCAAAAAGGCCCTGAAGCGGTCATCTCTCACGATCGATGATATGAAGGTCATTGAGATCAACGAGGCCTTTGCGGCTGTTACCCTTGTCTCAACAAAGATCCTGGCCGGTAGGGACGAGAAGAAGTGGCGCTTGCTCCTGGAGCGGACTAATCCCAACGGCGGGGCCATCGCTATCGGCCACCCGGTGGGGGCAAGCGGCGGCCGCATATTGATGACCATGATGTATGAATTAAAGAGAAGGGGCGGCGGCTACGGCGTCTGCGGCATCTGCGGGGGTCTTGCCCAGGGGGATGCCGTGGTTATTCGAGTGGATTGATGTCATCACAATACATCTCCCTCCATGTATAAGAGGAGGAACGGATTACCAGGGAGCAGATGAGGAGATCGAAATCCCTCTGTTCTATCCTGCAGAGGCATCCGAATCATGGGCAGGAATAGAACATAGAGGAACACATGGTATTCGACAGGCTTTGCGAGCTTAAGGATTCCCATGGGAAGCTCGCAAAAATGTCAGAACCTGTACTCTCCCCTGTCGATCTTGTTCTTCACATCCACAGTCAACGGCACATATCCCGATTCATCGGGCAACAGGACATAAACAGGGTCGCTGAATTTTTCTATATCATACCCATCTTTCTTCAACTTGTCCTTTTTGAATTTCATGGTCGGGGTCTGGTCCAATTCGTTTTTGATCCTTATGAATTTAGGAACAGCGAAATCCGCCAGCTCCTTTTTCAGGTGGTCTGCCAGAGATGAGAAATCAAAATCCTCGAGACTTGTGTCTAAGGGTACGATGGCCGCCATCCCCGCACTTCCGTCGGTATTCGGTATTCTGACACCGTATACGGTCGAGATGTATATCTGATTGAATGAATCGAGCACGGCTTCCACTTCGGTGGTCGAAACGTTTTCACCGTGCCAGCGAAAGGTGTCACCCAGCCTGTCGACGAACTGCCGATGCCCGTATCCGATATTCCGCATTAAGTCGCCGGTATTGAACCAGGTATCACCTTTCTTGAACACGTCATGGAATATCTTCTTCTCCGTATCCTCTTTGTTGGTGTATCCCATCAGTGGTTCCGATACTGAAATTTCAAATAAGACCAGACCGGTATGGCCGTAATCGGCTTTCTCCATGAAGCCGTCCTTATTCCGGACCGGTTCGCTTTTATGTATGTCATACTTTACGACAGCATTGTTTTTTACGCTGCGGCCGATCGTACAGTCGAAGTTGTACTGATTTACAAACCCGCTCGGCAGCTCCGCTGCGCCATAGAATTCATTGACGGCAGGTATATCGAAGCGCTTCTTGAACGCCTTCCAGATCTCAGGGCGGAGGCCATTGCCGAACATCCCTTCAACAGGGTTTGCAGCGTCATCGGGCCTTTCCGGCCGGTTCATCAGATAGCGGCACAATTCTCCGACATAACAGAATTTCGTCGCCCTGAATTTTCGTGTGTCATTCCAGAAATGACTTGCACTGAATTTCCTGCGGATGGCGATGGCCCCTCCGCTCAGTGCTGCAGGAGGCCAGGCTGAAACGAGGAAGGTATTATGAAAGAAGGGGAGAGGGACATAGATGGTGTCATTCTTCTGCATATCCAGGATCATTTGGAATGCATTCGCATTTTCCACCATGGTCTTATGGGTCGTGAATGCAGCCTTGGGCATGCCGCCCGTGGTGCCGGAAGTGAACACGAGGTGGCAAGGGTCGTAGATGCCTATCGCGCCTGTTGTGGGGGGATTCTGTGCAGAGATATCCTTTAGAGCTTCCTTGATATTGATAAACCCGTCCGGCATGGGTGATCCGCCTGCATCTTCCAGGTAATAGATCTGTTGCCCCTCGGTTTTCTTCATTTCAGGGCGTGCGTCCTGGTACAAATCGATACACTCTTCCCCCACGATGACCGCCTTGCCGGGAATCAGGTTCAAGGCGTAGGCGAGGGTTCTGCCACGCCATCCCGTATTCATCATTGATGAGACTGCCCCGATCTTGGCGGCAGCGACATGCAGTTCCAGCGACTCCACCCTGTTGGCCAGCAGGATGCATATGACATCTCCCTTCTGAACACCGGTTTCTAGAAAGTAGTTTGCATAACGGTTTACCGCCTCATTGAATTCCTTATACTTGATATGGGGGATGACCTCCTGCATGGAAGTCGGCGTCGTATCGGAATTATCCCATTTGACCGCTATTCTGTTGGGGAATTCTTCAGCCGTTTTTTCGTATATGGTACCCCAGTTTATTCCTCCTTCTGTTTTAGCCTTGTGGATCACTTCAAGGAATTTCTGGTAGAAAATATGCGGAGGGTACGGATCAATGGTATTGATATACTCCATCTGCCTCTTGAATTCTTCCTCGGGGATTACATATCCCTTCTTTTGGTCACTATTGTTTGCCATATTGAAACCTCCATATTCATGATCTTGAGAGAGAAATAAACACCTGAGATGAAACTTACCTGTTCCTCCCCAATTTATCATGACTTGATATCCAGTCACTCGTGCCGTCCTTATTCACTCTCATCGCACTCATCAATGAAAGCTCCCCTGCAAGGACTGTGGCAGCGACAATCTCGGCGAACTTCTTTACCTTGCCTTTCCCGGAGCAGCCCATCAGATCGAGGCATTCTTTCTGGGTCGCAAGGCCTGTACCCCCTCCATGGGTTGCAACAATCATTGCGGGGATAACGACTGAAAAGTAGTAGTCACCCTCCTTTGTCCTCTCGCTGTAGGTTATTGCAGCCGACCCCTCCGCGACGTTTGCCACATCCTGCCCCGTTGCGATGAACAGGGCGGTGATCCCGTTGGCGGAGTGGCTTCCATTGTTTATGGCGCCGGACATATATGATCCGAGCATCCCGACACCGTGGTAAAACTGCAGCCTTGCCGGTGACTGGTTCATCTGCTCCCTGACGATCTTCTCAGGGACCGTGATCTCGGCTGTAACCCTCTTGCCCCTGGTCCTGAGGAGATTTATGGTTGAATGCTTCTTATCCGTAGAGAAATTGCCGTCTATCATGTATCTCTTTACCTGGGGGTTGGTTCTCCTGATCCACTCGCACGCGATAAAGGTGGCCTTCCCCGTCATATTCTGGCCTGCGGCATCACCGGTGGTATAATCGAACCGGGTGTATACAAACCGGCCGGCATGATACTGCTCAATGGTGATAAGCTTTCCGGTTCTGGTCGTACTCTCGGCCTGTTTCTTGATCTCTTCGAAATTTTCTTTCAGCCAGATACCGAAATCACGGGCCTGACGGGCATTTTCGAATATGAATACAGGGCCGCGCTGCATCGCTTCTTCCTGGATCGTCGTAGTTACACCGCCGCACAGTTTTATGATCTTCATTCCCCTGTTGTAGCTTGCGACAAGGGTTCCTTCACTCGTCGCCAGGGGGACATAGAATTCACCCTGGGCATATTCTCCGTTTACGAGCAAAGGGCCGGTAATTCCTATGGGCACCTGGGCTACCCCGATAAAATGCTCGATATTCCCCGGGAGTACGGCAGGGTCAAAGGAATACTTATCCACATGTTTCAGTTCTATGCCGGTCTTTTCCTTGAGAAACTGATGGCGTTCTCCAATGATATCCTTTGAATAATCGTTGTTTTTTGATCTTGGTATCGTGTTATCCATGTAACCCTCCTGAATTTCGTATTCACACTATTTCAGATGAAACCGGCCGGCGGCTTTCCCGTACGATCAAAAAAGAATCACAGGCCCCTTATCCCGGACTCTACGGTTCAAGCAAGCGGCGTACCTGGCCCACCGCAGCCTCAAATATTGACGGGTCCATTGCCCGTATCATCTGCAAACTGCCCTGCATGACTGCAAGCACTACAATCGCCTGATCGCGAGGAGTCCCCGGAAATGAAAATGTTCCCCTGTCCCGCGCACCGCTTAAGAACTGATCCATCCATGTAAGGAGATCCAACACCAATCCCCGGGCCTCTTCCTGCATCGGCGGCGGCAGGGTTGTGAAATCCGTTTCCAGGGCACCGCTCAGACAGACCGAATCGCTCTTGGCGAGGTAATGGTGGTAAATCTGGAAAAAGCCGTTGAGCTTTTCCCAGTCGCTCATCCTGGCCGTTCCCTCCCCGGTGCACCATCTTTTAAAACGGCTCCTGGCCCGTTGGATAACGGCAAGGCCAAGATCGCACTTGCTGGGGAAATGGTAATGGATGGCAGCATTCTTTACCCCTAAAGGGGCCGCGATGTCGGCATAACTGAAGCCGTTAAAACCCTGACGGAGGAGCAGCTTTTCTCCAAGATCGATTATCTTTTTTCCCGTCTCGCTTTGTGGTTTACGCATATTCGTCTCTTATTTATATTTACTAACTAGTAAGTAAGCTGTCAAGGATGAAATTGCCCTCAGTATGAGCTGGATGGACCGTTGATCCCATCGTCTTCGAAAAAGTATAAATCGGGGGGAGGCAGCGTAAGGTGTACCGGATCCTTTCTCTCAAATCCGGCAGGAGGTCAATTAATGTCTTTATCTTTTAGCGAAAGATTCCGAACTTATATACAATACATTACAGGCTGTGCAGGTGAATCACAGATGATGTGCATAATACCCGGAGATGACCCTAAACAGGCCTTGAGGATAAAGAGATTCCTCATGGCCTTTGCCACGTATATTGTATGGATGCTCATCGCACTGTATTGCTATTACAATGGGTTGTTCGTAAGGTATCTGATACCGATTTTCTGGATTTTTGCAATTATCGTTACGACTAACCTGATTATTTTCTTCCTGCTCCGTACTGGATTAAATCTACGCTTCAAGGATCCGAGCCTCACCCTGATTCAAATCATTCTCGCAACGGTATACAACATGGTCTGGGCATACTCCTTGGATGAGGGCCGGGGGATCATGCTTTTACTTTACATGGTAGTTTTCACCTTTGGCACCTTCAGACTGAACTTTCGCCAGTTCTTTTTTCTCTCTCTGTTCGCGCCGATGGGATATGGCTTAGTAATCATGCTCCTCCTCATCAATCACCCGAAAAGCGTCAACCTCAGACTGGAGATATTTTATCTTATTACCCTCTTTATCGTTCTCATTTGGTTCTCTTTTATCGGCAGCTATATCAATGAGCTGAGAAAAAAGCTGAGCAAGACAAACAATGAGCTCAATAATGCCAATGCACTCATCAGGCAGAGTGAAGAACGGTTCAGGGATCTTGCCGAGCTTTTGCCCGAGACGGTTTTCGAGGCAGACCTTGAAGGCAGGATAACCTTCGTGAATCGCAGCGCATTCGATCAGTTCGGCTACGTACCGGATGATCTTGGTGAAGGCCTCCGGGTCTTTGACGTTATTGCCCCTGAAGATCATGCTGCCTTGAAGCACAATATGCAGACCATATTCTCTGGTGAGAAGGCCGGCCTTACCGAGTACACGGCCAGGAGAAAGGACGGTACGCCTTTCCCGGCCATGGCGCATACGACTCGCATAATCCGTGACGGTAAACCTGCAGGCCTGAGAGGATTCCTCATAGACATCACCGAGAAGAAGGACCTTGAGGAGCGGCTCATGAGGTCACAGAAAATGGAGGCCATAGGGACTATGGCAGGCGGTGTCGCGCATGACTTCAACAACCTCCTCATGGGGATCCTGGGGAATGTGTCGCTGGTCCTCATGAAGATCGATGAAAACGATCCCTCGCACACCAGGCTGAAACATGCAGAGGAATACGTCAAGCGTGCCTCCGACCTCACGAAGCAGCTACTTGGGTTTGCACGGGGAGGTAAATACGAGGTCAAGACCACGAACCTCGGGGAGTTCATCAGAAAAAGCTCAGAGATGTTCGGCCGGACCAGGAAAGAAATCCGGATCCGCCATACGATACAGGAGGGACTCTGGAGCGTGGAGGTGGATCACAGTCAGATGGAGCAGGTATTTCTGAACCTGTTTGTGAATGCCTTGCAGGCCATGCCTGGCGGAGGCGATCTCTCAATCTCTGTCGAAAACGTGGAACTGGGTGAGGTTGAGGTGAGGCCTTATGAGCTCAAACCCGGAAGGTACGTCAAGGCGACCGTGGCTGACACGGGCATTGGCATGGATGAACCCACCAAGGCCAGGATCTTTGAGCCTTTCTTCACCACCAGGGAGCTCGGCCGGGGGACAGGCCTGGGGCTTGCCTCGGTCTATGGCATCGTGAAGCACCACGGAGGGTTTATTTATGTAGAGAGCGAGCCCGCCTCCGGCAGTGCATTTATGGTATATCTCCCTGCCTCGGACAAGGTCCTGGTGGAAGAAGAAAAGGCCGCTGTTGTCGAAGAGGTGCGTAAGGGGAGAGGGAGAATTCTGCTGATCGATGACGAGGAGATGATCCTTGATGTAGGATCTCAGATGCTCTCCACTCTCGGGTACACAGTAATGTCGGCACAGGGCGGAAGAGCCGGGATCGAGATGTACAGGCAGAACAGTAACAAGGTCGATCTCGTGGTTTTGGATATCATCATGCCCGATATCAGCGGGAAAGAGACCTTCAAAGAGCTCTGCAAGATCAACAAAGACGTGAATGTCATGCTATCGAGCGGCTACAGCCTGGACGACCATGCGAAGGAGATCATGGAGAAAGGATGCAAGGGCTTTATCCAGAAACCCTTTACCATGGGTGAGCTATCAGTGAAGATCAATGGAATATTGAAAGAGAACTGATCTTAGTTCTTCCCCTTCCTTAAGGGTTAGAGACCGGCAAACGCAATCGCTGCGGCCGTCAAGGCCTGATCAATCACCTCGACGGTGTGGCTCGTGCTCACAAAGAGCGACTCATAGGGAGACGGCGCCAGGTAAACACCCTCATCCAGCATGGCATGGAAAAACTTCGCATACCTTGCTGCATCGGATGCCATGACATCTTCAAAGGTCTCCACCGGCCCTTCATGGAAAAACATCCCGGCCATGGGGCCTAAAGCGTTGATGGTCAGCGGGATGCCCGCCTTCTTTGCCTGATCCTCAAGCCCTGAGGTGAATGCAGCCATGGCCTGTCCGAGCATCTCATAGGGGGCGAGCCCTTTGAGTGTCTCCAATGTCGCGAGGCCTGCGGCCATTGCCAGGGGATTTCCCGAGAGCGTCCCTGCCTGGTAAACCGGGCCCAGGGGGGCCAGCAGGTCCATGATGTCGGCCTTACCACCAAAGGCAGCAGCAGGCAGGCCGCCGCCGATGATCTTGCCCAGGCAGGTAAGGTCAGGCATTATGCCTGCAATGTTCTGATAGCCGCCGAAACAGAACCTGAAGCCCGTGATCACCTCATCAAAGATAAGGAGTGCTCCGCAAAGGCTGGTCAACCTTCTGATCGACTCCAGGAAACCCTTCCTGGGCAGCACCATGCCCATGTTCCCTGCCACAGGCTCCACGATGACCGCAGCCACCTCTGCGCAGCGGTTTTTCATGAACTCCTCAAGGGCCGGTGTGTCATTGTAAGGCAGCACTGCCGTTGCGGACGCGACCGCGTCGGGCACACCCGCGGAGTCGGGGACACCCAGGGTCAGCAAACCTGATCCCGCCTTCACCAGGAGGCTGTCTGCATGGCCGTGGTAGCACCCCTCGAACTTGACGATGAGCTGCCTGCGGGTAGCTGCCCGCGCGAGCCTTATGGCGCTCATTGCGGCCTCGGTGCCGGAGCTGACAAACCGGACCTTCTCGATACTGTCAAAGGCGGAGCATACCAGCTCGGCCATCTTCGTCTCCAGCCTTGTGGGGGCCCCATAACTCATGCCGAGGCCTGCCTGGCGCCTGATAGCTTCTACGACAGAGGGGCGGCAGTGACCCAGGATAAGCGGCCCCCAGGAGAGGACGAAATCGATATATCGTTTTCCTTGGGCATCCGTAATGAAGGCACCATCACCCCTTTCTATGAATCGGGGAATGCCTCCCACCTTCAGGAATGCCCTCACCGGTGAATTTACGCCACCCGGTATGACCTTTTGTGAAGCTGCGAACAGACCCTCATTCGTCACAAGAACCCTCCTGGCAAAAATACCTCATGGAGGTCTTTTTCAGCTCTTTGATGCTCCGGAATATCCGGTAATCATTGATGCCGGTCGCCTGGGATATGGCATTCACCCTTTCCAAGATCTCATCATCCGTTCGCGCATGGATCATGGAAAAGATATTGAAGCGGTCGAAGCCGCCCCGCTCATAGCAGTGACTCACCGCAGGAGAAGAGGCGATTCTCTGCCCGATCTCATCTACATGGGCCTCGGGAACGGACCATGCCACCATGGCATTGGCAGTAAAGCCTGCCTGCGTATGCCTGAGGACCGCCTTGATCTCCCTGATCACACCTTCTTGCTTGAGGGCCTGGAGCCGCGATATCAATTCTCCAACCGGGATGCTGAGCTTATCCGCCCACGCGTCAAAGGGCCGCATGCATACCTCTACATCCCCTCCGGCCAGGGCAAGGATTGCCTTGTCGGTTTCATCGAGATTCATAGAGGTGATCTCACCACAGCTTCATGGATGAATCAATGGGCAACATGAAAAACCGGATAATCTTTTGGGAAGAAAAGGGAACGTTTCTCTCTTTCATCCTTGCAAGGTAATAATGTGAACCCCTAATTTCTCTCCTGGAAGTTACGTGATGTATGCCTCGCGGAAGCGGGGCCCGGTGTTATAAACTTTCCCAGACACCGCTTCCGCGGGGGTGACAGGCAAGATGAATTTCTCTTAAATGTTTGCTTCTTGTTACCCGCTGTGTTTAGAAGCGGAACTTATACCCCACAGAGAGATTGAACATATCCATGTCTACATCCAACTTATCAGAATGGCACAAGATGTAATCCAGCTGCGCTACAAAGCTGCCGGTCGGGCTCAGGGGGAACTCCACCCCACCCAAAAAACCAAAGGCAAATCTTGTTTCACTCCCATCATTATCTTCGGTACCGCTCAGCGTTCCATGGATAAACCCGAGGCCTGCTCCAAAATACGGCCTCACCTGCATGCCCGGCTGGCTGATATGGTACACTGCGTCGACCATGACAGGGATCTCCTTGATAGTCATCCCATCCGCCTCATCTTTGCCTTTTATATAGATCAGGCCGATATTCGGGCGTATGGTCACCTCATGGACAGTCGGTAGGGGAATATCATAGTCCACAAAAATATCAAGAGGCATCTTTGCATAATCGCCAATATCGCTGTCGGTCAAATGGCCTATGCCCACCCGCGCCGTCAGCCCCTCGTAGGAACCTGCTGCGAACAACCCGCACGGGATCACCATTAATGCCGCCAGCAAAACAATTGCCATCTTCATCCTTTTGCCCATATACTTCTCCTTCCATAATATTATTTTATTTGAAAATTGTTCTCACATTGTGGGAATAATAAGGACAGCGCCTATTTAACCTCCTCCTTTTTCGGTCCCATGGGGGCTACAACCCTTGTAATTCGCGTCATACGTAAAGCTTACCAAATGGACACTATTTTATCAATATAAAATAGGCGCTGTCCCTATATCGTTCTATGTGAAATAACGGCTAGTTGGAAATAAACTGGTGGGGCCGAAGCCTTTTAAGAATATGTATTAGATAAACATGGAGCTTGTATATTCAATATGATACAGAAAGACCCTCTCTCCCCGGAAGAGGAGAGAGGGTAAAATTTTTACTGAATGATCTTTGCTGCACCCAGAACATTGGGCGGTATCTGAAGGCCGAGCTTCTTGTATGTGTTCCCGTTCAGAGTCTTTATTTTCCTTCACGGCAGTCAGGATCTCATCCACAGATGAACACATTTTGCCATGGTAGGATATTTTGAATGCAATGCAGGCCGCTTTTGTTTCTTCCTCTTCTATGGGGGCGGAAGGGTGTCCTTTTTCCATGAGGAGCATCACCGACTTCATCGAAGGCAGAATCTTTTTCATTATTGATGCCCGCTCCCTTGATCCCTTCGGCAAAGCCCTTTATGACATTGTTCGCCATCCCGGACTTTCCCTCCCAGGCCACGCCGATATCAACCGCAAGGAGGTTTGATGAGAAACACAGGGCTAAAAGTGCCATAAGCACTACAACACACCATCGTTTGCTTATCTCCATACGAACCCCTTATAAGAGTTTGATGTATGGTCGGATCTTGGCTATTACAGATGGGCCTTCACTGTCAGTCTGCCTTCTGCCCTTTATTCTTGTCCTCGATATCGCCTTTCGCCTCCTTGCTCCCGGGGGTTTCATCCATAGCGGATTTGAAATTCTTGATACCCTTTCCCAGGGCGCTTCCCACCTCGGGCAGCTTGCCGGCGCCAAAGATAACAAGTACGATAACCAGCAGGATGAGAAGATGCGATGTGCTAATCATAGTTTTCGTCCTCCTTATTACTAGTAGCTTACAAGCATTATCACACTTAACAGGCCCTGGCAACTTAGGACGGCATTCTCTATGAAAAGCCATAATCTGGCTCATTCCCGTTGAGCTTGAGGGAAGATTACATTACACTAGGCGCCCATGCATAAGGAATTTTCACTTGTCTGCCTCTTTATCGACATGGCCGCAAGGCGCTCCCGCAGGGAAAGGCTCGACCCTGCCTTGGCCGGGATATACCTCGGCGGGAGGGGCATAGGCGCCTATTTTCTTCATAATACGCCATCACTAAAGGCATGTGATGCCCATGCCCCGCTTATTTTTGCCATCGGCGCACTCACAGCCTCACGCATCCCTTCTGCGAGCCGCATGATGATCTCGGCCTTCTCGCCCCTTACCAACACGGTGTTCAGCTGCTCCGTAGGCGGCTCTCTGGCCTTGCAGATGAAGAAAGCGGGCATTGACCTCATCCATATAACCGGCAGGGGTGATAAGCAGCTCGTTGTATGTGTCCAAGATGAGACAGTTAGCTTTGAAGAAGTCTCTTTGGCAGCCGAAACACCGTTGTCCGCCGTGTTCAAAAAATTGGACTCACGCAAGGGTTCTACTGCAGCCGTGGGAGAGGCCGCATTCAAGGGCTGCCGGTATGCCTCCATCATGGTGGACTCCTGTTTTGCCTCAGGAAGGGGAGGTCTGGGCCTTGTGATGGCATCAAAAAACCTCAGGGCCATTACGGTATGCGGCAGCGGCAGCGCACATGCCGAGGTCCATGACCCCCAGGCAGAAGAGATTGCCCGCAAAGACATCATACGGCTCTTCGATGCAACGCCTTTCATCATGGGAAGGTCGGGGATCAGCGCCTACGGCACAAGCGCCCTGGTAGACCTCATAGCATCCCGTTATATGATGCCTACAGCCAATTTCCGCAGGACCTTCTTTGAAGGGTACAAATCCTTCAGCGGCCCTACCATACGCTCAAAGGAACAGCCGAAACACTATGCCTGCCACGGCTGCCCCATTGCCTGCAAGCAGAAGTCTATGAGGGAGATACCCGAGTACGAGACGTTGTCGCACTTTGGCGCACTCAACGAAAATGACGACCTCGGGTCCATCATCGAGGCAAACCATATCTGCAACGAGACCGGCATGGACACCATAACCGCGGCCTCCACCATAGCATGCCTGGCCGAGATAAGAGGTGAGCGTTATACCGGAAAGGTCCTTGTGAGAAAGGTGCGCGACATCCTGGGCGCCCAAAAGGATTCAGGACTTTTGATGATGGGGTCTGCAGCCCTTGCCCTCGAGCTCGGTGCACCTGACAAATCCATGAGCGTCAAAAGACTGGAACTGCCCGCCTATGACCCGAGGGGGGCCTATGGCATGGCGCTGGCCTATGGCACCTCAAGTCGTGGCGGATGCCACCTCAGGGCCTACCCCATCGCCCATGAGATCCTTGGCAAGCCTGTTGCCACAGACCGCTTCTCCTTTTCCGGCAAGGCAAGGATCATCAAACTAGCAGAGGACCTCAATGCCGTCATCGATTCCATAGGCACCTGCAAGTTTGCATACCTGGGCGCCACGCTTGAAGAATATGCAAAGGGATTCGCTGCGGTAACCGGGCTTCAATACGACACCCAGGACCTGCTTAAGATCGGGGACAATATCTATACCCTTGAACGTCATATCAACACCATTAGAGGGTTCACCCGCAAGGACGACATGCTCCCGGAGCGTTTCTATAAAGAGCCCGGTACGAACGGCCCGGGCATTGACATCCTACCCATTAACAGGGCGGCCTTTGATGAGGCCCTTTCCAGATACTACCGGATTCGCGGATGCAACGAAGACGGCACTCTCACCGAGACGCGCATGAAGGACCTGGGTGTATGCAGGACCAGGTGAACAAATATCTTAAGAAACTGCTGGACCACGGCCTCATAACCGCCCCGGCTGATGCGCAGCTTTACGGCCTGGACGATGAGATCTACTCCAACAACGATAGGATACCTGATAAGGTCAGCGCCCTGTTCGATGACCTCGCTATCAACAGCCTGCTCATCGCCAGGCCCGATCCACTCAGGTGGGCGATCATCAGCGAACTGGTCCTTGCAAACCCTGGCCTCATCTCCCCTAAGGACACCGAGAGCCTTACCTTTATTCACGATATACCGGTGGTCGACTCGTTTGATCCGGGCCTCGTCGCCTGCGCCCTGAATTCCCGAAAGGGATGCATTGTCAAGGACCTCGGTATCATTACTACCGGCACCGTATCACTTGAGCAGGCCTTCATTGTTATGAGCTCCATATGCTTCGCCTGCTTTGTCAAATTCTTTGCCGACATCCTCTTGGGTTTGCAAGGCCTTGGCGATATTGCAAAACCATCAGCACGGCAGATCGATGCCTGCGGCGGCTTCCTCTTACCGTTCGACACACCTGCCTTCTCGAACCCCCTCTCCGGAAAAAGGCCCATTGACGAGGCCGGCATCATTAAGGCCATGGACGACGCAGGCAAGGCAACCGTGGCTGCACGACTGGTGGATTCCTTTTTCGGCAACATATCCTTCAGGAAAGACTCCCTCATCTACATCTCCCAGACAGGATCCTCCCTGGATGAGCTGCCGGGCCGCATAGACTGTGTGCCTCTGGATGGTTCCTCCACATGCGAGCTCACTTCGTCATCCGAACTCTCAGCCCATGTGAAGATATATGAACTCACCGGTGATACGGCTATCCTGCACGGCCATCCTCGATTCTCGGTGATCATGTCCATGGCGGGCGAGCCATTGCAGTTCGGGCAAACGAGAACCGTCGGCGATGTGCCCGTGGTGGCCGGCGAGGTCGGCGCAGGAAGTCGTGGGCTTGTGCACACATTGCCTCAGGCCATGCAAGCGGGCCATGCAGCCATTGTCCACGGTCACGGGGTCTTTACAAGCTCTGCAATCTCTTTCCAAAAGGCCTTTGAAAGGCTCTCTTCCATTGAGCGGATGTGTTTCGAAAAATATAAAGAGACTCTGGCTGAGAAGGCTTTAGGCCGGAGGTGACTGCAACCATTTCTTTGACTTAATGCCCGATGCCTGTAACCCTATCGTCTATGTTCCGATTGACATATCTGTGAAAATACCGGACAAAAAACACTTAGATGATGAAGGGGGGATAGGCTATGAGAAAATTATTCATGCTCTGCGTGGCCGTTCTTATCATCACAAGTGCGGCATCTGCAAAAGAATATGCAATTATAAAGGACACCATGTTCGGCAGCCAGAAGATCGAGATCTATCAGTCCTTAAAAGATGCATTGGATAATTACACGGGCGAGGGCAAGCTCTATGAAATAACCCTCAAACCGGTGCCGGTGAAGCGGGTGGAAACCAAGAAGAAGGTCGAGGTATCCGAATACAAGTGGTCGGTTGACGAGAAGGTTGACAAGGTGGAAAAAAACGATAAGATCGAGAAGGCCGATAAGAACACTGTGCCTAAGAATTGACCGGGCCATTGCTTGCCGGCATCTCATTAAACCCAAAGGAGGATTGCCATGGATGAATTTGAAGCCCAAGCCAAAAAGATCATGGTACAGAAAAAGCACAGTATGCATGAGGAGGCCCTGGCCAAGGCCATCAAGGATCTTGAATATAATCTGGAGCACTATGAAAAATACACAGGGCCGGAAAGCCTGTTTGCCCATGTAAAGGCCAATGCCGCCGCACTGCTTTTCCTCTGCCAGGAGAGGAAGCGGGACAGGGATAAGCGCAAAGGCGACTTCACCAAGCCTGCCACCGAGTTGCCACCCGGCGGCAGCGACATGCGTTAAACTATAAAATACGAGAATGCATATTTCCTGAATATCATATTGATATCATTAAATTATTAACTGAACTTGCATTTCTCTTTCCTCCATAGTATAGCCGTTGTTAATGTTATTGAGCCTGATAGATCTATCAGGGAATTCTGCGGGGAGGTTCCATCCCATGATAAAAGACATGAAAATATTCTGCGTGCGGAATATCTTGTTTGTATGCATAGCAGGTCTCCTGGGGCAAATCTTCCTGCCTTCTGTCCTGTACGCCAGCACCGGCATGACTTCTTCACCAACCGGGGCGGGACTGGTGAAGGAACAGCTTGCCCATAAAATCCCCCCTGCCCCATCGACAAAACCCATGAACGTATATGTCATACAGAAAGGCGATGTATTCTGTGACATCCTGGTGAAGGCCGGTGTATCAAGGAAAGACGCCCTGTACATCTCGAAAAAGGCTTTCCGTGTATATAAGCTCACCAAGATGCGGCCGGGCGGCGAGCTTGAGTTCTATTTCAGCCAGGATGGCACGGGCCTTCAGGAGATTAACTATACGCCGTCCAGCAGAAAAAAGGTTGTCCTGTATAACGGCAAGGTTATAAGACTCGTTCAGGCAAGACCAAATACTCTCTTCACTCAAAAAAACCAACCTGGCGTAAGACCGAATCAACCGTTAAAGAACCGTCAGGCCTCTGCCAAGTCATCTCTCCCTCAAATAAAACCCGTTGCCTCAGTAACGACCGGAAACACCATAAAAACATTCTCATCCTATAACTGCGGCCTGCCTGATAGTGTACGCACAACCACCCAGAGCCCTTACGAGTTGTTGGCAAGCGGTCTGGTGCTATCCCCTGAACTGCCGCCATTGGACAAAGATTCCTTAACAACAACGGCAGTGGACAATCCTGCAGATGCCGGGAATCAAGACCTGTCATCAACAAAATTCCATGCCCCTGACAAGAAGAATGGGCCTATACTCCATAGAAACGCTCGATCCAAGAAGACACGTAAAGCCCGCATGGCAAAAGCCGATGAGGCCACCTTCCTTAGGGTGCCACTCACCTATCGGCGGATATCATCCGGGTTCAGTTACTCCAGGGTAGATCCCTTTACCAATTTGGCCCAACCCCATCTCGGCATTGATTACTCTGCCCCAACCGGGACCCCGGTACATTCCATAGGACCAGGACGGGTGAATTATGTTGGGTGGGATGGGGGCTTCGGCAAGACCATCCGCATCATGCATTCCAATGGGTACATCTCGCAGTACGGGCATCTCTCCCATTATTCCCAGAACCTCATGCTTGGAAAAAGGGTGCGCAAGGGTGAGACAATAGGATATGTGGGCATGACAGGGCTTGCAACAGGTCCTCACCTCGATTTCCGCATTACTCACCGGGGGACATATATAAACCCGGAGAACCTCGATATCTGCTCACAAAAATTCCCTTCAAAGAAGAGCGCAGGCAAACAACGACGTGTATCAAGGGGTTGACAGAAGGAACACCCGTCTTTTCCTGCCCTGTAAAATATCACGGGCAACACTCCCCATACTGCCCATCTGCATTATACTGACAATGCTTTCCTGGTATCCCAGTGCCTTATTCGGTGATGTTCACAGCAAGACGGGTGATGAGAGTGCGCTGCAAGTACACTGTGTGCTCGCAGTCGGCGATATCATGCTTACCGGCAGCGCAAAACCTCTTCTTCAGGCAAAGGGATATGATTATCCTTTCCAGGATGAAAACCTTGAGAGGCTTATCGCTTCTGCTGATATTGCATTTGCAAACCTCGAATATCCCATTACCATGGAGGGGGTCCGCTACACAGACAAGGAGTACACCTTCAGGGGTGATCCGGAATCGCTCGGCGCCATCAGGAAGGCAGGCTTTAACCTCCTGTCACTGGCGAATAACCATATCATGGATTATGGCGAGAAGGGCCTAAGGGATACCATCAGGCAGTGCCGGAAAAACAGGCTCGTCTTTACCGGGGCAGGGGCTGACCTGGCATCAGCCGGCAGCCTCGCTGTCATAAAAAGGCACGGGGTGCGGTATGGCCTCCTGGCATATTCGCTGACCTTTCCCGAGGAGTTCTGGGCAACCCCCCATAAGCCGGGCACCGCACACCCTGACTGGGCGCAAGTGGGACAGGATATCAGGGATGCCAGATCAAGGGTGGATATCCTCATAGTGAGCTTCCACTGGGGTGAGGAACTGAAGAGCGAGCCCAAGAAGTATCAAATCGATTTTGCCCATCATGCGATAAATGCAGGGGCGGATATCGTGCTGGGCCATCACCCCCATGTACCGCAGCCCATAGAGATATTCAAGGGCAGGCCTGTCTTTTACAGTCTTGGTAACTATGCCTTCGGCGCCATCAGTGATAATGCGACGTTCAGCTTTGCTCCGGTTACAAGGTTCAAGGGCAATGTCCCGGTACAGGTAATCCTGTACCCGCTGAATGTAAACAATCAGGAGGTCGGGTTCCAACCCAGGCTCGTCAGAGGCACCCCGGCAAAGAAGATCATTACACATCTCATGGATATTTCTAAAAGTTTCAAAACGGTCATCCACTATCAAAACGGGGTCGGCAAGATCATGATTGCATCCGAAAATCCTGCCCCTTCCTTTACAATATCAAAGTATGGGGCTTACAACATTCACCGCTATTCCCAACCATTCAATCAAAATGGTTTGATTAAATCTCAATGTGTACAGATTAATAACTCAAAAGTGTGGTAATATCGTCATCGTCGGCATGGGTAAACCTGATGGCCATTCCGCGGTCATCGGTGCGGACAACAAGTCCCTGGATATAGACAGATTTCCCAATATAGTTTTCGCTGTTAAGCCGCATGGTCACATAGGCATCCTTGTCAAGGACAGCTTCTGTCAACATGAACATGCCGTTCGTACTTATGTCTCCGATGAGGCCGCCTGCAACCTTCTTCAATGCATCGCTGTAGGTAATGGTTGCATCTATTTTGGCCGGGAAATGTACCCGTCTATCTCTCCTGCGGTTTTTCATCGTCCTTCCTCCCTCTCATGTGGTGTCCTCACCGAAACCATGGGATAGATTTGAGCCTCTCATGGTTAACCGGGAATACATGATAAAACACATTGTAGGTAAAGAATCCCGACAGAGAGAAACGTACTAATAATACAATAAATAATGATAATCCGTATTGGATGAATGTCAATATGTAATAGAAGTTGCAAAAGAAATTCAAGGGTCACTTTTTCTTAGTAGCTTTCGTAGTTGTATTTGTTGCAACCTCGGCCTTCGTCTTAGTCTTTTTCGGCCCTGCGGATGCAGGCTTGGGCTTGTCAGCTGCGGGCGCGGGCCGGGCCTCTGGCGAGTAGGGTTTCTCCTCGAAGATATTGCCTATATTTTTCATGAAATCCTGATAATGTTTTGCCTGCTCGCTGATGAGCTCCTGGAAACCCTTGAGCCCCTCGCTTGAAACAATGGTCTTTTCCGCCAGGAGCGCCCTCTGGTGGGCCATACCTTCTTCCAGCTCGGCAAGGCGTCTCTTCAGGTCCTGGTTCTCCCGGGACAGGGCGATGTATTCCTTTCTGGGCACCAAGTCCATCATGATGGCAAGTTCGCCAAAGGATCTCTGAAACTCGTCAAAGGCCTTCTGCCATATATTAAGGTTTCCGGGTGCATTTTGGGCCTCCGGGTCGAGCCCATACATCTTGCAGAAGGTCGAAGTGATGTCTTTGAACTCCGTGAAATTGCCCGAGAACCACTTCATGATGTCTTCAAACTGCTGCTGGCCCTTGGCTGAGGAGAGCATCATATTACCCCAGAACTCTAAAAACTGCTTATCCATGGGATTTCCCCTTTCTGATCTCTTCATCGAGGTCAAGCTGGAATCGCACCGGCCCTCGCGAGCCGTTTGCATAGCGTTTATGGATGGCATATTCCGTCTCGGTCGCGGACCAGGTCGTTGCAATAGCGCCATGGCCCTTAGGGAACACGGTCACCTCCGCATCCACATAATCAAGCGGTGCCCGTGCTGACTCCTTGTCCACAAGGTCATCATTTTCCGCATAGCAGATGAGGAATTTGATGCCTTTTTCCGTGATCCTCTTAAAATTGAGCTTCCGGCCAAAGAGCTTCACCGGCAAGGTACCGTCTTCGGCCACCGGAACGGTATAGGAATCGAAGCTCATTTTCGTGATGGCCACCGGAATGTCTTTGCGGTCGTAAATGAGCCAGTGGTTCAGCGCCGCAGCGGTCTTCGTTATCTTCACATCCTTGCCCAGCGGATCGTCGAACATCATGAGGTCGCGGTAGAGGGTATAAATGGGGGCCTCTCTGTCCATGCTCTTGAGCTTGTACACCCAGCTCATTACCTTGCCGTCCACCACGGAGTTGCCGTTCGGCAGGTCTTTGACGGCATAACCGAGATCGCGGAAGCGGCCGGGCAGGTGAGCAAGATATTCGATTAATGCCTTGCTCCTGGTTCCGTCCATGGGCGCCACGCAGGTGATAAGCGCATCCACAAGGCCGTCGAGCTCGCCCGATACGATGTCCAGCACTGCTACAAACCCGCCCTGGCAGAAGCCGTTGAGCGTTACAGGCAGCTTGTGCTTCTTATGAAGGATCTCGCAGAAATACCTGGTGTCCAACGCATCGTCTTCACCGGTCATGATCTGGACGGCAGGCGTGGTCTCGATATCTTTGAGCACGCGCACATACGTGGGTATCCCCTGGTTGGCGTAGGCATGGACATAGCTCTTGCCCTCGCCTGGGAGAAAGCCAAGTATGTTGGCGCCGAGTACGTAAGGCGGGATAATGAGGATCGGCTTTGAAAGCGACTTGATCTTTATGCCCTTTTGCGGAAGAACCTGATAGACGGTAAAGCGCTCTGTCTCGGCTATCTTCTTATAACCATCCGTGTCGAAGTGGAACCCATACTCCGGTTCGATATCATCAATGGCCTTGGGATATTCGTAGATCACCTTTTGCAGGAGGTTGGCCTGTCGTTCCACAAAGGACTGGATGTCCTCCCCGTCCCGGTCGAATATGGTGTTGAGCCATGAATTGAATGCCCTGGAGAGCTCGTTCATATGGAAATCGGTCATGGCCTTCATCGAGCTGTCATAGCCTCTTTGTGCCACTTGGATATTGAACTGGAGGAGCTCGAGGTAATCGCGCAAGCTGTCCTGGGGGGTGTGGCGGACAAGCTTCTCGCGCTCGGTGGCATTAAAAGAGTTCAATGCGATCCAGAAGGGGGTCATGAACTCATTGAGGTACTTGAACACGCCATTGAAGTATATACCGTTGGCCTTGAGCTTTTCCTGGGAGGCCTCGCCTAAGGCGAGACTCAGGCCCATGAGCCTTTCAATCCCTTTGAAAACAGACCCATAATACTCAAAGCCCCGATCGGTTGCTTCATTGATGTCATCCATAGTCCCCCCGCAAAAGTCTTCGCTGCAAGCAAACCTATTGCTGCTTTGTCTTGGTCTGAGGCTTGTCTGAAACTGAGAAATAGTCATCCACGCGCTTGAAGTTCTCATCGATTGATTTCTTGAATTCATCTCGGCCCTTCTTGTAGGTGGTGGTCCACTCTCCCATAACCTTCTTGAAGTCCTGCGGTATCCAGTTTGCCTGGCTCAAAAAGGTGCTGAGCATCTTTTCGGTCTGGTCCTGGAGCATTACCATTGCATTGTAACTGTTCTGGAATGTGCTTTTATGAAAATCGAGCATCTGTTTGACAATAATTTTCTCGTCCATGGCGGTTCCCCTTTCCCTTGCTTTCTCTTTTTTTAACCTGCAGGGCAGGTCCTTTCATCAGCTCTTTGAGAATTTATCGAAGAACTCTTCTACCTTGGCATATCCCTCATCCATGGCCTTCTTGTAATCATCGCGGCCCTTCTTATACACGCCCATCCACTGGTCCAGCACCTTCCTCCCCTCGTCGTTCATCCCAGGGGCCTGTGAGACAAAGGTCTTAATGAACTTTTCCGCCTGTTCCTGAAGCATGATCATTGTGTTGAAGCTGTTGTCAAAGGTCGTCTTGTAAAACGCAATCACCTGCTTTGCCATGTCTTTTTGATAATCCATTGTTATCGCCTCCCTAATTTAAATTTTTTAGCCTATTTGGCTATGTATTCCTCAACCTTTTTATAACCGTCATCAACGACCTTCTTGAAGTCTTCGCGTCCCTTTTTATAGGTGCTAACCAGGTTGGTCACTGCCTTCTTTCCCTCTGCTGGAAGCCATGGCGCTTGTTCCACAAAAGAATTAACCATCTTTTCCATCTGGTCCTGCAGGGTAATGAGCATGTTGAAGCTGTTGTCGAAGGATGTCTTGTGCAAATCAACCATCTGTTTTACGAGTTCCTTGTTTTCCATTGTTGCCTCCTTACTCTATTATGAGCGTTATCTTGGGAATCAAGCCTATAATAGTGGCAAAGAATGGATTGTCAAGGGGCGATTGTTGCATTGCAGCAATTATTATTTCTGACTGGTTGTTTCGTCGTCGAGATATGTTTAGCTTATCTATTTAATATGACTATTAATGATCGTGGTAAGCTCGATTCCGGCGGAGCCCCGGCGGGGTTTTTGTTGCGCTGTGACAATAAGTAGGGTAATGTATTGGTGGAAGAATAGTGAATGGGTGGGCTATGAGCGAGACCGTTATCCTGAAGAAATATGCGAGCAGGCGGCTTTACAACCCGGAAAACAGCTCTTATGTCACGCTGAACCAGGTGGCGGACATTATCAGGGGCGGCAAAGACGTGCAGGTCCTTGATGCCAAGACCAGCGAGGACGTTACCGCATTCATCCTCACACAGATTATCCTGGAGGAGGCGAAGAACAGGAATGCCCTGTTGCCTCCGCCGCTGCTGCACCTCGCCATCCGCTATGGCGGTAGTATTCTCCACGAATTCTTTGACAAACACCTGCAGGACTCCATAAATTCCTATCTTCAGTACAAGCAGGCCTTTGACGAGCAGTTCGGCAAGTGGCTGAATATGGGCATGAATTACTCGGAGATGGCACGCAACGCCATGAATGGAATAGCTCCTTTCCCGGGATTCTCTCCTCAACCAGGTCCGCACACTCAAGAAAAAACCAACAAAAAGAAAAAGGGCAGATAATGTTTCATCCACCCTCTTCATTATGCTCTTTGTAGAGGTTTCTTTTACGTAGAGCCCATCTGCCGGGAAGGTCCAATATTCTGGTTTCGCCTTGCCCCATAGGTGAGTGCGGCACCAAGCCCCGCCTTTTCAAGGGTGAACCTCAGCGCCGGCGGCCAGTGGTCCTTCAGGGCCTTTCGACCCATAAATACGGAGATGTGCCCTGCATCCTCCACTATTGTCTGGAAGACATCCTCAGGCGGGGTTGCCACATATGAGCTCATATTGAAGAGCTGCGGCACCAGGGTAATATCGTCCTTTTCTCCTGCGAGCATGGCGATGGGGCACGCGATGGTGCGCAGATCCACATACTTTCCCAAAATCCTTAACTTCCCCTGGATGAGGAGATTCTTTTTGAAGAGCTTGTCCACGGCCTGCAGATACCACCTGCCCGATATGTTCTGGGTATACTCATACCAGGTCTGAAACTGTTTGGACCTCTCCAAATATTTTTCATCCCTAACATTGACCCAGAGGTTGATGAAGTCGCTTACGAACCGCTCATAAGGGTTCATGATCTTCCACCCCATGAGCATCATGTCGCCGAGCATGTTTCCAAGGCCCATGGTAACGAGCCACTGGTAGAAATCGATGGGCATGCCCTGGACCACATCCTGGAGCTTGCCTCCACCCGCTGTGAAATCAATAGGCGCGGCTGCCAGCATAAGTGCCTTGACATCCTTAGGGTAAAGGGCCGCATAGATGGCGCAGAGCCACCCGCCCTGGCAGAGCCCCACGAGGATCACCGGTTCTCCTGCATCATGCACGCACAGCCTCAGCTGCAATACAAGATCGCTGATGGTCTCATGCTGCCTGGTTGGGGTGCTCGGTTTCCATTCAATGACATACACCGGCAGCGTCGTTTCCCTCAGACATGTCTGGACCAGGCTTTGCTCCTGTGCATAATCGGATATGCTCGAATGGTGGCCCGCCTGGGGCGGCACTATGAGCAGCGGGGCACCGGTCCGTCCCTCATCAAACCGCCTGAGAATGACGGCCTTGTCTTCATGGACAATCCTGTTCGGGGTAATGAACTCGGGTGTGCGCCTGTAGGTTGCTGTTTCCATGAACTTGGTAATATCCAAACAAGAATCGAACATTGTTCTCCTCCCTTTTTCTTTCCACTACTTTTGATAAGGTCGACGGTTTCTCTTTTCAATGTTCCCCACGTCGCTCCCTTGATCTTTTCTTACGATACCGGTAAAGTTGACTTTCCGAGTGCATATAAATATAATTAAGATGAGAAAGAAGATACGCACCATTTCCATCGTGGTTATTTCCCTATGGATCGTCTTTACGATCACGGGGTTCTTCGTCCTGCCCCCCGTCCTCACATCAGTGCTCTCAAAAAACCTCAGGCAGGCACTACACCGGGAAGTAACCATTCAGAAAATAAAAATTAACCCCTATACCCTCGTGGTTATTGTCCAGGGCCTGTCCATTAAGGATCAGGAACGCCCTGATTCATTCGTCTCTTTAGCCTCGCTGACCATCGACCTCGAATGGGCATCCCTTTTCAAGAGGGCGCCCATCATCCGCGAGATAAAACTGGAAAACCCTTCTATCAAGGTCATCCGGTTCGTAGACGGGACATACAATTTCTCCGATCTCATGAAGGGCACTAAAAAAAAGGAGAAACCCCAGGAGTTTTCCATAGCCAATATCCAGATCACAGGCGGCCGGATCTCTCTGGATGATCGGCCTCTCCGCAAGACCCATATCGTTAAAGACATCAACGTCAGCATTCCATTCCTGTCCAACATCCCCTACTACACGAATGTCTTTGTTCAGCCGAGCTTTCAGGCAATCATAAACGGAACGCCTTTCAGGCTCAGTGGCAAGACAAAGCCCTTCTCCGAGTCATTGGAAACCTCCCTTGCCTTGAATCTGAAGGATATCAATCTGCCATATTATATGGCCTATCTCCCTGTGAAGCTCGGGGTACAGATAAATTCGGGTTCCCTGGACCTTAATGCCCTGTTCTCTTTCAAACAGTTCCGGGCCAAGCAACAGCCCATACTGGATGTCTCGGGAGACCTTACCTGCAAGGATCTTGATGTAAAAGACCTCGAAACGAGCCCGATCCTGCATGTACTGAAAATGACCGCATCGCTGGCCCCTTCACGGCTCCTGAAAAGACAGGCCCATGTAACCAGGGTCACCATATCCTCGCCTGAGTTGAACATAAGCAGAGATAAAAAAGGCAGGATTAACCTGGCGCAGATCCTTCAAACGACAACGTCCAAGCAACCTTCGCTTCCCGCCAAAGAGGAGGCGCCATCAAAGCCTTTACTGCTGAGCGTTGATAATATCGACCTCTCCGGCGGGAAGTTGTTTTATACCGATCTTTCAGGGAGCTCGCCGGTGAAGATCTCAACCGGAGACCTTTCTATCACGGCACAAAAAATCACTACTGACAAACAAGGCTCAGGCTCAGTGGATATTGCATGCACGCTTAATCAGACAGGGCGACTTACGCTTGGCACATCATTCACCATGAATCCCGCTTCGGCAGACATCAAGTTCAGCCTCGACGGATTCCAGCCTGCATGGATCCAACCCTATATCATCGATAAGGTGCCCATCCTCATCAGGCGGGGGACAATCTCTTCCAAGGGACAGATAAAGATGGTTCTTGCACCCAATACACCCCCACATATCAATTTTGCCGGGGATGCAGCGTTCTCAGATTTCGCCTCAGTAGACAGGGCCCATGCAGAGGACCTCATTTCCTGGAAAAGCCTGATTCTGACCGGAATTGATTTTTCTCTGAACCCCGGGCGCCTCACCATTAGGGAGATTGGATTTGTATCTCCCGCCTCCTCTCTCATTATAACTCCGGAGGGCAGCAACAACTTTGCCGCCGTCTTCGGCAACAAACCATCCAAGCCCTCACCTGAGGCATCGAAGGAAAAGAAGGCCCTTGAACGCATTGCGGTTGGAAAGATCACGTTCAAAAACGGCCGGTTCACCTTCAGCGACCGGTCCATTACCCCGAAATTTTTATCATCCTTGACCAATATCTCCGGTGACATCTCTGGTCTGTCATCAGATGAATTCAAAAAGGCCACGGTCAACCTGAAGGCCAGGCTTGATAATCAGGCCCCCATTACCATAACCGGTTCCATCAACCCTCTGAAAAAGGACCTCTTCGTTGATCTTGCCGCCAGCTTGAACAACATCGAACTGAGCCCGGTCACGCCTTATTCCGGCAAATTTATAGGGTATGCCATTGAGAAGGGGAAGCTCTCCCTTGGGTTGAAATACTCCATCGACAAGAAACAGCTCCAGGCCCAAAACGATGTTATCATCGACCAGCTTACCTTCGGCAATGCTATAGCGAGCAAAGATGCAACGAATCTTCCTGTGAGGCTGGCCGTTGTCCTGCTCAGGGACAACAGCGGGAAGATCGACCTGCACCTGCCCATTACCGGCCGTACCGATGACCCTGACTTCCATGTGGGCAAGATCATCATCCATACCATTGTCAATATCCTCGAAAAGGCCGCTACATCACCTTTTGCGTTGCTGGAAGCGCTTTACCCGGGATCAACGGAGCTCAGCTTCATCGATTTCGAATCCGGGAGATCATCGCTCAACGGGGCAGGCAAACAAAAGCTCGATAAGGTCACCCGGATACTTGCAGACCGTTCCGCCCTTACTATGGAGCTCAGCGGATACGTGGATGTCACAAGCGACAAGACCGGGCTTAGCGATTACCTGTTCGAGCGCATGCTCAAGGAACAGAAGCTTAAGGACATCCTGAGGCAGGGCAGGCAGGCATCTTCAGTGGATGATATCACCATCGAGCAAAAAGAATACAGCCTCTATCTTGAAAAGGCATATAAGTCCTTTGACTTCCAGGGCAAGCCGAAAAATGTCTTAGGGTTCGCAAAGAACCTTCCCGATGAGGAAAGGAAGAAGCTCATCCTTGAAAACCTCAAGGTTACGGATGATGATCTCAAAGGGCTTGCAGAGGCCAGGGCCCAGAAGGTTCGCGATTATCTCGTGGAGGACGGGAAGATCGACCCGGGAAGGATCTTCCTGGTAAAAACCGATGCCCTTTCACCTGCAAAGATTGATAAGGCCTTCAATTCCAGGGTCAGCCTCACCATCAAATAGCCCCATTGTAGGGGTGGAGCAGCTGATTATTGAACAGTTCTTGTGCCACTGCTGCGCCACGAATTTCTTTTTAAATGGATACCAACGAATCAGCGAACGATAATTTAATACCGAGCGCTCGTTCTAAATTATTGACAACTGCCACCCTCTCCAGTATCTTTTACAAACATCTGTACTGTTTATGTCTTCATTAATTTAATAAGGAGGATTCTTTATGGGGTATGAAACCTTGATTTTGGAAAAACAAGGCAAAGTGGCTGTGCTCACCCTGAACCGCCCTCCGGCCAATTCGGTGAGCTATGTCATGCTGGGTGAGCTGGACAAGGTCTTTGACGAGGTGGCGGCAGACAAGGAGTCTCGGGTTCTTGTGATCACCGGTTTTGGAGACCGATGTTTCTGCGCCGGCATGGATGTGGCTGATGCAATCAGCCACCCTGATGTCGGCGAAGTAGGACGCGCCTTATGGACAAAGGTCGACCTCTTCGAGAAACCCACCATCGCAGCCATCAACGGCCACGCATTGGGCGGCGGGTGCGAGCTGGCGCTGGCCTGCCACTTCCGGTACATGGCGGAAAACCCCAAGGCCTTCATGGGCTGTCCCGAGATCAACCTAGGCATCACGCCGGGCTGGGGCGGGACCCAGAGGATGACCCGGCTCCTGGGAAGGACCAAGGCCCTTGACCTCATGCTGGGCGCAAAACGCCTGAGCGCCAAGGAGGCCCTGGACATCGGCCTGGTGGAAAAACTTTTCGCCCCGGAGCAGCTCATGCCTCAGGTCATGGAGATTGCCACTGTCCTTTCCGAGAGGGCGCCGCTGTCCGTACGCGCCATCATCCAGGCATCCACCGCGTTCATAACCAAGGGGATCGAAGAGGGTCTCAAGGTCGAGGCGGCCGGGAGCAAGATCTGTGCAACATCCAAGGACGCCATAGAGGGCTTCACCGCATTCATGCAGAAGAGAAAACCCGAATTCAAGGGTGAATGAAAAGGTTTATCAGGAGGAAACAATGGATGTGAAAAAGATTGCAGTCATCGGCGCCGGGGCCATGGGCAACGGCATCGCACAGGTCGGACTCATGGCAGGCTATACCGTTGCCATGCACGACGTGGAGCAGCGCTTCGTTGACAGAGGCGTGAGCACCATCAAGGACAGCCTTGCAAAGTTCGCGAGCAAAGGCAAGATAAGCGAGGACCAGAACAAGGATATGCTTTCCCGCCTTCTGCCGACTATTGACCTCAAGGCGGCAGTGGCGGATGCTGACCTGGTGATTGAGGCCGTCTTCGAGGACCTGACCCTCAAGAAGAAGATCTTCGCCGATCTCGATGCCTTTGCCCCGGCCAAGACCATTCTGGCCAGCAACACCTCGTCCATGAGCATCACCGCGATTGCCTCGGCAACAAAGAGGCCGGCCAACGTCGTGGGCATGCACTTTTTCAACCCCGCGGTCATGTTGAAGCTCGTGGAGGTCATCTATGCCAAGCAGTCCTCCGAGGATGCCATCAAAACCACCTATGACGTAGCCAAGAAGATGAACAAGGTCCCGGTCATTGTGAAAAAGGACTCGCCGGGTTTCATTTACAACCGTGTGAACGCTCCCACGGCTCTGTTTCTTCAGATCCTCCTGGACAAGGGAAGCCCAAAGCCTGCCCAGTTCGATGCAGCATTCAAGGCCCTCATGCCCATGACCCCCTTTGAATTGTTTGATTATGTGGGTCTGGACATCGTACTGCATACCCAGAAGTATTACTCCGAGACCCTTTCCAAGGACTACACCCCGAGAAAGGCCCTTGTTGACGCGGTAGCATCCGGGAACCTGGGTAAAAAAACCGGTAAAGGTCTTTATGATTGGTCAGCCGGAAGACCAACCATTGATACCAGCAATCCCACCACGGAGTACGACTTCACCCACATGGTAGCCCTGCAGGTGAACGAGGCCACCAAGTGCCTTGAAGAAGGCGTAACGAACGACCCCAAGGACATCGACCTGGCCATTGCCAACGGAGGAGGAGGACTCGGGCCCTTTGCCCTGGCCCAGAGCATCGGATATGACAAGCTCGTGGCAAGGTGCAATGAACTGGCAGATAAGTTCGGCATCGAGACCTTCAGGCCCACCAAGACCATGAAAGAAGGAACGATAAAGGTATAGCTATCAACTAAAAAGAATTCCAACATATAGTATCCTGAATCAATTTAAACAAGGGCTGCCGGATAATGGCAGCCCTTGTTTATCCACTCCTTAGAACATGGTCCTCTCAGGGATTCTCGTTGATTCTCTATATCAAATGAGATAACCAAGGCATTATGAGGATCCTTATCATCGAAGATGAAAAGAAGGTTGCAGATTTCATCAGCAATGGCCTTGCTGAAGAAGGTTATGCCGTTGATGTTGCCCATGATGGAGACCAGGGTTCCTTTCTCGCAACGACAAACGAGTATGATGTAATCCTGCTCGATATTATGCTTCCAAAGATGGACGGCTTTACGCTCTGCACAAAATTGAGGTATGAGGATAATCACACACCCATCCTCATGCTCACCGCCAAGGACGCAATAAAGGACAAGGTCAGGGGGCTCGATGCCGGTGCGGATGATTATCTCACAAAACCCTTTGCCTTTGAAGAGCTTCTGGCACGGATCAGGTCGCTGCTCCGCAAGAAATCCCTGCAGCAGAAAACCCGGTTTCAGGTGGACGACCTGGTACTGGATACAATAACCCACACCGTATCCAGGGGTGAGTGCGAAATCCCACTAAGCGTCAAAGAATATGCCCTGCTGGAATACCTTATGAGGAATACTGGCAGCGTTGTGACCCGCACCATGATTGCCGAGCATGTCTGGGACATCAACTTCGACACCTTTACCAACGTGATAGATGTCTATATCAGTTACTTGAGAAATAAGATCGATCGTGGCCATGAAACAAAACTCATCCATACGGTACGGGGCAGAGGGTATGTCCTGAAGAGCTGATATGTTTAAATCCATCAGGCTCAGATTCTTCTTCTGGTACACGCTTATTCTCGCAGTGACTTTCTCGGTTTTCGCTGTGGCCCTCTATTTCAATGTAAGCACTACGCTGAAAGACCAAATGGACGATCTGTTGCTCACCAAGGCAGAGGGTATAGCCAGGTCGATCAACACGTACTGGGAAACCGAGAAGATGGATGCCCTCAAGCATGGTGCGAGAAGAACGGTATTCAGCAAGATCAATAATGCGAACTTCCTCAAGATTGCACGAAGGTGGGTTGAAGAACGCACGAACGATCCTGACCTGATGAATATCATCGTCCAGATCTATAAACCAGATGGTGAACTCATTGCATTCTCGCAGAACGCCTTGACTCACCTGAATATATCAAAAAACTCACTCCATGGGCTTGCAACCAATAAGACTGTATATGAAGACCGTCAAGTAACACAAGGCGAAGAGAAGCCCCTCGATCTGCGCGTTCTAGAGATCCCTGTCTTTGAAGAGGGGAAGATGGCATATATTGTCCAGGTCGGAGGCCCTTTGAATTCCATCTGGGAAACACTCAAGGGCCTCAAGTTTATCCTCTTTCTCCTGCTTCCTATAACAGTGGTGCTTACCAGCGTGCTTGCAGGGGAATTCCTTGCCAGTATAACCTTAAAACCTCTCAAAAACATGATCGCCACGGCCCGCCAAATAACTGCGGAAAATTTAAGTCTTCGCATATCACCCCCTGAAACCCAGGACGAGATCAGGGAGCTTGCGGAGACCTTCAACGATATGCTCGAAAAGATACAACAAGTATTCATTTCTCAGAAACAGTTTATCCAGGATGTATCCCACGAGCTGAGAACCCCCTTAACCATCATGCGGGGGGAACTGGAGGTAGCGCTGAAGAGACAACGCTCTCCACAGGAGTATTGTTCGATCCTGCAGAGCAGCCTTGAGGAGACAGCGAAAATCGGAAAGCTCCTTGAAAATCTTCTGGCATTGGCACGATTAGATAGCAGCTCGGTGAGCCTCGCAAGGGATAGTGCGGACATATCAGCCATCATGCGTGATATCCTTGACGACATGGAGATCCTCGCACATCAAAAAGGCATCGAGATCGATTTCGTAAGTCAGGAAGGAATAATTCTACTCATTGATAAAGATCAAATTATGCGCTCGTTCATAAATATCCTCGAAAATGCCATAAAATATACCCAGGAAAAAGGGCGTATCTCGGTTGAGGTCATACGAGAGAACGCTTATGCAATTATTACCATTACCGATACAGGCATCGGCATACCTGAACGGGATCTCCCGCATATCTTCGATAGGTTCTATCAGGTGGATCGGTCACGGAGTTCTACAGGATTCGGCCTCGGGCTGAGCATAGCCCTGTCGATTATTGAGGCCCATGGGGGATCCATAACGGTCGAGAGCACACCCAGACAAGGGACGACCTTCCTTATATCGCTTCCCATGGGCGGGGTAGCCCCGGATTTTCACCCCGATGGTCCCTGTCTCCAGCAGACAATATGAGAATCTTTTAATCTTCTTCTAATGATCGTTTAATCATCCCTGTCGTAGAGAGCACAGCATCAATAAAAAAATCCCAGGAGGAATGTATTATGAAGAAAGTTATCAGTTTGATCGCAGTATTGGCACTGGTGTGCTTCACTACGATGGTCTTCGCAGCCGATGCAGCAAAGCCTGCAGCAGCGCCCGCAGCAGTAAAGGCTGATGTAGCAAAGGCTGATGTTGTCATTGGCAAGATCTCCAAGATTGACACCGTAGCGAACACGATCGTTGTAAAGGGCAAAACCATCACCGTGAAGGCAGAAGACATGGCTACCCTTAAAAAGGGCGAAGTGGTTAAGGTTACATTGGCCGCCGGAACCATGAATGCAGATAAGGTCGAGAAGGTTGAAAAGGCAAAGAAGGCAGCTAAAAAGGCAGAAGAGAAGCCGGCAGAAACCAAGTAGGTTGAATAGTAACGCTTAACAACTAAGAGGTATAGGGAGGATGATAAGGGTAGCAATCATACTCTGTGCCCTTGGGATTCTCTCCTCGGTGTGTTTCGGGCAGGATACACGCATGGGCGCACCAAAAGAGGGAATCCATCCTCCTGTTTCTAAGAAAATCGTAGCCCCGTTGGAGGTAAGAGGCAACGTTGAAACCATCACCCTTTCAGAGCCATCCAAGGGCGTCCGACCTGAAATTACCGTCTCAGGCGAAGATGGAAAAAATTACACCTTCCTGGTAAGGACCACTACAACCATTTACGGACCGGACTGGAAGGCGATATCCATAGACAAACTGGAAAAGGGACAGCTGTTGAGGGTGCAATACATCACCAATAAAGATGGCTTCCTTGTGGCACAATCCATCAAACCGGCTCATTTGAAGAAAAAGTAAATCCCTTTTTCCCCTCCGGCAGCCCTATTCAAAGGGTAAAAAAAGAGGCTGTCATTTCCGACAGCCTCTTTTATCTTATAGAGATCTGAAACTAATCACAGAGCTCGAACAGTGCCGCAGCACCCATGCCGCCGCCGATGCACATGGACTCGATGCCGTACTTCTTGCCGCGTGCCTGCATCTCGGTCATGAGCTGGGAACACAGCTTGGCGCCGGTGCATCCGAGGGGATGGCCAAGGGCGATGGCGCCGCCGTTGACATTGACGATCCGCTGATCGCTCTCGTGGGAATAGTACTTCTCATCGTAGAGACCGATCTGCTGGAGGCTGTAGATGGCCTGGGACGCAAAGGCCTCGTTCACCTCGAACAGTCCGATGTCGGACACCTTAAGCCCTGCAACCTTTAAAAGCTTGGGGATCGCATAGGCAGGTCCGACTCCCATTTCATCCGAGCGGCAGCCGGCGACCACATATGCCTTGAACTTGGCAATGGGCTTCACACCAAACTTCTTGACCGCCTCGCCGCTCATGACCAAGGAACATGCAGCGCCGTCGGTGGTCTGGGAGGAGTTGCCGGCCGTGACCGAACCCATGGCTGCGAAGGCCGGACGAAGCTTTGCAAGACCGTCCATAGTGGTGGCTCTGACACCGTCATCAAAGTCCTGGATGAAGGTCTCTTTCATGGTGATGCCATTCTTTTCCTTGAACCTTACTGCCTCTACCGGCACGATCTCCTTGAACTTGCCGTTCTTCTGGGCTTCGGCTGCCTTTGCCTGTGAGCCGAACGCAAACTTGTCCTGCATCTCACGGGTGATCTTGTAACGGGTTGCCACGTTCTCTGCGGTCATACCCATTGATATGTAGGCATCCGGGTATGTTTTTGCCAGTTCGGGATGCGGCCGCGGCATGTTGCCGCCCATGGGGACTATGGACATAGACTCTAACCCTGCGCCGATGGCCACGTCACACATGCCGCCCATGATCCTCATGGCCTGGAGTGAAATGGCTTCCAGACCGGAGGCGCAGAACCTGTTGACCGTAGCGCCGCAGGTATCATCCGGGAACCCTGCCATCTGGGCGATGATGCGCCCGATGTTGAGCCCCTGCTCTGCCTCGGGGAATGCACAACCGACCAATATATCTTCCACATCCTTCTTCTCTACACCCTTGGTCCTCTCCATGAGCCCGGTGAGTGCGGCCTTCAAGAGATCTTCAGGGCGAGTTAAGGCTAAGGCGCCTCTGCCCCTTCTGCACCCGGGAGTCCTTACTGCCTGAACGATATATGCTTCTCTCATTGGTTTCCTCCTAGTTCTTTCTCGTGTTTTCCGATTACAGGAACAACGGCTTGCCTGTGGTCATGATGTTCTCGGCCATCTTCTGGGTGTTTTCCGTCTTCCAGAGATCAACAAAGGCCTCGCGCTCGAGTGTCATGAGGTGCTCTTCGCTCACGAGCGTACCGGTGGGGACATCGCCGCCGGACATACATACGCAGATCTTCTTGGCGATGAATTCCATGTGAGGCGTGATGTATCCGCCGCCCTTCATGTTGTTCATCTCGGCCCAGATCATACCTTGGGCCTCACGTCCGAATACCGGGATGTTCTTCTTAATGGGCGGTGCATAACCGTCATCCACCATCTTGAGGACTTCCTTCTTGGCCTCGCCGATGAGGTTGTCGCGGTTCATGACGATGCGGTCTGCGGCGCCGATGAATCCCCTGGTGCGGGCCTGCTCGGCCGAGTTGGAAACCTTTGCCTGTGCCACTGCCATGAACGCGTTGATGAAGAATCCGCCGTAATCCGTAACCTTGGCATCTTCGGGCTTGGAAGTGATGATCTTCCTCCAGAGGTTGATCATGCCGCAGCCGCCGGGGACAAGACCTGCGCCGATCTCCACCAGACCCATGAACAGGTCGGAATGGGCCACGATCCTGTCGGATGACAGGCAGATTTCACAGCCACCGCCCAGGGTGAGCCCGTAGGGTGCTGCAACCACGGGGTACTTGCTGTACCGGGTACCCATGATACCGGCATGAACGGTTTTAATGAAGGAGTCGATTTCGTCGAACTTCCCTGCCTTGGCAAGCCCCAGCATGAATGCCAGGTCTCCGCCTGCGGAGAATGCGCCCGGCATGCCGCCTGCCTGGTTGCCGATGACCATGCCGAGGCCGTTAACCCCGACATACTCGCCGGCCTTCTGCATGAAGTCCACCATCTCCTTGTTGATGGCGTTCATCTTGGAATGGAACTCGAGGCAGAACACGCCGTCACCGATGTCGATGAGCGAGCAGGAACCCGAGGTGAGGGCCACCTTCTTCTCGGCCTTGAAGTTGTTGAGGTCCAGGGCCTTGGGGCTCGTCTTCACTTCTTTGTAGCCCTCGGCAGCGAAGTCGTAAAACATCTTCTTGCCCTTTTCGAGCTTATAGAAGGAGGCAGCGCCTTTCTTGAGCATCTTCTTGACGTTCTCGGGGACCTTGAAGCCTTCCTTTTCCATCTTTGCCACGGATTCCTTCACGCCGATGGCATCCCATGTCTCAAAGGGACCCATCTCGAAGTTGTAACCCCACTTCATGGCGTTGTCGATCTCAACGATCGTGTTGGAGATCTCAGGGATGCGGTTGGCGGCATAAACGAATGCGGAAGCCTGAACCTTCCAGGCAAACTTGGCACCCTTGTCATCACCGTAGAGGACTGCCTTGAGCTTTTCGGGAAGGGTCTTGGCCTTTTTTGCCGCATCGATGCAGGGGAAGCTGACCTTGTCGTAGGTCTCGTACTCGCCGGTCTTTGGGTTGATGACCTTCTTTATCCTCTTCCAATCGATGATTTCCTTCTTATAGAATCCGGCCTTTGTCTTGTTGCCGAGCAGCTTCTTGTCGAGCATTGCCTGGAGGAAATCGGGAAGCTTGAATACTTCCCTCTGCTCGTCTTCGAGGCAGAGGTCGTAGGTATTCTTCATGACGTGGGTCATGGTGTCCAGACCAACCAGGTCGCCGGTGGCGAAGATAGCTGTCTTGGGACGGCCCATTGGTGCGCCGAAGATGGCGTCCGCTTCGGGGATGGTGAGCCCCTCTGAAAGCATGGTATTCAGGGCTGCGCCGATACCGTGAATACCGATGCGGTTTCCGATGAAGTTCGGTGTATCCTTCGCCCAGACGATTCCTTTTCCAAGCCTGCTCGCGCCGAACTCAGCCACGAATTCCAGAACCTCTTTCTTGGTGGACTCGCCGGGGATGATCTCCAACAGGTGCATGTACCGGACCGGGTTGAAGAAGTGCGTGCCCAGGAAGTGCTCCTTGAAGCCCTTGCTGAGACCCTCGGACATGGCCTTGAGCGGGATACCCGAGGTGTTGGAGGATACGATGGCATCCGCCTTGCGGACCTTGTCGATGCGTGCGAACAACTGCTGCTTGATGTCGAGTCTCTCGACGACCACCTCGATAATCCAGTCGCAACCGGCCAGCTTGTCGAAATCGTCTTCCAGGTTGCCGGTAGTGATGCGCATTGCATGGTCCTTGTTGTAGAAGAGCGGCGGCTTCGCCTTCATGGCGCCTTCCAGACCCATGGTGACGATCCGGTTTCTGGCCTTTTTATCCTTCTTCTCTTCTTCCTTCAGGTCGAATGGAACGATGTCGAGCAGGAGCATGTCCACGCCTGCAGCGGCTAGGAGCGCAGCGATGCCGCCTCCCATGATTCCAGACCCGATAACCGCGGCCTTATTGATTCTCCTGACCATTATACCCTCCTCATGTTTTGTGTTTGTTGTTTACCTGAACAAGTGAAAGCTGAATCAAAATTCAATTTATACCTGAAATAATTTTTAGTCAACAAAACAGATATGAGTGCACAAAGATTTTTCAAGCCTTTGAGATGAAATTGATTCCGTTGGTTGTTTATGGATAAGCGTTGAAAACTTCTCTGCCTCGGAGAAGGGGCAGTTATTGGTCAAGGAAAACATGCCCCGCAAGGTCAGGTTTCCAAGCAGGGAATACAACTACGACTTAAGGGCTATGCTCCTTATTCTTCTGTCCGCGGTTGCGGACCAGGAACGATGCCCGCGAGATCCGGATCTTCATCATTTAACAGAGGGTCCTTGTTTTCCTTAAGGTCTTTGCGTTCGACCTTCTTGGCCTCCTTGGCAATCCTCTTGCGCCTCTTTGCCTCTTCGCGTTCCTTCTTTTTAAAGGTGTTCGTTGATCTGTTAGCCATGCATACCTCAAATCTGAAGATATCGACGATGAAATGTTGACTTGGGGGAGCCGTACAGAAGGTGTTCTTCGCAGGTCAAAACTCAAGTCGGATATATTCTTTTCAGATGTTAACTATCCGTAGTGCACAATAATTGCTGAGTCAAGTAATTTATTTTAGAGGTAATTGCATAACCCTTTGAAGTTGGAATATCCCATCAATGGTTATGAGTGTTCCTTACGAAAGAGCTGTTTCAATTCGGGATGAAACACCCGCAAGGAGAAGAGACGACTTTCGTCCGTATGATCCGTCCGGCAATCTCTAAAAAGCGGCAACCACTCCTACATGCGCCCTGGAACCATTCGTATAGCCATTCCCTAGATCTCCTAGATCCTTGAGTTGCCAGCCATAATCAAACCGCGCGGAAATATTGGTGCTGAAAACGTAACGGAGACCGAGGCCTACACTGGAGAGCGCCGTATTATCCTCTGTGTCGTGATTGGTTGCATACCCAAGGTCATAAAATGCGAGTAGCTGCAGGGTACCGAACTGATGTTGCGAATTGGCAATGCGGTTCAGTTGAATTACCGGGGTTCGTAACTCATTCACCAACAGATAACCGCCGTCACCATTGACCACGCGCTCGTCATATCCACGTACCGTGTTATATCCCCCGAATCCCATTTTCTCAGTTCCCAGGAGGATTCCTGATGCGAATTGGACATTGGCCTTGAGGTCCCAAGTGAAATCGGCCGGCAGCTTCGTCAGTCTTTCTGCATTGATCTGTACATAGGTATATTTTGCCTTTGCCCCCGAGGTGAGATCATTGAAGTAGGCGTCCTTATTGTAAGATGTGAGATTGCCGGGACTGTAAAAAAGGTTGCCCGTGAACGACGTCGATCCCCTTGCATCAGGGAGCATCCCGTTGTACCCGAGGATGAACTGAAACACCTGGGTCTTTTTATCGAATACGGGTATGTTCGAGAAATCCAGGCTGTTGTCGGTTGATTTGAAGTCGACGGACACCTGAGTATTGTGGGTGTAGCCCCCGATGGCTTGCAAAGGTATGCTGTATCTTCCTAACAATTCGGTGCTTTCCCCCTTCGAATTAAAACCCTCGATATCCGGCTTGCTCTCATCAAAGGATCCGAATATGGTCAAGGTATGGCGCCAGGGCAGCGGTGCCTGATAACTCACCGAGTGGGCACTAAACTTATTGATATCCGAATTACAGGTAAACTGATAGTTCAATTGGTGGTCAGCGCCAAATACATTCCCCCAGTTGAACCCCGCCAGCAGGCGTTCTTTCCCGGTAAGTTCAGTACCGCTGTCTTCATAGCCGGTAAAGACCCTAACCGGAAAACTGTCCTGTGTCCTCAGGATGATGTCGGTTTCTCCCGGCTTGCTCCCTCGGGTAAAAACAAGATCAGTCTGCCGGAACGGATTGTTGTTGATCCAGTCGAGATCCTCTAGGAGGTTCTTTCCATAGACCACTTCTCCCGGCTTCACCCGTATCCTATCCGTAAACAAATGATCACTGAACCATCTGTTGCCCTCGGTCTTCACCTTACCCAATCTGCCTTCCAACACAACGATCTGGACGGTTCCGCCGGATATATCCTGTTCCGGGGCATATACATCAACGACAGGACGGTCAGTGGCCCTGAAGTACAACACGACCTTTTTCAGGATTTCATTCAATCCGTTCATGGTAAGGGGCTTACCAAGATACATGTTCATTTGTTGAAAGAATTCTTGCTCGTGATAACCATCAACCACGATCCCTTGCTGGGTAAGACCTTTTGGAATTACCTTATCAGGGCTGCTCACGAAAACGAGACCAAGAAGATTCTTCAGAAGCACTTCCTCTCCCTTGTCGCGGGATACTTCCGGGGCAGGGGTTTGCGGCAAGGCTTCCGGCTTCTTTTCACCGCTGGGCATCTCTTTTGGCGTGAGACGCTCCAGATCCTGTGCAAAGGTTGAACCGGCAATAAACATACCGGCAACCACCGGGATCATGATAATGTTCGTATATCTCATCAACGCTCTACCGATACGTTTCATCATGGAAGGTATCTCCTCAAATAACATAGGTACCGTTTACTGGCCCCCGAATATCTTTGGCTTACGCTCTTCATAAGATGTTGTCCCCAGGACATCATAGCTTGATTCATACCCCATTATACCAGATACGATGACGCCTTTCACCGACTTGTCGTAGGATATCACGATAGCACCCGCCATGATGTTCGTATCATGCCTGGTCTCCTGCCCCAAATCCCTGCTGACCTGCTGTTCAACGGATTCTTGATTCGGCCCTCCGTTGAGATCAACAAGGGAGAGATGGTTATTATTTTCAACGACCGCGTAACTCGATGAAAGCACGGGCGTTCCATTAAGGGCAATGACCTGATAGGTTGTACCTCCGATTACAATGGATGGCAATGTTATTGTCAAGGTGCCGTCCACAAACGTGATCGCATAGTTCGAAGACGACCCCGACATGGTAATCGGGTATTTGCCTGGATTGGTTGTTTCTGTTGCCGTGGTGGTTATTGTGAATCCGTTGATCACAGAGACATCCTGTCCCAATACAAAGCCTTGGGCTGCGTAAGTAAGGGAAGGATTTTCTTGGCCATAACCACGTGACTTGTTATCTGCCGTGATCGTCAATGGTGCCGAGGTAATAGTGAGGGCCTGTGCATTACCATTAGCCTGCACAAAGGTATAGTTGCCATGGTTGGCAGTGAGCCCGCCGCCATTGATGCTGTAGCTCCCGACATTGCTTGTTGCTGTTGCGCCACTGGTAAACACAAGTGTACCGGTTGTGGCCGATGCAAGGGTGTCTCCGCTTTTGAACCCGGTCACCGTTCCGCTCAGGGTCGGGTTTACTGCCCCATAGATTCGGTTTGCGGAGTTGGCGGTATAGGTCAGTATGGCAGGTGTGATGGTAAACGTTCCGTTCCCAACTGTTACAGTATAATTGCTGTTGCCGGCAGCACCTAACGTTATTGCATAATTCCCTGCGTTCTCACCGGATTGCCTCGTCAAGCTTATTGATATCGAATCGCCGGCGACGAGACTGGATGTCGTATAGGTTAATACCGGGTCGGCATTTCCATATACCTTTCCCTGGCCCACAGTCGGAGTGACAGTTACGGGACGAGCACTGATCGAGCCATGACTGGTGGCACTGGTTGAAGAGAGGGTGTAGTTGCCTGCGTCTGCTCCGCCCAGGGAGATGCCGGTAATAGTGAGCGTGTAGGAGCCGACATCCTTGCTGCCATAGGCTGCCCCTGATGCGCTGAACACCACGGTGTCTCCGCTTATGATCCCGCTGTAAGAGAAACCGGGGGATCCTGATGGAAGCGCAGTTGTCCCGTCATAAACCTTATCCAATCCGCTGGCGTTCGAAATCGTGATTGTCGCAGTTGTAATGTTCGCAGTGGTGCTCGTGGTCGTATTGTAGGTGTAGTTCCCGGCGTCAGCTCCGCCCACCGTTATCCCGCTCACGTTCACGGTCTTGCCCGTACCCACGTTCTTGTCAAGGAATGCCGCCGTCCCGCCGATCGTCAGCGTGTCTCCCGCTATCCGGTTGTCTCCGTACACTACCGTGGCTCCCGTCAGCCCGTCATATACCTTGTTGTTCCCCGCGGCCGTGACGGTCAGCGTCGCTGCCGTTATGTCCGCCGTGGTGCTCGTGGTCGTGTTGTAGGTGTAGTTCCCGGCGTCAGCTCCGCCCACCGTTATCCCGCTCACGTTCACGGTCTTGCCCGTACCCACGTTCTTGTTCACGAAGTCAGCAGTCCCATAGCTCAGACTCAGCGTGTCTCCCGATACCCGGTTGTCTCCCAGCGTCACCGTGGCTCCCGTCAGCCCGTTATATACCTTGTTGTTCCCCGTGGCCGTGACGGTCAGCGTCGCTGCCGTTATGTCCGCCGTGGTGCTCGTGGTCGTGTTGTAGGTGTAGTTCCCGGCGTCAGCTCCGCCCACCGTTATCCCGCTCACGTTCACGGTCTTGCCCGTGCCCACGTTCTTGTCAAGGAATGCCGCCGTCCCGCCGATCGTCAGCGTGTCTCCCGCTATCCGGTTGTCTCCGTACACTACCGTGGCTCCCGTCAGCCCGTCATATACCTTGTTGTTCCCCGCGGCCGTGACGGTCAGCGTCGCTGCCGTTATGTCCGCCGTGGTGCTCGTGGTCGTGTTGTAGGTGTAGTTCCCGGCGTCAGCTCCGCCCACCGTTATCCCGCTCACGTTCACGGTCTTGCCCGTACCCACGTTCTTGTCAAGGAATGCCGCCGTCCCGCCGATCGTCAGCGTGTCTCCCGCTATCCGGTTGTCTCCGTACACTACCGTGGCTCCCGTCAGCCCGTCATATACCTTGTTGTTCCCCGCGGCCGTGATCGTCAGTGTCGCTGCCGTTATGTCCGCCGTGGTGCTCGTGGTCGTGTTGTAGGTGTAGTTCCCGGCGTCAGCTCCGCCCACCGTTATCCCGCTCACGTTCACGGTCTTGCCCGTACCCACGTTCTTGTTCACGAAGTCAGCAGTCCCATAGCTCAGACTCAGCGTGTCTCCCGATACCCGGTTGTCTCCCAGCGTCACCGTGGCTCCCGTCAGCCCGTTATATACCTTGTTGTTCCCCGTGGCCGTGACGGTCAGCGTCGCTGCCGTTATGTCCGCCGTGGTGCTCGTGGTCGTGTTGTAGGTGTAGTTCCCGGCGTCAGCTCCGCCCACCGTTATCCCGCTCACGTTCACGGTCTTGCCCGTGCCCACGTTCTTGTCAAGGAATGCCGCCGTCCCGCCGATCGTCAGCGTGTCTCCCGCTATCCGGTTGTCTCCGTACACTACCGTGGCTCCCGTCAGCCCGTCATATACCTTGTTGTTCCCCGCGGCCGTGACGGTCAGCGTCGCTGCCGTTATGTCCGCCGTGGTGCTCGTGGTCGTGTTGTAGGTGTAGTTCCCGGCGTCAGCTCCGCCCACCGTTATCCCGCTCACGTTCACGGTCTTGCCCGTACCCACGTTCTTGTCAAGGAATGCCGCCGTCCCGCCGATCGTCAGCGTGTCTCCCGCTATCCGGTTGTCTCCGTACACTACCGTGGCTCCCGTCAGCCCGTCATATACCTTGTTGTTCCCCGCGGCCGTGATCGTCAGTGTCGCTGCCGTTATGTCCGCCGTGGTGCTCGTGGTCGTGTTGTAGGTGTAGTTCCCGGCATCAGCTCCGCCCACCGTTATCCCGCTCACGTTCACGGTCTTGCCCATACCCACGTTCTTGTTCACGAAGTCAGCAGTCCCATAGCTCAGACTCAGCGTGTCTCCCGATACCCGGTTGTCTCCCAGCGTCACCGTGGCTCCCGTCAGCCCGTTATATACCTTGTTGTTCCCCGTGGCCGTGACGGTCAGCGTCGCTGCCGTTATGTCCGCCGTGGTGCTCGTGGTCGTGTTGTAGGTGTAGTTCCCGGCGTCAGCTCCGCCCACCGTTATCCCGCTCACGTTCACGGTCTTGCCCGTACCCACGTTCTTGTCAAGGAATGCCGCCGTCCCGCCGATCGTCAGCGTGTCTCCCGCTATCCGGTTGTCTCCGTACACTACCGTGGCTCCCGTCAGCCCGTCATATACCTTGTTGTTCCCCGCGGCCGTGACGGTCAGCGTCGCTGCCGTTATGTCCGCCGTGGTGCTCGTGGTCGTGTTGTAGGTGTAGTTCCCGGCGTCAGCTCCGCCCACCGTTATCCCGCTCACGTTCACGGTCTTGCCCGTGCCCACGTTCTTGTCAAGGAATGCCGCCGTCCCGCCGATCGTCAGCGTGTCTCCCGCTATCCGGTTGTCTCCGTACACTACCGTGGCTCCCGTCAGCCCGTCATATACCTTGTTGTTCCCCGCGGCCGTGATCGTCAGTGTCGCTGCCGTTATGTCCGCCGTGGTGCTCGTGGTCGTGTTGTAGGTGTAGTTCCCGGCATCAGCTCCGCCCACCGTTATCCCGCTCACGTTCACGGTCTTGCCCGTACCCACGTTCTTGTTCACGAAGTCAGCAGTCCCATAGCTCAGACTCAGCGTGTCTCCCGATACCCGGTTGTCTCCCAGCGTCACCGTGGCTCCCGTCAGCCCGTTATATACCTTGTTGTTCCCCGTGGCCGTGACGGTCAGCGTCGCTGCCGTTATGTCCGCCGTGGTGCTCGTGGTCGTGTTGTAGGTGTAGTTCCCGGCGTCAGCTCCGCCCACCGTTATCCCGCTCACGTTCACGGTCTTGCCCGTGCCCACGTTCTTGTCAAGGAATGCCGCCGTCCCGCCGATCGTCAGCGTGTCTCCCGCTATCCGGTTGTCTCCGTACACTACCGTGGCTCCCGTCAGCCCGTCATATACCTTGTTGTTCCCCGCGGCCGTGACGGTCAGCGTCGCTGCCGTTATGTCCGCCGTGGTGCTCGTGGTCGTGTTGTAGGTGTAGTTCCCGGCGTCAGCTCCGCCCACCGTTATCCCGCTCACGTTCACGGTCTTGCCCGTACCCACGTTCTTGTCAAGGAATGCCGCCGTCCCGCCGATCGTCAGCGTGTCTCCCGCTATCCGGTTGTCTCCGTACACTACCGTGGCTCCCGTCAGCCCGTCATATACCTTGTTGTTCCCCGCGGCCGTGATCGTCAGCGTCGCTGCCGTTATGTCCGCCGTGGTGCTCGTGGTCGTGTTGTAGGTGTAGTTCCCGGCGTCAGCTCCGCCCACCGTTATCCCGCTCACGTTCACGGTCTTGCCCGTACCCACGTTCTTGTTCACAAAGTCAGCAGTCCCATAGCTCAGACTCAGCGTGTCTCCCGATACCCGGTTGTCTCCCAGCGTCACCGTGGCTCCCGTCAGCCCGTTATATACCTTGTTGTTCCCCGTGGCCGTGACGGTCAGCGTCGCTGCCGTTATGTCCGCCGTGGTGCTCGTGGTCGTGTTGTAGGTGTAGTTCCCGGCGTCAGCTCCGCCCACCGTTATCCCGCTCACGTTCACGGTCTTGCCCGTGCCCACGTTCTTGTCAAGGAATGCCGCCGTCCCGCCGATCGTCAGCGTGTCTCCCGCTATCCGGTTGTCTCCGTACACTACCGTGGCTCCCGTCAGCCCGTTATATACCTTGTTGTTCCCCGCGGCCGTGACGGTCAGCGTCGCTGCCGTTATGTCCGCCGTGGTGCTCGTGGTCGTGTTGTAGGTGTAGTTCCCGGCGTCAGCTCCGCCCACCGTTATCCCGCTCACGTTCACGGTCTTGCCCGTGCCCACGTTCTTGTCAAGGAATGCCGCCGTCCCGCCGATCGTCAGCGTGTCTCCCGCTATCCGGTTGTCTCCGTACACTACCGTGGCTCCCGTCAGCCCGTTATATACCTTGTTGTTCCCCGTGGCCGTGACGGTCAGCGTCGCTGCCGTTATGTCCGCCGTGGTGCTCGTGGTCGTGTTGTAGGTGTAGTTCCCGGCGTCAGCTCCGCCCACCGTTATCCCGCTCACGTTCACGGTCTTGCCCGTACCCACGTTCTTGTTCACGAAGTCAGCAGTCCCATAGCTCAGACTCAGCGTGTCTCCCGATACCCGGTTGTCTCCCAGCGTCACCGTGGCTCCCGTCAGCCCGTTATATACCTTGTTGTTCCCCGTGGCCGTGACGGTCAGCGTCGCTGCCGTTATGTCCGCCGTGGTGCTCGTGGTCGTGTTGTAGGTGTAGTTCCCGGCGTCAGCTCCGCCCACCGTTATCCCGCTCACGTTCACGGTCTTGCCCGTGCCCACGTTCTTGTCAAGGAATGCCGCCGTCCCGCCGATCGTCAGCGTGTCTCCCGCTATCCGGTTGTCTCCGTACACTACCGTGGCTCCCGTCAGCCCGTCATATACCTTGTTGTTCCCCGCGGCCGTGACGGTCAGCGTCGCTGCCGTTATGTCCGCCGTGGTGCTCGTGGTCGTGTTGTAGGTGTAGTTCCCGGCGTCAGCTCCGCCCACCGTTATCCCGCTCACGTTCACGGTCTTGCCCGTACCCACGTTCTTGTTCACGAAGTCAGCAGTCCCATAGCTCAGACTCAGCGTGTCTCCCGATACCCGGTTGTCTCCCAGCGTCACCGTGGCTCCCGTCAGCCCGTTATATACCTTGTTGTTCCCCGTGGCCGTGACGGTCAGCGTCGCTGCCGTTATGTCCGCCGTGGTGCTCGTGGTCGTGTTGTAGGTGTAGTTCCCGGCGTCAGCTCCGCCCACCGTTATCCCGCTCACGTTCACGGTCTTGCCCGTGCCCACGTTCTTGTCAAGGAATGCCGCCGTCCCGCCGATCGTCAGCGTGTCTCCCGCTATCCGGTTGTCTCCGTACACTACCGTGGCTCCCGTCAGCCCGTTATATACCTTGTTGTTCCCCGTGGCCGTGACGGTCAGCGTCGCTGCCGTTATGTCCGCCGTGGTGCTCGTGGTCGTGTTGTAGGTGTAGTTCCCGGCGTCAGCTCCGCCCACCGTTATCCCGCTCACGTTCACGGTCTTGCCCGTGCCCACGTTCTTGTCAAGGAATGCCGCCGTCCCGCCGATCGTCAGCGTGTCTCCCGCTATCCGGTTGTCTCCGTACACTACCGTGGCTCCCGTCAGCCCGTTATATACCTTGTTGTTCCCCGTGGCCGTGACGGTCAGCGTCGCTGCCGTTATGTCCGCCGTGGTGCTCGTGGTCGTGTTGTAGGTGTAGTTCCCGGCGTCAGCTCCGCCCACCGTTATCCCGCTCACGTTCACGGTCTTGCCCGTACCCACGTTCTTGTTCACGAAGTCAGCAGTCCCATAGCTCAGACTCAGCGTGTCTCCCGATACCCGGTTGTCTCCCAGCGTCACCGTGGCTCCCGTCAGCCCGTTATATACCTTGTTGTTCCCCGTGGCCGTGACGGTCAGCGTCCGCTTGTCGATGATCAGTGACCCGTTTGCCAGGACAACGGCGTAGCCGTTTATGCCGGTAGGTGCATTACTGAGAACGATGTCATAGGGTGAACCGCTTACATTAGCCGTAGCCGCGGCGCCGGCAGACGTAAGAGAGGGAACTCCGCTGTATGCCGTTGCTGCCGTATCGGCCAGATAGGCATTTGCAACACCCGGTTCGAGTCCGCTGACACTGTAGGCATTCGTCAAATCCACTGTGTCGCCGTAGGTTTTGTGCTGTGTATTGCCGGTTAAGGTGGCCGTGGGCTGATAGTTGAACAGATAACGGTCACCTGTCTGGGTAACGCTGCCCGGTGCGTAGGTGCCGTAGGTGGCATTCCAGACAGCGGTGTTTGCGCTGTCAAGGTTGCCAAAGGTGTTGCCTGTCATGCTGTCTATGTAAACCAGCCAGCGACTCCCTGTTCCGGCGGTGAGCACGTCTGCACCGGCATTGTTGATGAAGTGTCCGCCGGTGCCTTCAGCGGAAAGCACGATATTACCGTCTGTAGCCGTGATACTGCAGCCGCTGTTCAGGGTGAGGTCCCCCGTGGTACGGATCGTAATGTCTCCCGTGGTGGCTTGTACAATGCCGGTTGCAGTGAGCCCGCCGGCTGTGTCAATGATGTTAATGCCGCTTCCCGCCGTTACTGCGCCTATGGATGTAATGGTATTACTGCCGTCCAGTACAACAGCCCCGCCTGCGCTCACTGAAAGTGCGTTCACATTTTGAAGGGCTGCGGACTGGGTTATGTCACCGCTTCCGCCGGTAACCAGGGTCAGGTTGTTGCCATTGGAATTTATCCCGGAGATGCCGCCCACGGTACCGATTGCGAAACCTGATGCATTGGTAAAGGCAATGTTCCCGTTTGCGATTATCGCGATGGTATCGCAATAGTTCGTTCCGTTTAGGGTCACCGCCCCTGAAGAGGTTATACCCAAAAGCGGTGTGGTGATAACCCCTGTCTGTGTGACCGCACCCCCTGCATCAAGAATAAAATGCGTGCCGGCCTGAACTTCGCCGATGCTTACAGGACCTGTGGTCTTGACATCAATCGATGTGCCGTTGACCTTGAGGGAGCCGAAAGAGTTGCCGGTGTTCGTCAGGTCGATGACACCGCTGCCTGCCACGGAACTCGGTGAAGCGGTGAAGTTGGCCTCACCTGCTATTGTAAGGGTTGTGCCCGCTTTTTGATCAATGCCTGTCTGTTGATCGGCACCGGTGGTAATTGCGGGCGCCACGGTGGTAACAGTGATTGAACCGCCTATGGAGTTCGATGCATTGTTCAGGTTAATGGCATCACCGTGGATCGTGGACCCATTAAAGCTTTCACTGCTCGCCTCGCTGATGACCGTCAGATTTCCGGTTACATTCATGGTATCGAGGTGGATAACCCCAGCCTGAATGATGCTCTGATCGGTGCCGCTGCCGCTGGTACCGGAGTATGCACCGAAGATATTGCCGGTGTTTCCCATACTGACTGAAGAGCCTGTCGGCGAGAATGTCCCGGCGACCTTGGCGCTGGTGCCTGATGCCTGGCTGATGGCGTCTCCAGTGGCGGTCAGCGTGTAATCGCCGCCTACAAGGGTATTTCCGATAACAGTGGCTGAAGCACCCGTATTGTTGATGGTCACGTCCCCTGCATTATGGGTGGTGGTCAGGGAGAGGTTGCCGCCGATTATGAGTGGGGCATCCACTGCCTGGGATATGGTCCCTCCTGCAGTAAGAGACAGGTCGCCCGTAGTGCTGAAGCCTGCGGTATTGACAGTCCCAATCTGTAGTGCACCTGAATTTCGATAGCTCACCGTCCCCGTGTTACCTGCCAGGGTGGTGATGGCATTGCCGGTGTTCGTCAGGGTGAATGTCCCGCCCGTACCCAAAAGCTCAAGCCCGGAAGCCGTGATCGCCTGGCCCTGCGTCACCGTACCCGTGGTACTCAACGTCAGGTTCCCGCTCGTCGTCATCCCTACCGTGTTCACCGTCCCGATGGCAAAACCGCTGTTCTCAAGGAAGCTCACCGTGCCGGTGTTGCCTGCCAGCGTGGTGATGGCATTGTTTGTATCCGTCAGGGTGAATGTCCCGCCCACACCCAAAAGCTCAAGCCCGGAAGCCGTGATCGCCTGGCCCTGCGTCACCGTACCCGTGGTACTCAGCGTCAGGTTCCCGCTCGTCGTCATCCCTACCGTGTTCACCGTCCCGATGGCAAAACCGCTGTTATCGGCAAAGCTCACTGTCCCGGAGTTGCCTGCCAGGGTGGTGATGGCGTTGCCCGTATCCGTCAGGGTGAATGTCCCGCCCGTACCCAAAAGCTCAAGCCCGGAAGCCGTGATCGCCTGGCCCTGCGTCACCGTACCCGTGGTACTCAGCGTCAGGTTCCCGCTCGTCGTCATCCCTACCGTGTTCACCGTCCCGATGGCAAAACCGCTGTTATCGGCAAAGCTCACTGTCCCGGAGTTGCCTGCCAGGGTGGTGATGGCGTTGCCCGTATCCGTCAGGGTGAATGTCCCGCCCGTACCCAAAAGCTCAAGCCCGGAAGCCGTGATCGCCTGGCCCTGCGTCACCGTACCCGTGGTACTCAACGTCAGGTTCCCGCTTGTCGTCATCCCTACCGTGTTCACCGTCCCGATGGCAAAACCGCTGTTCTCAAGGAATCTCACCGTGCCGGTGTTGCCTGCCAGCGTGGTGATGGCATTGTTTGTATCCGTCAGGGTGAATGTCCCGCCCACACCCAAAAGCTCAAGCCCGGAGGCAGAAATGGCTTGGCTTTGCGTCACCGTGCCCGTGGTGCTCAGCGTCAGGTTCCCGCTCGTCGTCATCCCTACCGTGTTCACCGTCCCGATGGCAAAACCGCTGTTATCGGCAACGCTCACTGTCCCGGTGTTGCCTGCCAGGGTGGTGATGGCGTTGCCGGTGTTCGTCAGGGTGAATGTCCCACCCGTACCCAAAAGCTCAAGCCCGGAAGCCGTAATCACCTGGCCCTGCGTCACCGTACCCGTGGTACTCAGCGTCAGGTTCCCGCTCGTCGTCATCCCTACCGTGTTCACCGTCCCGATGGCAAAACCGCTGTTATCGGCAAAGCTCACTGTCCCGGAGTTGCCTGCCAGGGTGGTGATGGCGTTGCCCGTATCCGTCAGGGTGAATGTCCCGCCCGTACCCAAAAGCTCAAGCCCGGAGGCCGTGATCGCCTGGCCCTGCGTCACCGTACCCGTGGTACTCAGCGTCAGGTTCCCGCTCGTCGTCATCCCTACCGTGTTCACCGTCCCGATGGCAAAACCGCTGTTCTCAAGGAAGCTCACCGTGCCGGTGTTGCCTGCCAGCGTGGTAATGGCATTCCCGGTGTTCGTCAGGGTGAATGTCCCGCCCGTACCCAAAAGCTCAAGCCCGGAAGCCGTGATCGCCTGGCCCTGCGTCACCGTACCCGTGGTACTCAACGTCAGGTTCCCGCTCGTCGTCATCCCTACCGTGTTCACCGTCCCGATGGCAAAACCGCTGTTATCGGCAAAGCTCACTGTCCCGGCGCTGCCTGCCAGGGTGGTGATGGCGTTCGTGCCTGCAGTGAGATCGAATGTGCCGGCGCCAAGAAGTTCGAGGCCTGCCGCAGAAAGGGTGCTGGTTCCATCCTGGCTGATAGTAGCTCCATTTGCAACGGTCAGGGTGATATTTCCTGTGGTAAACAACGCCTCGACGACAGTCGATGAGCCGGGCGCCAGAGAGATAGCGCCCCCTGCATTTGCCGAGCCTAAAGAAAGCGCACTTATCGACCCGAAGGTGCTGCTGTTTGCTATTGTGATATTCTTTCCCGGATCATTGAGCGTTTCGAAATAGCCTGCACCGGTAACTGTGAGGGTGCCGCTGGTACTTATGGCGCCTGTGGATACCACAGTCAGATCATGGCTGATGGTCGAGGTGCCGAGATCGGTATCCGAGAACTCATACACTTGTGCATCATGGCCGGTGAGCATAAGGGACCCGAAGGTATTGCCGGGCTGAAGCAACGTAATGTCATGGCTGCCGGCATTGAGCGTTACCGGGGCAGCGCCGAGTACCCATGCCGAGCCCTGGGTGATATCCGTGGAGTCGGCGATGGTAACCGATGTGGGCGTGCCGAGTATCGTTATGGCGCCCAGGTTATTGCCTGTATTGCTTAAGGTTATGGAGTTACCTGCCGTACGAAGCGTGAGGGTGCCGGCACGTAAAGTCCCGGTCTGGCTGATGCCCCCATTGCCGTTTAATGTGAGCGGCATGGTGCCGAAATCGGTATCGCCGGCGATCGCCACGGTGCCGGTGCCGCCTGAGCGGCCTATGGTCAGTCCGGCCAGGGTGCTCGGGAGCCAGCCAAGATCGGCTGCTGTCAAGTCGAGATCTGCTGTAGACGCACTCCCGCCTACGATCACATTCAGGTCCGTCGTAAAAGGTTGCAGTATCAGGTTACCCGTACCGCTCACCGCTGCCCCGAAATTGATCTCATCCCCGGTCAGGGTAAGGTTGTTTGCATTGGCATTCAACGTGTCATTGAAAGCTATTGTACCGGTGCCGGAATTCAGCACCAGGTTATTCTGGGTTATCTGCGCCGGGTTGTTGAAGGTCAGGGAGGTGCCTGTGAGGTTGCCATGGATGGATACCGGTCCGTTGTATACCTGCGGGCCGTTGATAGTGATGGCCGGGAGTGTCACCGAACCGGTATTGCTCAAGGTCAGCCCGGTCAAGGCGCTCTGCAATTGATCGAGACCGGTCACGGAGCCGCTGCCTAGGTTGATTGCAAGTGTCGAGGCGCCGTTCACACTGCCCCCGAATGAGAGGGCTCCGCCGCCTGTCGTCAGGGTAAGCGGATTGTCAACCTCGAGGGTGTTTTCGAAGGCAATGGCGCCTCCGCCGCTGTTTACCGTGGCAGCACTGGTAACTGCACCCTTTGTTGCAAACGTAATCGGGTCATCGGTTGTGGTCAGGTCTGTGTCGATATTGATGGTGCCGCTGCCCGACTGCGCCGTGACGGCGTTGAAGGTCGACGGCGAGACGGTGAAGCTGACATCGCCACTCCCCTGTGCCTTGAACCCGAGTACGCCCGTTATATTCTGGCTGTCGGTCGGGGCAATCCCGCTCGCCTTGATCCACCCTATGCCGGTGGTCTTGAGGTCGAGCCCGCCCGAGGTGTCGATACGGCTGAGCTCGCTGCCTGTTATGGTCAACTGGCCGGGCGCATCCGTACCGCCGAGATAGATATTGCGGTCGTTCGTTGCAGTGATCGTAATCAAACCACTGCCGGAACTGATCGAACTGTTCCCCTGCAGGTCCAGATCCGCTGCGGTAATCGTGATGGGCTGATTTGAGGAAGACAGCGCCACCCCGTTCAGCAAAATAAATGAACCGTTGCCATCATTGTCCGAGTCGGCCCTAAAGGTCATGGGGCCGCTGGATGTACGGCTCTGGCTGAGTGTCAGGTCATTCAAGGCCGAATAGGTCTGGGTGGCAGCCGAAATCAGCGGCAGCCTCAGATTGTTACCGGATATGGTGATGGAGGTCAGGGGCGTAATCCCGCCGACAACGCCGTCAAGGATTACATCGCCGGTTCCGGCGCTCAATACCAGGTTGTGGGCGCCATCAATGGTGCTGGTCACACCGGAAAAGTCGATGTTCCCTGCCCCGGGGCCGGTCGAAATGGTCACATCGCCGCCTAAGGTGGTAGGGCCGGTTATGGTGATATCGCTGTTGCCGCTTGTAAGGTTGTCCTCAAGGGTCAATCCTCCCGTAGCGGTATAACTCTGGGTGCCTGTAGTGGTTACCTTGTTCGCAACGATGGTATTGCCGGTTGCAACGAGGGAGGCCAGGGGGTTGCCGCTGCCTCCGATTTCGGCATTAAACTGCAATGAAGCGCTGCCGGCGTTCGCCACCAAAGGCTCTCCACCCTGAATCGTGGCGTTGAAGGTGAGTGCCGAACTGTTGCTGTCGACCGTGGTCTGTCCGCCGGCGAGCGTGACCGCACCGCCGAAGGTGATCCCGTCATAACCGCTGACGGTCATCCCACCGGCCTTACCCATGGTTACGGCGCCTGAGAAGGTGGAAGCTGTATTGCCGTCACCCAGGGTAACATCGTCATTGAAAACAACCGGACCTGCGGCACTCATGCCCGAGGCCGTGGCCAGGGTGCTACCCACGGTAGTGAGGCCGCTGCTTGCAAGGGTCAGCGAAACGCCGATACCGGTGCCGATCGGCGTCGTCCCGCCGACAGCCTCATCGAATATGGTCGTGGACGTTCCGGAGTTGACGGTCAGGTTCTGGGCCCCGTCAACCGTTCCGTTAAACCCGATGGGGGAGCTGTTCGATACAATGCTGACCGGACCGTTTGTAAGAACGACCGGCCCGCCGAAGGTCAATCCGTCATAACCGCTCAGGGTCGTGGTTCCGCTGCTCCGACCGATGGTCAGAGTCCCGGTGCCGAAATCGGAGCCGGTATCGCCATTACCCAAAGTAACATTGTTCTGGAAAATGACATTGCCGCCGTCCTGAACGGTCATGCCGGAGTTGGCTCCCACCGTGTCTTCAAAGGTGGCCGTGCCGCTGCCTGAAAGCGTGATTGCAGCACCGGTGCCGGTGCCGATGTTGCTCAGGTTGCCCTTGAAATCCTTGGCCGCTGTGCCGGCATTGACGGTAAGGTTCTCCGCCCCGGTAATGGTTCCTTCAAAGGTTATGGCCGCATCGGCGCTTGAAACACTGATCGCTCCGGTGGCCAGGGTCACCGGGCTTTTGAAATCTATCGTGCCCGTGGCAGGCCCAGACGTACTGCCTACCGCACCATTGAGGGTAATCCCTCCCGGGGCGGTGAAGTCCATGGGGCCTGAAATGGCAAGGCCGACGGCAGGGAGACTCAAGGTCTGGCCGGTAATAGTCAGCCCGGTCAGGTCTGTCCCGATATGGTCAAGCCCGGTTACCGTGCCGGAACCACCTTCCAGCGAGTTGAGTGTTAATGCCTGGGCTCCGGTCACGGGCCCGCCGAAGCTGATAGTGCTGCCGTGGGAGATAACGGTCACCGGCTCGTCGGTCAGGGTCAGGCCGGCATTGAAGGTCAGCCCGTCATAACCGCTTATGGTGGGATCTCCGAGAGTCACCATACCATTAAAGGTCGAACCGGTATCACCGTTGGCCATGGTTACATCGTTCTGGAAGGTGACCGGTCCCGCTGCGGTAATACCGGAGCGTGTCGCTACCGTATCAGAAAAGGTCGTGAGTCCGCTTCCCTGCAGGATGATGCTGGCGCCTGTGCCGTCGCCTACGGCAAAGAGGCTGCCTACTTTGCCGGCGAAGTTCTTGAGGCCGGCGCCTGAGCTGACTGTCAGGTCACGGGAACCGTACACGGTGCCGTCCACGATGCCTGAAAAGGTAATGGCCGAATCGGTGGAAGAGACAGTGGAATCGGTATTGAGCGCTACAGGGCTGTTGAAGATGATCGCGCCTGAAGCGCTGCTGGACACATTGCCGCTCAGGACAATGCTTGTGCCTGAGGTGGCGGTGTAGCTCTGTGGACCGGCGATGGAAATACCACCCGACGGTATGGTCGGCGTGTTGGCCGTCACGTTCAGGCTTGTCAGGTCGGTGCCCAGGCGGCTTAAGCCCGTTATGGTCTGGGTGCCTGAATTGAGGGTTAGTGCGTAAGGGCCGTGGATGGTGCCTGCGGTCTGGAAGGTAAGGGGTGAGTCATTGGTATTGATCGTGGCCGGGCCGCTCTGCAACAGCACGCCGTTGTTGAAGGTCATGCCGTCGTACCCGGAAAGGCTCATGCCGCCGAGTTTGCCCAGCGTCACATGATCGGCGAATACCGAACCGGCATTGCCGTCAGCCAGGGTGACATCATCCATAAAGACCACCGGTCCGGTGATGCTAAGACCGTTGTTGGCCGCCAGGGTGCTGTGGAAGGTGGCCCCGCCCGAAGTAAGCTGCAGGGCGGTGCTGGCGCTGGATGTTATGCCCAGATCGCTCACGGCCTGCTGGAAATCGACCGTCCCGCTGCTGCCGGCATTCACGATCAGCTGGTGGGTTGCCCCGGCAACGGTGCTGTTGAATGTGATCGGTGAATTGGACGACTGAATCGTGAGATCGGCATCGAGGGTCAAGGGGCTGTTGAAGGTGATGGGCCCGGATGCAGTGCTGAGGATGCCTGCAGTGAGGTCAATTCCCCCGGCGTCTGCCGTATAGGTCTGGGCTCCGGCGATGGTCATCTGCGGCAGGGTGAGCGCAGTGCCGGTATGGACCGTGAGTGAACTGCTGCTTGCATTGACACTGGTAAGGCCTGTCACCGTGCCGCCTACGGAGGTCAGCGTCACGTTATGGGCGCCGATATTCACACCCGAAGTGCCGCCGATGGTCGCCACGGCAAAGTCGTTCGAATCCGTGTATGCCAAATCGCCTCCGGAAAATCCGGCAGCAATATTCGCCACGTCGTTGTTGACATTGGTCAGTGTGGCATAGCCCGTGCCGATAAGACGGAGCGAATCGGCAGTGATGGGTCCGGTCTGGGTAATCGCCCCTGCCGCGGTGACGGTCAGGGTGCCTGTCACATTGGACGTGTCGAAGATGATGCCGTTGGCATCCGTGATATCCGCACCGGAGGCGGAAACGATCTTCATGGTCCCGAAATCGCTCGCAGGGTTGGCGTCCAGCACGACGGCATTGGTTCCTGCGGTGAGCGTCGTCAGTCCCGGTACCGTCCAGGCGCTGCCGTCGCTGATGGTGTGGTTCTCCGTAACCGAAACGTTCTGTCCCGTGAGCGTCAGGTCGCCCAACTGATTTGAGGCCTGTGTCAGCAGGATATCGTGGGTCTGGGAGTTCAAGGTTATGGGGGTTGTTGGGAGGCTCCAGGCTGAGGCCTGGGTAATGTTGTCGTTCTCGGTGATATTGACCGAGGTGGCCGAGCTGCCGATGGCCAGGGGGCCAAGCACGTTCCCGGTGTTGGTCAGGGTGATTGCATGTTCGGTGGGGTCCAGCGTGGTGGTCCCGGTGGTGGTCCATGCCCCGCCCTGGGTGATGTTGTCGTTCTCGGTGATGCTGACGGTTCCGCCGGTGACGGTGAGATTGCCCATCTGGTTGGCTGCCTGGGTAAGCGTGATGCTGTTGCCGTTCTCGGCGTACAGGGTGATGGGGACGCCAAGAAGGCCCCACGCGCTGCCCTGGGTGATCGGGTCGTTCTCGCGGATGCTGACGGAGGTCGGAACGCCATTGGCGGTATTGATGTTGATATCACCCATCACATTGCCGCTGGTACTGAGATCGATTGCGTGGTTGCGCGCATCGACCGTGACAGGGGCTGCACCTACGGTCCAGGCCGAGGCCTGGGTAAGGTTGGAGTTGTCGGTGATCATAACCGAGTTGAGGGTGCCTGCCGCGCCGGCTACACCGAGGCCCACGGGACCGAGCTGATTGCTCAGGTTGTCGAGCGTAATCGATTTACCCGTCGGGTTGGCGACAATAAGGATTGTATTTCCGGTGGTGATCCAGCCTGTGTCGCTGTTGGAATCCCACACGGCGCTGGGGCCGTCGGTTATACTGTCGTTCTCGGTTATCGTGGCGTTCGCGGCCTTGATGTATAGGTCACCGAGGACATTGCCGGTATTGGTCAGGTTGATGGTGCCGCCCCCCGCAGTGGTGCCGGTGGTATCGTAGGCGATGAGTTTGACGGTGCCGGTGCCGGTGTTCCAGGCCCCGGTACCGCCGACGTCGGTGATGGCGTTGGTGGTGGCGGTGTCCTTTGCATAGATGGTGACGGACTGGCTTGCGCCGGTGCCGCCCAATACCTGCAACGGACCGAAGACATTGTTTGCGTTGTTGAGGTTGATGGAGTAGCTCCCGGAATTGAGCGTGGTAGTGCCGTGGACGGTCCAGGCGCCGCCCTGGGTAATGCCGTTGCCGTCGGCCGTCTCGTTGACATATACGGCGCCCGCACTGCCTGCTCCGCTGTTGATCTGCGTGATGGTCAGATTGCCCAGGTAGTTGGCCTGGTCTAAAGTGATGGCCTGGTCATTGGAGGTGGTCAGGCTGACGGCTCCGCCTGCGGACCAGGCAGAGGCCTGGGTGATGGGGTCGTTCTCACGGATGGTGATGGTGCTGCTGTTCGTTGCGATATTGCCGAAAACGTTGCCCGACTCCGGCAGGTTGACCGTGCTGAAGTTGTTGAAGGTGGTAGTGGTGCCGCTTCCGACGGTGACAGCGGTCCCTGAACTCTGGTTCAGGGTATTTCCACCTGTGGAGGAGGTGAGGGAGAGCGCGCCGTTGATGGTGCAGTTGCCGAGCGTCAGGTTCGAGTACGGGGTTATGGTCACGTTGTTCGCTGCAGGGATGGCAACGATGTTAAAGCGGTCGTAGGGATTACTCAAGGTAATGTTGTTTCCGGACCCGGCGCTGAGTGTTGTCGTTCCGCTGGGCACATTGAGATAGTAGTAATAGTTATAGGTGCTCCCGTCGGTGATATTTCCACCGGCGGTCACGTTGAGGTTGCGCTGGACATTGAACACATAGCTGTTGCCGTAAAGCTCAATGGCGTCCTGATCAACAAGGGTGACGTCACGGCCGTTCCGCACCGTCACGCAGTAGAAATTATTGCCTGCATCGCTGAGGTTGATGTCACTGGCCGCATTCGCCCGGAATGTGCTGTACCCGTAGCCTCCTGCGCTGTTGTTCACGACAATAGCCCCGGATTGCGTTATGCCTCCGTTCGGCACGTCGACGATGAGGTTTCCGTTCAAGGTCATGGCCGGCAGGTTGATGGCCGCGGCATTGTCAAAATAGAAAAGGACATTGTTCAGCCCGGAGCCCAGGCCTGAAATGACTGCAGCATTCGCATTGGTATTTCGTATTTGCACGTCGCTATAGCTTCCCGCACCGGATGTTGCCATGGTCACCGTGCCGCCGAAGGAGTTGGTCGCCCCTGTATAGCCCTGGTTATAGGAACTTTGTGTCGGTCCGAGCAGCAGGTTGCTGTTGGCAGCGGTGACCGTGAACGTCGCGGTGCCCCCCACGGTGATCGGTGCTTCATCGTAGTATGGGTAATAGTACTGGTAAATGTCACCGCCGGCCGTTACGGACAGGTTGCCGGATATCGTTGATGTGCCGAATTCCAGCCTGTTCTTGTCCACGATGGTGACGTTATTCCCATTGGTAATGCTCAGCATGTTGTAGTCGTAATAGAGGCCTGTATTGTTCGCTCCGAAGTCGTTGTTGGTACCGTCGAGGGTCACATCATAGTTCGTGGTTCCGTTGCCTGCAGTGATCGACGTAGAGCCGTTGACGGTGATGGTCGTTCCGGTCTGCTGGGTGACATTGCCGCCTGCCGTGAGCTGAAGATAACCGCCAAGGGTTACATTACCGAGGGCGATCGCATTGATATTATTGATCGTTGCATAGCCGCCGGTGCCTGTCTGTCCGGTACTCGCGACACTCAGTGCGATGCCTCCCTGGAAGTTATTACTATAGGAAAGGTTTATATATGGGTCTGCATACCCGAATCCGCCGTTATTGGCGGTGAAGGTGGCGAGGCCGCCCACCGTGAGCGCACCGACTGAGGCGAGCGGGCCGTTGGTTACTGCAGTCAGTGTACCGCTGATATTGCTCGTGCCGAAGCGCATGGCATTGGCGTCGTAGATGTTCACATTTCCCGCATGAGTGAGCGCAAGGATGTTGAAGTCGGTCGTTGTCCGGTTGATGGTAACATCGCCTGCCCCCACATCGAAGGCCGCTTCTCCACGCACGGTCACCGCGCCGATGGAGTTGACCACATTCCTATCTGCATTGGCCGTAACATTGAGATTGGTGTTGATCTCGACCTCGCCCAGATCTATCTGCCCGGTGTCTGCACCTGCGGTAGGGCCGTTATGGGTGATGGTAAGGTTGTTGGCCGTGATCTGACCCGTATTGATGCTGCCACTGGTGGACTGGGTCCCCATGGTGATGGACACATTGCCGCTCCCTGCGTCCACGAGGCTGTTGTTGACAAAGGTCGCTGCCCCTGCATCACGGTCAGCCGATTGGGCCGTCTCATCATTGAGCTTAAAAATCACGTTGCCATTATCTGAGTTTATATTCGCATTGAGCGTGATGCTCCTGCCGGCCTGGAAGGTGAGATCCCCGCCGTTGCCGGCCGGGTTGTTGGATATGATGCTGCTGTTCACCGTGATGTCGTTGTTTGCCTGCAGGACGACAGCAGTCCCTGTATTCGTTACGGCAGTAATGGTGCTCGGTGCGATAGTGGCATCACTTGATGGGTTTGTAGTAAAGGCGGCGACATCGCTTATTAAAGCCGCACCAGCAGCATCAACGGTGATGTTATTCGGATCCAGCAGCAGGGTGCCTTCGGTGCCGTCCTTCGCACCGGCATTTACCATGCCGCTAAAGCTCAGCAATTCTTTCCCGGAGGTTTCAACGAACCCGCCGTTTCCGGATAAAGAGCCGCCTTTCGCGGAAATGCCCCCCTGGAACCGGGTCGTATCATCCGACCAGACGATTACCTTGCCGCCGTTGCCCATCACGCCCGCATCGGCCTTGATGACGGCGTTGCTGCCTACAAAGGTTTCCTGGGCGTTTTCTACAGCAGGGTTCTCCCCATGCAGATCACCGCCTATAAGGGCGGTGCCGCCATTTGTCGCACCGGATACATCCACTAAGGCTTCGCCGGTCAGGCCGACATGTTCGCCGAGGATGCCGACCTCGCCCCCGTCATCCCCCTTGTGTGCCGTTATCTCTCCGCTACTCAGGACAGTCCCTTTGTCCGCCACCAGCCAGACATGTCCGCCCCGGGTCTCGGTGCCGGTTGCATGGATAACACCCGTGTTGTTGATGGCCAGGGCATATTCATTCCCGCCCGCGCTTTTCAGTTCGGCGCCTGCAGCTTCGATCAGGCCGGAATTATCAAGTGTGCCGGTATCGGAACCGCTCTGGATAAAGATCCGCTCGTCACCGGATGCCGTAAGGAGCACCTCGCTGCCGGCCCCCAGGCCTACCGTACCGCCTTGGGCCGATATCCGGCCCGAGTTCTCCACATCACGGGCTATGAGAAATATGTCGCCACCTATTGCCTTGATGTTGCCCAGCACCTTTATTCCGGCAGCAGAGTCACCAAGGAAGGACAGGTCACCACCCGCCATGAACCGGTTGTTGTCGACATCGAGGGTCGAGCCGATGAAGCTCTCGGTGTTGATCACCCCGCCGGGTCCGACGAGAATGCCGTTCTGGTTGATCAGATAGACCTTTCCGTTGGCATTCAGGGTCCCATAGATCTCGGAAGGATTGTTCGAAACCACCCGGTTGAGAATGGCGCTTGCTATCCCGGGCTGGACAAAGTTTGTGGTTTGTCCGCCAGGGATGGAAAAGTTCTGCCAATTAATGATGGCCCTTTCGCTTCCCTGTGTTACAGTCAGGGTATTCCCGGTGCGGCCGAAAGAGGCGGATCCTGCCACTACCTGTTCGCCTGAGGGGTTTGCCATGACACTCAAAGGGGCAAACATTATAAATATGAGTAAGGCAGACACATAAGCTACGATTCGTGATATTTTTGGTAGACTGTCAATTTGCCCCATATTGGCAAGAGTGTTTCTCATCGTTCACCCCCCCGGAAATATATACCTTTATAATCGGGATACTGTTTTTTTATTATGAGTAAATTCAAATCCCCCACCAGGCATTGTCATTGCCAATTCATACCGCTAGACTTTAACTCATGAAGAACATCTTGAAGTATGGAGATGAATTATTTCTTATAAATCAGCTTTTTGTCTGTAACGCCTTGGGTTATGTAGTGACCATAACGTAATCTTAAATCTTACAAACAAATTAATATGATTAACCTAAATGTCAATACGTAAAATAAACTGGAGTTTCCTGAGTTTTCAAATTAACCCCACTCACTCCAGGAAGCTGAAGCACAGTTGGAACTCGGGATATTTTGGTTTTGCCGTCTTGTTGAATCCGGTTTTATCGGAGAAGAGGAGCTTATAGAGCCCATCAGCGATGGCATAATTGAAAAAGGTGGGGATGCCGAAGAACCTCTTGGATACGATATACACTCTCTCAACCAGCATTTTGAGTCTCAGGTTATCCCCTAAATATACTGCCGCGAAATAGCTGACGGCAAGGACAAGGACCACCATGTTCCGGATACTGGTGTAATGGCGCACCCGGATATCTTCAAGATTGTAGCACTGCTTGATGTACCTGAAGGATTCATCGCATTTCCAGCGGGTGAGGTATATCTCAATGATTCTCCAGATGGTCTCACGGTCCTTCAGGTGAACCGGGCAGCTTGTCAAAAGCATCATCGGCTCCTTGCCGAACCCTTTCGCCACCACGAGAAACAACGGAGCATCATGGCCGGGTAGTTTCACCGCCACGGCATTGTAGAAAACGCTTGCCTGGCGTTCTTTCCCTTCCTCATACTTGATCATGACCGCTTCATGCGGACAGGGCAAGGCCGTGGCAAGAAAGTGACAATTCTTTTTGACGCCTTTATGGATGAGATCTCTGTTCTTCTTAAGACGGATCACAAACCGCTTCGCCTTCCCCTTTTCAAGAAATTTGTCATAGAGCTTACCCCTGTCCCCTCCGCGGTCGATGGCATAGATACCTTTGCTCCCCACATGGGCGCTCACAGTGTCGATCACTTTGAAGAGCTGATCGTTCTCGCTCTTGAAATCCTCGGCTTCCTGCGAATATGCCTCCAGGTACAACGGTATCACCTTCTTATGCTCAATGTCCGCGGCCACCCCTTTGCAGAGCCAGTACCCCTCACCAATCTCATGTTCACTTCCATCATGTACCTTGCACAGACACTCCATCTTCGAGGCATACTTCTTGCGGATATCTCCAGGATCTATGGCTATCACCATATCATCAAGCACCTTCGTGCTCCCAAGGCGGCATATCTCATGGTTGATCGCATCCGTAAAATCCCGATCATCCAGATTCCTCGATAACCGGTCCTCCGTCTTGATCAGGGGTATGGCCTCATTCAGGCTACGACTCACACTGGACAACTTGATGTCCTTCCCGGCCTGTATCCCATACACCATCTCTCGAATGAGCTTCTGCTTCGACTTGGGTAATCCCTTGGAAATGATTCCTGAGAATCTCGTTATCTGCCCTTTTATATCCGCTGCTATCCTGGAGTTCCCGGCCATATCGTCTCCATCTCCTGTATGTGAGCTACTTTCTACCATATCAGCCGGTGAATCTCAGGAATCTTTTACGCTTAGACGTTGTTATCTTGATAAAATAAGCTTCTTACTTTATTTCAATAGGTTATCTACTGTTCAGTGATAAAACTCAGGAAACTCCAGGTAAAATAAAATATCGATGGGTTGAGTGGTTTATGAGATCAGGGAAAGTAATGCGTACCTGATTATGTCCGACATACCCTTGCTATTTTCGAATACATACGATATCGCTAATAGCAGCCTGCGCTATTTTCATTGCTGCACATAAGGAGGAACCATGGCAAAACCATCAAAAAGCCCGGGGCGTGCAGTAAAGATCAAGCCCGGCATCACCGCATTCATGCCGGACAGGTTACCGCCAGTGCTCACCTGGACTCCTGAGCTGCTCCGCGCCCTTTCCGAGGCAGACCGGCTCATCGGGTGGCTGGCAGGCGAAGGCGGGAGGCTTGCCAACCCGCACCTGCTCATGCGGCCGTTCCTTACCCGCGAGGCGGTGCTGTCGAGCCGCATCGAGGGTACCCAGGCCACCCTGGGTGAAATACTGGCCTCGGATGCAGGGGCCGTGGTCGACCGCAGCCCCGATGACCTCAAGGAGGTGGCCAACTATGTGGCAGCGCTCGACTATGGCATCGAGCGGTTGAAAACCCTTTCACTCTCGACCCCGCTCATCTTAGAAATCCACGAGAAGCTTATGCACGACGTGCGGGGGGAACATGCCACACCGGGCGAGTTCCGCCGGGCTCAGAACTGGATCGGCGCGCCGGGCTGCACGCTCATGGACGCCACCTATGTGCCGCCCCCTCCGGACATGCTGGCCGAATGCATGGCAGGACTTGAAGCCTTTCTCCAGGATACGACACTGCCGCCCCTGGTGCAGATCGCCCTGGCCCACTACCAGTTCGAGGCGATCCACCCCTTTCTCGACGGCAACGGCAGGGTGGGACGCCTCCTCATCACCCTGTTCCTGGTGGAGCGGGGTGTATTGCCCACACCCATGCTCTATCTGAGCGCATTTTTCGAGGCGACCCGGAACCATTACTATGAAAGGCTGCGCAGCGTCAGCAATGAAGGCAACTGGGAGGCATGGCTTATCTATTTCTTCAACGGTATTGCGCGCCAGGCAGAAGATGCATTGACCCGCGCGGAGACCATCAACGACCTCATGGCCAGGTGGCGCTCGGAAGTGGCAATGATACCGTCGCGGGTGCTGCCCCAGACACTGGACTGCCTTGCCGCAAACCCGTATATCACGGCCAAGAAGCTCTCCAGCGACCTGGGCATTGCCTTCACCACCGCCCAACGGGCCATCGACAAGCTGGTGAGCCTGGGTATTGTAAAGGAGATCAGGCAGACCAGGCGCGACCGTGTGTACTGCGCCCAGGGGATATTGGATGTGCTCGAGCAGCCTGCCCGGCTTGTTGCTTCGGGGGGATAAGGATAAACGTTTCCCCTCTCCCCGGCCCTCTCCCGCGAGGGGAGAGGGGGGTTGATATGTAAAGATGGGGGATGCTTACAGCAGGATCTCCAGGTCGGTCAGCGGATACGCCATACATGGGTGGATGTAACCGAACTGCCTGTCGGATTTTCTCAACCTGACCCCTTCTGGCTGGAACACCCTGCCGGAGAGAAGCTTGGTCCTGCACAGGCTGCATTCTCCCGATCTGCAGAGCGCCGGGATCACGACCCCGCTTCTTTCCAGCGAGATCATCAACGGCTCGGATGCCTTTGCCGGTATAGCCTTGCCCCTCTTGATCCTTACCGTGAAGACCATCACCCGGTTTCACATCTTTGGGCCACCCGGGCTGGGAGGTAACATCCTTGGGCGGTCCATAGACCTCGGTGCGGATCTTCCTCCTGGGGATACCGAGCTTTTCCAACTCCTTCAAACAGAAGGCATACATGGCATCGGGCCCGCACAGGTAAAAGGTCTTTCCTGTGACATCGCCCAGGACCTTTTTCATGAGCTCTGCGGTGATAAAGCCGGTCAAACCTTTGTAACCCTTGGGCGGGTTCGATATGACCAGGCTGAAGGAGATATTCGGATGTTTTTGAGTTATAGCCTTCAGCTCGCCCGAGAAGATGACATCATCGGGGTTCCGGCTGCCGTATATCAGGTGGATCCGGCGTGAGAGACCCCGGTCCGCCACTTCCCGGATCATGCTCATGAAGGGGGTCACCCCGCTGCCCCCTGCAAGAAACACAAGGTCTTCACCGTGGAAGAGCGGGTTGTAGATGAAATTCCCCGAGGGTGATGTGGCCTCGAACTCGGTGCCCTTCGCAACCTCCTCAAGGAAAAAGCCCGAGACAAAACCGTCTTCGACGTTCCGGATGGTGATGTCATAGTATCCCAGTTGGGTGGGTGAGGAAGATATGCTGTAGGGCCTGCTTGTCCTTATTCCTCCCACATCCACGAAGATGTTGACATACTGGCCTGCCTGGAAGGGCGGCAGATAGCCCCCTTTTGCCGCAAACCTGAAGGTCTTGCTGGAACTTGTCTCATTGATCACCTCAGAGAGCTTCAGGGTGATCCTTTTGGGGTGGAGTAGCGATATGATGTGCTCCACAATACCCTTGGTTGAGCTGTAGTCAGAGCCGTATTTCCTCAGCACCTGTATCTCGCGTGCGATCTCCTGGTAACCTTCCATGTCCTTCAATACATCCTTGAGCGCCATGGCTTATGACCTCCTCACTTGTTCCTCATTGCCTTCAGGATTGAGCGTGCCGCGGACCTGCCCGAGGTCAGCGTGGGCTGGAACCCGCCGCTGCCCGCCCATGCACCCGCGTGGTAGAGCCCCTTGATCACGGATTTGCCCGAGAGGAAATACGCAGAGTCCTTGGCATACTGATCGAACCCGTAGATGGCCCCGCCCGGATGATTCAGGTAGCGCATATGGGTAAGGGGGGTGGCTGCCTCCAGCTCTTCGATCCGGTCGCGCAGCCCTGGGAAAACCCGCTCGGCAAGACTCAGCATAGCCTCTGCATAGCGATATTTTGCGTCCGCATACTGCCGGGGAGAGACCGTATACCATGGGTCTGCATACTGCAATGCAACGAGGGCCGCCTGGCACGTACCCGGGGGAGAGAAATCAGGGTCGGACACGTCGTAGCAGGTGAGAAGCGCCCACCCCTGGGGCTCCATGGTCTTCCAGAGATCAAAGGCCCTGTCCATGTCCGTGGTCGTGGTAAGGAAGTTTGTGGTCTCGTGGATGCCGATATCGCCGGGTTCACAATCGAGCCCCATATACACCGTGAAGGCGGACGGACCGATAGTAGAGCTCCTGAAGGTATCGAGCTGGCTTTTCGGGACTTCACTGCGATCGATAAGGTCGATATAGGTCTGGATCGAGCTCGCATTGGAGACCACGTACCCCGCATCCACACGATCGCCCTGCTCGGTGATGACACCCTTTACCGCACCGTTTTCAACGATGATCTTTTGCGCGGCACAATTGAAGCGCACCTCGCCGCCGGCCTGGAGGAAAACATCCAGGAGTGCATTGGACAGCGCCTGGGACCCTCCCTTGAGGTGGTAGGGCTTGAACTCGATGTAGGCCCACAACATGATGGCCAGATCGCCGAAGGGCAACCGGCTGGGCGGGACGCCCACATACCCCCAGTAAACACTCAGGATGGCCTTCAGAAAGGGGTTATCGAAGTATTCATCCAGTACCTCCTGGGAGTTCTTCAGGGCATACTTGAAATAGAGCGGGTACTTCTCCTTGGAGATATCGGGGTCGTGGAAGAAAAGCCCCTGTACGAGCTGCATGCAGAAATCATAGATCAAATCGAAGAACCTGCGGATGGAATCGTTCTCTTTCGGAAATCTTCTTATAAGCTCCTTGATGGCCTCTTCCCGATCTGCCTTGAGCGTCACATCGAAGGTGCCGGGGAACACGACCCGGTAAAGGTTCTCTATCTCCACGAACTCGAGCCTGTCGAGGACCCCCATCTCGCCGAGAACAGACCGTAAGGGACCGGGCTTATCCACTGATCCCATGCCGCTGAGCTGGTGGAGTGCGACCTCGAACTCGAATCTGCCCCGGATAAAGCTCGTGGCGCACCCTCCGGGGATATTGTGCCTTTCGAGGAGAAGGACCTTGCGGCCTGCCTTGGCAAGGGTGAGCGCCGCCGTCATACCGCCGTTGCCTGCGCCGATAACCACCACATCATAGTCGGGCATAGAGAACCCCCTTGGGAAGGGATATATTAAAGTTTCACTTTAAGCTTTATAGCCCTTGCGGGTTAATGATGTCAAGCGAGGATTGTCATATCCTGCACAGGGGTCTCATTTCCCTTGCAAATAAAAAACCCATCCTCTATGCCTGGGCAATGGAACTTGGCATGCAAGGCCCAGTGGGCATCATCGCAGATAGCCACGGGAGGAACGAGCTCCTCCTCGAAGCGATCCTCATGCTTAAAGGCATGGATGTTCAGACGATCTTCCACCTCGGCGATATCTGCGACTCACTGGCCCCCCTTGCCCTGGAAGATGCCGTGACGATGTTGAAGGAGCATGGCGTGAGATCGGTTATGGGCAACAATGAGTATGCCATCATGGTCAACCGCAAGGGCAGCCATGCAAACAGCCTTTCCCCCGAGGTACTTTCTTTCCTTTCCGGGCTGCCCTATACCCTTACCATCGATGATTTCTGCCTTGCCCACTCGGCCCCCTTTGACTGGCCCGCTGCAACGAGCTGGCCCATTATTGACAACCATCCCCTCATAGACCTGGGCTCAATTGTCCCGTACAAGATCCTTTTCAGGGGCCACTCCCATAGGCCATCCATCATTGAGATGGACGGAACCATCATAAAAAAAATCCCTGCCAAGGCAGGGATGAAGAAAAGGCTCTCAAGGAACAGGCGCTATGTAATTACGGTCGGAGCCGTTGAGGAGGCATCACTCGCCCTGTTCCTGCCTGAGGAGTATGAAATACAGTTTTTACAGCTGGGCAGAAAGTGAATCCACCGGTCTAAGCCTTAACCTTGTCTACTGAAGCAACGGCCCCAGCACCCCGAACATCTCGGGGAGCTGATCGAAGTATTTCGGGTCATCAAGACTCTTGATCTTGCCCCAGGCCTCCATGATCTCTTCGGGTTCAGGGACCCTGTGCCCGTCCGAGAGAAACACGCCGGGGCCGGTCACCATTGCTGAGCGGCTGTAGTAGCCGAGTGTGGCATTGATGATCATGCCCGAATCGCCACAGAGCTCAGAACACATATAGAGCACTGCTGGGGTGATAAAATCCGGTTTCATCTTTTCAAAGAGCTGGGGCGGAAGGACATCTTCGGTAAGACGCGATGCGGCCACAGGGACGATCACATTGGTCTTGATGTTGTACTTGGCACCCTCGATCTTGAGCACATTGGTGAGCCCGACGAGCCCCATCTTTGCCGATGCGTAGTTGCTCTGCCCGAAGTTGCCGAACAGGCCTGCCCCGGATGTGGTCATGATGATCCGGCCATAGCCGTTCTCCCTCATATTGATGAAGGCAGGCTTGCTCACGCAGTAGGCACCCCGCAGATGCACTGCCATGACCGTGTCCCAGTTCTCCTCTTCCATCTTGTTGAAGGTCTTGTCCCTAAGTATCCCGGCGTTGTTGATGAGAATGTCCACCTTGCCGAAGGCATCGATGGCGGTCTTCACGATGTTTTCCCCGCCAGAAGCCGTTGCCACGTTGTCATAGTTCGGGACAGCCTGTCCGCCCAGGGCTTTGATCTCATCCACTACCTTGTTTGCAGCAGCATCGCTGTGCCCCACACCGTCGCGTGTACCCCCGAGGTCATTCACCACGATCTTGGCACCACGTTTTGCCAGTTCAAGGGCATACTGCCTGCCCAGACCGGCACCGGCGCCGGTCACGATCGCCACCCTTCCGGTAAAATCGATTTTCGCCATATCTTTTCCCTCCTGAAGTATGCTTTAAATCAGCCCTTTGTCGGAAGGGCCGCGTCAAAACTCCCTGTAACCTTCACATCACCCGTCTCATCAACAGCAGTTACTTCGCAGGTGATGAGCTTCACCCCGCTTTGGCTTTTTTTATCTATGACCTTTCCGGTTACGGTGATGGTGTTGCCCGGCTTGGTCATTCCGGCAAATCTCACCCCGAACCGTTTGAGATTTTTCTTGGGTATCCAGTTCGTGACAGCCTGCCCGACAAATCCCATGACAAGCATACCATGGGTGATCATCCCATCTTTCATCCCCACTGCCTTTGCAAAGTCATCATCCGTGTGCAGCGGGTTGAAATCACCCGAGGCCCCTGCATAGATGACATGATTGAGCTTCTGCAGGGGGCTTTTGACGAGCTTGGGCATTTCTGTACCGATCACGACATCTTCAAAATATATCTGGTCCGCCATAGTGTCCTCCTACTTTCTCTCTACAAGGAGCGTCTTTGCCTTAGCAACCTTCTCGCCCCGTTGATTTTTATAGAGAAGCTCTATAGTCACCATGTCCATCTTCTTACCTGATTTGCTGGTCTTCTCATCGATGGCCGCCACCTTGGGCGTTGCAGTGATGACATCGCCGGGATAGATCTCCTGGTAATATTCGTATTCTTCCTCTCCATGCAACAACATAACAAAGTTGATGGCCAGGTCCGTGATCACCACCGGCATGGATGAGGACCACATCATGGGCACGGTGAGGAACGTGGCAGGCGCCGGAGAATCTTTGTATCCCTCCTTTATGGCGGCATCCTTGCTGACATAAATGGGATCAGGGTCACCTATGGCCCTCACGAGCTCCCGGATCTTCCCGCGCTCCACTTCCCATTGGACAGCAGCATATTCTTTTCCGATCTTCGTATGATCTGCCATGGCTTAACCTCCTAATTTCCATATCTGCCGACAATGGCAATGCTGCAGATATTCATCATGGGGAACCCCCCGAGATTGTGGGTAAGGCCATATCTCGGGTTCTTGAGCTGCCTCTTGTCCGCACGGCCTAAAAGCTGGAGATACATCTCATAGAGCATCCTTAAGCCCGATGCACCGATAGGGTGGCCGAAGCACTTGAGACCGCCGTCGATCTGGCATGGGATCTTGCCATCACGGTCGAAGAAGCCGTCCATGATATCCTTGGGCGCCTTGCCCCGCTCGGAGATGTGGAGGTCTTCCATGGTAACGAGTTCGGTGATGGAGAAGCAGTCGTGCACCTCCATCATGTTTATCTCCTCCCTGGGGTTCTTAATCCCTGCCTCATTGTAAGCAGCCGTGCTTGCCTTGGTTGTGGTAATGAAGTGGGCGCCGTCCCAGTCGTTGAAACACAATTCTGTGCCGTTGCTGAGCGCCAGCTGGAGCGCCTTGACCGAGATGATGTCCTTTTTGCCGAGGGATTTGGCGATCTCGGGAGTTGTTACGATGGCGCATGCAGCACCGTCGCTTACACCGCAGCAGTCAAAAAGCCCAAGCGGGAAGGCGATCATGGGCGACATCAACACCTGTTCCTCAGTAACCGGTCTTCGTAAATGGGCCTTGGGATTCAATGCGCCATTAGCATGGCTCTTGACCGAAACATGGGCCATGGCCTTCTTTACCTCCTGAATATCAAGGCCATATTTTGCTGCATACCCCGTGGCCAACAGGGCAAACCCGCCTGGCGCCGTAAGGTTCGGGAACCAGAGTGAGTTGGCGATGCCGAGTGCCGAGCTGAATTCCGGCAGACCGCCATAACCGATATCCTTGAGCTTCTCCACGCCAAGGGCGAGCGCGATGTCACAGGCACCGGAGGCAACGGCATAGACCGCCCCCCTGAATGATTCAGTGCCGCTTGCACAGAAGTTCTCTACACGGGTTACCGCTATGTTGGGCAGACGCAACGCCAGCGATGCGGATAGTGCGCTCTTTCCCACATTTATCTCATCGAAACATACCCCCACCCACGCAGCCTGGATCTCCTTCTTCTCAATCCCGGCATCGGCGATGCATTCCTGGAATGCCTCTACCATAAGGTCTTCAGGGCTGTCGTTCCACCGCTCGCCGAACTTTGTGCATCCCATACCCAGGATGGCTACTTTATCTCTAATTCCACTTGCCATGGCTCACCTCCTTAACCCGCCACCTGGGGTACGGCCTTCCAGAAATATCCGGTAAAGCCCCTCATCTGGTCCTTTGATCTACGCCTGAAAGACATCTTGATAGGCATGCCCACCTTGACCTGGTTCATGTCGCAATCAGTGAAATCCACAAAGGCCCTTCCGCCACCCTCGAAAGAGACGATGCCGTAGATGGCAGGCGGATCAACTGAAGGAGAGAGCAGGTCACCCGTGAACATCTCCACCTTACCCGGTTTGACTGCAAACTCATAGTCAACGAACTGACCCGCGGCATGGCAGGCCGGGTTCACGCACATAGGCATGGGCGGGAACTGGGGTGTACCGCACGTGGTACACTTGAGGCCTACAAAACCCATTATCATCTTTTTCTTGCGCCACAGGGCTGTCAGTGAGGTGTTGGGGTTTGCCTCACCCCTGATGCCGAGGTCTGCTGTTATGAGGTCTCTGAATTTGGTGAACTTCAGGTAGTTGGTAAAATCAACCTTGCTGGCAAGGTGGCCCTTGATACCTTTTGCCGGTTTGAATTTCTTGATGTTCTCCGTTGCCTCGAAACAAAGCACGTCACAGCCCTGTCCGAAACCGGCAAGCAGCAGTTTGTCGCCGGGCTTGGCATCTTCCAGGGCAGCAGCGAACATAACAACCGGATGTGCCGTGCCCGTATCTCCGCATATCCCGTGGAGATTATCCTGGAGCTTCGAGGGGTCTATGCCGAGGTCTTTGGCTATGGATTTATGCGTTCCCGTAAAGTAGCATGGGTATATGACCTTGGCGATATCAGCCATGGACATACCTGTTTTCTTGAAGAAGCCCTTGATTGCCGCCGGGATGATCTTGCCGTAACCCTCATCCCTGACCCAGCGTTCTTCCCAACCATAATCGAATTCCTTGCCATAGCCCTTATAGTGGTCGGTAAAGTCGCAGCTTATGGAGTAGCTGCCCTTGAACTCCGCGATCACGTCCTTATTGCCGAAGAGCAGGGCTGCCGCACCGTCGCCATAGAACATCTCCAGCATGGTGGCCATCTTGGTCCTGCGCTGGTCGGTGGCTACCACGAGTATGGTGTTCTTGTCACCTGCCTGAACCGCATTGACGGCTGCCATGGCTGCAGTAGTCCCTGCCTTGAGGCAGGAGCTGAAGTCCGCATTCGCCACCCCGTATTCGGGCGCATTCAGTGCGGCGGCGACAATGCCTGCGTTGAGCCTGTCGGCAAAGGGCAGGGTCGTAGATGCGAGATAGATGCCGTCCAGCTTCTTCCGGTCCTTACCCGCCATGCAGTCATAGGCTGCGGCCACGGCCATGCTGATGGCATCTTCATCCCAGTTGGCTAATGCCTTTTCCCCGCCCGCTACAGCCATGATCACCGGAAAGTACCACGCCATGTTCTGGATGATAAGCATCCTGCTCAGCCTATAGCGTGGTATGTACCCCCCATATGCTGTGATACCAACCATACCTTACTTCCCCCTTTCACGGTATTCTATACCCCGTTAATGATTCTCTTAGATTTCAAATCCGCTATCTCAGCCTCGGACAGACCGAGTGCATTCAAGACATTTCGTGTATCCTGCCCCAGTGCAGGTCCTGCATGCAGGTATTCAGGTTTGTAGTTTGAAAACCGTATGGGGTAGGCGATCTGCCTGATGGGGGATCCATCAGGCCCCGGCACCTCGACAACGAGCCCGCGTGCTTTGGCGTGCTCAGTCGATGTGGCCTCCAGGACCGTGAGCACCGGTTCCACACAGGCATCAACGTCCTTGAACACGCTTACCCAGTGGGATAGATCTCGTGAGAGGATGACATCAGATACCCGCCGCCTCAGCTCTTCAGTCAAGTCAGGCTCCATGAGCCTGGGTATATACTCGGATAGCCCCAGGGCAGTAAGGAATGCACTCAGGAACTGCGGTTCAAGGCCCCCGAAGGAAAGGTATTTCCCATCTTTTGTTTTGTAGAAACCATAGAGGGACCCGCCATTCAAAATCTCGGTCTCATATCCCGGTTCGGGTGCGCCTACGAGGCTTCCCAGGCCGCTCACTACATGATACGGGAATATACCGTCGGTCATGGAAACATCTATATACTGGCCCTTTCCCGTCTTCATCCGATGGACAATAGCAGCCAATATACCGATTGCCGCATTATTTGACCCAGAGCCAACGTCCGCCACCTGAATCCCCATGAGGCTGGGCCCGCCATCCTTTGTGCCGGAATAGCTCATTACACCCGATAGGGCGAGGTAGTTGATGTCGTGTCCGGCCCTGTCTCGCAGCGGTCCGGTCTGGCCGTACCCGGTAATAGAGCAGTAGATCAAACCGGGATTGATCCCGGACAGTGTCTCATAAGAGAGCCCGAGACGACCCATGGCCCCAGGTCGGAACTGCTCTATCACTACGTCATATCCTTTTTCCGAAATCAACCGTTTGATAATGGCGATGCTCTCCTCAAACTTGAGATCAAGCGCGATGGACCTCTTGTTCCGGTTGAGATAGGCATGCATACACGAAACCGTACCATCCTTATCCACATAGGGCGGGGCGACTCGTGCCATGTCGAGGCGTGTGTGCGACTCCACGCGCAGCACCTCGGCACCGAGGTCCGATAGGATCATGGTGGCAAAAGGTCCCGGGAGGAGATAGGTGAAATCGAGGATTTTAATACCTGACAATAAAGGTTCCATCTCGCAAACCTGCCTTCAAGAGTTCAAACCTGACTTTTCAAATAAATCCCGGAGCAACTCCCCGCCATCTTGATGGAGAACCGCTGTAAAAAAAGCTCACGGCTGATAGATATGGGAGAGAAACATCCTCATATAAGCTGCCGCATTTCAAAATTGAACTACTAAATATATCTTACAGTATTATCGTACCTTATGCCAGCTCTTGTCAACATGTTTAATATGTTTGTAATACAACATTACTACAACTCTTATTACCCTGTGCGTTCCGAACAAGCAGAGTATATTCCCCCCAGCTATCCCCTTGTGCTTCTATATCGATATGGTATAGGACATCCGCAGTGAAAGTGCTTCTGATCACAACATCCTATCCCGATTTTCCCGGTTCACAGCGTGGGATATTCATCAGAAAGCTCTGCCTTGAGCTGATGAAGAATGGACTGGATGTCCTGGTTCTCACCCCGAGGATCCTCAGTCAAAGCTCATACTTCGAAGATGACAGCGGTATAAAGGTTTATCGCTTCTGGTTTCCGAGTAACAGCAGACAGCTGAACCAGATGGACTCGATCCGCCTAATCCCCATGGCCATCTACATGGTATCCGGGATGATTAAGGCACTGCACCTTATATTAAAATACAAACCGGATGTAATACATGGCAACTGGATAGTCCCCACCGGCCTTATCGCCGCCATAGCAGGCCGCATACTGCGCGTACCTATCCTTAATACCGCGCACGGCATGGACCTCCGCATCAGCGAACGACAGCCCATAAGAGCACTTTTTGATCTTGCAGCAAGATTATCAGATAAGACGATAATTGTCTCTCCAAGCATGAGGAGTAGAAAAATACTCCAAAACTCAGAGGTCATCCCCATGGGAGTAGATTCGCAGTTCTTCGAGATCAACCCTGACCGTAACACAAAAACAGTCGTGTATACCCGAAGCCTTGAACCTGTCTATGATGCCGAGACATTGATCCGGAGCGTTCCTATTGTTACGGAGCTCATACCGGATGCCCGCTTCATCATCGCAGGCACCGGTTCCCAGGAAGCACATCTGAAGGCTGTTGCCCACGAGATAGATACCAAAGGGAGCATCACCTTTCTCGGTCATGTCCTATCCGAAAAGATTCCCGAACTCATGAAACATGCATCCGTCTATGTCTCTACGGCCATTGCCGACGGAACATCCCCTGCACTCCTCGAGGCAATTGCTTCAGGATTGACCCCGGTAGTTACGGATATTGACGCCAACAGACCATTGGTAATGGATGGAAAAGATGGCTTCCTATTCAAACCAAGAGATGCCCAAGACCTGGCCCTGAAGGTCATCCAGGCACTCTCAGGGGCCATTCCCCTTGCTGTACTTGAACAAAAAAGCCGGAAAATGAATAGCTCCATCTCTTGGGACTCCATTGCCAAGGGATTCATTACCAGTTACAATCAGCTGGTTATGGAAAATAAGAAATGAAGATGTTATGTATCTCACCAGATACATGCAGATAATAGGTACTACCCTAAAGAATGTTTGTACATAGTCTGAATAATTACTTTGGCGGCTCAGGTCACACCCGGGTAGGCGGAGCTGTGCCGGATGATCTACTAATCATGAAGTAATATTCTGATTATTCGACACCAGCTTTATGATTGGCAAACTATTGTGAATAATCTTTATCAGACAAAGGCTGCTTTGTCACTCTTTCCGTTATATGCCATTTTCAACAAGAGGAACCCCTGCCCGTGCCAGTGAACGCTCAACACTATATTCATATCAAACCGAAGAAAGGATTGCAGCTTATAGAGTTCCGGGAACTGAAGCAATACCAAGACCTGCTATATTTCCTGGTAACACGGGACATCAAGGTGAAGTACAAGCAGACCGTGCTGGGTGGTCTCTGGGCTGTTATACAGCCTTTCTTTATGATGGTCGTGTTCACCCTCTTTTTTGGCAAGCTCGCAAAGATTCCATCCGACGGCGTCCCCTATCCTATCTTTAACTTCACGGCAATGATAGCATGGACATATTTCTCCGGTGCTATCAATAAATCATCGAACAGCATCGTTGGTTCCGGGAGCCTGATCTCCAAGGTTTATTTCCCACGAATTTTTATCCCGCTCGCACCGGTAGTCGCGGGATTGCTTGATTTTGCCATTGCCTTTGTAGTGCTGATAGGAATGATGATATATTATCATATCTATCCATCTATTCTTGTATTCATACTGCCGGTGCTCATCATCCTTATGATGCTCATTGCGAGCGGCATCGGAATGGTTCTGGCGGCACTCAGCGCTAAGTATCGGGATGTAAGTTATATGATCCCCTTCCTTGTCCAATTCTGGATGTTCGCCACCCCTATCGTCTACCCGGCATCCATGATCCCGGAAAGGTATCGCATGATCTATGCACTCAACCCCATGACGGGGATTATTGAGGGGTTCAGGTCTGCCATCTTGGGTAAGGTAGCGTTTCCCATCGAAATGGTTCTGATATCAACATTCATCAGTATTGGCCTTTTCCTGATCGGGTTGATTTACTTCAAACAGGTCGAGCGGTATTTTGCGGACGTCATCTAACCATGAGCAACTCCATTATTGAAGTCAACAATCTTTCCAAGTTGTATCACCTCGGCGTCAAGGAGAGAACCAACCTTACCTTCCGCGAGGCCATTATGGATGCCTTCACTGCCCCGGTGCGGAATTTTAGGAACCTCAGACGCCTTACCAGGATTGAGGATGATTGTCCTGACACCATATGGGCGCTGAAAGATGTGTCGTTCGATATCCTCCCAGGTGAGGTTGTCGGCATCATCGGCCGCAACGGTGCTGGCAAGAGCACCCTGCTCAAGATCCTAAGCCGCATCACCGAGCCGACATCTGGCGAAATAAAACTCCATGGCAGGGTGGCGAGCCTCCTTGAAGTGGGAACAGGGTTCCACCCCGAGCTCACCGGCAGGGAGAACATCTATCTAAATGGTACCATCCTCGGTATGCGCAAGGCGGAGATCGATCGCAAGTTCGATGCGATCGTGGACTTCAGCGAGATCGAGAAGTTTCTTGATACCCCGGTAAAGAGGTATTCCAGTGGCATGTATGTGCGCTTGGCTTTTGCTGTTGCAGCCCATCTTGAACCGGAGATCCTGCTTGTCGATGAGGTCCTTGCTGTCGGTGACAGTGAGTTCCAGAAGAAATGCCTCGGCAAAATGGGCACTGTTGCAAAAGAAGGCAGAACAGTCCTGTTCGTGAGCCATAACATGGCTGCCGTATCGAACATCTGTCCCCGGTCTCTCCTCCTGTCCAATGGTTCAATCATCCAAAATGGCCCTACGGAAGAAGTGATCATCCAGTATCTGTCCCAGGTCTCGGAGACAGCCAGAACACCCCTGGCTGACAGAAAAGACAGGCAGGGTGAAGGCTGTATCCGTTTTACCGATACATGGATTGAAGATGAACAGGGCAACCGCGTATCCTCGGCTGCTTCTGGAAGGCCGCTTAAAATTCTAGCCAGCTACATTGCTGACGATGCATGTCGGATACAGAATCTCAAGGTATCCTTTGCGCTATCCACCATCACGAACATCGCTATAACGGATCTTAGCAATGTGATAACAGGTGATCTGTTTCTTCATGATATCCCGGCCAAAGGGATCTTCTCATGCTTCATACCGAAGCTCCCATTAAATGCAGGAACATATGCCTACAACGTTTTCGCCATGACCGGCTCAGGTATCCAGGACTGGATACAGCATGCCGGAACCTTTACAGTGGAGAGTGGCGATTACTTCGGTACAGGGAGCATACCGGACAGATCCCGGCTGATGTTTATTGATCATTCCTGGTCCATACATCCCAAAAAGTAACCGTATTATGGAGATGCCATCATCAGTAACCTATTATTCATCTCAAAATGAACTACTGCAGAAACCAGAAACAGGTATCTTGTGCTTAACATTTACCCTCTTCATTGTTGTCTTCCTCGCCCATCTCCCCTTTATCTTTCAAGGTGTGGATGTAACAGATACAGGATGGAGCCTATCCAACCAAGTAGAGGCATTCAGTCTCCACATCAACCCTGACAGGATATACCCCCTAATATTCCTCTCTGACTTTTTTGGCGGCATGTGGCTAAGCGTCATTCAGAGACCGAGCCTTCTCTGGGCAAGAATCGGGGGCATCCTCCTGTATTCCATGAATGCCCTCATCGTATTCTTCATCGCTTCACACTACTTCGACAGACACAAGTCCTTTCTCGTTGTCTTTATATCATCCTTCTTCATCAATATGCGTTATGGGATAGACATCATCAACTACAATACTTTCCCCACATTTCTTCTCACCGCAGAGCTGTGGCTTTTCAACAAGTCGATGACTGCACTCGCCGGAACCATGAGAGCTGATGTCTTTGGTTTCCTAATCGGTCTCCTTGCTGTACCGGTTATACTGAGCAAGGTTTCTCTTGCTACGGTTATTATTTGCCCTGCCATACTCCTTATAACCTGTCTTTTTTTGAGAAGGGACAGGGCTTTCAGGGCAATCCGTCTTCTATTGATGTCTTTCCTGGGATTCCTATTATCGGCTGCTGTCATGGCCTTCATGTACTGGTATCTTGGTCTTCTGCAGCATGGGCCGATGGGTCTATTTGCTGAGAGCATCAAGACATTGACCGTGAAAGGTACTCATCACGACCTTAATTCACTAACGACACTTTATGAATCGCATCTCAAGATCCTAACCGCATCATTGAAACACTACATGGTGTTGACAATCGTGCTTATTATAATTGGGCTATGTGTAGGCAGAAAACTTGCTATAGCATTATTCGTCTGCATACCGGTCGTTTTAACTGTCAAGCAGCTGTTCCAGTTGACAGGCTGGGAATACGAAATGGTCGCCTACAAGATCCATATGATAGCAGCAGGAATATCATTAATCCTCTCATCTTTGTTCCTGGTCCTTGATAAAGGTGTGACTGGAAAACTAAACCTCCTTCTCATCGCGGGCATTTCGATTATGGTCATAACTCCTATAGGATCGAACCGCGGCTTGTTGAATATAGGCTTCGGGATGTGGCTGATCTTACCTCTCTCCTTTCTCTGCATGGATAAATGGCTGGAATGTAACAATGACACCCCTTTGTCCATCGTACGCACATATAACAACAGTATGCTCACAGTTGCCATGATGCTGGCGGTCATGTTCCATTTCACGAACATCTACCGGGACAATCCGAACAGGCTGGCCCTCACGGTACCCTTTTCTCATTCTGCACTTGCCGGCATCTTCTCGACGCCACAGAGGGTAAGGGCGGTGGATGAAGTGCTGGAGGCTATCGGAAGGAACACCATAAAGAATGAGGAGGTCATCATGGCGAATAACCTCCCCCTATTTTATTACCTGACCGGAACAAAACCCGCCATGGACAATGCCTGGCTGTTTCTCGACAACGTGGATATGATCAGGCAGAGACAGCAAAAACTACTCGACGAGAAGCGCCTTCCACGGATCTTCGTCCTCTCCAAAACCGATACCCGGGTAGAGCCCAAATGGCCGGTGACCAAGAGCGAATCAAACTCGACGGATAAAGATAAGCTGGCATACATGAAAGAGGAATATATCAATAATCTTGGATATAAATTGATCTGGGAGAATTCGGCTTTTGCACTGTACCGCATCCAGGCATCACGGCCGCCCCTACTACAAAGTAAGAGGTCCGAGCGGGGATAGAGACGTTCTTCCTCAAGGGGTTGCATCGACTAGACATCCATCAAGATGACCCATGATCTATCCTGATATAATGGCCGACACTGGCATGGACAATCAATGAAAATCAGCATCGTAACTCCGGTCCGCAATGGGGAGTCCTATATCGCGGAAACTATACAGAGTGTAATCTCACAGCGGGGAGACTTCTCTCTGGAGTATATCATCATAGATGGAGGATCAGAGGACAGAACAGTAGAAATACTCTCCGAATTTCAGCATATTCTCACATCAGGGACCTATCCCATACAGTGCCGGGGAATATCTTTTTACTTTATTTCCGAGAAAGATACAGGGATGTACGATGCCATCAACAAAGGCTTCAATCGGGCATCAGGCGATATTTTCGCATGGATCAATGCCGACGACATCTATCTCCCGGGGGCATTTTCTTATATAACCAGTATCTTTGAACGTTTCCCTCATGTGCAGTGGATCAAAGGGATCACGTCATATATCAACAGCCTTTCGGAAATCACCCAAACAGGCAGGTGTTTTATCTATAATCAACAATGGCTCAAGGAAGGGGTTTATGGCAGAGAACTCTATTTCATACAACAGGACAGCACGTTCTGGAGGGGAGGTCTCTGGAAGGCAATCGGGGGCATACCGCTCCATTTGAAATACGCTGGGGACTACTGGCTCTGGACTGCCTTTGCCGACAAAGTGCCTCTCTATTCTGTAAATGCTCATGTAAGCTGTTTCAGACAAATTGAAGGGCAGCTGAGCTCAAATAGAAAAGATTATCTCCAAGAAGTAGATAAAATATCAGCCTCTCTTCATAGAGAGCGCACTCTTCTTGCTGCTTACCTTGCTTATGAACCTTATATACCAAGAAGTATGAGAAGATTTCTGCATCGCCTACTGTTTGGAAAACAGACATATTTCCTGATCATTATTGAGAATCAATCAGAATTTGCCATGAGATGCGGAGAATATTATGATTTATCGCGAATCCTGGCAATGACGACAGACTACCCATCTTATTTTTCGCTGGAGATATCTTAGGATGCCGGGCTCCCGTAATCATTCTCCGAATAAATGTCCAGACACATCCAGGGAAGAAACTTTAACTTTAAAAAGCTGTATCATTTGTCAGCATAACACCCGGGTACTCTACGAAAACATATTCGACAACCGGCATGGATACCCCAGGCTTTTTTCCATTTACCGGTGTGATCATTGCGGCTTATGCCGGACCCGGCCATCTCTGGATCGCGAAGAGCTTTCCCGTATTTACCAGAAGTATTATCCCCGCTCCAGCGAGACAAGTGAGCAGGTTTTGTCAATATTTAAAAAGATCAAAGACATATCGCCTTTCAGGCTCTGGGCCCAAGGGGGCGGAAATGCCTGCTACCAGTATATATCTCCCGGGAAAAAAGTTCTCGATCTCGGGTGTAGGAACTGCCTCTCGCTTTTGATGGCACGACATTACGGTGCCAGAGAGGTTATCGGGGTAGATGTCGATCTGAACATCCTCCCTATCGCGAAGCAGCTCGGCCTTGACGTACACATCGGCCAGTTATCCGACCTTCCAGCAGAAAAAGGGCTTTTCAATTATATCCTGGCACAGCAGGTCATTGAACATGAACCGAACCCCGGACAATTGCTCATCGAGATAAGAGAACGGCTTGCAGAGAACGGCCAGGTAATCTTGAGTTTTCCCAATGTCAATGCCCTCTATAGGCATATCTTTGGTGAAAAATGGCTACACTGGTATCCTCCCTACCACATAAACCATTTCTCGAAAAAAATCATAACCCTGCTTGCAGAGAAATGCGGTTTCAGAATTAAAAAATTGTTCACTGTGACTCCGGATGCCTGGATGACCTATCAGATGAGAACCCTGCAGATACTATATGTGAGAGGCCAGAGAGACCCCTTCTGGGACCCAGGAGCACCCAATGATCTGCCGGTTAAAAGCCTCTGGAATTTTATCCCTAGGAAAATGCGGAATGCTTTCTATTCATATGGATTCCTCCCTGCGGTATGTGCTGCAAACCGCACCCTGGATGCTGCCGGCCTCGGGGAAAGTTTTGTCGTGCAGCTTTCGGTATAAACCCCATGATAACTTTTTTTTCCACAGCAAAGAATTTCACCGGGAAAACCCGAGTTGCCCAGCTCAATGCCATCAGGAGCTGGCAGCATTCGGTAGAAAACGCTCAGATAATCATCTTCGGCAAGACCGAAGGGATAAAAGAATTGGCGGGTCAACCGGGCATCTTTATTTATCCTGAAATAAAGACATCCCCAGAAGGGACACCCCATATAGATGATATGTTCATCAAGGCACAGCAATTAGCAGAACATAACATCTGCTGTTTCATCAATGCCGATATAATTGCCACAGGTGCATTTTCAGAAACAATAATAAAAATTCATCAGAAACTAAAGGGAAGATACCTCCTCGTGGGGCAGCGGTATGATATCAATCTGGATCAGCTGCTGAATTTTAATAGAAACTGGGAACTGAAATTTCACCAGTTAAATTCTCAAAAGATGACTGTCCATCCCCCGTTGGGGAGCGATTATTTTGCCTTTCCCAGAGGCCAGTATAAGAGCATGCCGAACTTACTTGTGGGAAGAGGGGGATGGGATTTATGGATGATATTTGATGGGCGGGTGAGAAATTTCAAGGTCGTAGATCTCTCTCAAACGGTAATGGTCTATCATCAAGATCACGATTACAAACATCGAAGCATTGATTTCACAGATTACACCCAGGACAACGAAGCCTTGATAAATCTTCAACATCTCCCCGCTGGAGAGACTTATGACTATACATTATCAGCATGTAATTATTCCTTCAAAGCAGGTCTCCTCCAGAAGAACTTTGCACGAGATGACCTGAGGCAATTTATCAGGTTCGAACGAAATATCCTTAGACACAGGTTGATAAAAATATTCCATTGCCCATATATGATAGAATTCTTCACAGCAAACCGATCGATCGCAAAACAGAAGAAGGAGCTGAAACAGAGGCTGATCTCCGCCAGGCCAATCAATCTCATCATCGGTTCTGGAGGCATGAAAAGAGAAGGATGGCTCAGCACCGATAAAGACACCCTGGATATAACCTTCCCCCTCAGCTGGGAAGAATATTTTCATCCGGGATCCATTGACCGTATTCTGGCAGAACATGTCTTCGAGCACCTCACAGAACCGGAATGCAGGACAGCCATGAAAGCATGTAATAGATTTCTTAAAACAGACGGCCTGCTCAGGATTGCAGTTCCGGATGGATACAGGAATGACCCTGAATACTCTGCTGAGGTCACACCTCCTAAGGATGGGCACCAGCTACTGTTCAGTGTTGATACACTCATCCCGCTTATAGAGAGCTGTGGGTTTCAGGCAACTCCTTTGGAATATTTCGATGTGGATGGGAACTTCCATAGTGTGTCTTGGGATATAAAAGATGGTTGCATTATGCGGTCGCTACGATTTGACAAACAGGTTCGCTTCAAGCGTGGCGATATATACTATACATCACTCATTGTAGACGCCAGGAAGATCTGAACAGCACATGAATGGTTAAATCGGATGTGTGGCATTATCGGAATCCTTTCACGCAACAAGAGTCCTCATAGAGATCTCACTCCTGCTCTTCGAATGCTCAAACATCGCGGGCCAGACGATTATGGGATTTTTTATGATAAGCATATTCATATGGGACATACCCGCTTAGCCATATTGGATCTGAGCAGCCTGGGTCACCAACCTATGAGTTATCATGGTGGACGTTATGTCATAACATTTAATGGAGAAATATATAATTATCTTGAGCTCAGGGAGGTTTTAGAAGGTCTTGGGCATGTCTTTATCAGCAGGTCTGACACTGAAGTACTCCTGGCTGCCTATGCACAGTGGGGAAAAGACTGTTTAAAAAAACTTAGGGGCATGTTTGCCTTCGCTATCTGGGATACTCTTGAAAGAAGGCTATTCCTGGCTCGTGATCGTGTTGGAGAAAAACCCCTTTACTACTTTTTTTGTGATCATACTTTCTATTTTGCTTCAGAGTTAAAAACCCTCATCTCTATACTGCCTTTTAAACCCGAACTTAATGCCAATGCTGTTGATCTTTTCTTTCACTATCAATATGTTCCGGAACCCAGTACACCTTTGAACAATATTTACAAGGTACAAGCAAGTCACTATCTCCTGGTTGATTATGATACGTGGCAGGTGACGAATATGCGCTACTGGGGTTTGGATCAAATAGAGCCAATAGAGGGTGACCCTGCATCATTGATCTTCGAAGAGCTGAATCGTTCGATCGAGCTTACCTTGCGGTCCGATGTGCCTGTAGGCATAGCACTCAGCGGTGGTCTGGATTCTGCAGCTATAGCCGCTATAGCCGCCCCGAAATACAAAGATTCAATGCATACTTTCAGCGTCGGTTATCTTGGGCATCCTCCCTATGATGAAAGGGGATATGCCTTTGAGCTGGCTGATCATCTCAATCTGCCATTTCATGATATCGAGCTGCATACGGAAGATCTGACATCATTCTTTCCGGAACTCATCGGATTGATGGATGATCCGATCGCTGATATTGCCGCCTTCGGTCACTATTCCGTTATGAAGGTCGCTTCAGATCATTCCTTGAAGGTTATCCTGACAGGCATTGGCGGTGATGAATTATTCTGGGGTTACACATGGGTGTCCCAAGCTGTTTTACTGACTGAACGAAAGAAACATTATTTCATGAAGCATTCTGTGCCCTATGGCGTTTCCATTATTGAACGGCTGGCGTCACTACCGCTTTGTTTTATCCTTGCCCACAATAAAAGAGTCCCGGGAGTCATTCAGGCGATATTCAAATATATTTTTACTCTCGGCAAAATGGGTTTGAGTAAACCAAATCAGGCTGTTTATCAGAATCTTGTGTCAGATTTCGATGAAGCTCTGCGGCATGCACCAAGATTATATCATCCAGATTTTGCTGCACGTATCCAGCCGCGTAATCCGTATACCTTATTTGATAATAACGATAAGTTACCGGAGGACACAGCCACTTATATATGCCAACTTTTATTTGATTCATGGTTAGCGTCGAACTGTTTATCTTTAGGGGATCGAGTCAGCATGGCTTCTTCAGTGGAATCGAGAATGCCGCTCCTTGATTATAAGCTGATCGAGCTCGTGTTCGGTTTACGAAAAGCTTATCCTGATCATATGCTCCCTGAGAAATTTCTCTTCAAATCTGCACTGAACGGGGTCATTCCAAACAAAATCCTGCAACGCCAAAAAAGAGGATTTCAACCCCCGGTTCGGGAGTGGATGTGCGCTATAATAAACTCCTATATGCATTGGCTTACAGACAGCATCCTTGCTGAGGCAAACGTAACCTCAAGAGATTATGTCCATTTGCTGATTCAAGATTTTAAAACAAAGGGCAGAAATATATTCATGCTCTATAAGCTACTTCTCTTGGAGACATGGTATCGCAAGGTAATCCTTGGAGAATGTTGATTAATGGAACGAGCCCCTATCGTATTTTTTGCCTATAACAGGCCTGAACACACACTCAACTCACTCATGTCTCTTGCTGAGAATCCGGAGGCCAGGGAAAGCGAACTCTTCATTTTCTGTGATGCACCCAGCAAACCTGAGCATGTAAAAGGGGTTGAGGAAGTACATAAAATAGTCAGGAGTGGGCAATGGTGCGGATCTGTGCACATCAGAGAACATGATATGAATAAAGGATGCGCAAGATCAATTATTGATGGTGTAACACAGATTTGCAAGGAGTACGGAACGGTCATTGTTATCGAAGACGATCTTATTCTCTCACCTCATTTTCTGAAGTATATGAACACGGCATTAGACCTATACGAATCAAGCCTTGAGATTATGCAGATTTCCGGTTATATGTTCCCTGTTCAATTATCAGTAAATACAGATGCACTATTTCTTCCCTTTACAACATCCTGGGGATGGGCGACGTGGCGCCGGGCATGGGAATATTTCGATTCAGAAATGTCAGGCTATGACCTAATGAAAACAAATGAAAAAATGAGAGAGAAATTCAATTTGAATGGTTCTATCAACTACTTCGAAATGCTCGAGGCACAGAGGTCAGGACAAGTGGATTCATGGGCTATTCAGTGGTACTTAAGTACCTTCAACAAAAATGGACTGACACTTTATCCAAGAAAGACCCTGGTGGAAAATGCAGGATTCGATGGAAGCGGCACTCACTACCGAGAAGCATCGGCTGCACAATCTCACAAAAAACCTGATTTTCAGGTAAATACATTTCCAACTGTTATGTCAATAAATCGAGACTGCTTTTCGATCATAGAGAGATATTTAAAGACTCCACAAAAACCTTTAGGGTGGGCAAATAAATTATTAAACGCCCTTAAAAAATTATGAACATTTTCCTGAGACCTTTAAACTTCCTTTTATTAAGAAGGATAAATAAAGTTCATCAATTCCTGGACTATATCGAGACAACATATATTAACAGGTATTTCCAGGAAAATTCTATTCTCCATCCTTCAGCAAGAATCTATCCTCCTGCAGATATTCAGAATCTGTCTCACGATCAGAACAGGATAATGATAAATAGCGGGACCGCAATTAAAGGGCAGTTATTGATATTTGCTCATGGCGGTAGGATCGAGATCGGGAAAGACTGCTTTATTGGAGAAAACACCCATATATGGTCTGCAGAATTGATTACCATAGGAGATCGAGTTCTCATCTCTCACAACGTAAATATTCATGATACCAACTCGCATCCCATTGATCCAACTCTGAGACATCATCATTTCAAACACATTATGACAAAAGGACATCCCCAGGATAATGAGCTAGGCATAATATCACAACCTGTATTGATCGAAGATGATGTTTGGATAGGAGTCAATTCAACTATCTTGAAAGGGGTATCCATAGGGAAGAACTCCATCATTTCAGCTTGCTCTGTGGTAGTTAAAGATATTCCCAGCAATGTTTTGGTTTCAGGAAACCCAGCAAAGATTATCAAGAAGATATAAAACACATGATTCATGATCTTATTCTCACCCTCAAACGAATACACACGGCCATAGAAAGAAAACGCCTTATATCTTCTTATATTAAAAACGGAAGGAAACCATGGTCAGAAGGATATTCACTTTATAAAGAAGACTTCATCAGAACAGCATTGCAAAATGAAGACGTTATTCGTACATTCGCTGAGAATCGGCAATTACCGAAAGAATATGGGAAATACCTTGATGAGCGGGTTATTGAATACCCTTGGCTTTTTTCACAACTCGGAAATAATGGTAGAATACTTGATGCTGGATCAACACTTAACTATAATTATCTCCTGGCTATATTAAAAAAAAGAAATAAAGAGATTACAATCTCTACATTGGAGCCGGAACCGAATTGCCTCTGGACTGAAAGGATATCCTATATCTTTTGTGATCTCAGAGAGATACCTTTCAGAGATGACTGGTTTGATGAAATTGCCTCAATCTCCGTTATAGAACATATGGGTATGGACAACTCGCTATATTCGTCCAATCCCCAATATAGAGAAAAGAATACTTTGGATTTTTTAAAAGCTATTTCAGAATATAAAAGGGTTACCAAATCAGGTGGAAGGGTCTATATAACCGTACCTTATGGAAAATATATTGACTATGGGTGGTACCAACAATTTGATGCCGATATGGTCAACAGGCTAATAGATCAGTTCAATCCTTTTCATGTAGATGAATCTTATTATTGCTACGAAAATAATGGGTGGGCTCTCTGCCCGAAGGAACACTGCAAGTATTTTGAGGGATTTGATGTTCACAAAACAAAATACTTCAACAAGGACAGCGATAAAGACTATGATCCCGATCTTGCCGCCAGCAGTAGAGCTATTGCAGCACTAATATTGCAGAAGTAACGCTTACATGCCTGTGTTATACAACTATACCTGGGAGCAATCGGTTCGCTGGCTCCGCGATCAACCTGACAGACAGAATCTCGTACGTGATTGTTTCTTCGATGATCCGATTGAAAAATCCGCCTCAAGGTTCCATCAAAGCCAGGAATGGCGAGAGATTGCACATATTCTTCGGGATTCCTTACCATGCAGGGTGCTGGATATCGGCGCCGGGAGAGGAATATCAAGTTATGCCTTTTCCATGGAAGGTTGTTCAGTAACCGCATTGGAACCGGACGCTAGCCCTCTTGTAGGTTCAGCGGCCATAAAATCTCTAGCAGACAAAACCAAATCATTAATTCGGGTAATCCAGGGGTATGGCGAGTCATTGCCTTTCAAGGACAATTCCTTTGATATCGTATACGGAAGGGCGGTCATGCACCATGCACATTATCTCAGAAACCTCTGTAATGAAGCAGCCAGGGTATTACATACAGGGGGGATATTTATCACGACACGCGAACATGTAATTTCCAGGCCACAGGATCTTGACATTTTTTTAAAATCGCACCCGCTCCAGGCCCTGTATGGCGGTGAAAATGCATACCTGCTCAATGAATATAAAGCTGCCATAAAAGCTGCTGGACTGAAGCTTAATAAATCAATAGGTCCGTATGAAAGCGTAATAAATTATGCGCCTGTCTCAAAGGATGAACATATAAACAATATCATTTCTTTTTTCAGTCGCTTCATAGGAAATACGGCCTCTCATTTCCTCGTATCCGTTCCCCTGGTAGTAAAATATACATCCATGTATCTATCCAGGAAGTCGTCTCTTCCGGGGAGACTCTATTCTTTTATTGCGGTGAAACCATGAGAAAAAAACATCAGAAAGTCTTAGTTATCGGTGCTGCAGGATTTATAGGGCGGTTTGTTTCAAGGTACTTTACAGAACAAGACTGGATTTCGATCGGCATAGACAGTACTCCACCGGAAAATGCCCCCTTGGCGAATCTCTCTGCATATTTCCAACTCAATCTGCCGGATAGAGAACTCGGCGCCATACTCAAGGAACATACGCCCGATGTATGCATTAATTGTGCTGGCCGATCATCTGTTGCATGGTCTTTTACCGAACCGTACCATGATTTTATCAGCAATACGGTTCTCACAGAAGAGATCCTCGATACATGCCGATTGAACATCCCTGATTGCAGGTTTATTAATATCTCCAGCGCTGCGGTATACGGTAACCCGGAATCTCTTCCAGTCAGAGAGGATGCCAGGTTATCTCCCATATCGCCCTATGGTTTTCATAAGCTTCAAAGCGAACAGATCTGTCAGGGGTATTACAAGATTTTTAGTATACCCACCCTCAGTGTGAGAATCTTCTCTGCCTATGGACCAGGGCTAAGACGCCAGGTCCTATGGGATATATGCCGGAAGGCCCTCTCATCAGAAGGTGTGCGCTTACAAGGCACAGGAAGAGAAAGCAGAGATTTCATCCATGCATATGACATCGCCCGTGCATTTATGGTCTTGGCAAAGTCAGCCCCCATGGAAGGTGAGGTCTATAATCTTGCATCAGGGCAAGAGACCACAATCTCCGAACTCTCTTCAATACTCCTGACCGCACTGCACTTTGACGGTGATGTGATATTCGACAGACATATACCAAACGGTGTCCCCTTAAACTGGAAAGCCGACATAACAAAGATAGCTTCGCTGGGATTTAGACCTTCCATAACAATCAACCAGGGGGCGGAAGCCTTTGCCGCGTGGTGCCGCTCAGAATTAATCCACCTATGAACAATCAACTGAAGATATGCCTTGTCCTCCAGGGAAATCGCAACTGGATAGGCGGGATAGAATACACTAAAAATATCATTCTGGCCCTTTCGGCCCTGCCGTCCGATGTCAGATCATCTTTGGAGTTATCACTACTGTCCATAAAAAACATCGATATGAGTCTGTATGAACAGGTCATCCCCTTTGTAGAAAAACTCTTTTTTATGGATGACCTGCCTACGCCATCCCTACTGTCGAGGGCATACCGGATACTCGACAGGGCAGTATCAGGCAATAATGACTGCCGTTATCATATATTTTTCAAGGCCCAGGGATTTGACTTTGTGTATCCCTTTTACTTCAACCGCCATCTGTCGGCACCATATCTATCTGCAGGGTGGATACCCGATTTTCAGCACAAGCATCTCCCAAAATTTTTTCCCGACGACGATATCAAAAAAAGAGATGCACAATTCAAACAAATAGCAACCTTCGCACCTTTAGTAATTTTATCAAGCAGAACAGCAGAAACGGATTTCCATACATACTTTCCTCAGTTCTCGAATAAAACAAAAGTAATGCCATTTAAGGTTAACCCCGATCCTTCATGGTATGACCTGGAACCATCAGTCATCCAGAACAAGTATTCCCTTCCGGATAAATTCTTCATCGTATGTAACCAGTTCTGGCAGCATAAGAATCATGAAACTATATTCAAGGCCATGTACCAACTGCAGAGGCAGGGGATCAACCCTGCTTTAGTATGCACAGGAAATATTGAAGATCACAGGGACAGGAAATTCATGACCCTTCTCCAGCAGATGATAGATGACTTTGGCATCAGGAGCCAGCTACATATCCTGGGACTGATTCCACGTTTAGATCAGATACAGTTGATTCGTCGTTCCATAGCAGTGCTTCAGCCATCATTATTCGAAGGCTGGAGCACTGTGATAGAAGATGCCAGGTGCCTTGGAAAGTTTATCCTGGCTTCCGGAATATCCGTTCATAAGGAGCAGAATCCTCCTCTATGTAAATTTTTCAATCCGGAGTCACATGAAGAACTTGCCCAGTTCATGGCGGAGTTGTGGAAAAATCTTGATCCCGGGCCTGATCTTGACAATGAAAACATAGCACGGCAAGCATCCATGGATGCCATCAGATCATATGGTTTCCGGTTCCTCGATATCGCCAAGGGCAAATCCTGATTCCGATGAGACCCTTGGTCATTTCTATAATCACCCCATCCTTCAACCAGTCACAGTTTCTTGAAGAAGCGATCCTTTCAGTCCTGAACCAGGATTATGATCATATTGAATACATAATCATCGACGGCGGCAGCACCGACGGTAGCCTCGATATCATCCGGAAATATCATGACCGTCTGAAATACTGGGTGAGCGAACCGGACAGCGGCCAGTCGGAGGCAATCAACAAAGGCTGGAAAAAAGCTACGGGGGACATCATTGCCTGGCTCAATGCAGATGATTCCTACTGTACGGACGCCTTCAGCACGGTTGCAAATATCTTCGCCGAATATCCCGATACAATTCTTGTCCATGGGGCCGCAAATACTTATGACCAGAGCTTCAAAGACATCCTCTTTACTTCCTATCCGTTCGATATGGACCCATATGCTATGATTGCCGGCTGTGGTGGCGTGACTACACAACCATCTGTTTTTATAAGAAGAAGTGTTCTCGATGAAGTAGGATATCTGAACCCTGATCTCCATTACATAATGGACTGGGAATATTGGATCCGCATAGGCTTTCACTATGGAAATCACAGGTTCTGTAAAACCGATTCCATTCTATCCAATAACAGGGACTGGCCCGGGACTAAAACCAATAGGGGTTGGAATGATATCTGTGAGGAAAACCGGCGCGTGCTCCATGACATCTTTGAACGGCACCAAGATAATGAAAACCTTATGCGCATCCGATCAGCCGCATATCGGTCAAGCCATCGGAAACAGGCCGAGCTGGCCAGGATGAATGGACACCCATTGGGGGCTCTGCGCCATGTCTATAGCTCACTGATTATAGAGCCCTTAAATCATAACCCGGCACGGGAACTCGCCATTATCCTCTATATGCTCATGGGTAGACGGTTAAGCACAAGGCTTAGGAAAGCGCTTTCACCTATCCTTGCCCGGTTTAATCGGACAATCGGATTTTAGGAGAGGGCTTAGGGCAATGTCGAGAATACCAGCACTCATATCGAAACTTCTGGTGGGGCTGAGAGGAAGCATCCGCTCACGCATCCTTTCCGCTCAGGATAAGGATGACCGAATGAACACGATGGTCGCATGCGTCTTCTCTATAGGAGAACGGACCGAGCCCCAGGTCATTGGGAGCCTCTGCAGTCAGAAGATCCCTTTAACACGCATAGAACTCATTAAAGATGTCAGCCCCATCAGTGCTGCATCAAACCGTGCTTTGGATATTGCCGGTGACTTTGATTATCTCCTGTGGGTCGATGCTGATATAATCCTGTATCCCCACTGCACCGAGAGCCTCAAGCGATTGATGAGATCTGACACACTCTATGCCGTAGGAACCCTCATGGACCCTGTATTCGGGAAAGTGGGTTACATCAAACTCCTGAATATGCATATCGTGAAACGTCTGGGGCTTCGTTTCCGGGATGTACTGGGCTGTGATGTGGACTTTTGCAGACAGGCCCGGGAGAAAGATCGATCCATCACCATAGAGGCCTATACCATCATGCGCGAACCCTTAGGGATTCATCACCCGACCTATACCGCCAAGGAACTTTTCAGAAAAAACCAGATAGAGAAGAAAAAGCGGGGAAACAGGACAGATGCGAAGCTTCTGCTCCTGCTTGCAAAGAAGTACCTTACTTCACTGAATCCCGTACTGCTTGCCGGCATCATGGGAGAGATCATGGCGAACCCTGACCAGTCGGAAGGAGAATCAAACCCCCAAAGTGGTCTCCATCAGTGGGACCTTGCAAAGAGAGTGCTTAAAGATATCCCGGATGATCTGACGTATGGATTATCAGATAATTGAAGAATAGCACTCTTTCCGATTATATTTTAGCACCCACTCTGTTTTGTCAATCATGCATAACCAGAAAGCAAGGAACTATACTTCATGTGCAGGATAGTTGGAATCTGGGTCCCACAATCATTAAGAGACCTTGAGAGTACATGTGTACGCATGAGAGATACCCTGTCTCATGGAGGCCCAGATGATGCCGGAGTATTCTTAGATAAAACATCAGGGCTGGCCCTCGGTCATCGCAGGCTCTCCATTATCGACCTCACCCAGACCGGGCACCAGCCCATGAGCACACCAGACGGCAGATATACCATCTGCTATAACGGCGAGGTTTACAACTATAAGGAACTCAGGCGCGAGCTCGAGGATAAGGGCTTTGCCTTCAGGGGAACTTCAGACACGGAGGTGGTTCTCAATGCCTTTGCCGCCTGGGGACCAGCCGGCGTGGAACGGCTTATGGGCATGTTCGCCTTTGCCCTCTGGGATACTGCCCAAAAGGCCCTCTATCTCTTTCGCGACCGCATGGGGGTGAAACCCCTGTACTACTATCAGGACCACGATACGTTCGCCTTTGCATCGGAGCTCAAGGCCCTTCATGCCGGGCTTAAAGACAAGCTCTCCATAGACATCGATGCCCTGGGCGAGTTCTTCCACTATGGTTACATAGGCGGGAATAGATCCATCTATAGGCATGTCTCCAAGCTGGAACCCGGGTCCTGGATCAAGGTGGATTCTTCATTGGCCGTCGAGAAGCACAAATACTGGGACCCTGCACAACTCCCAAGGACAGGATTCGAGGACATCGATGAAGAAGTGCTTGCGGACAGGCTCGAGGAGATCCTCATAGATGCCTTCACCAGGAGGCTCATTGCCGATGTGCCTGTGGGTGTCTTTCTCTCGGGCGGCATCGATTCATCACTTGTGACCGCTATTCTTGCAAGACATACCGATACACCGGTGAAGACCTTCACCATTGGTTTTTCCGAGAAGGACTACGACGAATCCCCCTGGGCGAAAAAGGTGGCTGAACACCTGGGCACAGAACATACCTTCGAGATAGTCACCCCCGAGCACGCCAAGGCAATCCTACCCTTGTGGCCTGAAATATACGACGAGCCCTTCGGCGACATCTCCGGTATACCCACAACCATCGTGGCCGGGATGACCAGGAAACACGTGAAGGTAAGCCTTTCTGCCGATGGCGGTGATGAGCTGTTCTGTGGGTACCCCCGCTACTTTCTCATGGAGCGTTTACAGCGGTTTATATCCCCTTTTCCCACCTCAATCCCAAGGTCGGCAGGCAGGCTCATGGGAATGATCGGGTCGGACCGGGCTGCAGGCGTCGCTGCCTATCTCCCTTCACTCAGGCTGCCCGCCATCAAGGACCGGATGAGGAAGCTCCGGGCAGTGCTGGCCGGCTGGCAAGGGGATGCGGCCGGGGCTTATCCCTATGCCATAGGATACTGGCTCCCCCAGGAGGTCGCCATGCTCATGGGTTATGATTATAAAGACCCACGGTCCCCTCTGAAAATGCTCGGCAACAGCCTTATGGAGTCCATGATGCTCTGGGACATGAAGTACTACCTGCCAGAGGACATCCTCACCAAGGTTGACCGGGCCACCATGTCCGTCAGCCTGGAAGGACGGGACCCTTTTCTTGACCACCGCATAGTGGAATTTGCCCTGCGCCTGCCTTTCCATTTCAAATATCGAGAAGGCCAGTCGAAATACCTAATAAAAAAACTCCTTGCCAGGTATTTACCAAAGCACCTTTTTACACGCCCTAAACAGGGTTTTGCAGTCCCCATCTATTCCTGGCTGCATAATGACCTTATCCATTTGGTGGATGAATACCTAAGCCCTGAGGCCTTATCCACTCAAAACGAGATAGACCCTGACTTAGCCTTAAGGACTATCTCTGAATTTAAGCGTCAGGCAGGTTCGGTGGGCGTCGACCGTATCTGGCTGCTGCTTGTATTCATGATGTGGAGGAAACGATACTGTGGTTGAAGCACGCATAAAGGTACTCCACCTCATTTCCACCCTGGATGTGGGGGGTGCGGAACAAAACCTGCTCAGGCTCATCACGACAATGAACAAAGATTCCTTTGATAACCTGACTATCTGTATGACTAAACCTGGCATTATTGGTCACAACCTGGAACAGGGTGGGTTTCCCTTTTATAGTCTCAACATGAAAAAGGGCATGCCTGACATAAGGGCTGTCATTCGACTTCGATTCCTGGCGAGGCTCATGAACCCTGATATCATCCAATGCTGGATGTACCACGCAAATCTGCTTGGTTTGAGCCTTCTTAAACCAAAGAGGACCTTGTGGAACATCCGCTGCTCCGATATGGATTTGTATTGTTATGGCCATGTGTACCGTTACACCATCAAGGTAGGAGCCAGACTTTCGCATATCCCTTCTGTGGTCATTGCCAATTCTTATGCCGGCAAGAATATTCACGAGGAGATCGGTTATCACCCTCGTAAGTGGGTCATAATCCCCAACGGGTTCAATACCGATCTTTTCAAACCAGATGCTCATGCGAGGATACGGATAAGGGGAATATTGAATATACCTGTGGATGCACTTGTCATCGGGCTTGTATGCAGGTTTGATCCCATGAAAGATCACGTCACTTTTTTCCAGGCTGCTGAAGCCTTTCTTAACATCCATCCAGGGACATACTTTATTCTTGCCGGAAGAGGAGTAAGTAAAAAAAACCCTTCCATCGATAGCCTCATTCCGGATGGTTCAAAGAAAGCCAATTTCCATCTCCTCGATGAAAGAACCGATGTTGAAGTGATCTTTTCAGCCCTCGACATAGCAACATCCTCATCAGCCTGGGGTGAAGGCTTCCCCAATGCCATAGGTGAAGCCATGGCCTGCGGGGTCCCCTGTGTGGCTACGGATGTAGGAGACGCGGGGCTCCTTATGGGAGACACAGGACTCGTAGTCAACAGGGAATCTCCTCAAGAGCTGTGCAATGCCTGGGATATGATCGCTCGCATGACCCCGGAAGCACGCATGGAGATGGGCTTACGGGCAAGAGAGCGGATTCAGAAGCATTATTCCCAAGACAAGACTACTCGAAGTTATGAAGACCTTTATCGGCAAATCATCAATGTTATTTAAATGGTATAGTAATATTCATTCCGTAGAACTTCTCCTTGCTCATATCTCTTTGATAGAAGCTCACCGAGGCCTTTTGTGATCCTGAGATCCCAAGGGCCAATCCCGCTACAAAGCCTATGCCTGCGCCGATTGATACATTGCTGTTATAATGATCCACCGGACTTTTGGCGAAGAAGGTCGTTAGATACCCTACCATAGCCCCTATGCCGGCCCCGAAAAGGGGGGTAGTAACAATCGGGCCTGCATCTGCAGCATAAGATCCGTATGGCATGAGAGCCAGAGCGAATATAAGGGTAAGGACCATGAAAGACCTCTTCATGTGCACCTCCTTTCTCCTCTCACAACTCTACCTCAAAGATCCTCTCCAAAGGATGGAGCTTACTTTAACGGTATGTTCATCGAGAGCCCGTACACATGCTCCTTCTGCCCTGATGGGGTGGTGTAAGAGTAGTACATGGGCCGGATCTCATAAATTCCAAATGCGACCCCGCAGAGAAGACCAACAGCTGCACCCTGATAGATGCGAGCCAAATGATTGCCTGGTTTGTCCATGAAGGCCAGCGTAGCGCCGCCCACAAGCCCACCGATGCCGGCGCCCCACAGGGAATCCTGGAGGACAACCTCAAGGGTGGGTGCGGCTTGTGACTGCCCGGGCAGCATAAAAAATGCAAGGCATAATGAAATAATGATCAAGCCCTTCTTCATATCTTCTCCTTATTCTCGTGTTTTTTGAAACAACCGTTTTATTCCATTCCCGGATTTTTTCTTGTTGTCTATACTGTTTGCCATGGCCGCTGCAATGATTTCCACAGGGTCCATGGCACTCAGTCCGGTACAGTGGCCCAGCTGCATGCGACACGCCCCGCAGTCAGCAACTACGGCATCTGCATTTAAAGCCCGGATGGGTATTGAAGCAATCACGCCTAGCCTATGGGCTGTGTCCTGATTACGCTTCTTGAAACCATAAGTACCTGCCAGGCCGCAGCAGTTGTCATCAAGCACGAAGCATTCAAGTCCCTCGATCTGCTCGAATATTTTTGTTGCGGGGTAGCCGATCCCCAATGCACGCAGGTGGCAGGGTATGTGATAGGCAATCCTTTTCTCCAGGCGTCCCAGTGGCCTCTTCTCCTTACCCTCCTGCAGAAGAGAGAGCAGGTACTCGTTCACATTATAGGTGTTCTCTGCAATCTTTTTTCCCCCCGGTGCCTCCAGAATACCGGGGTAGTCCTGGATAAGGGTCAGCCCACAGGAGGTACAGGCATAGACAACGTCGAACCCCTTGTTGATGAACGAGGTCAATACCGACGCGTTTTTCAGGGCATATTTCCTTGCCATGTCCAGATCGCCGTTTCCCAGAGCCGGCAGCCCGCAGCAGGTTTGCTTAGGCATTACCACCCGGCAGCCCATGGCTGCCAGCATGTCCCTGATCTTCCAGCCGATGTCAGGCCTGTTGAAGCCCAAGTGGCATCCATAAAAGAAGGCCACCTTCCTTCCTTTACCCTTCCTCCTCCTGCCCCTTTCCATATTGAGGAACCGGAATTCCGGGAGATCAGGCTCGCGGGATATGCCCAGGAGGCTCAACACTGCCTTTGCCGCATTGAATGAAACAGCCTTGTTGGCAATCGGGGCAAAGGTGGAGCCCAACGCGTTCAGGTGGTATGCATTGGCGAACAGATGGGCGGTAAAGGGGCTTAAATGTTCTGTTCCATACTTGAGCTGGGCCTTCAGGATGATTTCTGCTACGTCTACGCCATAGGGGCAGGCGACCTGGCACCTTCGGCACTGGCTGCAGTACTTGACCCACTGGTCCACGGACTTCTCGCCGTCGAGGCGAAACCGCTGGGCATCGGGACCCGATTGTTTGGGCCCCGGGAAGCGAGGCTCCACCTTATAGACCGGGCAGTTTTCCACGCAGATGGTGCAGCGCACGCAATGCTCGAAGGTCATGTGAGAATCCTCTCGCACATCTTGGCGGCCTTCAGGCCTGTGGCCAGGGCAAGGCCGTGACCGCAGTGGTTCTTCATGACCTCGCTTCTGGCAAGGATGCTCCCGCATACGAAGAGGTTTTCCATGGTTGTCTGTTTCGGCCTGAAGGATGAATCCACCTCGATCCCGGCCTCTTCAATGGGATGCCCGGCAGTGAAAAAGTCGTTCCAGAACCAGTCTTTCCTGGCACCGGGCACATGCACGGGGATGCCGAACACGGTCTCATAAACCGAATCCCTCGTGGCAAAAAGGCCCCCGCTCACGAATGAGCCTGTCGCCAGGATAAAGGCCTTGCCCTGCACGCGAGTAGCCCTGGCCGAGGTGGCTAAAGTCACGGCCTCTATGATGCGGCCATGGCGTTCCACGCTGCTGATGGGCATACCCCAGAAGACATCCCCGCCAAGGTCCTGGAAGGCGGCCTTAAGCGCCCGGAAAAGCCTCAAGCCCGGGATGGACGGCGGCAGGGTGGGGATCTCGAACACCTCCCTTCCGATGCGTGAAGAGATCTCCTCCATGATGGCTACAGGGTTATTGACCCCCAGAACCGCCGGCAAGGCCACCTTGCCAGGCGGCAGTTCGAGGCCTGCGATCCAGTCGGCAAAGTCCGCGGCAAAGCCCTTTTCCTCGAACCGGGCGGCAATGGCAAGTGTTGAGGATACCCCGGCACTGTAGAGAGAAAACCCGGTGTTGCTCAGCTTGGATGTGATATAGGAAGGGTAAAAGTCTTTGATCCCGCTAAAGGATATCACGTGCACGTATTCGTCCCTGCACCCAAGGGAGGCCGCCATGGTTTGGGGGACAAGGCACGTGGTCTTGAAGGTGCCTATGGGCGTAAGGATCTCACGGTTCTTTCTGATACTGCCCACATAGGGGATGGGGCTCTTCGACATGATCTCCTTGAATAACTTGCATGCCTCCTCAACACCCTTCTTGCCCACGAGATGGTAGGGGTGCTTTTCAGGCAGATCACCAAAACCATCCAGCGGGTGAGCGGCGGCGGAAAGTACGTCGATGCAGCCTGTAGACAGGCAGCACACCGGGTCTCCCCGGGAGATGAGCGCTGTCTTGACTCCCTTGCCTGCAAGGTAGATGGATGCCATGAGCCCTGAGATCCCGCCGCCGATGACCACCGCATCGTGCATAAGCGTATTCACTTAAGCGTTCTCCATGTTGAGTATGCCGAGGTAGATACTCTCGATGAGCTGCTCTTCCCGGAGCTGGTCGCCCCACAGCGCAGGCCTGATCCCCTTGAACCGCCTCTGGAGAAACTCGTTCAGGATCTTGATCGACAACTCGGGGCTTACCTTGCCAAGCTCCTGCATGATGCCCAGCGCGCGGTAGGTGCAGAACCCCCCCTGGCAGGGGCCCATGCCCAGCCGGGTCCTGTGCTGTATATCGCCCACATAATGGGTGCCCATGGTGTTGATGGCGTGCTCAACAATGCGCCTGGGCACAAGCTCGCACTCGCATACTATGTCGTCCATGGTGGAGAGCCTCTTTGAAAGCGGATAGCCGCTGAGCTCATCCTGTCCTTCCAGGGGCAGCTCTGCGGTCCTGCAGGCGGCCCTCAAGGCGAATTTTTCCATTATGACATCCACCATCTTCTCTGCCATAAGACGGTAGGTGGTCAGCTTACCGCCCAGGATGCTGAACATGCCGTTTTCGTGGTCGATGATCTTGAAGCTGCGCGAGATGGACCTGCCGTCGGTGCCGGATGCCTTGAGCAGCGGCCTCACCCCGGTGTAGGCCCGGATCAGCCTGGTGGTGCCGAAACTGGGGATCATCTTCTCGACCTCACCTGCCACGACATCCACCTCTGAGGGGTCAATCTCCAGCACGTCCGGGTCTTTTACGGTGATGGAGGTGGTGCCTGCAAGGCATACCGCCTCGTTGGGTACGATGATGTCGCCGTCCGAAGGCACCCTGAGCCTGTTGATAACCATATTGGTGAGCCGGTGGTTCGAGATGATAAGGCTGCCCTTGGATAGGGTCATGGGGACTTCAGCGCCTCCAAGGCGGGCCAGTTTGTCGCCCCAAGCGCCGGTTGCATTGATAATGATGCGCGCCCTGATCTCCTTGATCCGGGCGGTGAGGCGTTCCCTGGCCTTCACCCCCACGCACACGCCCTTTTCCTTGATGATCTCGATGACCTCATGGTGGGTCAGGATGTTGCCGCCCCTGTGGCGCGAGGTGTAGGCGTTCAGCATGCAGAGCCTGAAGGGGTCGATGGAGCAGTCGGGCACCATGACGGCCTCTTCCATGGCAGGGTTCAGGTTCGGCACCAGGTCAAGGGCCTTGCTCGGTGAGAGAACGCTTGTCTCAATGCCGACCTCCTCGCAGCCCTTCAGGAACCGGTCCCTATAGCGCTTGGAGTCGCCGGGCAGGCGTACGAACAGGCCCCCAGTGGCCTCAACACACTTCTGGGCTATCTTTCTGAGGATCGTGTTCTCGGTAATGCATTCACGGGCCGCTTCAGGGTCATTCACGACATAGCGGCCCCCGCTGTGGAGCAGACCATGGCATGCCCCGGTAGCACCCGAGGCGAAGTCACCCTTTTCGACCAGGCAGTGGTGCACGCCACGCAACGCCAAGTCCCGGGCGATCCCGCATCCGGTGGCGCCACCCCCGATAATGATCACGTCGGTCTTGATGGACAAGGTGATCCTTTATATCTCATGATTTTACCAGTACCTTATACATGGAGTGTCCGACAGGTCAAGGGCATGGAAAAGGGCGCGGTATGGAACGGATGCAACCATTCCTCCCCCGGTCTGATCAGCCCTCCACGATGTCAACCAGCTCTGATGTTATCCCCGGCAATGCCGAGCTTGCCCGGGACCAGCTCGGGATGAAATGGACCACCAGTGGGTCTTCAATGAATTCCATGGTGGCGATATAAAGGCCCTTGGTGAAGGTCTCTACCGCAATCTCCTCGGAATGCCGGTCAAAGAGCAGGCCGTTGATGGCCGCATCGTCTTCGTAGTACCGTATCATGTCCTGGGCAATAAGCTGATAGGCAACCTTCAATGACCTGAACGTGGCTTCGGAAAAAGAGATGCCCTGTGCGGCCAGGGCATGAAACAAGGTGCAGGCTATGTCGATACACATCTTGTGGAGGCCCTTGCTGGGGTCTTTATCCGATAATTCCAGATGGATGTGCTCGTATTCTATGGAGAGGTCTACCTGGCAGACGCGTCTCTGTGCACAGTTGCGGTAAACCTCCTCCAGCATGCCGATCTCCAGGCCCCAGGAGGCTGGCACCCTGCTCACGCGCATGAGGTCGGCGTGTCCGGCAAACTCGCCGGATATGGGATAGCGGAACGAGTCCAGATATTCCAGGTAGGGCAGCGTCCCCACAGTAGTCTTCAGCGCCCTGATAAGCGGGATTACGAACAACCGCATGACCCTGCCGTGGAGACGGTTGGTCACTCGGGCATAGTAGCCCTTGGCGAACTCATACTCCATGCTCGGGTGTACAAGCGGATAGATGAGCCGGACCAAGAGTGAGCGTTCGTAGGTGAGGATGTCGGAATCGTGCACGGCAATCACCTCTGTGTCGTGACGGGCAAGGAGGTAGCCGATAGCCATCCAGAGGCTCCTTCCCTTGCCGCTTGCCGTATCCACCAGGCCTTCGGTCCACAGGCGCGAGTAGAAGGACTCCATGGACGGCGAGTTGTTCCAGATGATCACGGTTTCCTGGGGCAGGCCCGAGAAGAATTCCTTTGTCCTGGCAAAGCCGTCGCCTTTTGCGCCGTCTAAGGTCACCACAATCCGCTTCACATAATCTGCGCCTTTCAAGTGCTCCACGATTCCGGCCAAAGCAGTTCCTGTGATCTCTGAATACTGGCAGGGCAGGATCAACGAGACAGGCTTGAAGCGGACATACTGTCTAAGCTCATCCTCCAGCCTTTCAAGATTTACCGAGCTGATCTGGTGGAGCGTTCCGATGCTCCCGCATTGAAAGAAGTCACTCATGTGCTACCCCCTTATCAATCAAATCCATCAAGCAGCGGCACTTGGGTACCGGGATAATAATACGCTACGAATGATAATGATGTCCAGATGATAGGATGATTTGTGTTGTTGTGGTTCTCCTGAAAATCCTGGCCCTCGGTATGCGCCGAAATCACCCATGGCTTGATAGGGAAGATTGCGGTATACTATGGTTCTCTACCAACTATGACTGTACTGCGTGCCACCATTCCTGAATCGAGACTGTCCCGCAAGCGCATCAATACCTTTCAACAACAGATAATGCGCTATTATAATGAGAACAAAAGGGGTATGCCGTGGCGGGATACGTTTGATCCTTATTGCATACTCGTCTCGGAATTCATGCTCCAGCAGACACAGACGGAACGTGTCCTGCTAAAGTACGGCCCTTTCATTACAAGATTTCCGGATTTTCAAACACTCTCCCGGGCAAGCCTCAAAGATGTGCTCGCTGCCTGGCAGGGACTCGGATACAACAGAAGGGCAATAAATCTGAAAGAAACCGCTGGGGAAATTATAAGCCGATACTCAGGCAAGATCCCTGAAACATTCTGCGAGCTTATTCGATTGCCCGGTATCGGTATGGCAACGGCCGGGGCCATCCTCGCCTTTGCCTTCAATAAGCCCGGCGTATTCATCGAGACCAATATAAGGCGGGTATTCATCCACTTCTTCTTTCAGGATAGAACAGACATTCAAGACAAAGAGATCATGCCGCTTGTAGAAAAGACGCTTGATCACGAAAACCCTCGTCACTGGTACTATGCCCTCATGGACTACGGCGCCATGCTCAAAAAACAGGGGGCAAACCCCAACAGGAAAAGCGCCCACTACTCGCGTCAAGCACCCTTTGAGGGATCCAACCGGCAGGTCAGGGGTGCAATACTCAAGCATCTCCTCAATAACGGGACTGGGGAAGAACATGAGCTGATCACCCTCCTGGGGATAAATCCTGCCCGCGGCGATGAGATTATAAGAGACCTTGAAAAGGATGGTTTTATCAGCCGCTGTGGGACTTATATTTGCCTTCGCACCTAAGATTGCACGATACCAGACCAAGCCGGGCAGGAAGATCTTGCGTGATGGTTTGAGTAAATTTACCTGCACCAGAAAAGTGCCCCCGGCAAGGATCGAACTTGCGACACCAGGATTAGGAATCCTTTCTCATAAGGATTACATTTCATCACAAATAATCAATATCAATTGACAATCATTAATTATTTATATATTCTTATATCGAATTCCATGTCTTATGTTCTCTGTAAGACTTCGAAAGAGTACAAGATCTCAATCCTTTGTCCATATTGTGGACAAGTTAAAACCTAAATTTGATACACTATAATAATTCCAAAGAGATAAAATATATGCGAGTGTGCCTATTTGACCAATTGAATCTTGACCTTGATCTCTTATTAACCAAGCAATTAGATCAGCATATTGTATGTATTCAGGTTCAATGATAAATCCATCTTTAAGTCTTTTAAGAGATTTTATTAATGTCTTTATAATCTTAGGATTTTTTGATAAATTAATCTGAACATCCATCTCGTTTAATTTATTATGTAATGAAATGATCACATCTCGTATCCTATCAAATGAATATATTGTATTCTCTCTTAGGGTAGCCTGGTTATCTTCATAGGTATCAAGAACATTAGGGGGTATATGTTCATTTATTATTCCTATAAAAATATCAAATTTATTAATAATGTTGTTTAAGTTGAAGTAAGTATCAATATTTTTGTTTTTTAAAAAAATATCATTAAAAACAAATACTGAGAAGCTTCTTATAAGGTACGATTTAATCTGATTATTATAATTAAATAAGTGCCCTTTTATATAAGACCAGACTATATTCAGATATTTATTAATGCTGAGAGGACATGATATTATGTAATCTAAAATGTCACATACAACTTCCTCCAATAAATCCAAGCTCATTTGGTTCTGTAGTGCGTCATTGAAATCTAAAACTTTATGATTTTCAAAAAGCAACACATGCATTATTTCATGGGTTAAACCCCAATGCATCCACGGATTCTTAGCCGCAATAGTGGGAACTATAATTATTTCATAAGAGTGTTGATATTTTGTTGAATTATAGCTAACTACACAGTAACCATTCCATTGTAGATTTAATCGTTTTAAAATTATATGTGGATATACTTCAAGCGCTTTTAAGAATCTTTGATTCCCAGCACTAAATGGAACAGAGCCTAATGGAGCTTCCTCTATACCAACATAAACACCCTGAGCCCTTTCATATAATGCATATTGTAGATAAAATATTTTTTCTATCAATTCTTCTTTGTTGCTGAAAGTTAACTCTTTCGTCGATAAAGTTAGAGCCCTAGATTTTAATTGTTGGACATTTCTTAATAAATCTTCATATGTTTCTGTTAATAGTTCATTTTGAATTAAGTTATTGAAATAATAAATGGTATTAATAATTTCCCCGCCAATATATTCAATTTTCAATATTTGGTCGATATCACCTTTGGTTAGTTCAACGATAATTGGATTATAAAAACGTGGCTGATTTTCTTTTGAGAATTTACCAACTTTCCTTTTATACTGTAAATCTGTATAGGTTCTAAGTAGGTTTGTCTGATTAAATTCACGAAATTTATCCAATGTACTTACTAACGAATTTAGTGAAGATATTTTATCTTTATCTATCTGGAATTCAAGATCATTTACGCCAAGAAGTACCCCAACTTCATCTTTATTAACTTTAAAAAGATCTACCGCAGAGTTCCTAACATCTTCCATGCACCTTGGTTTACAGGCTATTTTGATATTAACTTGTATCTCATTTTTGTCATCTACTGATGATAAATTAATTTGAGGCAAACTATCATCATAACCCAATTTTACATCATACCCAATAATGCTTAATGTTTTTTCAGCAATATTGTGATCATGATCTACGTCATACTTAACTACCACTTTAAGGATATTTTCTAGTTCTTCAAATAAATTATTTAAATTTGAATGATTGATAAATAAAATATATTCAGACCAACCTAATGTTCCTAAGAATTGAACATTTTGTGTTTTTTCAACAAGATACTTTGAGAAACCGATCTCAAAGTTTGTTCCAATAGAATTAAGAAATGGGTCAATCTTAAAAAAACATGTAGCTAATAATGGTTTGTCGATTTTATTTATCTCGAAGCCACATCTTTTGCGATCATTTTGCATTACCCAATTATAACATAGGAACTCTCTCGATCCGGTTATAAACGGTATAGTTCCAGCTCTAGCAAATCTTTTACCGACGGGACCTGTCTCATAAGTTATTAATATATCATAGTTGCCAAATAATCTGTAAATTTTGAAATTTGAATCATCCATTTCCTGAGAATGAAACTCTTCCTGTATTGACTTAATAACTAAGAGCTCCATGCCTGGCATTACTTTAAGTAAAACAACCTTAATAATTTGGTCTCTTAGTTTCAAATCATTTCCTCCCACTTGGTTGAAGCTCTTTCCCTGCTAAATACCACCTTTGCCACTTTTTATAATTATCATTAAATTCACTATATCGCATCTTATTTGAATAACTTAAAATACCGTTTATAAAGTCACTTGTTTCTTTATATACCCAGCATTTGTTATCGAGATACATTTTTTTCATAAAACCATAATTTCTACCATTAATTTTTAAAAATTGTTTCTCATGAACAGCCATGAATATTTTATCAAATCCATTTCTGTGCAGACCCGACAATTCTTCTACTAGCTCTTCATTCCAGGGATGGGATGTAGGACTATGAAATCCACTTAATCCAACCAAGATAATAGCAGCAATAGAACTTGGTTTTTTTAATATTTTCAGTGCTCTTTGAATTTCATTTTTAAATAATACGCGATCATTATTGAATACCCAATCTATGTAAGGCTCAAATCTTTTGCGGTATTCTTTATGATTACAATTAAACATAGTATTTGGAAATACCTTTTGCTCATAATCTAAGCAAGGTAACAATCTTTCGATCCTAAATGTTTTTTGTATTGTTGGACTATTGGAAGATACAATGAATCTTGGAAGTTTAAAAATATACTTATGCTCAGTCAATTTTTTTTGTTTAAAGATAACATGGCTCAAGGAGCCATGAATTTTCCAGTATGCTGCGTCTTTCTTCTGGGATTTTGATGAATAGTATCCTTCCCAATCATACTCTTGTTTAGACAATATTGGATTTTGTAGGATTTTTAGAGTAGGGTTCTTATTCCAGATTGAATCGAAATACATATCATAATTTGTTGTAATAACATTTTTACATATGCCATCGTTGAGCAGTTGAAATATAAAAAAATGGCTAAAGGATGGCATATAATTTTCAGTGTAATATTTTGCGTATTGAAATAAATGCCACTTAAACTGGTATCTATCTTCTTTTAAATTTAATTTGATGTTTTTCTTTTTAGCTATCTTATTCCTACTTTTGTCATTTAAAATATTGTTTACTGGATAGATGCCATTACCAACAATGAATACTACAGACTTTCTTAATTTGTTGTTTGCTTCTTTTTCGCGATATAGATCATCAATTATATTAGATATTTTGACCGTTTCAGTAAGAGATACCCCTAACATTATAACATATTATTTAATTTAATAGCTTTTTATTATAATTTATCAGCTTTTTAATGCAGGGAATAAACCCATATAATATGCTTTTTTTGCATTCTTCTCAATTGATTTTGCTGAAGTTGGATTGGAAAGTGATGGAGAATAACTTAACAAACAACCAGACTTGTTTGCATTTTTTAATGTCTCGGTTTCAATAAGATTTTCATTATAATCTTTTTCGCATTTGCCTATCACTGACTCTACTGTGATATAATGCAATTTTCTCACAATTCCCTCCTCTTTTTAACATTCAAAATAATTTACTTGACTTTAATTATTTAACGTTAAGTTGAGAACTTATATTGTTCTTATTAAAATCTAGTAAATTATTAATAAAATCGGCTAGCACAAACTTTAAATATTGTCAAAATAAATTTAGTGCAATATTAAGAACGGGTTGATATATTTAACTATTAAATTAAACAGCACTATACCGGGGAAAATTAGATTTCGTCAAGTGATGGCACTAATCTTTAAACTAAAGTGAGTGAATATAATCTTGTCAAGAAATTTTTAAACGGCCTTTTTAATTTATAGTGAACGATTGCTGATATCTCTCGTTTTGTTCGGTTCTAATAAAGATGTAACGAGTGTAGGTATAGAGCAGAATTTAACACCCTGGAAATGATATTCTTAAAACGCGCGATTAACCCCAGTTTACAAGGGTGGGGAGAAAAATCGTTTGGTCACTATGCTTGCTGTCATGTGATGCTAAAGATTGGCTTAAAACCAAGTGCCCCCGGCAAGGATCGAACTTGCGACACCAGGATTAGGAATCCTGTGCTCTATCCACTGAGCTACGGGGGCATTGGGCCTTAATTAACCGCCCGGTCGGATCTAGTCAAGGAGAAAATGGCCAGGAAAATTGAGCCCCGGCAGGCCCTGGGCGGTGATTCAGCCTTGTGCTGCACGCCCTGTTGCGCTATAGCCTTTTATTCCATTTCTCAATCAAAGATGATATCGAGGAGGCAAGGAAGAGGCGACGCAGGTGTACATACTAGTACATCGAGGAGCCGATGACGTGGCCGACAACGAGAGCGCTTTGATTGGGAAATGGAATTGTGCCATGAAACGACCTGAGATCTTAGCACCGGCAGGCAGTATGGAGACACTGCAGACCGCCTGCATCTACGGGGCCGATGCCGTGTACATGGGCCTGCGTGGAGATACAAGCCTGAGGGCCTTTGCCAAGAACTTCTCGCCGGAGGGGCTGAGAGAGGCAGTGGGCTTTGCCCATGCAAAAGCTGTGAAGGTCTATCTGGCGCTCAATACGTATCCCCATGACCGGCAGTATGAGGGTCTCCCGGACCTGGTCCGCTTTGCGGCTCAGGAGGCCGATATCGATGCAGTCATCGTATCGGACATCGGGGTGTTGAGTCTGGTAAGGCAGCTTTGTCCCACGCTGCCTGTTCACCTGAGCACCCAAGCCAATGCCGTGAGCGCCCATGCAGTCAATGCCTGGGCGGCCTTGGGGGTAAAAAGGGTGATCCTGGCCCGGGAACTCTCGAAAGAAGAGATCAAGCTTATCAGGAAGAACACGGCAATCGAACTCGAAATCTTCATTCACGGAAGTGTATGCATATCCATCTCCGGCAGGTGCCTTATCAGCAATTACCTGTGCGATCGGGATTCAAATCAAGGCCAATGCACCCAGCCATGCCGGTGGGACTATGCCCTTGTGGAAAAGACACGGCCCGGGCAGTATATGCCCGTGGAGGAAGAAGACGGATTTACCTTCCTCTACAACTCGAAAGACCTCTGTCTTCTCCCGGTATTCGAGGAGGTTATGGACCTTGGCCTTGATGGCATCAAGATCGAGGGCAGAAACAAGGCGCCTTTGTATGTGGCAACGGTAGTGGCGGCCTACAGGCATGCCCGCGATGAGTATCTGAGAGATCCTGCTGCGTTTTTTGTAAAACCCGAGTGGATTGAAGAGATAGGCAGGGTCAGCAACCGTGCCTACTTCACCGGGTTCTTCATTGGCAGGCCGGACAGCACGGGCATCAATTACGGCTTTAAAGGTTACGAGCAGACGCATCACCTCGCAGCCAAGGTCATCGGGATAGAAGACGGCATGACGCTTATGGAGGCCCGCAACCCCCTGATTGCCGGCATGGAGCTGGAATGGCTTTCAGGAGACGGCACGAGACAAGGTTTCATTCTGGATGGCGCCTTGTCTGAAGGGGCCCCCATAGAGCGCATCAGGCCAAGCCAGGTCTTTTCCGTGAAGACCCCTTTTGTGCCGGGTCAGGGCGAACTCGTTCGCAAGCCCTTCAGCAAGGGTGACAAGGTCATCCCTGGGAAGACTTGATGCCTGCGCACCTCCTTGACGGCCTCAACCCGGAGCAGACACGCGCGGTGAGACATATGGCCGGGCCGCTCCTTATCTTCGCAGGCGCAGGCTCGGGCAAGACCAGGGTCATTGTCCACCGTGTGGCGCACCTTATTGCGCAGGGTGTGGATGCAAGCCGGATACTCTGCCTCACCTTTACCAACAAGGCAGCCGGTGAGATGAAGGAGCGCCTCCGGTCCCTGCTTGGAAAACATGATATTGCCCTGTGGGCAGGGACGTTCCATTCCTTTGGGGCATGGATGCTTCGGCGCGAGGCGCACCGCATCGGATATCCGGCGGCGTTTGTCATATACGACGAAGCCGACCAGCGCTCGCTCATCGCCAGGTGCCTCAAGGATTTGAACATCGAACGCGAGCGGGGATGGGATGGGCGCATTGCATGGCTTATCAGCATGAGCAAGGATACGCTGCGGCCCACAACCGAGATCCCCTTTGACCTGCACCTTGACCCTGCCCCGGTGATCAGCCTTTATGAACGGAAAAAACAGGTCTGTGGGGCCTTTGACTTTGCAGACCTTATCTATCTCCCCGGACAGATGCTCGCTACCATGTCAGATCTGAGGGAGCACTATCACAAGCGGTTCACCCACATCCTGGTGGACGAATACCAGGACACCAATATGGCCCAGTACCAGCTTCTCATGCAACTGGTGGGGCCGGGCAGGAACATCTGCGTGGTGGGTGATGATGACCAGTCCATCTATGGCTGGAGGGGGGCGGATGTGGGGAACATCCTGCGATTCAGGGACGACTTCCCCGACTCCGATGTCGTGACATTGGAGCAGAACTACCGCTCCACGGAAGACATCCTGAAGGCAGCATCATCGTTGATCGCCAACAACCGATACCGGGCGCCCAAGCAATTACGCTCTGCATGCGGGCCCGGAAGCAATGTGAGCATCATGGAATACAGTGATGATGGTGAGGAGGCGCTCCATACGGCCTATAACATCTCAGGCCTTATTGATAAGGGCGTAAGCCCGTCGGCCATCGGGGTGTTCTACCGGATCAATGCCTTATCAAGGGTACTGGAAGAGGCCTTTGTAAGGCGCTCCATACCCTATGCAGTCTATGGAGGCACACGGTTCTATGATCGTAGAGAGATCAAGGACCTGCTTGCATATTTGCGCCTCATCGCCAATCCTGCCGACGGGGAGGCCCTTACAAGGATCATCAACACCCCGGCGCGGGGCATTGGGGATAAGAGCCTGGAGGCAGTACAGGGCCTTGCCGCCTCCGAGGGCTTGACCTTCTATAATGCCCTGGAAAAGGCGGTATCAGGCAAGGTGCTCAAGGGGGCCGCAGCCAGAGGGGCTGTTAACATTCCTTGCCATGATGGAGGATTTCAGAGGGTTAAGTGCTGTCGTTGATGTGGCGGACCTGCTCTCCCGGATCGTGGAGCAGACAGGCTATAAAGATTACCTCGGCGGGGACATGGATGGGCAGGACAGGCTCCTGAACGTCCGGGAGCTCATCGCCAGCGCAACAGGGGTTACAGACCTGACGGCCTACCTTCAGGAAAAGGCCCTGATGACGACTATGGACGTGGCCGGAGGTGAAACGGCCAGCGTCATGACCTTACATATGTCCAAGGGTCTGGAGTTTGATCATGTATTCATCGTCGGGTGTGAAGAGGGCCTGCTGCCCCACTCCCGATCGTTTGATACAACAGAGAACATCGAAGAAGAGCGAAGGCTCCTGTATGTGGGCATTACCAGGGCGCGCAGGCATGTCGTCCTATCCTGGTCTCGGGTGAGGGCGCTCTACGGCAGGGAGACCTATCAGGCACCCTCAGGGTTCCTTCGGGAGATCGTGGCCCCCTAGAATTTCACCTGCGGGACAGCAGTCTCTTTTTCGGGCACGTTGAAATATTGCGCCTCCTTCACGCCGGCAAATGAGGCGAAGAATATGCCCGGAAAGGTCTTTACATATGAGTTGAGCTCCCGGACAATGTCGTTGTAACGCTTGCGTTCCACTGAGATGCGGTTTTCCGTCCCCTCGAGGGAGTCTTGAAGCTTCATGAAATTCTCATTGGACTTGAGCTCCGGGTAGCGCTCCTGGAGCAGCAGCAGCCTGGACAGGGCCTGCTCCACATCACCTGCCGCCTTAGCCTTCCCTGCCACGTCAGGGGCTGAGAAGTACGCCTTCCTGGCCTCAGCGATCCCTAAAAATATTGATTTTTCCTGGGTGGCAAAACCCTTGACCGTCTCCACCAGGTTCGGGATGAGATCAAACCGTCGCTTGAGCTGGTTTTCCACCTGTGCCCACTGGGCCGTCACCGCCTCGTTCATGCGGCGGGCCTTGTTGAAGCCGGATATGCTCACTCCTGCAAAGAGGATGATAATGACAACAATCCCAATGATTACCTGAGTCGCTTTGCTCATACAACCTCCTGTCTATCTTTCTTTTAAAGCAACTTCACCATCCGCCGGAGGCGCCCCCTCCTCCGAATCCGCCGCCTCCACCTCCCCCGAAGGAGCCGAACCCGCCTCCGCCAAAGCTGCCGAACCCTCCTGAACCCCCGCGTCCGCCTCCCCCCAGGAGGGTACCAAGGAGAATTGCCTGAAGGAGGCCCCCGGAACGGGAGCGGGAAAGGGAAGAGAGGATGATTACGAATATGATAACACCGAGAAAGGCGCCTATGGGAGAGCCATGGGGGCGTCTGCCTGATTGCCTCACCTCCGGTAATCCGCTGAGCTTTATGCCCTGGGCATCTGCAATGGTGAGTGCGATCACAGAGGTCGCGTCCATCACCCCCTTGGTATAATCGCCGGCCTTGAATGCCGGGACAAGGTATGATCTGCCGATGCTCCCCAGCATGCTGTCTGGCAGAATCTGCTCCATGCCATACCCGGTCTCGAACCGGTACTTCCTGTCCTTGACTGCGATGAGCATGAGCAGGCCGTTGTCCTTGCCCTTCCGGCCCAGCCCCCATTTCTCCGCCTGCTGGAGGCTGTACTGCTCAATGGGAATACCTTCCGTACTTGGTACGGTAAGGATGATCATCTGAACGGTCGTCTTCTGCTCGAGCTCCTGCAGTAACCCGGCCAGCCTGCTTCTGGCCCCCTCTTCGATGACGCCGGCATTGTCTACTACATAGGAGGCCGGCTGGCCTTCTGAGGCAAGGACACCCAGGGGAAAGAGCATGCATACAAGGAGAAGGAGCTTAAACCGCCATTGCATCTGTGGCCACACTAAGGTCATTGGTAATCCTATAGACCTCTTTGAAAAGGCCCATTATCTGATCGCGATTGAGGAAAAATTTCTTGCCGGCCTTCAATGCAGCAATCTCTCCAAGGCTGGACAGAGGAATGTGATATACAGCCTCTGCCTCCATCAACACATCCGCCTTTCTTGCTGGAGGCTCCTTTGGGGCCTGGACAAGGAACAGCATGGACCTCAGTAATGCGAAGAATCCGGGCAGGGCCTCCAGGAGCAGCGCCCTGACCATTCTTGTCCTGCCCCCGCAGGAGACATAGCCGCGTTGCAGGTGGATGAGCTTAGCCTTGAGGTCGCGCTCGCACTGCAGTCTTAGCTGGGCCTTATCGATGGCGACCTTCCCGAAGTGATCTGCGCCATAAAGGGTCTTGTGAAAGAGCTTGATGTCCAGGAACTCTATGGGGAACACATCCAGAGAACGCCTTATGTACTCCTCGGTCATAATGAGCGGGCTCCTGATGCGGTTTTTTTTGAACCTGGTCATTGAGACAAGGATATCAAGTTCTCTTTGATCCGTTTGGGTAAGCACGAGCACGGAATTGATATCAGACTGACCAGGGATGAAATCGCCCGTAATACAGCTGCCTGTCACGGATAGCGACAGGAGGCTCGATGAAAGCTTTGAGAGCAGCTCCTGGGCGAAGGGCTGTAAAACTCTTGCAGCCTCGCCGGGGATGCCTTTCAGTTCGAAATCAGCCATGGATAACTCCTTTGGTAAGGTATTGTATCACGCGGATGTATTCCATCCAAGCCTGAAGTCTCCACATGGGAAAGGGCCTCTGGCGGCATCTGAATAAATCCGTTAGCCCGGCAGTAGGATCTCAGATAAAAAAATAGCCAGAAGAAGTTTAGGTTTAAGGACAAAGCACGAGAGGTCTTGTCCCCTCTTCTGGCGTAAAGGAGGTCAGAACAACACTTGTTGTAATTACATTTATGACACACAATGCATGCCTGGTCAATAAGAAAATGATCCATGGATCAAACTTATGTTATTTTGTATGCTTTATAATATGTCTTACAAGCAGACATAGCAGAACACTCCTTTTATATGAGGTATTCCTGACTAAACACCTATGCATATACGCTACTGATAGCGGGGCTGTTTAAAAGGTTTCGTTCCTCAGCCTCATGGCATTGGCAATGACGGACACCGAGCTGAAGCTCATGGCTGCTGCTGCTATCATGGGCGACATGATAATCCCGAAGAAAGGATAGAGTATCCCTGCTGCAATGGGCACACACAGGATATTATAGAAAAACGCAAAGAAGAGATTTTGTTTGATATTGCGCATGGCGGCCTTGCTCAGAAGCCGCGCCCTGGCAATGGCCCGCAAGTCTCCCTTGATAAGGGTAACATGCGCGCTGGCAATGGCGATATCCGTCCCGCCTCCCATGGCAATGCCCACGTTTGCCTGAGCAAGGGCCGGGGCGTCATTGATGCCGTCGCCGGCCATGGCGACCAGGCGGCCTTGGCCTTGTAACTTTTTTATCACATCAACCTTTTCCGCAGGCAATACCCCGGCAACGACACCACGGATGCCAAGCTTCTTGGCAATAGCCTCGGCTGCGGATTTTCTGTCGCCGGTAAGCATGACCAGGTGCAGTCCGTCATTGATAAGCATGTGAACAGCGGATTTGGAGGTTTCCTTAATGGCATCCGAAACCGCGATGACCCCTTGCGCCTTCCCGTCAACAGCAATGTACATCACGGTTGCACCCTGGCTTGAAAGCTGCTCCGCCTGTGGCTGAAGCCAGCCGGTTTCAATATGAAGGTCCTGCAGCAGGCTATCGTTTCCTAACGCGACCTCGTGGTTCTCCACAGTACCTGTTATCCCTTTCCCGGTATGTGCGGTAAAACCCGAATGAGAGACAGGTTGGATACCCCGGTTGAGGGCAGCCTGTACAATGGCCTGTGACAATGGGTGCTCGCTGCCTTTTTCGATGCTTGCTGCAAGATAGAGGAGTCTATCCTCATCGAATGCACCGCTCGGTATGATGGCATGAAGAGTGGGTCTGCCCTCGGTGAGGGTCCCTGTCTTGTCCACCACAACAGTATCCACCTTTTCAAAGGACTGGATGGCCTCGGCATCCCTGAACAGGACACCCATATGAGCGCCTTTTCCGGTGGCAACGAGGATGGACATGGGTGTCGCGAGGCCTAACGCGCATGGGCATGCAATTATGAGCACCGACACAGCCGATACGATGGCATATGGAAGTCTGGGTTGCGGCCCATAGATCATCCATATGATGAAGGAGATAAAAGAGACGGCAAATATCGCAGGGACAAAGTAGGAGGCCACTACATCTGCAAGCTGTTGGATAGGGGCCCTGCTCCTGCCGGCCTCGATGGTGAGTCGCACGATCTGGGACAACAGCGTCTCGCTTCCAACCTTCTCGGCCTTCATGATAAACGAGCCGTTCCCATTCACCGTAGCCCCCACAACCTTGTTGCCAATGGCCTTTTCCACCGGGATGGGTTCGCCCGAGATCATGGATTCATCAATGGAACTTGCGCCTTCCAGGATGAGACCATCTGCTGGGACTTTCTCGCCGGGCCTCACCCGTAAAAGATCACCCGGGTGGATCATATCCAGGGGAATATCCTCTTCGTTGCCGCCCTCCCTGATGATTCGGGCGGTTTTAGGTGCGAGTTTCAAGAGCGACCTGATGGCGTCGCCTGTCCGGGACCTTGCCTTGAGCTCAAGGACCTGACCCAGGAGGACCAGGGTCACGATCATGGCGGATGCCTCAAAATATACCCCCACTGTCCCCTCTTTACCCTTGAGCGTTGCCGGGAAGAGCTCAGGGAGAAGGGTTGCAACAAGGCTATAGCCAAAGGAGACCAATACCCCCATGCCGATGAGGGTGAACATGTTAAGGTTCCTTGTTTTTATAGACATCCAGGCGCGAACAAAGAACGGCCAGCCGGCCCAGAGTACCACAGGGGTTGCTATCAGTAACTCAACCCACCCGAAGGCCTGTTCAGATGCAAAACCTTCAAAGAGATGTCCCGGCAGCATATGTCTCATGGCGGTAATCATCAGCGGGATGGTGAGCGCGAGCCCGAAAAAGAACCGCCTCTTCATATCTGTGTATTCCGGGTTTTCTTCTTCCTCCAGAGAAGGCGCCATGGGTTCCAGGGCCATGCCGCACTTGGGACAAACGCCCGGGCCATCGGTGATGATCTCGGGGTCCATGGGGCAGGTATATTTCCCCGTTGCCGATTCCGGCATCATGACAGGTGAAAGCGCCGCAGAAAGGCTTGGATCTGCCAAGCGGTTAATATAGGTCTGTGGGTCCTTTTTGAATTTCTCAAGGCACTTGGGATTGCAGAAATAATAGGCAGACCCCTTGTATTCATAAGGTATGTAGGCATCCTTGTCTGTCGTGCGCATCATGCAAACCGGATCAATATACTCTGCCTGAGCCGGTTCAGGGGAACAATGAGGACAGCCCTTGATAGAGGTCTGGATCTGAATACCTTTGTCCATAATCTTCATGGGTTTGTCCGGCGGGTTGTCCATTGAATGCCTCCTGCCTGGGTTTTTCCACACAAGTGTTGTTGATCTTAGATAATGCCGCAGTTAAGGGATATCAAGGGTATAATGGATCTTTACGCTCAGATGCCTTGACCGGCAATGCATCCTCGGCAAAAAGGGTTTCGGTCTTGATGATTTCCTCCATCCGGAGTTTGTCCGGAGAGAGGCTCTCCAGGAGCAACACAGGAGAAATGGTCCTGCCCTGGTTAAAGGCGAGACGCAGCATCGTTGGGTCGGAATATTCAAGATAATCAGCCACGGCCAGAGATTTGCCCTCCTTCACCACGCATGCATCAGGTGTGAGCGACAGGGTAAAAGGTCTGAGGGTCTTGTAGATAAAGGCCCGGACCTGCCTCAGCTTGCCCTCAACACAGGAGATGACGCATGACCCTGCCGGCAGGTGTGCATTGAGGCGCGTCATGATCTCCTTGGGGTTAACGGGGTGCTTGAGTTCGATGGATACATACTCGCATTTCGAGGCGATCCCGTAGGAGGTCGGCGGTGTGGTGCTGAGTTTCATGATGGGGCTGAAGCCCTGGGAGTAGATCGCATCGAGACCGGCCCTCCGAACGGCCCTC
>CAWCTR010000003.1:0-32281 GCA_963798485.1 uncultured delta proteobacterium | reverse complement strand
CGAACGGGGCGGTAACGCCCCTGACCTACCCGGTCTTCAGAACTTATTGATGTTTTAAGCTTGCAATATTAGCATACACATCTTATAATCTTACTAGTAAGATAGTTATCATTAGGAGAAAGATATGCCAAACCCAGCAACGACAAAGATGTCATCAAAAGGCCAGGTTGTCATCCCAGAGAATATTCGGAAGCGCCTTAATCTAAAAGCTGGTTCTCAGTTTGTTGTTTTAGGCGACGATGGTGTGGTTATTCTTAAAACAATTGAAGCACCATCTATGAAAGATTTTAATGTATTGGTTGGAGAGGCACGGAAACAAGCTCGACAGGCTGGCTTGAAACAATCTGATATATCTGCAGTTGTAGTTAAAGCACGGGCTCACAAGTGAGAATAGTGCTCGATACAAATGTGTTTGTTTCCGGAATCTTCTTTTCCGGTCCTCCTTCATGTATTCTCGAAGCATGGAGGGACGGCAGAGTGCAGTCGGCAATCTCTCCAGATATACTCAGTGAGTATCAACGAGTTAGCGATGAGCTGTCAAAGCAGTTCCCCTCTGTAGATCTGAGTACTATACTTGGTTTAGTAACGATACATGCGATGATGTTCCAATCTCCCAAGTTATCTGAACCAGTCTGTGAAGATCCCGACGATGATATGTTTATTGCCTGTGCGATTGCCAGCAAGAGCAAAATGATTGTGAGCGGAGACAAGCATTTATTAAAGATAGCAGCTTTTGGTGGTGTGAAAATTCTAAAACCACGGGTGTTTGTAGATACCTATCTGGTCACATAACCAAGTCATCCACCGGACGGCTAAAGCCGACGGTGATGCCTGGTGTTATATGAAATTGCTACACAAATACCTTTAACTTTCAGAAAGGAGGATAGGCAATGTCTAAAGATATCAAGATTCGATTGGGTTGGCTCAGGGGAATGTATATTTACACTATTGTTGGAGCTGGATTATTTGGATTAGGAATGATTGTCATTCCCGAGGTGATAAAAACGATGTTTACATGGCCGGTTAAAGAACCAATAGCCTTTGGAATTGTTGGCAGCGTCTATGTGGCATTCGGATTATCGTCTATATTGGGCCTGCGGTCTCCTCTCAAATTCGTGCCTGTTCTTTTGATGCAACTTTGCTACAAGTCAATATGGTTCATCGGTGTTGTTTTGCCTCTTTTGATTACCGCACATTTCCCAAGTTACGCCATACCTACTGTAATAATCTTTGCGACCTATATCATTGGAGACCTGATCGCAATACCTTTTTCGTATGTCTTTGCTAAAGAATCAAATCAGTAAATTTATTTTTTTCTTCCGGCTGGTATAAATGAGAAGGAACGTGTTGGTCTTCACATCCCAAGCATTACTAAATGAGTCTTGAGTGAACGGCTTTAAGCCGCCGGTGATGCTTTTCGTTATGTGTCAATACAGAATACTTAAGGAGTCGTAATGAATCTACAATCCCGAAGCATCATTGCAGTAATACTCACTGGCATTTGGGTGAATGCATCTGAGTTTTTTAGAAATGAGGTTCTTCTAAAAACATATTGGGTTGACCATTATCAATCACTCGGAATGACTTTTCCCTCTGAACCGCTCAATGGAATGATTTGGGTTGCATGGGGGTTCTTATTCGCCATAGCAATTTATTTAATTTCCAGAAAATTCAATCTCATACAAACGACACTAGTCAGTTGGTTTATGGCGTTTGTTTTGATGTGGGTTGTTACCTGGAATCTGAATATACTCCCAAGTGCTATTCTTATTTATGCTGTTCCGCTCAGCTTGCTGGAAGCCTTTATAGGTTCTTATATTTGTAGAAAGATGTCTCCAACTGGATAAAAACATAACAAGGCAAATGAACTCGGACGGCAAAAAGCGCCGCTCGTTCCTCGCTCCGCTTTTTACCGCCGGTGATCTGAGGCGTTGGGCAGTAGGGCTCCCATAAATCTTGACAACCGGTCTTATTATGGTACCATATATAGACCGGAGGTGCTAATGTGAATATTTCAAAAGATATCAAGCCCATTACCTATCTTAAATCGAGAGCCGCTGATTTGCTCAAGCAAATTAACGAGACCCATCGACCAATTGTCATTACTCAGAATGGTGAACCAAAAGCCGTATTACAGGATCCTGAAAGTTATCAGAATATGAGAAATGCCATCGGCATATTAAAGCTGATCTCCCAAGGCGAGGAGGATATCAAGGACGGAAAGTCAAAATATCAAGAGGAAGTTTTTACAAATATAGAGAATATTCTGAAAGAAAAATTGAAATGAAAAAAGTATATGAGGTCAGATGGTCTGATACATCAGAGAAAGATCTCATAAGCATCATGGAATACACCGCCATAGTCAACCCCTCCATTGCCTTTGAAAAGTTCAAGGAGATTAAAGAACGTGCATCAAACCTTTGTGCTCATCCTGACAGAGGTCGTATCGTCCCTGAACTTCAAGAGCAAGGAATCATGCAATATCGTGAATTAATCATTTCTCCCTGGAGAGTCATCTATAGGGTATCGAAGAAAAGTGTTTATGTTTTATCTGTGTTAGATTCACGACAGAATGTTGAAGATATTCTTTTGAAAAGATTCATCAATTCAAAGCCATAAACCTGCCAACACTCGCATCCATCGGACGGCTAAAGCCGCCGCTGATCCGCACGTGGAACCAACCAATATCACACAGAGAAGAATTGCTTGTTAATGCGCATTAATCGGTTTATTATATGCGCATCAGGAGACGTGCATGCAAATGAATATATTTAATCCCAAAGCACCTAAAAAATCTACCAATCTCAGTATCAATAGTGATCTTCTCACGCAAGCGAAGCAGAATAACATCAACCTATCAAGAGCATTGGAACAGCGTCTTGTAGAAATGCTGCTGGAGGAAAATCGCTGCAAATGGAGAGAAGACAATAAAGAGGCCATCGAAGCGTATAATCGACGAATAGAAGTCTCAGGCGTTTTTAGTGATAATTTGAGGAATTTTTAATGGCACAGTTTGATGTATACGATAATCCCAATGAGCATACAAAGAAGAATGTCCCTTATCTTCTCGATCTTCAAGCCGACCTTCTCAGTTCTCTTGCAACACGTGTTGTGGCGCCCCTTGTAAGTGCGTCTGCAATAGGTAAACCAATAAGCCATCTTAATCCACAGTTTCGAATCAAACGAAAGGCTGTATACATATCTACCGCTGAGTTGGCCGGTGTTCCTGTTCGTGCATTGGGCGAGAAGGTCGGTTCCCTCAAGGATCAACGCCATATTATTATTTCAGCTCTTGATTTCTTATTTACAGGTTTTTAAAGGCATCCAACCAGCAAATCTACCGGACGGCTTACAGCCGCCGGTGATCGGCACGTTAGCCCCTTCGTGACTCCTATTAAGAGATATGCTATATATGTTTTTGGGGTGATCATCTGACAAAAGTTCAGAAATTGGAGCAAGAGATACAAAAGCTTGATCGTAAAGAGCTAGCTTCCTTCAGGGATTGGTTCAGAAAATTTGATTCTGATGAATGGGACTGTCAGATCGAGAAAGACACAAACGTAGGCAAGCTCGATAAATTGGCAGAACAGGCTTTGACTGCACATAACGCAGGAAAGACGAGAGAAATTTGAAGCATTTTGCTTCACCTGCATTTTGGGAATGTTATGACCGGCTTCCAGAAAATATTAGAGAACACGCTGACCATTACTTCCAGATCCTAAAAACCAATCCTTATCATCCTTCTCTTCACTATACGATAAACTTGTGGGCTGACCATCGCATGGACGGCTAAAGCCGCCGGTGATACGTAGCGTTGTTGGAGATTAGCTGTGAAAAAAGTATTCATCGCACGACACCCCTCAGAGGCACACTTGGTTAAAGGCCTTTTGGAGTTGGAAGGTATAGAATCGGAAGTACAAGGAGAAGCGCTCTTTGGTGCCTTGGGTGCGCTCGCAATAACAGAAGACACTCTACCATCAGTCTGGATTCAGGAAGATAGTCAGATAGAAAAGGCATTGGGAATTGTCTCACGCTATGAGCAAGGATTTGGTTCACATGTCATCATTGGTAAACTGTGGCGTTGTACCAAATGTGGTGAAATACTCGAACCTCAGTTCACTACTTGTTGGCAATGTGGAACAGATCGTAAAAAAAGTTGGTAGTGGCAACACAACCCAAGCTAATCCACCGGACGGCTTACAACCGCCGCTGACCCTAATCGTTGGATGCTATAGCCAGATATTGATTTTCTAAAATAATGTGCTACAATGTCTTACCATGAATACATTAACTATTAGATTACCAGAAGATTTAAAAGATGATTTACAAAAGCTCAGCGAAGAGCAGAGCAAACCTGTAAGTGATATTGTAAGAGAATCCATTCGGCGCTATGTTGCCGTTGAGAAATTTCGTTCTTTGCGGAGAAAGGTACTGCCCTTTGCCGAGGCCCAAGGTTTTTTAACTGATGAGGACGTCTTCAAAGCAATTTCATGAAGATTGTTCTTGCTGCTAATGTTATTGTTGCTGCATTCGCTTCTCGCGGACTATGCGAATCCATTTTTGAGCTATGTCTCAGTGAACATGCGTTAATTCTTTGTGAAGATTTGTTGAATGAGATTGCGAGAAATCTCCAACGGAAAATAAAGCTCCCTGTAACAATGGTTCATATTATCAAGGAATTTCTTCAGGAACATGCCACTATGTTCAATCCAGTTTCGCTGCCACAGGATGCCTGCCGTGATGCGGATGACATAAAAATACTTGGGTTAGCAATTGCGTCCAGTGCAGACTACATCGTAACAGGTGATAAAGACTTACTCACTCTTGAAAAATATAAAGAGATACCAATCTTAAGCCCAAGATCATTTTCAGATATTATTCATAGAAAAGAAAAATGAACGCCTCCAACACTCGCATCCACCGGACGGCTAAAGCCACCGGTGATGCCTGCCGTTGGACGGCTCTGATTGTGAGATAGAACTTATAGCCGAATGGCCGGGTCGATCGTGAGCATAATGGCTTGGTTTTGATAAATGAATTGCATCAAAATTTGTGTGTCACGTTCGGCGGTTGCGTCAAGAATCCAATAAATCAAAGGGGAATTTGTCATGAGAATAAATTGTCGTGTCATCGCAATAATGCTTTTTGTCTTCATGGGTCGGGCTTACGCGGATGCACCGTTGCCTTCCCAGAAGGAATATGAACCGCCGATGGGAAAAGGGCGAGTGGTCGTTGTCGTCTCCGGACAAACGGGTCCCGGCAACTACGCATACGTCGCAAAAGACTTTGCCGAGCAAGGCTATTATGCAGTTCTTGTCGACGGTAACGACTTCTGGATAAAGGGTGGCGGTGGCGAGGCTCTCTTAAAGGGTGTCATTACTCGCTCACAACAGTCGCCGCACGCTTTGCCCGGCAAGGTGGCGGTGGTAGGCTTTTCGCTCGGCGGGGCCTCTACCCTAACCTATGCAACACGAATGCCGGAATTGGTTTCCGCGGTTGTGGTTTACTATCCAGCGACCTACTACATTACGAATCCAGACGACTTTGTCTCAAAAATTAAGGTGCCAACGCTGATGTTTGCCGGAGGGAGTGATACCTACAGGAATTGCTGCCGAATTGAAACGGCCCGGAAGTTGGCTGATGCGGCTAAGAAGAGCGAAGGCAAAGTCATGCTGGAAGTCTTTGAGTATCCCTATGCCGGGCATGGCTTTACCATAAAATCTTCAAAGGCGTGGTCACCAACTGATGCGGCCGACGCGTTCCGCCGGACCCTCAGCCATTTACGCCAATATTCAGGTGAATAGCTCCCAGCTAACGCTTATTTCATTTTTCCGGGAACCGAAAGGGGTAGTGTATTATCTTGTAATATAATATATGTAAGGGTGCTATCATAAATATGATAAAGCAAGACCTGATTCAGGCAGAATCAAATATTCCGGGTTAAACAGGAGTACGTCCTTTCCGATGCCTTTAAGATCAAGTTGCCGTTGGTCCTGCTTACACCTGTTTGTTTTTGGGATCGATGAATATCCCTTGATTGTCCCTCGTCTTGTTCACCATCTCATCTTGAGATAGCTCATCATCAAGATTGAGGATCCTCTTGTTCTCCATGGTACCGGTCGTTTTAATGGTATTTCCCTCTTGCTCCTTTTTTAATTCGAACTCAGGCAGGTAAATATCAAAGGTGGTTCCTTCCCCTGAGGCACTCTTACAGGTGATTGTGCCTCCATGACTTTTCACAATCCCGTGGACAACCGATAATCCAAGGCCGGTGCCTCTTCCATTGAATTTGGTGGTAAAATAGGGATCGAAGATCCGCACCATGACCTTATTTGTCATGCCATGGCCGGTATCCCTGACGGTCAGCCTTACATAAGGACCTGCAGGCACATCCAGGTTAAGGGTTGCAGTGTTACCACCTACTTCAATCTTTGCAATGCTTACTTCGAGCTCACCCCCGGTTTTATCCATGGCATAGGCTGCATTTGTACAGAGGTTCATTATTACCTGATGAATCTGAGCGGGATCACCCAGGATTATCTTTGAATCTGAAAGGTCCTCACGAATCTTGATATTTGCGGGGAATGTCGGACGCAACACCTTGAGCGATTCTCTTACTGTCGAACCGAGGTCTATCGGCGCATATTCCTTTTCGGTATGCCTGCTGAATGCCAGGATATGATTCACAAGGTCTCTTGCCCGTAAGGCTGCATTACGCACTTCACCCAGATCGCTTCGGACCACGCTTAAGTCTATCTCACCCTTGGCCTGTCCCATGATATCTTTCATTGACATCTTCGTGAACCCGATGATGGTAGTAAGGAGATTATTAAAATCATGGGCTATGCCGCCGGCTAATGTCCCGATGGAATCCATTTTCTGAGATTGTATCTCCAACCTCTTCTTCTCTTCTTCGATCTGTTTAAGATCGGTGATATCCGCCATGACCATGATCATACAGTTATCCCCACTATAGTGAATCGGCCTGGCGGAAATAAGGGTGTCAATGATGGTTCCATCTTTCTTCCGGCACTGGTGCTCGAGGCTGTCAACGGATCTGTTGTCTTTAATGAGCTCAATGCAATGATCAATAACATCTGAACCTGCCGGCAGATTCAGGTCAAAAGGCGTTTTCCCTATGGCCTCATCAAGTGAGTACCCGGTTATCTTGCTGAATGCATCATTAACATAGAGATAGTGCGAATCCTGAACCCTGATGATGCTCACCGCATCCGGCATACTCTGCAAGGTGATTCGGTATCTTTCCTCGCTTTCCTGCAAAGATTCCCCCATCTTAATCCGTTCGGTAATATCCCTGGCTACGGTGACCACCGCCACGACCTTGCCATCGCGCTTAAGGGGGACACCGCTGACCTCTCCGAATTTTCTTACCCCGTCTTTAGAAATAAACTCGTAAATAGAAGAATATACAGTCTCTCCTGAGAGAACCTTCAGTGCGTTATTGAACGCCAATTCCATATAATCCGGGTGCAGAACATGAAGATCGTGAAAGGTCCCGCCGATCAGTTCCTCAGGTTTGTACCCGAGGACTCTCTCTACATTGGGGGAGACACTGAGAATCCTGAATTGGTTATCGTAGGAGAACATGACATCGTTTGCCAGCGAGAAATGAATGCGGTATTTTTCTTCCCCCTCACGTAATTCTTCCTCAACCTTCTTTTGCTCGAATGCCATCTTATTCAGTTCAGTGATGGTATGCCGGGCTTCGGCCAGCTCCTTTATAAGCTCTTCTCTCTGCTTATTTTCATTATTCATGTTTAATGTCCCCATGCATAAATACACACTGGCTAATATGAGAAGTATATACCCTGTATTTTATATAGTAGAGAACACGTGCTAGGGCAATAGAAACGCTCGCATTATATAGACTTATTAATGAATGATCCAGACAAAAGACACACTGCTTCCATTCTTGACGCACAACACTTACTCTGTTAAGTCAACACTATCTTGAATATCGCATAAAAAATGTGTGATTTTCTTAATACCAGGGGCGTAAGAGGTCATGGGATCAACAACCGGCGAGATAAGGGTTCCCTTCACCAAGATGGCAGGGGCTGGAAACGACTTTATCATGGTGAACAATGTAAAAAACCCTGTTCATCTTGACTGGCAGGCCTTTGCAATCCGCTCCTGCGCCTTGAAGACCGGCATAGGCGCGGATGGCGTGATCGTGCTGGGTGAAGATAAAGATACTGATTTCACGTTGCGGATCTTCAATGCCGACGGAAGCGAGGCCGAGATGTGCGGCAACGGCGCACGGTGTGCAGCCCTTTTTGCCCGTCAACAGGCCATCGCAGGAACTCCCATGCGTTTCAAGACCCCGGCAGGCACTATAGGCGCCAGGATTGATGGAGAAGATGTCGCCGTAGAGATGACAGAGCCTTTCGGGCTGGAAACCGATATCGCAATTGATGTCTTGGGCAAACACCTGATAGCGCACTTCATCAACACAGGTGTTCCGCATGCAATATTATTTTCCGATGCCATCGATAATGAGCCTGTAGCAGACCTCGGCCGGGCCATTAGGTTTCACAGCCGCTTCTTACCGGCAGGGACCAACGCCGATTTTGTGCAGGTGCTTGACCACAATCGAATCCGTGTACGCACCTACGAGCGCGGGGTGGAGGATGAGACCCTGGCGTGCGGTACAGGCGCCGTGGCATCCGCCATTATCTCGGAGCACCTGGGAAAGGTCGCAAGCACTACTGTGCTTGTTACCATGAAAGGCGGCGAACTGAAGATCGACTTTACCAAACAAGGCAACCAATACTTAGAGGTCTGGCTTATGGGCCCGGTGGAGACGGTCTTCACCGGAGAGGTCATTGTCCGGTAATAAATCATTTGGAGTAGTAATCAATGCGTGAGCTTGTAGCAGTCCTTGATTTCGGTTCCCAGTATGCCCAGCTTATATCACGACGTATCAGGGAGTGCGGCGTGTACTGTGAGATACTTCCCCATGATATCTCTCACACTGAGCTCAGCGCCTTGTCGCCCAAGGCCGTGGTCCTTTCCGGCGGCCCTGCCTCGGTACTCGACAAGGATCACCCCGGGATCGATGCCGAAATCTTCAATCTCGGCATCCCGGTACTCGGCATCTGCTACGGGTTGCAGCTCCTTTCGGTTATCCTTGGCGGAAAACTCGAACGCGGGATAGCCCGTGAATACGGTCCTGCCACTATTGAGGTGGTCAAATCAGGCAATCTCTTTGACGGACTGGGTAGCAGGCTTGATGTCTGGATGAGCCATGGCGACCATGTAGCAACCCCGCCCAAAGGTTATTCCATACTTGCCAATACAAGCTCCTGTACCGTGGCTGCCATGGGGGATGATAGCCGGAAGATTTACGGCGTGCAGTTTCACCCCGAGGTGGTGCATACACCCAAAGGTATAGAGATTCTCAGAAACTTCCTTTTCAATATTGCCCGGTGTACGGGCGGCTGGACCATGAAGGGGTTCATCGAAGAATCCATAAAGGTCATAAGGGCGCAGGTGGGTGAGGCGCGTGTCATCTGCGGCATGTCCGGCGGAGTAGACTCAGCGGTTGTGGCAGCCCTTATAAACAAGGCCCTTGGAAAGCAGATGACGGCTATCTTCGTGGACAACGGCGTGCTTCGGGGCGGTGAGGCCGAGGAGATCCGCACAACCTTTACCGAGGTGTACCCGCTGAACCTCGATATTGTGGATGCGAAGGATCGCTTCTTCGATGCCTTTGCCGGGGTGAGTGAACCCGAAGAGAAACGCAAGATCATCGGCCGGACCTTTATTGAGGTATTTTATAGTGAGGCCGACCGTATCGGGGGCGCCGACTTTCTGGCCCAGGGGACCCTATACCCGGATGTCATCGAGAGCAGGTCCGCCAAGGGCGGTCCGTCCGCCACCATCAAGAGCCACCACAATGTGGGCGGCCTGCCTGAAGACCTCAAGTTCACGCTCATAGAGCCTTTAAAGGAGCTCTTCAAGGACGAGGTGAGGGTGCTCGGCAAGGAGCTGGGTCTGCCTGATTCCATCCTCAAACGTCAGCCCTTCCCAGGTCCGGGCCTGGCAGTGCGCATCCTTGGGGAAGTGACCAGAGAGAATGTGAAAATCCTCCAGGAGGCGGACAGGCGGGTGCATGAGGAGATGGTACGATGGGAAGGGTATCACGACGTCTGGCAGTCCTTCGCAGTACTGCTGCCTGTGAAGAGTGTCGGGGTGATGGGTGATGAACGAACCTATGCCAATGTCATTGCCATCCGTGCCGTGCACAGCCTGGACGGCATGACAGCGGACTGGGTAAAACTCCCCTACGACCTGCTTACAAAAATTTCCACCCGCATCATCAATGAGGTCAAGGGGGTGAACCGGGTTGTCTATGACATCAGCTCCAAACCACCAAGCACAATCGAGTGGGAATAAAATAGTATTCATACAGCACGATACCTGGCTCCTGGATTCTGACTTCTGGCTACCTAACCCCGGCGCAAGGATCTATTCTATTTAAACGATGGTATTTTGTCTATTGCGCTATTGGTGATATCCTGCACGAGACCATGCAGCCAGGCGGTTCCGCTCTTGCGTGAACCCTCCGATAGGCCCTTGATGGTGGCGATATAGTCGGAGTTCCCCTCAGGCATATCCTTATAAAGCGCTGCAAGGAATCCGTCCCTCACCTCATCGCTCCCGGAGTACGAACGGTTTGATTCTATCATATCGGCTATCATGCTCCAGTTTTTGGACAGCTCTTCTTGTTGATTGATCATGGCAGGCAGCGCCCATGCCCCGGAGGAACCCTTGTGCAGGATCAATGATTCAGGGATCTTGTCGATTAAGCCCTCAAGCCTTGTAACCCTTTCGGTTATGGCCATATCCAGTTTTTCAATGGCCCCTTCCAGCAAGGCAATGTCCAAGGGCACTGAGCCTGCAAACAGGGACCTGACGTGGGAATACCATGCCTTCAAGGCGATGAGGTTGGCAATGTAGACAATGTTGTTCCGGACCTTGTCCTTCATCATCAACAAGAGCCCTGGAACGAATTCTTTTCGCGCCGGTATGTTCTGCGTGCCGGTAATTATCTTATGTCCTTCAGCAAAATCGCCTCGAAAGATGACACCTGCGGCCATCACGGTCCCGTATCCGATAACGGATGGGCCCACAAGACCGCCCTGGCCCCCAAGAAAGATGGGCTGCTGGTCGAGCATGACGCCGCAGGGCACATCTCCCAGAAGCGATGCTGTCGCCTTGTCCTGGTTGGGGGTAAAGTTGAAGTGGATGTACGAGCTGCCGACCTCGCTGTGATCCTTGCGGCTCGTTCCTCCGGCCATGAGGCAATCGCAGAAGTTTATCAGGCTCCCGAGCGTTACAAATGGGAACAATATGGTGTGCTTGAGGCCTACCGCGTGCGCGCAACTTGCCTCTTCCTCGAGTATGCATGCATCCCTGACGTGCGCCCCGGATGCCATGTTTGACCCCTTGTGAAACACCGATTTTCTGAAGTAACCGCCCTTGAGCTCTACCTTGGGCCCTAACTGGCAGTCTTCGATAGTAACAGGGCCTTCCCGGCCAAGCCTTGCACCATCCATGATCAGGGTTTTGCCGCCTTGAATCCTGCAGCCCGGATGAATGACCACATCATTGCCTGATATCCGCTCAAGATCCACTTCTCTGCCGATGTAGATATTGAGGGCATCAGGGAGGATAACCCCCTTGTTCATGAGCGCTTGTATGCGAGGATCACCTTCCATGCACCAGTCCTTTAATGCCTTAACCTATCCTGTCGGCAATCACCTTTGAGATCATCTTGCTATACCTCTCGGTCTCGTGCTCAGTGGGTCCCTCCACCATTACCCGGCACATCTGCTGGGTGCCGGAATAACGCACAAGCACCCTTCCCTTCTCGCCGAGCACCCCTTCCACTTCATTGATCACCGACATGATCTCAGGAAATGTTTCCAGGTCGGGCTTGCTCTTCACGTCAATATTGATGAGCCTCTGGGGAAAAACCTTCATGATCTTTGCTAGCTCGGAAAGCGGCTTGCCCTCGGTCTTCATTGCCATGAGCACCTGCAGGGCCGAGATGATACCGTCACCCGAGGTATGATGATCAAGGAAGATGATATGGCCCGACTGCTCACCACCGATGACTGCCCCGCGCTTGAGCATCTCTTCGAGCACATAGCGATCGCCCACCTTGGTCTCGACCATGTCTATCCCCTGTTCCTTCAGGGCGACCTTCATGCCGAGGTTGCTCATAACGGTCGCCACCAGGAGATTGTTCCTGAGGGTTCCCTGCCTCTTCATCGCCGCTGCACACAAGGCAAGCATATGATCGCCGGTGAGCACATCTCCCTTCTCGTCCACGGCAATGACCCTGTCGCCATCACCGTCAAAGGCAAAACCGGCGTCCGCACCGTTTTTCACTACCTCATAGGAAAGCGCTTCCGGATGCTGTGATCCGCATCCCTTGTTGATGTTCTTGCCGTCCGGCTCGTGGAACAGCGGTAACACCTTGGCGCCGAGCTCGAAAAAGACCTCCGGCGCAATCCGGTAGGTGGCCCCATTGGCGCAGTCGAGAACGATCTTCATGCCTTCCAGTGAATAATCATCAGGGAAGGAGCGCTTGAGGTACACGATATAACGTCCCCTGGCGTCATCGATGCGGTAGGCCTTGCCGATGGTCTCCGGCTCGGCGTGGAAAATGGAGAGGTCTTCTGCGAGGAGGATCTTTTCAATCTCCGCCTCGCGTGAATCAGGAAGCTTGAAACCATCCTTGGAAAATATCTTGATCCCGTTATCCTCATAGGGGTTGTGGGAGGCTGAGATCACGATGCCCGCATCCGCCCTCATGCTTACCGTGAGGAAGGCGACCCCGGGCGTGCTCATGACCCCGACCTGCAATGCATCCGCTCCCATGGAACAGATACCCGAGACCAGTGCACTTTCAAGCATGTAGCCCGAAACCCTTGTGTCCTTGCCGATGAGGATTCTTGGCGTATGGCCCTCTTTCCTTGAAAGATAAGCAATGGCCCTGCCCACCTTGAGCGCCAATTCGGAGGTCATGGGATGGGCGTTTGCCACCCCTCTGATCCCGTCAGTGCCGAACAGTCTGCCCATTATTGATACTCCTTATATATTCAACAATGCAGCGAGTTTTGTTGCCTCATATCCGGATGATTCAATCCGTTTTCTAAGCTCGCTGAGCGTGTCGTCTGTCTTGTGCAAAATATCTTTTAAAACCTTTTCGCTGTGCCTTTGGCCTGAGAGCTGCTGCAAAACAGAACCAAAGGCAAGCCAGGAGATCAGTGTTTCCATGGACTCCTTGTTGAACCACCAGGTTTCGTTGAATTGGTTGAAACCGAGAAAGTCTCTCGCTTGTGTATCTACGAGCATCTCTTTAATCTTTGAGCTGAATTGTATCATATCCTGTAAGGCTGTCTTTCCTTGATATCGCGTGAGGATCTTTATCAACGTTACCTCGTAACGCGCCCTGCCCTCGTCCGTGCCAAGGTTTACCATGGCCTTTTCCAATGCCCAGTCCAGCATCCAGTCTTCAATCAAGTTGATGGACCTGGCGGTTTTCTCTTCATCGCCCATAAGTCCATCTATATGGGTCACAACAGACCAGAGCACCGGGAGCCTCCACCCTAAGAGGTCATCAGGCATCAGTTCAGGGATGAGCGCCAGTACCGACTGCACCTTCTTGTCTTTCTTCCATTCCTTTTTGCCCCTTGCCGCATCCATGAAGAAGAGGGCCTCCATCATGGAGCACGATTTGTCTGCCACCACAGTTTCCCTGGCAGCCCAGCCGGAAAATTCACGGGCATTGCGCAGGAACGAGACCAGCCGATCCTGATACATGGCAGGGACCTTGAGAGTTCTTCTTCCCTCTGCCATGAGTATCTTCAAGGTATCCCCGGTAAGCATTTCGCCAAAGGGCAAGAGCACCTTTTCAAGGTAGGTCTCCCTCAGTGCCCTCATCACATCCGGGACTCCCTTGCCCAGGAGCTTCTCCTCAAGGATGCGGCAGGTGCCATCGTGGTCATAGACCTCGCTGAAGGAGGTGAACACGTGGCACCCGAAGGCCCCAAGGTGAATCATCAGGCCGTCTTGCCAGAGTCTGTGGCTGTTACGGATATATTCCAGGCCTGTCCTGTGGTCACGGAACGTGTAGAAGACAGACCCGTCGTTCTTCAGCTCCAGACCATCTCCAAGACCTTTATGGATGACGTGCCTCCTGCCGTTGTTGTCCATGTTCATGCCCACCGAGCTCTTGATGATGCCTGTGGCATCGGCATAGCGGTTGTTATAGACCACGAGCGAGCGCTCAACGCCATACCTGTTGGAATAGGCGAATATGTCTTCGTTCACATGTCCGTCCGGCGTGCGCACATCATACATGACAAAGCTTTCCACACCGCTGAAGAGGCGGCGCTTTTTCAGGAGCGGGAAGATCTCGCGTTCATGACGCCTTACAAGGTTCTCATCAATGGATTCTTCCCAATAGGCCCTCTTGTATTCCATGCCGTATTTTTCAGAGAACCCCTCGATCTGCCCATGGCCGAACATGGGCAGGCCCGGCATGGTTGCCATGAGTGTGGCCACGCCGAAATACTTATCGTCCTTGCCGAAACCGTGGACCGCAGGCTCTTCGTCAGGATTGTTCATGAAGTTGACGAACCTCCTTAAGATCTCGGGGTTGAAGCGCAGCACGTTCTTCATGACATCGCGGTATTTGCTGTTCTCTTCGGTCTTGAGCATGTTCATGAAGGCGCTGTTATAGACACGGTGCATGCCCAGAGACCTGACAAAGTAGCCCTCCATGAGCCAGAAGGCCTCTGCCAGGAGCAGGGTGTTGGGTACCTCGGCTGCAACCCGGTCCACCAACTCCCTCCAGAATTCAATGGGAAAGAACTTTTCGAACTCATCAGGCGATACCCCGTGGCCGGAGCGTGACGGTATGTCACCGCCATAGCCGGGAGGCGGATACCAGAGACGCTGGAAGTGCCTCTTGGCAAGGGTCATGGCCGCATCGAACCGGATGATGGGGAACTTCCTGGCAATGGCAATGGTCTGGTTGATGACCGCCTGGCGCACCTCGTGCTTCAAAAAGTCGAGCTGGGCCGTGTCGTTCCAGGGCATGCTCGTTCCGTCATTGCCATGGTAAATATACCGGCTTTGACCGGTGTACCGGTCATGTCGCCGGAATACCACCGCGGCATCGCGCCTGTCCCAGTATCCGTCCTCAATTTGGATCTCCACGCGGTCTTCACCTGAAAGGTTGGCCCCGGTGAACCGATAGCCCGGGAATGGGCTGTGGTCGAGCTGGATGAACCAGTCGGGATGTTCGATGACCCACTTGGAATAGATCCCCATATGGTTGGGCACCATATCGGTGGCCATCCTTATGCCGTAACGCATGGCACGGCCTTTAAGGTTTTCGAAGGCCTCATCGCCGCCAAGTTCGGATGCAATGGAGTAATCAAAGATGGAATACGCCGAGGCGGCGGCCTCGGGGTTGCCGGTCATCTGCTTGATGGTGCGCGATGAAGGGCTCCGCTCCCATATTCCGATAAGCCATAGCCCGGTGAATCCCCATCTTGCGAGTATCTCCAGTTCCTCGTCAGGGATCTGATCGAGCCGCCAGATGTGCCTTTGATATTTGAGGCAGAGCTGGTGCAGCCACACATATACGCTCTTGGCCATAAGCACCAGGCTTGCCATCCAGTCAAGGTCCGCGCTGAACCGTTCAAGGTCTTCCAGGTCCTTCAGGGTGAAGAAAGGGACAGGTGCGGTTCCCGGGCCAAGGAAGCGGGCCTTGGTCTCTTCCTTGATGAGGTCGAGACTGCGCAGGAGCTTGATGTAGAGCTCTGCCAAAAGAGATCCCCAGTGGAGCCTGATGTATTCGAGCTGGTCATAGAGAGAATGGGGTGCAGCCCTCAGCGGCGCCATCAGAAGATCGAGCAGGGTCTGTCCCATAGCCCCTAACGGCGGCTGTGTCCTGAAAAATTCATCGAGGCAGGAGATGATCTGGATATAAGGCGTTTCCTCTCTCAACTGTGAGTCGTCAAAGAGCTCCTTATAGGGCACCAGTGCAGGATTCTCATTGGAGATGAAGAGCATGAGCATCTCTTCCATGGCAATGAGCTTGTTTGAGACCCCTAACGTGTCGGATTGGAGATATTCCTTGACCGACAGTTTGCCCAGGTAAACATCCCTCGGTGGAAACTGTTCCAGGAAGAGCTCTAGGGTGTTATCCACCGCAGCGAGCTTGGAGGCTGCATATCCGTAGGCATCCTTCATGATGTTCGGGTTAACCTGTCTGCGGTAAACCTCTATCATAAAGTGCAGCACCTCGTCGATCAAACCCATGGCATTGATATCAGAGGCGCGCACTGAGCGTTCAGGATGTGCTGCAACATCCCGGATATGGTTCATCTTCTCGGCAAATTCCCTTGCCGCATGCGCAGAGGCAAAGACCACATTGCCCGAAAAGGAAAACAACGTTTTATCGAACTGATACAGTTCCCGTGCTCTACGGGATATATGAAATTCAAACATAGATCCGGTTTCTCACCTTACGTCCATCTCAAAAGAGGCTGGTAAAAGGTTTCATCCCCAATGCCATTCCAAATGCCCTTACCAACGGGTTGCAGCAGAATTTATGGTAAGGCTGCTCACCAGTCAAGATAAAAGCGCGGTGTGGGTAAAGATTATGGTGCCACGAATTGTATGATGAAACGTGCTATACCTACGAACATTATCCCTACGACCACAAAGAAATACATCACTTGTGAAACATGCCCCTTTGATACGGAACAGGATATAAAACAGCCCCCGCCTCCTCCACTGCCTCCTGTGCTCAGTGCAGCGGCAGCTTTCACCGACACATGCACAGGTATTGTTTGAGGGCTGTTGGTAACATCTGCATCTACAGAGGCGATGGTAATGTTCTGGTCATACTCCCCTGCAGCCAGGCCGGCGGTATTTAAATGAACAGTGATCATGGTATGATCACTAGTCAAAGCCCCGTTTGCAGGTGAAACGGTGATCCAATTTGCATCGGCGGAAATGGAATAATTGAGCGTTCCGCTCCCCGAATTCCATATATCAAAACTTTGGTCTGCTGCATCAGATCCTTGTGTACATGTCACCGTGAGAGATGCAGGATCAATCGAGAAGGTTGATTTTACCGTGCTGACGACGACCGGTTCACTCACAATCAGGCTCACGGGGATAGTCTGGGGGCTGTTTGACGCCCCTGGTGCGCTGATGGTTATAGTTGCCGGATATGTCCCTGAAACAAGGTCGGAGTTTGCAAAAGTGACAGTTATAACGCTATGCCCGCCAATGGATGTTCCGCTTGATGGTGTACATGACAGCCACGAAGCGTCATCATAAATCGTATAATTAAGCGTCCCAGTTCCTGAGTTCCACACATCAAAAGACTGACTCGATGCATTGGATCCTTTCACGCACGTGACTGTGATGGATGCAGGGGTGTCTGAAATGGTTGGGACCGGTGCGGGGGCGTTCACTGTCAAGCTTACCGGTATAGTTTGTGGGTTATTTGATGCCCCTGAGGCATTAATGGTAATGCTTGCCGGGTAACTCCCTGCTGTTAGCCCGGTTGTTGAATAACTGATCGTGATGGTGTTATGCCCGCTGCCACTGCACGTGGTAACGGATGTTCCGCTTGAGGGGATGCAAGAGAGCCAGGATTGACTGGATGCGATCGTATAACCCAAGGTCCCGCCCCCGGAGTTCCATATATTGAAAGATGTGCTTGACGGGTTGCTGCCTTGAATGCACGAAGCGGAAATTGTTGCAGGGGCATTATGAGCAATCACAGGACTGGGAGGGGGAGTTATATTTAAGGTCACAGGGAGAGTCTGTGGGTTATTGGATGCCATGGGATCGGTTATGGTAATAGTAGCTGAATAGTCCCCAGCGGTAAGGCCTGAAGCAGAGTAGAATACTGAGATACTCTTTTTGTCATTTACGCCACTTGAAGTCCCCGATGTTGCACAGGAAACCCATGATTGATCTGAAGATATCGTGTAATTCAGTGTACCGGCACCTGAGTTCCAGACATTGAATGTTTGGCCGGCTGCGTTACACCCCTGGGAACATGAGTTGGTTAGAGATAAAGGAGAAAATGATATGGTGGGAGTGAGGACCGTAAGATTCACCGGGATAGTCTGAGGGCTGTTCGATGATCCTGCTGCGGTTATCGTGATAGTCGCCGAATAGTTCCCAGGAGGTAAGCCGGAGGTTATATAATTTACGGTAATAGTCTGCTGATTTAATGGGCCTGATGAAGTGCCGCTTGCCGTGTCGCAGGATACCCAAGCCTGACCTGTTGTTATGGTGGTTGTAATTGTATAATTGAGGGTTCCCGCCCCTGAGTTCCAGACTTGGAACGTTTGGGCAGGGGCATTATTTCCCACTACGCATGAATTAGTAAGAGAGGTTGGAGAAACTGCAATCGTAGGTGGAAGGACCGTAAGACTCACCGGGATAGTCTGAGGGCTGTTCGATGAACCTGGAGCGTTTATCGTGATAGTCGCCGAGTAGCTCCCTGGAGGTAAGCTGGAGGTTGAATAATTTACTGCAATAGCTTTCCTATCTGATGCACCTGATGAAATTCCGCTTGTAGTGTAGCAGGATACCCAATCCTGACCTGTTGTTATGGTGGTTGAAATCGTGTAATTCAGAGTCCCTGCACCTGAGTTCCAGACTTGGAACGATTGGGCTGAGGCATTAGTCCCTGCCGGGCATGAATTAGTAAGAGAGGTTGGAGAGATCGCAATTGTAGGCGTAGGTGAAAGCACCGTGAGACTCACCGGGATAGTCTGAGGGCTATTCTGTGAGCCTTGTGCGGTTATCGTGATATTGGCCGAGTAGTTCCCTGGGGCTAAGCTGGAGGTTGCATAATTTACTGTGATAGTATTCGTACTTGATGCACCTGATAATGTGCCGCTTGTTGTGTTGCAGGTTAACCACGCCTGATCTGTTGTAATTGTGTAATTGAGGGTCCCCGTGCCTGAGTTTGAGACTTGGAACGTTTGGGATGGGACGATATTCCCTGTTACGCATGAATCAGCAAGAGAGGTTGGAGAGGAAGACAATATTTGTGGGATCGCGTAAGCAATATTCAGTGTCCAAAATTCGAAGCTATAATATCCCGTTTGCCTGCCTATGCTATACTGACAATTATAACTCATGTTCATATCAAGGTGGAATATCCCGTTCGGTCTTCCTGAGGTTACACCCCAGCTGTTCACTATGATCCAATAGGAGTTGTTGGGATCTTCATCATTGTAACCGACACAGAGCACCGCATGGCCCCAGCCAGTGGTATATCTGTGACCACAGGAGAAATCGGGATTCCAAATTATGTCTTCTGTTTGGTTTTCCCAGAAGGTATCAAAGTTAGTTCCATCTGCCGCTGTAGGCATGATAAAACCAAAATAAACAGCCTGATTCTGATTGAGTATGCTCTTAATATTTGCAATGGCCGTAGCCTGAGAGACTGTTTGGGTCGGTATTGTTACAGCTGTTATCGATGAAATGGGATAATCAGGATTGGTACTGATAGATGCGCCTAGAGGACCACATGTGTCATTTCCAGACTGCCAGTTTGCATTTGTATTAGACCAGGGTATGGCCTGCTGGTATCCCGAAGTAGAATAGAAATCGACCAGATAGGAAAGGTCGCCGCCTGCGCAACATGTTAACCCGGGTACCACCGTTGCATTTGAATTAAAATATTGGACAGAGAGGCTGTCGTATGTATTATTATTTACATCGAGGGCAATGGCCATTACCCCAGTCCCCGCCCACATCCAGCAGTCTCCGCACGAACCCTGGTCATATTCGGAAGGGATATAATCAAGATGGTTCAATAAACTCAATGATCCCGTAGATCCTGCGTTATACAGCACATTCTTTTTTATCTGTGCTTGTGGGGCGTCTTTATATCTCTGTTGCCAATTGATCAGGGTTTCACTGTCAGGCCGCATAACACCATGCGGCCTTCTGAGATCATCTGCTTGAGCAGCTTGAAAAATACCTGCCAAGAATATAAGGAACAGTATCGTAATATTGGCAAATGATTTCTTATAAGTAATCATGTTGTTGTACCTATACTGTTTCCTGATTTTCACTTCAATGCCGGAAACTTGAAGATCATGGGGGTGCATGCACCTTTCGTGATAACCTTTAGGACACAATCAAGTTTCTTACCCGGTGTAATGTCATTCTTTCGAATGAACTCGGGGTCAGGATAAGACGAATCGGGAAGAAGGAGAACAAAATATCGAGACTCCACGTGAACAAAGGTCTCTTGAATCTTATTCTCCGGATAAAATGAATATTTTACTTCATATGACCCATCAGGCTTCTTTATGCTTGTTGAAGCACTGCCAAACTCTATCTTCTGAACAGATATTACCTCGGCCTTGCCTTTGTAGTCTTTGTACTCACAAGGGCCGCCAACCTTTGCAGATGAGTCCTTTTGGATATTTATGTCAGAGGAATGTACTTGACAGCCGAATCCTAAGGCCAGCAGGAAAACAGTATAAAGGGCTACGAGCTGTTTATGAGGAAAAGTACTAAGACAATATTCGTTTGTGATTGGCTTTATCATTGTACTATATGTCGGCATAAGACTGCTTCATTATAATGAATGAATCAATTATCCGAAAGACTTCAATATCTTTTCTATGACCCGCTGGAAAGCCATGCCTGCAACACAGCTCATGTTATAGAGCATGAATGGTCTGCCGTTGTCGGTGTCCCGCACAACAGCAGGGTCAATGGGTATGGCACCGAGGAAAGGCACATTAAGCTCGTGGGCGGCACGTTCACCACCTCCTGCCTTGAACAGATCGATGGCATGCCCGCAGTGGGGGCAGGAAAAGGTGCTCATATTCTCGATAATCCCAAGCATGCTCAGGTTTAATGCCTTTGCGAACTCAACGCTCTTTCGTGAGTCCAGCAGGGCGACATCCTGGGGTGTCGTGACGATGACGGCATGGGGTGAGCGATCGGTCTGTGCCTGCCTTATGATCTGCGCAATAGAAAGCGGCTCGTCCCCTGTGCCGGGAGGGAGGTCGACGATGAGGAAATCGAGCTCACCCCATTTTACATCATTGATAAAATGCCTCATCACCGAATGTTTCATGGGGCCGCGCCATATAATGGGCTGGTCCTTATTTTCCAGAAGGTTCCCTACGGAGACTACCTTAAGGTTTTTATAAACATCCACAGGGATCATATTCCCTTCTTCATCCCCCTTTATGGAGCAGTCCTCAATACCAAGGATCTTCGGGATATTGGGGCCATGGATGTCGCCGTCAAGGACGCCTACGGCATATCCCTGTTGCACCAGGCCTGCCGCCAGGTTTGCAGCCACAGTGGATTTGCCCACACCGCCCTTGCCGCTCATGACCATAATGGTGTGTCTGATGAGCCCTAGCCTCTCTTTGACCTTCTCTTTTCCTTCATCTTTTTTCTTGGCCCACGGTTTGTCTTTTATCTGAATCATATGCTGCCCCGATTGCCTAAGATAGTATGATTGTAACACTATGCTGCCTAACACAGATTCGATGTTACCTCAAGGACGTCAGGCATATTTACTATTTGATAAGCGATATCACCTTGGTCTCGGGCCTGATCCTGCCCATAGAGGCATAGGCATAGTCCCGTACATACCATGAGGGATCTTCGCTTACAGCCTTGTCCAGGAGGTTTAATGCCTTATCCGACTGTATCTTGCCAAGCGCCCGGCATGCCTTGGTACGTACATTCATTTTGGGATCTTTCAATCGAGCCTCAATGGCGCTCAGAAGGGCCATGTCCATACGATCCCCGGCCTCAATCACGGCATTTACCCGTACACGGGCGCTTGGGTCCTGCATCAACCTCACAAGGTCTTGCTTAGACAAGGCCCCCGGATAAGTGGCCACAACCGCATAGCGCATCCTCTCCACAGGTGAGGCGGCATAGTCTGATATCTTTTCCGGATGAGACTTGAGCCGGGCCAGGAGATATGCCCCGTGGAACAGGGGCATAAAGACCGACAGATAGGCAATAACAATTATGAACACAATTAACCTGCTCCGGGTAAAAATCATCTCCAGTGCAAGGGCAAACCATGACAAGATGAGGGCAGTAATGACGATCAACGGTCCGGAAAAAAAGAAGAAGCCAATACCACCGCGCATCTGTTTATTGGGATCTATGCCCTTGCTCAGCTCGTCGATGATCCTGTTATTATCATTCGCACTCAAGCTGTCATCCGGGAGCCTTACAGACCTGCAGTTCAAAGGCTGCCTGCTCACCGCAAAGGTTGCACCTTCAACCGAGCAAGGACTTTTTGATCGAATCCAGAGGGTCCCGTGGGGTGTGTAACCCAGAGATTTTATATCATCAGAAAACGCAATCACGTTCTGGGACCTGGCGGAAATGGGTTTGATCACATCAGCAGACAAGAGGGTATGATCATAATAGACGTCACTCAAGGCCTCGGTAACCCTCATGGAGAGCATGGAATCACGTATCGACATGAATGATGAGCCGGTTCCGATAATGATCGCCAGGGGGGCAATGATGATACCACAGAAGATAGCCCATCTTTTTATATTTATATTGATGCTTTTGTGTCCTGCTTTCCTAACCATAAACAGCCATACAAGAGTGAAGACTAAGGGGCTCAGGAGCCCGAAACAGACGGATACCCAGGGCATGTCTTTGCTGAAGGTGAAAAATGTGCATACAAGGACTGCCCCGGCAAAGGCAAAGAGGTCCCGGCGTACAAAACGGCCTGAAACCCATGCCGGTAAGGTGAGAGCCATGCACACAAGGGCATTCAGGACACCGAGGGTCATTCCGAAAAAAAGGGCACTGGCAAGCTGATGGCCCGGCGCTATCAGATGGACATCATCCGGATTGATGAGAACCGTCATACCGAAACGGGCCAAGAGGGCCGTCTCGGCTGTTATCCGAAGGGCATGCTCCCTAACAAAGACATATCCGAAAGCGGTATACAGCACAATACAGGCAACACTTCCCCAGAAAGATGCCCTGTACCATCCGTTAATATCTCTATGCGCCCCGGCAGGACGTAACCACACTGACAGATTGGGGAATATACCCGTTTTCCGACGGATAGAGGGCTCAGGACTTTCCAAGAGATCCTCCATCGCCGAAGTCCACTGTATGATCAGCCTATTGACGGGACCTTATTCTTATACGCATTCAAGAGGCCTGCTATCTCCTCATTGGACTTGACGCTCTTCCTTCCTCTCACCGCCTCAACATCTGACCTTGCCGTCCAGATATTCTTAAAACTCTTTGCCTGCTTTGTGAACAGGATAAAGTTGGCAACGGCATCATCGCAGACATGGGTGAACCTGCGGTTGTCAAAAGACGCGATGTCTCTGAGCCTTTCCACCAGGTTCTTGTCCAAACGCATGACATAGCGTATCCGCTTCTCGGATGTATCGTTCCTTGGGCCTACATATCTTCTCTTTTGACGCAAAGGTACTTTCCCATCCAACTCACTTTCTTTTTTGAAGATATAAGCATCAAGGGCAGCGCCTACAAAATCGACCATAGCGATGTTCAGCATCCGGGAGATGACCCTGAGCTCACTCAAGTTGTTTGGCTTAAAGTACATCATAAACCGTGAAGAAACCTTTTCCTCTTTTGCGCGCATCATAGATGCACCTCCTCGTTCTTTCCAATCAAGATATCTTCGTATAAATCATTACCAGGCTCAACGCCTGTCTTATACCTATAAAATAATATGCCTTTACGTATAACCATCATACTTCCATAATCTCTTTTTCTTTTATTGCAAGCTGTTCATCAATGAGTTTGATGCAGTTGTCGGTGAGGTCCTGCACCTTGTCCTGGGCAACCTTGAGCTCGTCTTTGTTGATCTCTTTTTCCTTCTCAAGGTCTTTTAAAAGGGTATTGGCATCACGACGATGGTTGCGGGCCTCTACACGAAATTCTTCGGCTGTTTTCTTTATCATTTTTACAAGATCCCTTCGCCTCTCTTCGTTCAGAGGGGGGATGGGGACACGGATGATTCTCCCGTCGTTGTTAGGGGTAAGACCAAGTTCGGATTTCATTATTGCCTTCTCGATAGGTGCCAAGGCGCCTTTGTCCCAGGGCTGTATGGTGATGAGACGCGCCTCCGGTACAGCCATGGTTGCGAGTTGACTCATGGGGGTGGGTGTGCCGTAGTAATCCACCATAATGCCGTCTAAGATGCCGATGGATGCCCGGCCTGTGCGAACCTTTTGAAGTGAACCCTTCATGGAATCCACGGTCTTGTTCATGCCGTGCTTCATGTCATTGAGGATCTCATCAACCATTAATTATCCCTCCTCGCTCTGACGACTGATCCGATCTCCTCTCCTTTCAGGAGTCTTGACAAGCTTTCATGCTCAAAAATATTGATTACCCTCACTTCAAGCCCGTTTTCACGGCACAGGGAAATCGCAGATGCATCCATGACGCCAAGGTTCATCTTAAGGACCATATCAAAGTCCAGCTCTTTGAAAAACCGGGCATCTTTATGTTTCATGGGGTCTTTATCATAAATGCCGTTTACCTTCGTGGCCTTTATGAGTACATCAGCCCTGATCTCAAGTGCCCTCAATGCCGCCGTGGTATCGGTAGTGAAAAATGGACTGCCGGTTCCACCTGCAAAGATTACAACCCTTCCCTTCTCAAGATGACGGATCGCCCTCTCGCTTACAACGGGTTCAGCCATGGAGGGTATGTGGATAGCGCTCATGATCCTGCACTGGCAACCCTGGGCAATAAGTGCGCTCTTTAAGGCCAGGGCGTTGATCACGGTAGCAAGCATGCCCATGTGATCGGCGCTGACCCGGTCGATCACGGATGTGGCGCTTATCCCCCTGAACATGTTTCCCCCGCCGATAACAAGGCCGACTTGTGCCCCGGCATCAATAGCTGCGTTCACCAATGCAACAAAGCCTTTTAATGTCGCATCATCAATGCCGAAACCCTTGCCTCCGGCGAGGGCCTCTCCGCTAACCTTGAGCAGTATTCGTTTATAATGCAAGGGGACCCTCTCGTCAGATATCTTCACCCACCTGATACCGAACGAATCGTCTTACCAGGCACTTTTCTCCGGTTTTTGCCATTAATTCATCCAAGAGTTGCTTTATGGTCCTGTCCTGATCCTTCACAAAAGGCTGGTCTATAAGACAACGCTCGGAGTAGAATTTGGTGAGCTTGCCTTCTACGATCTTCTCTATCACCTTCTCGGGCTTGCCTGTCTTGAGCGCCTGATCTTTGAGGATTTCTTTTTCTTTATCAAGGACCTGTTGCGGCACTTCATCCCTGGTAACCCACTCGGGGTTTGCAGCAGCGATCTGCATGGAAACGTCTTTGACGAAGTTGTTGAAGTCATCCGACTTTGCAACAAAATCACTCTCGCAGTTCACCTCTACAAGCACGCCGATCTTCCCGCCCATATGGATGTATGCAGCCACCGTACCCTGGCCGGCTTGCCTGCCGGAGCGTTTGTTGGCAACATCAATGCCTTTCTTCCTGAGGGCCTCCACTGCCTTTTCAAAATCCCCATTCGTCTCTTCAAGGGCCTTCTTACAGTCCATCATGCCGACGCCGGTCTTATCTCTGAGTTTTTTTACCACATCCGATGTTATCTGCACTCTCTACCTCCAACAACGTTTCTATGCTGATTCTTCCTCGCCGGTGGGGTTCACGGACTCTGCCGTTATCTCAGCATCTTTTACCTTCGCCGGCTTGCTGTCTTTAACGATGATCTCGATCTCATGCTCAAGCCCCTTGCCCATAACCTCGGTGGAAGCAGCCTTCTGCTTGGTCTGGACCTTCTCATCGGCCGTGGCCTCTTTTACCTCGGTGGCCAGCTTTTCCTGCCAGAGCTGGCCGCCCTGATCCACTGCATCCGCTATCTTGGAGGTAAACAGCCTGATAGCCCTTATGGCATCGTCATTACCGGGAATGACATAGTCGATGAGCGTGGGATCGCAGTTGGTATCTACAATGGCGACTATGGGTATCTTCAGCTTCTTGGCCTCCCGGACCGCTATATACTCACGAGAGGGGTCAACAATGAAAAGGACATCAGGAAGACCGCCCAAATCCTTTATCCCATGGAGCGAGCGCTCCAGCTTCATCTTGTGGCGCTTCATCATGATCTGTTCCTTCTTGGGATAGTTCTCGATATTGCTGTTATCGATGATTGATTCAAGCCACTTGAGCTTGTCCACGCTCTTGCGGATGGTGGTGAAATTTGTGAGTGTGCCGCCGAGCCAGCGGTAATTCACGTAAAAGGCCCCTACCCTCTGGGATTCTTCCTCGATGGCGTCCTGTGCCTGTTTCTTGGTGCCTACGAACAAGACCTTGCCGCCGTTGGCAGCTGTTTCACGGATAACATCGCATGCCTTTTCGAAGAGCTTTTCGGTCTTCTGGAGATCGATGATATGGATGCCGTTACGTGAACCGAAAATGTAGGGTTTCATCTTTGGATTCCACCTCGGTGTCTGATGACCGAAATGAACACCAGCCTCGAGCAGCTGTTTCATGGTGACGACTGACATGTACTACCTCCTTGGTTTTTCCTCCGCCCTACAAGGCTGATCCTTGGTTTGCAAGGACACCTCAGACCTTGTTATACTACGGGGCGTGTGTGCTGGTTGAGCCATTTACCATACAAGAATCATGGTTTCAAGGGCTTAATGCTGTAACTTGAAAAGAACTGACAATTTTTTGAATAAATCCGTTCCGGCCTTTTCCATAAACATGAAGGCGATTGTCTCGGTGGGATATACGAGCACCCCGAGACGCACCATGGCATCGAGCGAGGTCCCCCTGTCATGCGCCCTTCTGGAGCAGACAGCATCACCGGCAATAACAACGCAATAGCCGTCATTAAAAAGGTCAATCGCGGTCTGCATGACACACACATGCGTCTCAATGCCGATAATGACAGCCGTCTTCCTGCCTGTTGATTTAATGGCCTTCTTTATCCCCTCATCCCTATAGCAGCTGAAGAAGAGCTTCTCATGCCTGCGTATGCCCTCAAGGTGTCCTGCCGCATCAGCTATGGTCGGTCCCAGCCCCTTGGGGTATTGCTCGGACACAATAATCGGGATCTGACATGACTTGGCCGTCTCTATGAGGATCACACTATTCTTAACATAGGTTTCCTTGAGTTGGTCTTCCATGGCGGCATGGAGCCTCTCCTGGATGTCTACTACAATGAGAAAACATTCATCTTTTTTAAGAAATGCACTCAAGAATACCTCCATCATGACCTTTTTATGTTAAGCCCTACCGGCCCTGTCAATGGACTTCTCTACCGGATGGGGAAGTTGCCGGTCAATGGCAAATTATTCATAAGAGATAGGAATTATTTGCAGAGATACCCGAGCAGGTCCCTTGGATCATCCAGGAGAATCCTTGCACCGTTATTTATCAACTGTTGCTTATCCTGGTAACCCCATAAGGCGCCGAACGCTGCCATACCGGCCCTGCCGGCAGTCTCCATGTCGATATCGCTGTCGCCTACAAAGATGCAGTGCCGCGGGTCTGCTCCCATACGGTCCGCACAAATACGGGCACCGGTCGGATCGGGCTTTCTAGGGATATCCGGGGAAAGACCCCTTACTTCGGCAAATTTCCAGTAGGGCAGCAATGAGGCGGCCATAGCCTTGGTAAATGAATCGAGCTTGTTGGAAAGGATGGAGAGCGCCATGCCCCTTTCCGTCAGGCCATCGAGCAATTCGGGGATACCGGGAAAAGGCCTTGATTTGACAGACCACCGAACGTTGTATTCCTCCTTCATGAGATCCACACTCCGGGCAATGGTATGGGCGGTGCGTTGCCCCTCAGGCAGCGACCTCTCGGCCAGGACCTCTATCCCGTCCCCCACGAACGCCCGATAACTGCTTACCGGATGTACAGGAAATCCGAGACTATTTAATACCGCGTTCATGGAGTCGGCAATGTCCTCAATGGTGTCGAGCAAGGTGCCGTCCATGTCGAAGATCACGGCCTGATACTTATTCTCAAAGTGGTTCATAGCGACAGAATACAGAATCCAGGGGCCGGAATCCAGATGAAAGGTAAATCTCTGTTTTCTCCGTGACTTTCCTTATCATGGATACCCCTACTCCCCATAATCCTTATGCATCATCTTTCACCATGATTCCGTTCAATCTAAGGGAGTGTCATTTCTAAGTCATTGAATATGGTCAAACGGGGTTTGGTAAAATATAAAACAGGGTCACAATGGAAATGGAGCTTAATGAGAGTCGAGTAGCCCGGGGAATCTCACCCCCAGGGCCGGGTAGAAAGGGGCTGCAAATTGGCAGCCCCAACCCCCACAGAACGTAGTGTCTGCATTTCCCGCACTACGCGGCTCCACAAATTTGTTTCACAGCACAGCGAGTGCTTTCATCCTCCCGAAGGGTACAGAAAGCTTGGGCTGCTGTAACGGAAGACCTGGCTCAGCAAGTAGCAACACCCTATCCCAGGTCATGCAGCTCTTCTCCTGGCTCCGGCTACTGGCATCTTACGCCAGACACTTTTCGGCAATACGGTAAATCTTGAACAATGATTTAACGTTCCCACCTGCACACCCATAGAGCATAGTGGCTCCTCCAGCACTTGGTTGATTTTCTCAGTTGTTCTCCCAAGGAATAGTGCCTGATTTCCCGCATCAGTGCCTGGCAAATTTTGAACACTCCGCCGGAATCGAGACTTTTTCCTATCTTGCGACCCACCATAAAGTTGCCCTCTGCGGTTGCGGGTACAGTAATGGGTAAGTCCCCAGAAAGTATATAACTCCAGGCTCTTACCCTTTTCCTTGTCTTGCGTTGGCAAAGCGCCCGGACTTCACTAACCGGGTCTTCTCAAGGTCTCAATTCCAAGCTAAACTTCTCAAGTCTTTCTACCAGTACCTTTTGGAAAGTAGATCGCATCCGACCTGCAGCTGAAAGCATACGACAAATCATCTATATACCTTACCAGATAGGCTTCTCCCTTCTTCATTGGTTCGATCACCCTTTCAACCAAAGATCCAAACGTATGGAGTACATATATTGCTCAGCAGTACACTGATGGCACCCCCCTTCTTGGCAGTCTCCTCTTCAACCGGTTTCACCTCGCCCTCTTCCAGGAACGCCAGCCTTTAACCATCGCCTTATCAAGCTTATAAACCTCGGGTCTCCGACTCCTATGTTCAACAAACCGTTCTTATCCATCCATGGTTCAAACTACCGAAGAAGTTCTTCTACACTTGTTTCTAGTACCCGAACCACCTTCTTGCCCGCTATGATTTCATTGAGTGTGGATAGGCAAATGGCTACGGGCATCGAAGTTCCGGTCCTCGGACCTTCAAATGAGCACGGCAGAAAGTCCTGTTCATAAATACTTGACAGAACCACCGAAACACTTCTTTGCAGTGCTCGGTCCGCCATACAAGGTACGCCTATAGGCCTCTTGCAGGTCTTCCCGAAAGGCTTGGGTATCCAAACCCCGCCTTACCGGTGGTGGATGGAGGCTTTTCGGTGTACTGACTATGCAGCATTGTCATCCATGCATCGAATGTCTTCTTCGTCTCCACGCTCATACCATCCACTCCCGTGCCGATTGTTTAGGAATGCTATTCAGACTCTTCCAGATCAAACTCTCCTCGGGTGACATGATGGCAGAGCGTCGTGAACTTGAAGTTCGTTCCTTCTAAGTCTTTTGCTGCTATCCCTTCTAATCCCGTTCCCATGACTGAGTCTACCACTTTGCATTAGGCTCGTATCCTCCCTTTGTATGGAGCTCATGTTTCCTTAGAAGTACTCGAATCCCGCTTGCCGCTTCCCCTTGTAACAGGCTCTCCCGTCTCGTATACTTATGAGCCAGTCCGACTTCCGACAAACCGTCTCGCAGATCTCCGTCTCTGTAGGCTTGTTTGTTCCTACAGGCTCCGCCGGAGTTTGCCGGATCTCCCTTGTTCACTTGGAATCCTTTGGAGCACGCCGGGGAGGGTGTCGAGACCCCCGGAAGCAATCGACGTCTTGGCCATCAGCTACTGACTAGATTGTTGTTTTCCCCATAGAGAGATAAGGTCGACTGCTTCAAACACGTTCGATTTCGGGGCTAATTATCCTCTTCATCTTTCGATTCCGGCCATCGCACCTTCCTGTCTACGTCTTCCGCAGTGATTGTTACCGCTCACCACGCAAGACTGGTACTCCTGCTGCTGGCTAGGCTTTACCAAGGTGGTCATTTCAGACCACTGTATTCCACGCTTCAAGGCGCAACCCTCACAGAACCGGACGTGAGACTCTCACCGATCCGGCTCCTGCCGTCCAGTCATCAATAAAGAACATGACGACTTTACCTTATCCATAAGCTCCTCCCATTGCTGGTTGACTCACAATGCACAAGGTCGGACAGCTCAGCCCCTTCGCTCCATCCCGGTTACCGGAAATCCACCACTACTACGGACGCAACCGCCCCTGCGCTCTGCATCGGAAAAATTTTCGTCTTCACTGGGCTCCTCCCAATTTCCAACTTGTCCCTTAGCATCAGAGCGCCAGGTTCCCACGTTCCGCATGAAAGCCCCTACCAAGGCTCGCGCCACCTTTCTGCCGGCCACCATCTGGGCAGTAAACAGGTTCCCCCAGACTCGTCCCGGACCCATAAAGTAGCCCCGTTCCCATGACGCTCTCTAACTTTTCGACAGCTCATCAGTGGTTCACTCTGCTTCGCCTTCCTGGCTCTCCACCGGCCCTAGGCCTTGCTCCTCCACTTTTCCTGCGACGCCCACCACCCGCGCTGCTATCTCCATCAAGTGCTGCAAAGCGGTTGGCACCTGATCCTGAGACCTAGTCCCAAGGGGCTTCCCCACTGCCATTAGCCACTGACACCGGTTCACTAATCGAGCTCTCCCCAGATGACCTCTTGCCGCGCTTTCGCGGCGTGATCTTCTATTGCAGAGTCATCAAGGTAGATGGATAAATCTTTCCTTCGCTTTCCAATTTTTCCTCGAAGGATCTCCGAGATGCTAAACCGTCCTTATCGGTGATCTTTGTAGCCCATAAACAATTCCTTTATCACATTTTTCCCCACTTTCGCCGGAGCAATTCGACATCTGCAGGTGTGCAAATCTTTTCCTCGGCCAGCATCGTGGCGAAGACTCTGCAATCAATTCAGTAGCTAACCGCTGCGACGATACGATCAAATATGCAGTGTGCTCCTTTCAGGTTCGACTCTTTCACACCACGGATCGCGTGGCTAATCTCTACTGCCGCCAGGCTCGAATACACCTACCATGTCTCCCTCACAATTCTCAGTGAACAACAAGTATCTTGTTTTATTTCTGAACACCAGCCTTTTTGTAATACTCATCCTTTTTCTCACTCATCTCTCTCTATTCCTTCAGTGATTTGAAAAAGGTATATCCACAGCCATGAAATTTACAAGCGAAACACATGTATATTCCCTCCAGATTCTATCTATCTAAGGCCATGGTTGTTTCATTTTTTTTAATCCTTGTAAGAACATAACCCCCACCGATATCCAACATACGGACATAATCTTTATTCCGCGGCACTATACCGTCAGAGTCCTTGATGTAGTTGAGCGAGATGGTATGTTCAACTTTTTCCGGGGAATCATAATTTAAGGTATAAAATACCACATCCCTGTCCGCCACAGGCCAGCCGGGGCTGATGACCAAATAGACGACTGAATTATTTTTTTCATCCCTTTTGATCAACCGGCTTTCCTTGCAGTTTGGAAACCACTTGGTGTATGATGGGAGGTCTTTAAGGACCTCAAGAACGACCTCCCAGGGAGCATCAACATCGCAGACTCCTTTAAAGATAGCAAAATCTTTACCTTGAGGATCTTTCATTGTGTATACCTTTATTCCACCCGACTCTTTAGCAAGTTTCCATTGGTCTTCAGCATGTACATCGATGCAGAGGAGAAAGACCATTGCCATGAGAAATACTACTGTTTTTTTCATGAATACCTCCTGCGTGTAGAGTGGATTACATTCTTCGGTAGTTCCATTTATCGGGTGGTGACGGTTCGCATCCACCTTCAATCTTACATTAAATGATTCTTTAAGGATCTGCAAAGAGAAAGCTGCCTAAAGGCTTTCGACTATCTCAATCTTTAACGTCAACCGTTGACTGTAAGGCAATATGCTGCTAAAATATTTAAAACCATAGATGATGTGCCAGGT
>CAWCTR010000002.1:0-94129 GCA_963798485.1 uncultured delta proteobacterium | reverse complement strand
GGCCGGAGTCGCCGTCGTCTTACTCCGCTGTAACTCCCTTTAAGAACAAGTGATCGAAATCGACGCCCGGGCGAATGACTTCAACTCCGATGCGCTCATCTTTCCCGTGCGCCCGGAGCATGGTCTCGTTGGTATTCTAGCCTGACACGCGGTACACATTGGCATCCACGGCATTGGTGTACACGCCATCGGAAGCCCCCGTGCTCATGTTGGGAAGCACGGGAATTCCGGGCCACATCTCCGCCACAATTTTATCCAGTGGCTCGAATACTTCTTTGCGCGGAGCGGGCGGAATATAACTATGGCGATCCGAGCCGTGATCCATGAGTTCGTTGCTGTTTTCGCGGAATTGCACTTTGATCTTCGAATCAGCCACAATTTTTTCGAGGGCCAGACGAATTTCCTCGAGCGAATGTCCAGGTTCAATGCGGCAATTCACGTTGGCCTGCGCCATCTGCGGAAGCGCGTTATTGGCGTGGCCTCCGCTTAAGCGCGTCGCGACGCAGGTGGTGTGCATGGTCGAGTTATCGATTGGATCCTTCGATAGCCGGGCGACGGCGTCCATGTCGGGAGGAGTTTTCAACATCGCTTCCAGATCGGCAGCGCGCTGGCCTTTGGCCAGCTTTGCCTGTCGCTCGTAGTACGCGCGCGTAATGTTGTTCAGTTCGAAAGGAAACTGGTAGTTCGCGATGCGCGTCAACGCCGCCGCCAGTTCGTAAATCGCATTCTCAGGCCGGGGCAACGAACTGTGACCGCCCGGATTGGTCGCCGTCAAAACGAAATCACCGTAAAGTTTTTCGGTGGCGTTTACTTCCATCATGATCGGCTTGCCATGATCGGCGAGCACGCCACCGCCATCATGGTTCAATACAAATTCCGCATCGATCAGGTCGCGATGATTTTTGATCAGCCAGTCGACTCCGTTCGAGGTTCCACCTTCTTCGTCCGCAGTCAGCGCAAGAATGATGTCGCGGCTCGGAACGTATCCTTCTTTCTTCATGCGGATGAGCGTTGCCGACATGATCGCGTCTCCATCTTTCATGTCGCTGGTGCCGCGGCCGTAGAAGTAGCCTTCCTGCTCGATGAATTTGAATGGGTCGGTAGTCCAGTCCTCGCGCCGGGCTTCGACCACGTCGAGATGGCCAATCAGCAGCACGGGCTTGTGCTTGCCCGACCCGTGCAGGCGCACCACGACGTTCTTCTTGCGGTCATTCGGGCCGAGCACCTGAATGTCACTTGCTGGAAATCCGGCATCGCGAAAGCGCTGCGCCATTACTTCGGAAGCCGCGGTGACGCTCCCGATCGAGTCGGTTGTGTTGATCTCGATGAGCTGTTTGAAGATGTCATGCGCGAGTTTCCTAGTCGCTTCGTCAGTTGGCGACACGGTTTGCGCGTGCACGGAGACGGCAAATATAAGACAAGAAAAAAGGCCCAGCCATCGTTGATTCGAATACACCAACGATCCTCCACAAAGAATTGCGCAAAAAAATATTCCGCGAAACGCTGAGGCTGAAAACTACCAGATTCGTCCGGCAAAAGCCAAGGCTGCGCAGGCGCGGGAATGCCGTTGGAGCGCCTGTGTGATCCGAGATCTGTGCTGGATATCTATGGGCGGGGCACAGGGGAAACGTCGGCATAGTGCTGTTCTACACCGCCGTTCGGCTCTCTGTTGAAAAGCGCGGCGATTACCAGAAGCTGCTGCCCTGCCGGTTTTTATACTTCGACCAACTCCCCTGCCCGGCGCCTGTTCCACAGCGGCGCGAGAATGCTCGACTGCAGGACTTCCGACTCGGCTCTCACCCAGTCTTCCACATCCCGGCCTTCCACCCGTCCGCGCTCATCATAGAACTGGCGCGCGCGCAGCCTCGTTACTCTCCAGTAATTCCAGCATCAATTTTCGTCGTTCGCGAGTTGTCGTAACGCTATCCACTGCTTTCACCCCACATTTTTTGTCTACAAATATTGTAAATGGCGGAGTGTTAAAGAGACATGAAGAAGAGGGTTACTAAAGAGGCATGTCGGTGGGCGCAGCGGAGCTTCCGGACGATCACCGCATGGCTGACGATCCAAAATCAAAGGCACGTGACTTGTGTAATGACGGGGCTCTGGCTGCCAGTCGGTTCCGGTCTCCGGTAACTCTATAATTCGGCTGTGGCAAGGCCATCCAAAGGCGCCGAGGTTGTCCCCATTATTTTTGGCCTGGTTTTTGTGGCCGCCGGACTCTTTTTCTCCAGCGGTCTCTTATTCGGTATACCTGGCCAGGCCTCGGGGAATCGCGCGGCAGGAGCGGTGGTCTCGGCGATCCTCATTCTGGTCGGCGCCGCGATCGTTTATGCCGTCATTTACGGGACCCGCAAAGTGCGGGAGCAAGCCGCAGCGAGGAATCGAATCCCCAGTCTCCATGGCTATGGCGGAAGGACTGGGCGGCGAACCGAGCGGAAAGCAAGAACCGCAACAGTGTCTTTGGCCTTTGGGCAGTGGCCATTTTTGTGAATGGGATCGTGTTCACAATCGCGGTCTCAGTCGTGCCTAAACTCTGGCGCACCTCCAATTTCGCAGCCCTTCGTCCTGCTTGCCTTCTGTGTAGGTGGCATCATTCTGGCGGGTGCGGCCATAAGAGCCAGCATCCGGCGGAAACGTTTTGGGGAAACCTATTTCGAGTTCGCCTCGCTGCCCTTTTCTCCTGGCCGCACGCTGAAGGGCGCGATTCACCTGCGGTTCAACACTGATGCCCGACATGGCATCGACCTGAGTCTTTCCTGCGTGCGCCAGGTCATTACGGGCGGGGATAGAAATCGTTCCATCCGTCCAGAGCGTTCTCTGGCAAGCTGACAAGAATGTGTCGCAAGCATCGCTCGCGCACGGGCTCATGGGCGATGCTGTTATCCCGGTGGAATTCAGCATCCCGAGTGACGCCTACGAGTCGAATCACGACAATCAGAACGATCAGGTGCTCTGGCTATTGCATGCCCAGGCCGATGTCCCCGGCGTGAATTTCTCCGATGATTTTGAGGTTCCGGTTTTCCGTTTGACGCCGTCGCCGGCGTCAGCCACAGAACCGACGCCGATCTTCCTGAGCGACGCGCAGAGCGGCACGGCTGCTCCTGCCTTCGAATCCGATCCCACCGACGTGGCCGCTCCGCCGAATCCGAAAGTTGTAGTCTCGGCTGGGATGGACGGCAGCACCGAATTCTACTTTCCGCCGTTCCGCAACCCGTCTCAGATCGCGGTCTTGGTTCTCTTCACCGCGGTGTGGACGACCGTCGTCTATTTCCTCGCGCATTCCAACGCTCCCTTCATCTTCACCATGGTGTTCGGACTGGCGGAGCTCTTCCTGATCTATGGACTGATTCGCTCCACGCTGGTCTCCTGCCACCTCCGGGTGGCGAACGGCAGGATTGTCCGTCGTCGAGCTCTGCTCGGCATGGGCGGGGCGCGTGAATTTCCCTTCTCCGACATTGCTCAGATCCTGGCCGTCACTCAGGCGCAGCAACCTGGCACAAAGGCTTCTTACTCTCTCCGCTTGCAGATGAAGAATGGGGAGAAGGCCACGCTGGTCGACATGATCGCAGACCGTCAGGAGGCGCGCTGGGTCGCCGCCCAACTGGAGAAGTTCGTCGGTTTGAAGCTCGATACCCACGTGGCTGTCGACACTGGGTTTGGCAACTACGGTCCGCCTCCGCAACGCGGACAAGCACCAGCAAGCTCTCTCCCGCGCTTTAGTCGCAATAGTCCGGCCGCAATCGCGGTGGCGGTCGCGTTCTTCCTCGCTTGGACTGGTTTCTTCGGCTACCGTTTCTTCTCGCGCGGTTACAGCAAGCCCATGCGCGTATCCAGGGCGACGGGACCGGTGAAATCTTTTCCGCGCCCGGCGATGCATTCGCCGCTCACGGATGTTGACGTGCAACAGCTGCAAACGCTCCCCGAACAGGCGCAGGCAGAAGAATTGATGCAGGGGGCGATTCAGCATGATCCCCGCGCGCTCGAATTGTTCGAGCAGAACATTGGCGGCTGGCACAGTCTCCAGCGCACCGCACGCATGAACGATTTGGAAAGGCGATCGCAATTCTCGACCGACCTGCGCGTTCGTCAAGCTAACGCAGATCTCAACCTGGCGATCAATGGAGTGCCGAAAACTGACGCCTCGGCGGAGTCGCTCATCGCACAGGCGCAAGCCGACTCCACGCATCGGGCCTACAGCGTGTACGCCATGGGAATGCTGGCTGGCCGCGGCGTGAGCTACGACCGCATCTATCCCGTGCTAGTGGACTACGCTAGAAATGACCCCAACCCGCAGGTGCGCCAGTGGGCGGTCGAAGGCATGCGCTACCTTGGCACTGACGAAGCTCTGGACCAGTTCTTCGATTCCTTTACGCACGACCCATCAGACGCGGTCCGCGATCGCGCGGGCTGCAACGTATCCGACTGCGGCAACTTCATGCGCAAACAGCGCCTGCGAATGGTGCCCAGACTGATCGAGCTAGCCGGGGATCCCCAAACTACCCCGCAAATGCGCGACTGGGCGTTCCTCGCGCTGAATGAGATCACTGATGCAGCTCTGCCCGCCGATGCATCCGCCTGGCAAGACTGGTATGCGCAACATGGCGCCGAAAAGATGGCCGAGTTCGAACAGTTGGATTGGTGGAAAGTCCGCGGCGATCAGTAGTACCCTTCCTCTTCGTATTTTCATCGCCTCCGCTCGATCGCGGATTACGATCACGGATTATCCCGACCATCGCCCGGAAGGCCCCGCCTGGCGAACTATCCCAGGTGCTCTCCACAATGTCAAATGATTTCCACTATCGCCAGTAATCGCCGGATAACTTCATTTTTAGACCGCCAAAGTTTGGTACCGGGCTTGCCCCTATACAGACTGACGGAGCTCAGACCCGCCGCTCAGTTCGCGGATGGTCGGTTGCTTCCTCCAGTAATCGGGAGAACCGCGATGAAAAAAATTGTGTTCGTGCTCTGCCTACTTTCTGCTACCGGGGCATTTGCCCAGATCATTGCCGGAAACACCCTCAACAATCAACCGCAGAGTTATTCGTTTCAGAGTCATCCGGGACACGCAAGCTATGCACCCATGTCTCAGGAAACCAGCATTCTCGCGGCAACGAGTTACACCTCAGGTCAGGAGAAAGACGGGCCTCGGACTTCCCTCATCCGGAAGATGTTTCTCTCGGCGTCATCGCTCGCGAACTGCGCAAGGAACACGCGCAACTGAAGAAATCCCCGTGGTCTGGATCAATCAGTAGGAATCAGAGTGCAGCGCGGATGCTCTGTCCGCGCGATTTTGGAATGGCCACGCTTTTCCAATAAGTGCCGATTTTCAAGCAAGGAATCTCCGGATCGCTTTTCGACCGTTCGGTAAATCCTGTCCCGCGAAACGCCCGCGGTCGCGGCCTGCCACTCTCCAGCATCCATAGAACGCCCCTCCGAAGCGATGGCATTCTGCTCCTCATGCAGAAAAGTGAAATCACAAGGTGGTAACCTAGGACAAATTCATGACCATCCTGGATTTCACCGCCGTCGTCGCGATCGTCTCCTTCGCCGCGGGACTTCTTGGTTCGCTCACTGGTCTCGGGGGTGGTGTCATCCTTGTGCCCCTGCTCACAATTCTGTTCCACGTGGATATCCGCTACGCCATCGGAGCCTCGCTGGTATCGGTGATCGCGACTTCCTCAGGCGCTGCGGCGGCGTATGTGAGGGAAGGCTTCTCCAACATTCGCATCGGCATGTTCCTGGAGATCGCCACCACCATCGGGCGCGATAGTCGGAGCCTTCCTCGCCACCTGATTCCGACCAGCGCCATCGCCATTGTCTTCGGCGCGGTGCTGCTCTACTCGGCTTATCTCGTCAGCCGCAACCGCGACGAGCAAGCCGCAGCGTAATCGCCGACCCGCTGGCCGACGAGTTCAGCTCAATGGCAGCTATCCCACGCCCGAAGGCAAGCAGTTACATCGTCCACCGGCGTTCCCGCCGGCTACAGCCTGATGTTCGGCGCGGGCGCGCTGTCGGGACTGCTGGGCATCGGCTCCGGCGCGGTGAAGGTGCTGGCCATGGACCAGGCCATGAGGATCCCGTTTAAGGTTTCGACGACGACCAGCAACTTCATGATCGGCGTGACCGCTGCGGCCAGCGCCGGCCTCTACCTCAGCCGCGGATACATCGCTCCTGGCATTACCATGCCAGTCATGCTGGGAGTACTGGCCGGTTCGTTGATCGGAGCGCGTGTCTGGTCAAGGCCGAGATAAGTCGCTCCGCCTCGTCTTCAGCGTGGTGATTTTGGTTCTGGGCTTGCAGATGCTCTACAAGGGATTCTGGGGGAAGATCTGATGCCCGCCACGCAAACGCCCGCTCCGCAACCGGTCAAACTGCAACCGCAAGTGTGGGACGATCACCGCATGGAGGTCATCCTCGGCAACATGCTCCGCGCCGGAGCCCTGCTGGCGGCCGTTATCGTTTTCGCGGGAGCCTGCGTCTATCTTTCGCGGCACGCACATGAGCCCGCCGATTACCGCGTCTTCCGCGGCGAGCCTTCCGAGTTTCGCACCATCCCCGGAGTCCTTCACAGCGTCATCAACGGGCGCGGCCGAGGCTTGATCCAATGGACTGCTCTTCTGATCGCAACGCCCATCGTACGCGTTGCGTTCTCGGTCGTGGGATTCGCCATCGAACGCGATCGTATGTACGTGATCTTCACGTTGATCGTGCTGGCTATTTTGCTCTACAGCTTTTTGGGCTCTGGCATCGGGGCATAGATCTCCGAAACGACCTTCGCGGTCGTGATCGCCTGCCCCACGTGACGCTGCATGTGGTCCGCGACGTGGACAAGCAACTCACCGACGCTAGTAGGCAGCTGCTTTTTCCCCACCGTTCGCGCCTGTTCAAGATTTTTCGTTCTTGCCAGCGCCCGCACGCGCACCGCCCCATCCGCCAGCGCCGCTGTCAGTTCCGCAAATAACTCATCGCAGGTTGCGCCCGCATCAACTTTCGTGAGCAGCCGGGCCATCTGCCACTCGCTCAGGCTTCGGCCCTCGGCGTAAGTCAACAGACGATCCAGGCTACGAGCCAGGTGCCGTATGTGAAACGCAACCGGCGCCACTCCCGCGGGCCGCGCATTCAACTCGGCGTCGGACAAATTCTCACACCACTTCCGCAAGTCCTCTTCCGCCAGTTGGAACGAGTGCAAAACCGCGCGCCCCACTGCCGGAACGTCTGTTTCCGTATCGCGCAGCCACGGCTCGATTGATGACATGGTATCTCCAAAGTCGTACCCCTCACGCCAGGATGGAGTCGTCGAGCCGTTTGCGATGGAAGTCGGCGGCGTGCTGCACGAAGGCCATGATCAGCGGGTGCGAGCTGTCCTCGCGAGAGGAAAGTTGTGGCTGAAATAGCGTTGCGACGAAAAACAAATGCGCCGGCGATTCGATGGCCCGGCACTCTTCCTTCGAGCCGCGGGCTACCACCGGAAAGCCCGCTTCCATGGCCATCCATTCGAATTCGGGATTCAGTTCGTAGTTGCAGAAAAATTCTTCCTCAATCAGTTCCTTTCCGTAAAACGCCGCCAGGTAAGAACCGGGACGGAGGCGGATCTGATTGATCTTTCCCGAGAGCTTGGGCGCGTTCGGATCGCGGTTGGGAACCGCGCAGGCGACGGGATAGATCACGATATTTTTAGCCTGCGGGTCTTCTTCAGCCGTGGTGGCGTCGTGGATGCCGAGCACGTTGCGCGCACACTCGATGAGCGTGTACTGAAATCCTCCGCAGGTGCCAAGAAACGGCCGGTTGCGGACGCGGGCGAACTCGATGCCTTTGAGCATGCCGTCGAAACTTTTGTAGGGGCTGCCCGGCGAGGCCCACAGACCATCAAAGGAATCGAGCGTAGCCATGGCGTCCGGTTCGAGAAGCGACGGCGTCGGAAGCCAGGCCGATTCCACTGTAAGTTGGAGCCTCCCACCCGCATGCTGGAGCGAATCGTTGGTCGCGTGATGGGAGCGGAATTCGGGATTGAAGTCGCCGAGAATTCCGATCCGTATGGGTTCACTCACAGGAGACATTCTAAATTAAGGGTGCGCGCGTGGCGTTATGCACTTGGCTACGGGCTGGAGAAGCCGGCAGCCTTTATGGACTGCCGTGTCGAACGGCGCGACTACAAGAGCTCCATCTGTGCCAGCAGGTTATAAAAACCGAACAACGCGATGGCAGTGCCTCCTGAAATCAGGGCAGCGGCTTTCCAGGCAAGGGCCCTGACGAGATTGTTCTGGCTGCGAAACGAAATCACGAATGCGGAATCGCTCTCGCCTTTCATCAATACGACGGGCGGAGTGAGATCGAAAGCGGAGGGCTCGGACTGGTCTTCCTCTGGACGCGCTTCCGCTGGTCTTGCATCGTGCAGCCGCACATCGTGCAAACGCATCTCAGCGCCGGCGGAAACGGCCAAGGGCGGCGCATTCTCCTCAACACCTACAGCCTGTGACGGGGCTGCCGCGGACGCCCAAACTTGGGGTCCGGCAATGCCGGCGCGCGTCAGCGCGGCCGCGATCTTTGCCTGCTGGCTGATGTCGCGGCTGATGGAAGGAATCGCGCCACTGTTCAGCCGGATCACCTCCGGTGCGCGGGACTGGTGCGGAAAGTTGTGAGGTACGGGGCCGCGCGGAGAATCGCTGCGCGCATCGTTCGGGTCCACGCTGCCCGGTGAGAACAAACGCACCGGATTTTCCGCGAGAGTTCCGGTGATGAACAGCGCGTCTCCGGGCTTGATCACGCGTTCTTCAATACGCAGGTTGCGGGTCGAACCGATATCGTGGCGCGAAAAAAAAGTGATGACCTGTGGCGGAACGTAGCCCAGGTGCGAGAAAGAAAGCGATGCTGGGTATTCCTCGCGAAAATCAGGGTGCAGGTCGAGGTCGGCTCCGTGAGGTTCGATGAGCAACTCGCCGGTGGAGTCGACGAGGAAGAAGGGCATATGCAGAGTTTCGTCCGCGACTTTTTCCCATGCTTCTTTGTTGCCCTCGCACTGCTGCCAGACGGTGGTTTGGGAGAGGAGACAAGGCTCGCCCGTGATGGGAGCGGGCGTCGTATCCGGACCGGCCGCCACGCCGTTGACTTCGAACAGTCCACGGGCGGCACTGCCGATCTTGGAAGCTGGGACGTTTAACAACAGGCGTTTGCAGCCAAGCAGGTGAAATCCGAGCAAGACGAAGTACAAACCGGCGGCAATCGCGGCACACGCGAGAATCGAAAAATGGTCGATCGCTATGAAAAAGGAAAGACAAACATCCACAATGCGTTCCTGTATGAGATCGAAGGATCTGATTTCAGGATATGGAAGAGAGTTCTATAACAGCACGGAGAAAGGGGCGGATTGGGCTTACGGAGGTAACCCGCGCAGGTTTCCGCGGTGCTGCCGTGGATGCTGCAAAAGAGCCAATAAAGCGTCGCAGATCGGCATAGGGGGGAGAGTCACCTCTCCTCCCCTGCCACACCACCGTACATGCGGGTCCGCATACGGCGGTTCGGATGAGTTAAGTTACCCGGCAAACAAACGTGGAAGGCCCAGCGAGTCAAAGTAAGCAGTGGGAAACGGGAGGCTCAGGGCGGGGCTATTCGCCAACCGCCACGAGCTGCGTCGTTTCTTCTGCTTCCAGATCACGGATCGCAACCTGCGTCGTATCCATTGATCCAGACCATGCAGCACCGAGGGGGTCTGGCAGTAGCCGAAGTAGCTTTTCCATCCACGTAAGTAGACGGCCAGTTCCTTCGTCATCTGCTCCAGACTGATGCCTCGTGTCCGGCGCGTCAGTTCCCGCACTCTTTGCTTACAGCGGAGCAGAGCTTTCGGCGCAATACGCCGTTTGACCCCGGCTCCTCCCGTGAAGCTGAAGCCCAGAAACTTTCGCTCCTGCGGTCGTGCCACCGCGCTCTTCGTCTGGTTCACCTTGAGCTTGAGTCGGCGCTGGATGAAACCAGTCACACTCTGCATGACTCGCTTCCCCGCCCGCTCGCTCGCCACGTAGATATTGCAATCATCCGCGTAGCGCACGAAGCGGTGATGGCGTCGCTCCAACTCCCGGTCCAGTTCGTCGAGCACGAGGTTCGACAACAGCGGAGACAGCGGTCCTCCTTGCGGAGTTCCTTCCTCCACCGCACTCACCAGCCCGTTCTCCATCACGCCCGACTCCAGAAATGATCGAATCAGCTTGAGCATTCTCTGGTCGTTCACCCGCCGCGCTATCGCCGCCATCAGTCGGTCGTGGTTGACCCGATCAAAGAACTTCTCCAGATCCAGGTCCACCACCCAGCGTTTGCCAGCAGCGATATACTGCTGCGCCTTAGCCACCGCCTGATGCGCCGAACGCTGCGGACGAAATCCGTGACTGTGCTCGGAGAACGTCGCGTCCCATCTGCTTTGCAGAACCTGCATCACCGCCTGCTGGATAAATCGATCCAGCACCGTCGGAATGCCCAACTGCCGCACTCCTCCGTCCGGTTTCGCGATTTCTACTCGCTTCACCGGTTGTGGTTGATACGTCCCGCTTAGCAACTGTTCCCGGAAGGCTGGCCAGTGCTGCTTCAGGTGGCCCGGCAACTCCGACACCTTCATGCCGTCGATCCCCGGACTCCCCTTGTTGGCCTTCACTCGTCGTAACGCCCGCAGGCAGTTCTCTCGCCCGCAGACTTCTTCCATCACTTGCTCTGGGATAGCCGGGCTTTCCCACGCGCGTTTCGCCGTGAGCGATTCGGTCCCTTCCCGCCGAGCCTTCGGAGCTTCACTCCTCCCCTCGTCGGTAAAGGCCAGCACCATCTGTAGCTGGTTCTTCTGCCGCTTGTCGCTCATCGAGTCCCGCTGGCTACTTGCCGCTCCCTTCCGTTTGGGCCTTCGTCGCTTGCGCGACTACTATGCCCGCTGCTGACTTCTGCAACGCGGTCAGAGCGAATCGCTTCGCCCTCAGTCACGATTCCGTGACACGCCGCAGACCTCCCGAGGTAAGTTCGACCGCCTTCAACGCGCAACCGCCGAATCTACCACCAGCAGCCTTGATGGATCTGGGCTTCGCGGCTTTTTGCCCGCTCGCCCGCTGCCGTAGGCCTCTTCATCCGGTTCTTGTTCATCGGCTCGCGCCTTTGCTCCACGCTTCTTTCAGACCCCGCCTCGCGACGACGCCCTTGCGCTTTGCTATCACTTCACCTCCATCTGGTTGTGAAAAGGACTTTCACCTTCGAGCTGTCGAACATGCTCGGCACACAAAAATAGCCTGAGGGCAATGCTCCCTCAGGCTATTGAATGATCTTGTCTGGTGAAATAGCGAGCGGACGGGGCAATCCCCGTCTCCGCAGCGACGAATGCAACCGGCTTATGGCCAGCGCTTGGCGGCATCTTCCCAGCCAGCCACGCGTGCCGGAGCGGTTGCACCCTGGGCGGCGACGACCGGTGGAATCCGAACCGCCGACGGCTGTGGCGCGGCGGTTGTTAAGGCCGGCTTCGGAGCTTCGGCCAGCATCTCTTTCTCGTCCGAAAGCAGCGGAGCGGCAACGCGCAGCGCCTCGACTTCTTTTTCGAGCCTGGTCAGTTCGAGTTCCTTCTGCCGCAATACTTCGTACACATTTTTCATGCTTGGCACCTTTATGTTGGGAACAACGGAATAAGCGCAGAGTATGGGTTCCACCAGTAATTTGTCAAGAGAAACAAGCACTTGCGCGTGCCAGTTCGTTAGCGAAACACCACCACCGCGACCAGCACACCCAGAATCAGAACGGCGATCGCCAGCAGATTGACAGGATTTGCCAGCCACGACTTTTGTGCGGGCGAGGGATTTGCCAGAAACGCCGGCACGAACTCCTCCTGCTCCAGCGCCGCCGAAGCCGCGGCTGCGTTGGGCACGACTTGCTCCGGCTCATCAGGCTTGATCTCCTGCGGTTCGACCTTGTGTTGCTCGACCTGAGGTCGCTCGACTTGATCTTGGCAGGCTAGATTTTGCTCGACTTGATGTTGCTCAATCTGGACCGGCTCCGGCTCGTGGAACTGGCCGTTGAAATCCTTCTTGCCGCCGTCCTTTTTCTCGGCATCGAATTTCTCGGACTCGAGTTTCTCGCAATCGAGGCAAAGCGTTCTCCCCTCGGAAACTGGGAATCCGCAGGCAGAGCACTTCTGGACAACATCGACGGCGAACAGGGGCGCGCGCACCGGCGCTGCCGCTGCTCCGAAAGAGGATACCGAAGTTGCGGACGCCGCTGGCATGACCGAGGGCTCAGCAAGCCCGGGGCTGCGGGGAATGCTGGGAATCGCGGCCGCCGACATCGCGTCGTCTGGTCTCATCGTCGGCGCGGCCTCGGAGACCAAGCGTTGCTCGGCCAGATCAAGAGCCGTGGATGTGAGATCGGCCATGCGTTCGAGCGCCACCAGATCGCGCTCCTCGAAAGCGTAGGGGTGATCGGAAAACAACTCGAACAAACCGCGAATCTCGCCATTACGCCGCAGCAGCGGCAAAACCACGATGGAGGCAATTCCCAGCGCGCGGCAAGTTTCGAGATTCACCCGTGGATCGTTTTCCGCGTTGTCACATCGCAGCAACTGCCGCCGCGCAATGCTTTCGCCGGTCAATCCCGAACGAACTTGCAAGCGCGCCCCAACGGCCGGGGCGGAAGCGCCGGCGCTGGCCCGGCAAACCATTTCCTCGCCCTCGGGCAAAGCAAGCGCGGTTCCGGTGGCGCCGGTGATGTACTGCGCGCGTTCCACTAACAACTGCAATGCGGAATCGAGTTCCGTGCCTTCGAGCGCGCGGCCGTTCTGCAACGGATCACCGGCGGGCGCGTCCTCGTTGCTGGCGGACGGCAATCGGTCTTCGGGTTGGGCAGATCCAAGCATGGGGAGGAGCTAAAGCGAGTCTCGCCTTGGATGCTGCTGCTGTCAAGAGCCGGGGATTTAGGAGGAGGTCAGGGAAAGACCGGTGCCAAATGGAAGGCGATGCGGAACGGACTAAGGTTTTTCGTCCTTGTGGCGCAGCCATTCGATGAACATTTGTTCTTTCGGCTTATCGTAGGCCATCAGCAGATGGCGGATGCTGCGTCCGCTAACGAAGTGGCAAACTTCTTCCGCCAGATTCTTGGCGTGGTCGCCGGCGCGCTCCAGGGACTGCGTCATGAAGATCACCTGCAGGCTGGAGTGGTGCGCGATGTTCTCCGGATTCTCAATGTGGCGCAGGAAGATGATGTTGCGCAGCCGATCCATCTCGGCATCGGCGCGGAGCACGTCGATGGCTTTCTTGACATCCTTCTGGGAAAACGACTGACCCACATCGGCCAGCATTTTTTCAAGAACCGTCGCCATCTGGGTCAAGTCGCGAGCGTCCTGCGAATCGAGACGGCCGCCGGCGGCCTGCGCGCTGGTGGCAAAGCTCAGAAGCAGGTCTCCGATGCGCTCGAGCCCGATCATGACTTTCATGCAGGCGAGCAGTTGCCGGGTCTCGGCCTCCGGAACGCGGGTGATGGTCGAGGTCACTCCCGAGTCCACTTCCAGATCAATGGCGTCGAGATCTTTTTCGCACTGCCGGATGGCGTTCAGGCGCGACATGGATCCGGTGGCGATGCCCTCGGCCGCGATGGCCGCGGCCTCGCGGGCCAGTTCGCAAGCCTCCACCGTTCGCCGCACCAGGTCGGAGTACGAGGGCTCGGGCGCGGGCGTTTTTACGCTGGCTGTGCTCATAAACGACACCGTACTCTTAGTTAGATGCCGGATCCGCCCGGCTGGACGCGGCCAGCATCAACCTAAGTGTGACACACTCCTAGCCCCAGCATAAGTCCCCCGTGCCTCAAGGGAGGTTACAAGGCGGTGAATTTATGGTTGACCTCCAATGAAAAAGGCGGGCAATCGGTCGGTTCCCAAATACCGGACGACTCGCCAAATGACGGGCGGACTCTGGAGGTATGAGTGTAGTCGTGATTTTCACCAACCATCCAACAATTGGGTGCAAAATAGCGGCATCATCAATCGTTCATGCAGGTGAGACCATGGCGGGACTAATCAGCCAATGAAAAACAAGAGCATCCTTGTCGCCGCCGTGGCGGCGGTGCTTGTACCGCTCGGACTGTTCGTCCGGACTTTCCTGCCGTCACCTTTAACGATGCCGCGACCTTACGCGGGGCCGCTGCCCACAGCCAATCCGCCGCAGGAATTGGCCGTCTTCACGGTGGTGACCGGTGTGAACCATCGAGACGCAGCCTTTGGCTATCGCGGGGCTCGTTCTTCGACCGGCGCGAATTTTCGATAGCCGGCACGTTGGTGAAGCATCCGAAGGGCTTGAAAACGTCCCCTTTCTTCTTCTTTCTTCCTTTCTTCTTCTTCAATCGCATTGAAGATCATTCCAATCATTGGCCATAAGAGCCCTAGCAGGCTATTTTTATGGTGAAAAACAGTTGACAAGCATCAGAGATACAGGATATCGAGAACACCTGACACAGGCACGTAGCTCAGGGGGAGAGCACCACCTTGACACGGTGGGGGTCCGGGGTTCAAATCCCCGCGTGCCTACCACTTTTTCATCTGGAGTCGTTATGCCCGAAATCACCGTTATTGTTGACGGCAAGGCCAGGCCTACCGAGGCATCAGTCGTCCGGGGGCTTATTAAAGACAAGCGCGTGATTGCAGCGCGCGTGGACGGGCTCCTGGCGGATCTCGCTACCCCCCTGAGAGACGGCCAGGTTATAGAGACTGTCCTTGCGGATTCGAAAGAAGGTGTAGGGCTCCTGCGTCATTCCACGGCCCATGTCATGGCCGAGGCGGTGAAACTCCTCTTCCCGGACGCCAGGCCCACCATAGGCCCGTCCACTGAAGAAGGGTTCTATTACGACTTCGACCGGAACGAGCCATTCTCCTCGGAAGACCTTGCCAGGATCGAGGAGAAGATGGGCGAAATCGTCAAGCAGGACACTGCCTTCATCCGCAGGGAGCTTCCCAAAAGAGAGGCGAGGGCCTTCTTTGAAGAAAAGGGCGAGCCTTATAAGGTGGAGATCATCGATGACCTTGGTGATGACGTGGGCATGGTCTCGCTTTATGAGCAGGGCACCTTTACGGATCTTTGCAGGGGCCCGCATGTGCCGTCCACCGGCTTCCTCAAGGCCTTCAAGCTGCTGTCAGTGGCAGGCGCCTACTGGCGCGGCGACGAGAAGAACAAGATGCTCCAGCGGATCTACGGCACTGCCTTCGCCTCCGAGAAGGAACTCAAAGGGTATCTGAACTTCCTGGAAGAGGCCCGCAAGCGCGACCACCGCAAGCTCGGCAAGGAGCTCGAACTGTTCATGTTCTCGGACGACGTGGGCCCCGGCATGGTCATCTATATGCCCAAGGGCGGCAAGCTCAGGAGCCTGCTGGAAGATTTCGAAAAGAAGATCCATTTCAGGAAGGGCTACGACATCGTCTACGGCCCGTCCATCCTAAAGGGCAAGATGTGGGAAACCTCCGGCCACATGGACAATTATAAAGAGAATATGTATTTCACCGAGGTGGACAACCAGCTCTACGGAATCAAGCCCATGAACTGCCTGTCCCACCTCATGATCTATAAATCCAAGGTGAGGAGCTACCGCGACCTGCCTCTGCGCTATTTCGAGCTGGGCAATGTCACCAGGCACGAAAAGTCCGGCGTCATCCACGGCCTGCTCCGCACGCGCCAGTTCACCCAGGACGATGCGCACATCTTCTGCCGGCCTGACCAGCTCATCGATGAGATCACGGCGATCATAGACATGGTTGAAGAGGTGATGGCCGTTTTCGGGTTTGAATACACCATGGAGATCAGCACCAGGCCTGTGAAATCCATCGGGAGCGATGAGGACTGGGAAATGGCCACAAAGGCCCTCATCGATTCGCTGAACAAGAAGGGACTTCCTTATGACATCAATGAAGGGGACGGGGCTTTCTATGGCCCAAAGATCGATGTGAAGATCAAAGACGCCATCGGCCGCCAATGGCAGTGCGCCACCATTCAGTGCGACTTCTCCCTGCCCATGCGTTTTGACACGCACTATATCGGCTCGGACGGCGAGAAGCACCGGCCCGTCATGCTCCACCGGGTTATCCTGGGTTCCATCGAGCGGTTCATCGGTGTGCTCATCGAGCATTTTGCAGGCGCTTTCCCGGTATGGCTGTCACCCGTTCAGGCCATTGTCATGAACATCACCGATGCCCAGGGGGACTATGCCGTCAGGATCGCCGATATCCTCAAAGATAAGGATATCAGGACCGAGCTTGACCTCCGTAACGAGAAGATCGGCTTCAAGATACGCGAGGCGCGCCTCCAGAAGGTCCCCTACATGGTCATCGTGGGCGACCGCGAAGTGGCTGAGAACACCGTAAACATCAGGGATCGCTCCGGTGAGCAGAAGACTATTACCCTTGATGAGTTCATCGCATTGGTAAAGTCCTTTGACCCTGTTATCTAAACGTATTGACAACAAATACATGCTAGGTTAGAAAAGCGCTTAAACTAAATTTTTTGGAGGGTCGCATAGCTAGGAACGGCTTTTTCAGACCGAATGAGAAGGACAGGATAAGGGTTAACGAGCGAATCGTTGCTGATAGTATCAGGGTTATCTCTTCTGATGGACAGCAGCTTGGAATCATGACCGTGCCTGCGGCCCTTCAAGCTGCTCAGGATCAGGGAATGGATCTCGTTGAGGTGGCACCCACCGCAACGCCCCCTGTATGCCGCATCATGGAATACGGCAAATTTAAGTATGAGCAGTCGAAACGTGAGGCCGTTGCCAGGAAAAAGCAGACGGTCATCGTTATCAAGGAGATAAAATTCCGGCCCAAGACCGACGAGCATGACTACCAATTCAAGCTCAAGCACATCACGCGGTTCCTGGAGGAAAAGAATAAAGTAAAAGTGGTGATGCGGTTCAGGGGCAGAGAGATCATACACATGGACAAAGGACTCGAGATGCTTATCAGGGTCCGGGACGAGCTCGTGGATAAGGCCATTGTCGAGACGGAGCCCCGGTCGGAAGGCCGGACCATGGTGATGATGCTGGCCCCGAAGTAGATATGAGGAGTGGATGATGAAACTGAAGACAAATCGGAGTGCAGCCAAGCGATTCACGATTACCGGCACGGGAAAGATAAAGAGGAACAAGGCCTATAGAAGGCACCTCCTTTCCTGTAAGTCAACCAAGCGCAAGAGGAACTTCCGGAAATCGGCACTAGTGGATTCCGCGAATCTGGCCGGCGTGAGGCAGCAGCTGCCGTATCTGTAAGAGGTGTAAGGGACATGCGAGTAAAACGTGGTGTTGTAGGAAAGAGGAAGAGAATCAGGGTTCACAAGCTCACCAAGGGCTACTTCGGTAGGAGAAGAAACCTTGTCAGGGTGGCCCAGGAATCGGCCAACAAAGGACTTGCATATGCGTACCGTGACAGGCGCCAGCGCAAGAGGGAATTCAGACGCCTGTGGATTGCAAGGATCAGCGCAGCCGTCAGGGCGCGCGGATTAACGTATTCCCGATTTATCGATGCCCTGAAAAAGGCAAGTGTAGAACTCGACAGAAAGGTGTTAGCGGATCTTGCCATCACCGATCCCAAGGGGTTCACCCGTATTCTGGAATCTGTTTCTCGTCCATAGATGGAAAGACAGCTCCAAGAACTTCAAAAGGCGTTCTTAGAGGACCTGGGACACATCAGTAAGCCCGATGAGATCGAGCCGTTACGGACCCGGTATCTGGGCCGCAAGGGCAGACTCACGGGCATCCTGCGTCAAATGGGTTCCCTTGGCGCGCAGGAGCGGCCCCGCATGGGCGCCCTTTCAAACCAGCTCAAGGTCTTCATGGAGAAGGCCCTTGATGAGAAGGCATTGAGCTTTGCCACCGATAAGCCCGTACAGGGCATCGATGTTACGCTACCGGGCCGGGTCCTGAGACGGGGCTCCATACACGTCATCAACCAGGTTATGGCCGAGATCGAAGAGATCTTCCGGAACCTCGGGTTTTCAATCGCATCGGGCCCCGAGGTGGAGGACGACTACCACAACTTCGAGGCATTGAACATCCCTGAAAATCACCCTGCCCGCGAAATGCAGGACACCTTTTATTTCAACAAGGGCGTGCTGCTGCGCACCCATACCTCTCCTGTCCAGATCAGGGTGATGGAGTCGCAGTTCCTGCCGGTACGCGTCATTGCGCCGGGAAAGGTCTATAGGTGCGACTTCGATGTGAGCCACAGCCCCATGTTCCACCAGGTGGAAGGACTCTGGGTGGAAGAGGGCATCACCTTCGCACACCTAAAGGGCGTGCTCTACGAGTTCATCCATACCTTGTTCGGGCCGGATATACCGCTGCGTTTCCGGGCATCGTTCTTTCCCTTCACCGAACCGTCCGCAGAGGTGGATATGGGCTGCATCATCTGCAAGGGCAAGGGGTGCAGGGTGTGCAAGAACACCGGTTGGCTTGAGATATTGGGCTGCGGCATGGTGGACCCGGAGGTTTACCGTTTCGTGGGCATCGACCCTGAAAAGGTCACGGGGTTTGCCTTCGGCCTGGGTGTCGAGCGTGTTGCCATGCTCAAGTACGGCATTGACGATATCAGACTCTTCTATGACTCCGACTTAAGGTTTTTAAGCCAGTTCGCTTAAAGGGCATGTCATGAAGATCAGCTACAACTGGATCAAGGAATTCGTCGAGATCGATGTGGATGCGTATACCGCTGCCTCGGCGCTCACCATGAGCGGCACCGAGGTGGAAGATATCACCCATCAGAGCATCCCGCCAGAAGTCATCTGCGCCCGCGTCGTGGAGGCCAGGAAACACCCGGATGCCGACAAGCTCTTTGTCTGCACCGTGGACACCGGCAAGGAAAGCCTCCAGGTGATCTGCGGGGCTCCGAACACGAGGACGGGCATGATGAGCTCCTTTGCGCCGGTGGGATGCGACCTGGGGCGGGGCATGCTCGTGAAGAAGGCCAAGATCCGCGGCGTTGAGTCATTCGGCATACTGCTCTCCGAGCGGGAGCTCGGGCTTACCGACGACCATACCGGCATCATGGAATTTGATGTGGATGTTAAGCCGGGTGACGTGCTCGTCGATGCATTAGGCCTTGAGGACTGGGTGCTTGAGGTAAACGTCACGCCCAACAGGGGCGACTGCCTCTCGGTCATGGGCATTGCCCGCGAGCTTGCCGCGCTCTTCGGCAGAAAACTGAAAAAACCGGTATTCACCATCAAGGAAGAAGATACGCATATTAACTCGGTCCTGAGTGTGGAGATCCTCTCGCCTGAGGGGTGTCCGCGTTATTCGGCCCGTTTCATGAACGGCATTGTCATAAAGAAAAGCCCGTTTTCCATGCGCAATCGCTTGTTCACCTCAGGGGTTCGGGCCATCAGCAATGTGGTGGACATTACCAACTATGTCATGCTGGAATACGGCCAGCCTCTCCACGCCTTTGATTCCACCCTGGTCGCAGGCAACGGCATCGTTGTGCGCAAGGCAAAGGAAGGGGAGCAATTCGTCACCCTGGACTCGGTTGAAAGGACGCTTCGCGCCGAAGACCTCCTCATCTGCGACAAACAGAAACCCGTGGCTTTGGCAGGGGTCATGGGCGGTGAAAACTCGGAGGTCCTCTTGACCACGAGCAGCGTGGTGTTGGAGAGCGCATTTTTCGACCCAAAAGGTATTCAGCGCACCTCCAGGGGATTAGGCCTTTCCACCGAGGCATCCTACCGGTTCGAGCGGGGCATTGACCCTTCCATCCAGGTAGAGGCCGCCGACCGGGCAGCCTGGCTCATGGCGCAGTTTGCAGATGCCAAGGTCTTCAAGGGCGTTATTGATGTTAATTATTTCAAGTATGAAAAGAAAGCGGTGGAGCTCAGAAGGTCATATCTGGAAAAGGTTCTCGGCATCTTCGATATCAAGGCCTCCGATGTGGAGCGCATTTTTACCGGGCTTGGCTGTGAGGTCAGGGGCGACGAGGCAGGCTGGATAATCTCGGTACCCGTGTTCCGGCATGACCTTGGCCGCGAGATCGACCTGGTGGAAGAGTTCATAAGGGTCTACGGCATGGATAAAGTGGAGCCCGGACTCCCCTCCTACAGACCCGATAAGGCGGCCTCCGGGGAGAATGGTATTTTCAATCTCAGGCTCAGCCTTGCTGCCGCCGGGTTGACCGAGGTGGTGACCTATTCGTTTATTGCGCCGCGCTGGAAGGCAATGTTCACAACCGATACCCTTGATCTCTTAAACCCCATATCCGACGAGATGAAGGTCATGCGCATGTCGCTTCTGCCCGGGCTTGCAGGGGCCATCGAACGCAACAGGAAGCTCGCGGTGCGCGATATTGCCATATTCGAGGTCGGCAAGTGCTTCCTGCCGAATGCCTCTCAAAGGCTGCCCGATGAATATTTAAGGATCGGTATTGCCATGACGGGCCAGCGTTTTGACAGCCACTGGTCGGAAAAGGGCAGGGCGGTCGATTTCTATGATATCAAGGGGCTTGCCGAGAAGCTGCTCGGGGCCATAGAGCTTAAATCCTCGAACCATCCCTTTTACAAGGCCGGGTACCAGGCGGATGTGTTCAAGGATTCCCAAGCCATCGGCACCATGGGCTGCCTTCATGGCGATATCCTCACCATGCTCGACATCGAGGGCGACATCTATGCCCTGGAGCTCTCCATGGAGGCCATCCTTGAGAAGAAGTGGCAGGGGCTGAAAGAGATCCCCAAGTTTCCGTCCACCTGGAGAGACCTCTCCATGGTTGTGGGTAGTACGATTGCGTATACGGATATCGTCAAGGCCATACAGGGCAAAGGGATAGGTGAGATCCGGCAGGTTGCCGCAGTGGACCTCTACACCGGCGAGAAGCTGCCCCCCGGGAAGAAGGGTATCACTATCCGCATCACCTATCAGTCTGATGTCCGCACCCTGGAAGATACGATGATCAATGAATGGCAGGGCACAATCATAAAAACCCTCCAGACGGATCTCGGTATCGAACTGCGGCAGTAATTTCATCAAGAATAACCACCGGCTTTACCGGGGGAATCTCCATTAACTGGCAATCCGGCATACATACAGTGCATTATTCAGAGCAGATATTTTATCATGACCAGAAAGTTCCCCTCTTTTATAAAGAAGGGACAGGGGAGATTTGCCTTTTGGCAAGAGAAAGTAAGGGGGAATCAGCGGGAAAAATCCCCCCCAACCCCCCTTTAGAAAAGGGGGGGGAGGGCCGACAGGCCCACAGCCTCCCTTTACTAAGACTATTATTTGCTGCGGCAACCTTCCTTATCTTTCTCGCAATGCCTACTCTTGCCCAAGCCGAATACCGCATTACTCACAAAGACAAGACGATACAGACCTCATGCTACTGGATCGAGAAATCAAGAGTCCATCTGTGCGAGGGGGGAGAACCCCTAGCTCTGTCCGAAGTGAGTTCCATCATTGGAGGGCAATTTTCACCTCTTGAGTCAGAGATGCACCTTGATGCTGTACGGCGCTTCTGGACATATGTCAGTTGGCTGCTGGACAGGGAGGCGGACCTCTTGGCGGAAGATAGTGCAAGCGGAGAAGAACTAAATGAGTTTGAACGGGTAAAGGCCACACCAGGTAAAAAGCGGGAGCTGAGAGGCCTGAGGAAGAAATACTCTGGAAAAATCAACAACACCATGAAAGAGGTAGTCTATATGCATCGGGCCTGGTCTTCTATGCGTACGCCGGAGCGCTCACTCGTCCATCTCTGTGAGATCAAAACCCTGCAGATGATCACCTGGCTCCAATCCCTTGAGGAGAGACAGAGGTATTTCAAGACCGGTGACCCCACCTACCGGGATTATACACTGGAGCATATGAAGCAGGCAGGCGCTTTCCAGGAAAGTTTCACGAGAGAGCTTAGGAAAGTGACCGGGTATGAGGGTTGGGGTGGGCATGACGAACCTGAATAGGACATGATATAGGTAACATGACCCTCTGCGCTTGTTATGCCGTGGATAAATCAGTTCATTTCAGAACTATTGCGCACGCAATGAGCTTCTCCGCCTCCGCGAGTGTTGATTTCAGGTACTTGTCGGAATCGGTGTGTTTTGTCGCCTTCATGTCCATAACCTGGGTTATCCCCAGGAGCAGGCCCCAGATAATATCGGATAGTGAATAAGGGTTGATCTTTTTGATGAGGCCCTGGGTAATTGCCTTGTCCAATATCCCCCTGGCCAGTTCGAAATCATACCTGCCCTTGTTGCTGATGGCGAGGCGTGTGTTCTGGTTGAGTTCATTGATGAGGTCAGCGTGCTGAAAGAAGGTATTTGCCACCCGAAGGGAATCAGGGGCGGCTTCATAGCTCTTGAGGAAGGCCTTGAAGAAATCCTTTACAATGGATTTGCCGGTTGTATAGCGCCCTGCATCGAGCTTTTTTCCGATCTTCTCAAAATGGGAGCCGAATTCTTCCAGGAAGGGGAGCATGAGGGCCGAATAGAGCTCGTCTTTCGTCCTGAAGTACTGATATATTGTGGGTTTGCTGATCTCGGCCTCAAAGGCGACTTCATCCATGGTGGTTCTCTGGTAGCCTTTCGAAAAGAAGACCTTTTTAGCCGCAGAGAGAATGCCCTGGATGCGCTGGTCCTTTTCTCTCTTTTTTCTTTCTTGTATCACCTCTCGATGTCTGTGCATCAGCTCCCTCTTTCCTTTATAATCATGCAGAAAAAAACCAAAGGTAAAAAAACTACCAACAGTTAAATATAAAACATCGGCAATGGAGAATGTCAAGGAAATTACAGGCCGATCCTATGCAGAACAGACAAAATGGCCGGTACAGGTATGTTATGGGCTTGACATTGCAGTTAACCGATGGTTTAAATATTACTGTGAGTAGTAATATTTACTTTAAGTAAAAATATCAAAGGGGTTCTCCTATGGAATTTAATCTTACTCAGGAACAGAAGATGTTCAGGGATTCCGTCTTTAGATACGGCAAGGACGAGATAGCACCACTGTGCGAAGAGGCGGATCTCAAGGGAGAGTTCAGTTTCGAGATCTGGAGCAAACTTGCGGGGTTCGGGATACTGGGGCTGCCTTTTCCCGAGGAGCTCGGAGGGGCAGGGGCCGACATCGTCACCTGCTGCCTGGCAGGAGAGGCATTGGGGCATGCGGGTGTTGACGGAGGAAGCCTGCTTGCCTGGGGTGCCCATACCTATCTGTGTGCGCATAACATCTTTACTTTCGGTACCGAAGAGCAGAAGAAAAAGTACGTCCCCAAACTTGCACAAGGTGAGTGGATCGGATGTATGGGCCTCACCGAGCCGGGTGCAGGATCCGATGCCGCATCCATCCGGACCACAGCGACCAAAAAGAAAGACCACTATATCCTCAACGGATCAAAGACCTTCATCACCAACGCACCGGTCTCTGATGTCTTTGTCGTGTTTGCCAATGTAGACCGGGCGAAAAAACATGAAGGCATTACGGCCTTCATCATTGAGAAAGGAACCCCCGGGCTGTCCACGAGCAAGCCGTTTCATAAGATGGGATGCAAATGCTCGGCGACCTCCGAGATCTTTCTCGAAGACTGTGAAGTTCCGGCCGAGAATGTGCTGGCCGGTGAAGGGAAGGGCTGGATCATTGCACTTTCAGGCGTTGAGTGGGACCGTTGCACCCTGCTTTCACCCATGCTGGGCGCGGCGATGTATAACCTGGATCTGTGCGCCCGCTATGCCAACGAGCGGCATCAATTCGACCGGCCCATCAGGAGCTTCCAGGCAATCCAGCACCGGGTCGCGGACATGAAGGTCTTTGTAGAGGCATCCAGGCTCGCCATTTACCGGGTCGCCTCGGCCAAGGACAGGGGCCAGATGCTCAACCCCCTTCAGGCGGCTGTCAGCAAGGTCTATGCCGGCGACAGGGGGTTCGAGATGGCATCGGATGCAGTGCAGATCTTCGGCGGTTACGGCTTCATGCATGAATATCCGGTAGAAAGAAATTTCCGTGATTCAAAGCTTGCAGCCATAGGCGGCGGCACATCGGATATCATGCGCATGATCGTGTCTAGGATCATGATGATGTAATTCCTTAAAGGGGGTGAACAATGGATTACCAGCTTTCTCCACAAGAAGTGACTATGCAGCAGGACCTTGCTGCCTTCTGCCAGGCCGAGATCGCGCCCCGGGCCAAGATGCTCGACCAAAGCTCGCGTGACGATGCATGCACATACATAAAGGAAAACCTGAAGCTGCTCGCAAAAGGCGGCTGGCTGGAGGCAGGGCATGCAGGCGACAGCCTGGACCTTATCGCGCACTATATCGTAGGTGAGGAGATTGCAAGGGCATGTCCGGCAACATTCCTCAGTGTGCGTGCAAGCACATTCCTGTGCGCCGGCGCGTTGAGCCTGTTTGGTACACCTGAACAGAAGCGGCATTATGTCCCGGCCATCCTTAAGGCCGAGATGGTGGGGGCTTTAGCCTACTCTGAAGAGCAGGCAGGCTCGGACATGGCGGCAATCGCCGCCGTGGCGCGAAAAGATGGTGACTCGTGGGTTATCAGCGGGATGAAAAATTTCGTGGTGAATGCCCCCATAGCGGATGTGCTTCTGGTTCTCGCATACAATGAAAAAGAATCGGGAGCCGAGCAGGGTATGGGCATTTTCGTCATGGAGAAAGGTGCTGAAGGATTAAAGGTGGCTGCCCCCATCGAGACCATGGGTCTGCGGGGTGCCCCCATTGCTTCAGTTTCCATGGACGATTGTGTTGCAGCAGGAATCCTGGGCGGTGTTCCCGGTAAGGGTTATGAGCAGGTGAACAGAATCTTGACCATGGGTGCGGTGGGGATTGCCGCCCTGTGTGTCGGTATCGGAATGGCCTGTATGGAAGTATCTACAAACCGTGCCAAGACCAGGATCGCCTTTGGCAGGCGCATAGGCATGTACCAGGATGTCGGATTCAAACTGGCCGACATGTTTACCAACAATGACCTGGGGAGGATGCTCGGCCTGCGTGCCGCCTGGGCCCTCAATACCTCCGAACACGGCGCAAAGGAACTGGCCGCTTGTGCAAAGCTCTTTGCCAGTGAGGCCGTAACAAAAATCGCTAACTGGGGCATGCAGATCCTTGCCGGACACGGGTACCTTACCGGCAGCGATATGGAACGGCTCTACCGTGATGCCAAGTTCGGAGAGATTTGTGAAGGGACATCCGAGATGCAGCGGGCATTGATCTCCCGGACAGAGCTGGACAGGTTCGTGCAGGCATAATTTGGATTAATCCATAAGCAAGATGAGGTGAGAAAGCAATGGATGTCATAGAGACCAGGATCGATACCAAGTCCGAGGAGTACAGGAAGAACTTTGAGGCCATGGAAGCCCTTGTTGCAGACCTCAAGCAAGAGCTGAAAAAGGCCAGGGAGGAGCGGCCCCAAAAGGACATCGACCGTTTGAAGGCCCAGGGAAAACTACCTGTACGCACCAAGCTCGACCTGCTCCTTGATAAGAATACACCATTCCTGGAGATCGCACCCCTGGCAGCCAGGGGCATGTATGACGGCAGGGTCCATGCCGCAGGGCTTGTGTCAGGTATCGGCATAGTCGAAGGCCATGAGGTATTTGTAGTTGCCAGCGATGCCATGATCAAAGGTGGTGCCGTCTATCCCATGGGTGTCAAAAAGAATCTTAGGTGCCAGACCATCTGCATGGAGAACCGCCTGCCCATGGTCAGCCTGCTGGACTCGGCCGGTGCGTATCTGCCGCTCCAGTCGGAGATCTTCCCGGACGTCGATGACGGCGGCAGGATATTCTACAACCAGGCCGTCATCTCCAAGATGGGCATCCCGCAGATAACGGCGGTCATGGGGCTGTGCACGGCAGGGGGTGCATATGTCCCTGCCATGTCCGATGAGGTGGTTCATGTAAAGGGTACGGGTGCCATATTCCTGGGCGGGCCGCCGCTGGTCAAGGCCGCCACCGGCGAGGAGGTGACCGCCGATCAGCTCGGCGGGGCAGAGGTGCACTGCATCGAGTCAGGCGTTTCCGACTATTTTGCAGAGGATGACGCCCACGCCATCTCCATTGTCAGGAAGATCGTCAGGGCCTTGCCCAAGAACGAGAAGGCACGGCTCACCATGCGCGAGCCGAAACCGCCGATCTACGATGCCAAGGAGATATACGGCATCGTGAGCAGGGACCTCAAGGTTCCCTATGACTGCCGCGAGATCATTGCTAGAATGGTGGACGGCAGCGAGTTCCTCGAGTTCAAGGAGCTCTACGGGCCCACGCTGGTGTGCGGATTTGCCTACATTCATGGTTATCCCGTCGGCATTCTCGGGAACAACGGCATTCTGTTTTCCGACAGCTCTCTCAAGGCCACCCAGTTCATCCAGCTCTGCGACAGGCGCGGGATTCCTCTGCTCTTCCTGCAGAACATCAACGGCTACATCATCGGCAGGCAGTATGAACGGCTCGGCATCACCAAGGACGGGCACAAGATGGTCAATGCCGTCTCCACCTGCACGGTCCCGAAATTCACGGTCATTGTGGGGGCGTCCTTCGGGGCGGGCAACTACGGGATGTGCGGCAGGGCCTATTCGCCGAGGTTCCTGTGGATGTGGCCCAATGCCCAGATCGGGGTTATGGGAGGCGAGCAGGCAGCCGGTGTGCTCATCACCCTGAAGAACGACCAGAACGCCAAGGCAGGCCAACCGCCAATGACTGCCGAGGAAGAGGATGCTATTCGGAAGCCCATTGTGGATGCCGCCAAGATGCAGGGCGATGCCTACTATAGCACATCGAACCTATGGGATGACGGGGTCCTCGACCCGGCGGACACACGCAATGTCCTGGGGCTCGCCATATCAGCCGCATTGAATGCCCCTATCAGGGATGATGTAATGGGATTTGGCATCTTCAGGATGTAGGAGAGAGACATAAGATGACAATGTTCGACAAAATACTCATCGCCAACCGGGGCGAGATCGCCGTGCGGATCATCGCAACATGCCGCGAAATGGGCATTAAGACGGTAGCCGTCTATTCAGAGGCGGACCGGGATGCCCTTCATGTCCTGGAGGCTGACCAGTCCGTATGTCTTGGACCTTCGGAACCTGTTGAGAGCTACCTCAACATGGACAAGATCATTGCCGCGGCCAAGCAGACAGGTGCCCATGCCATCCATCCGGGCTACGGGTTCCTGGCGGAAAACCCTTTATTCGCCCAGCGGTGCGAGGAGGAAGGCGTGGTGTTTGTAGGACCTCCTGCCCGAGCGATCCGGGATCTTGGGGACAAGACCCATGCCAGGCGTACCATGATCAAGAGCGGTGTGCCCGTAATTCCGGGCATGATGCAGCCAGAGGCAGATCAGGATGTACTGGCCCGTGAAGCCGACAAGATCGGCTACCCGGTACTCATCAAGGCAGCTGCAGGGGGAGGGGGAAAGGGCATGCGCGTCGTCCGGCAACCGGGCGATTTTTCCGATGCATGCGTCTCTGCGGCCAGGGAGGCAAAGAGCGCCTTCGGCAACGGAGATATCTATCTGGAGAAGTATATCGACAAGCCCCGCCATGTCGAGTTCCAGGTCCTGGCGGACAGCCACGGGAACGCGATTCACCTCCTGGAGCGGGAATGTTCCATCCAGAGGAGGCACCAGAAGATCATCGAGGAGACGCCGTCACCTGCCCTAACGCCTACGCTCAGGGATAATATGGGCAAGGCTGCAGTCGCCGCAGCCAAGGCCTCCGGCTACGTGAATGCCGGGACCGTGGAGTTCCTGCTCGACCAGGACGGCAGCTTCTATTTCCTTGAGGTGAATACCCGCCTTCAGGTTGAACACCCCATCACCGAGATGATCACGGGCATCGACCTGGTGAGGCAGCAGATCGAGATCGCAGCAGGCAACCAGCTGATGCTTTCACAGGCCGATATCGTGGGCCGCGGCCATGCCATCGAGTGCCGCATCTATGCGGAAGACCCCTTGAGCGCCTTCCTGCCTTCATCGGGAAAGATCCATTTCGTCAAGGAGCCGCGGGGACCGGGCATCAGGATCGACAGCGGCATCTATTCCGGATTCACCGTTCCGGTGGAGTATGACCCCATCCTTTCAAAGCTGATTGTCCATGCCCAAGACAGACAGGATTGCATAAGGCGGATGATCAGGGCATTGAAGGACTATGTGATTCTCGGTGTCCTGACGCCGATACCGTTCCTTGTCGATATCCTCTCGAGCGAAGCTTTCTGCAAGGGAGAGACATACACCGACTTCATTGAAGCACATTTTGCTCAATGGCAGCCCTTAATACAGGGCATTGATCTTGTGACCCTGGCATATGTGGTGGATGCCGTAGCAAACCGCAGGAGACCCACTGCTGATGCCCAGTCTGATACTGAGGCCTTTTCTCCATGGCTGACCCTGGGTAATTTCAGGCCATGAGTGCATATGAGGTTAAGAACGGAGACATGAGATGAACTATACCTTGCGAATCGCCGGGCAGGACATACCGGTTCAAGCCGATTTCACTGATGAAGGGACAATAACTGCCACTATCAGCGGCCGCGATGTGATCGCGCGTTACCGTGTTATCTCTGCAAACCAGATACACCTCGATGTGGACGGTGTCGGTGTAAACGCCTACCTGACAGATAATCAAGAAGGAAAGCTCATCAATGTGGGTGGCATCGCCTTTCTGGTGCAGGATGCCGATGCCCTTGCCCAGGCGGGTCCACGCAGAAGGGGCCTTAAGGAGCTGCCCCAGGAGGTCACCCCGCCCATGCCCTCTGTTGTGGTGCGCATCATGGTGGCTGAGGGCAATGAGGTGGAGAAAGGCCAGGGTGTTGTGGTGGTCTCTGCCATGAAAATGGAGACAACCCTCCAGGCGCCGTTCAAGGGGAAGGTCCTGAAGATCAATGTTGCTGAGGGAGAAAAGGTCATGCCCGGCCAGATCTTGGTGGATATCGAGAAGGAAGAGGAGAAAAAAGATGTCTGAAGAACACCTGCTCTACCGTGTGGAAAACAATGTAGCCTATCTCACGATTAACCGGGAGCAGCAGAGGAATGCCATTACCCCCGAGGCCATACATTTTTTTCTGGAATATCTGGACAGGGCTGAGAAAGATGCTGATGTTCGTGCCGTGCTTGTCACCGGGGCAGGGGAAAAGGCCTTTTGCACCGGAGCGCAGCTGGGAGACAGCCTGTCCACTGAAGGGAAGAAGGTGTTTGCAAAGTATGCACAGCTCCTGAAGCGACTTGCATCATTCCCGAAACCTACTGTTGCCAGGGTAAAGGGTTTTTGCCTGGCAGGAGGGATGGGTTTCATGCTCGCCTGCGACATCGTCATTGCCGGCGATGACTCCCAATTCGGCACGCCCGAGGTCAATGTGGGCCTGTGGCCCATGATGATAGGCGCCCTCATATTCCGCAATGTCCCCAGGAAGAAGGCCATGGAGATGATCCTGCTGGCAGAGAGGATCAAGGCCCTCGACGCACTTGCCATGGGCCTGATTACCAGGGTGGTGCCTGCAGGAGAGCTGGACAATGCGATTGACGCAGTCTTGAAAAGCCTCACGGCCAAGAGCCCCATCGGCATGAAGATCGGCAAGGAGGCCTTCCATGAAGCTGAAGGCATGAAGCTGGAAGAGGCCCTGGACTACCTGTCCGGAAAGATCGCCGAGGTGGCCTCCACCGAGGACGCCCTGGAAGGCATTACGGCGTTCATCGAGAAGCGACAGCCGGTCTTTAAAGGAAAATGAAGGGAGATATCCATGGGTGTCAATGATCGCAAAAACAGGGATAAGGTCATCATTGCCAATTGCAGCGGATTCTTCGGCGACCGGTTGAGCGCTGCAAAAGAGATGGTGGAGGGTGGGCCTATTGATTTTCTCACGGGTGATTACCTTGCAGAGCTGACCATGGCCATCCTCTTCAGGACCAAGATGAAGGACGTAAATGGTGGCTATGCCTCGACCTTTTTAAGGCAGATGGAGCAGATCATGGGCGAATGCCTCGATAAAAAGATCCGTGTGGTATCGAACGCAGGCGGACTGAACCCCAAGGGGCTGGCCGCCGGGCTGACACGCATCGCCGGCGAGCTGGGCCTGCACCCGAGAATCGCCTATATCGAGGGGGATGACCTCATGCCCCGCCTTGCTGAGCTCCAGGCATCCGGTGAGGATTTAACCCATCTGGACAAGGGGATCGCCCTGAAAGATTCCAAGGCCATTGTCATATCCGCAAATGCCTATCTGGGGTGCTGGGGAATCGTGAAGGCCCTGGAAGAGGGTGCTGATATTGTGGTGGGTGGCCGGATAGCGGACGCATCCCTTGTAGTCGGCCCTGCTGCCTGGTGGCATGGATGGAAGCAGGACGAGTGGGACAAGCTCGCAGGGGCGACAACGGCCGGGCACATCATCGAGTGCGGGGCACAGGCCACCGGCGGCAACTATTCATTCATCGATGAGGTCCCGAACTTCAAAAAGGTGGGGTTCCCCATTGCGGAAATTCATGGTGAGGGCTCCTTTGTCATCACCAAGCATCCGGGAACCGGAGGGCTCGTTTCTGTTGATACCGTCAAGGCGCAGCTCCTCTATGAGATCAGCGATCCACGCTATCTGACCCCGGACATGGTTGCCCGCTTCGACACCATCAGGGTCTCCCAGCAAGGTCCTGATCGCGTTCAGGTGGAGGGTGTCAAGGGGGAACCACCAACCGATACTTCCAAGGTCTGCATCAACACCCTGGGCGGCTATCGAAATTCCATGACCGTGATCCTTACCGGACTGGACATCGATAAGAAGGCCCGCATCCTTGAAGAGGCACTCTTTGATGCCATCGGTGGAAAAGGGCAGTTTCAGAAGGCCGAGATCCAGCTTATCCGGTCCAACAAGGATGACCCAGATACCAATGAGGAGGCCTTCGCATATCTGCGCATCACCGTGATCGACCCGGACCAGAAAAAGGTGGACAAGATCTCGTCCAAGATCGTGGAACTTGCCCTTGCCAATATCCCCGGCTTTACCGGTACAGCGCCGCCCGCAAAGGGGACGCCGGCAATCGTGTACTGGCCTGCTCTTGTTTCCAGCAGCCGGATTCACCAGAAGATAGTGGTGGATGACAAGGAATTCATTGTGGAGTGCGTGAAGCCTGTGGAAGGGTTTGTCGCACCCAAGCCCCTTGCGATAGATGTGCCTGCTGCACCCGGCGGCAAGACTACCCGTGTACCGTTCGGACGGGTGTTTGCAACCCGCTCGGGCGACAAGGGGGGCAATGCAAATCTCGGTGTATGGGCAAAGACGCCCGAGGCATATGCCTTCCTTCAGAAATTTCTGACCACGGGAAGGCTTAAAAATATGCTCCTGGACTTGAAGGACTATGAGATCGACCGTTACGAGCTGCCCAATCTGCTGGCAGTGAACTTCTATATCAAGGGTATCCTGGGGGAGGGCGCAGCGGCTTCTTTCCGTATGGACCCCCAGGCAAAGACCCTGGGCGAATATCTGCGGGCACGCCTTGTGGAGATGCCGGAATCCATAGTGCCTGCTTGATAGGTGCAACAACCTGCAAGGGATTAATGCTTTAGAGAGATTGCACGCTGTACTCGCAACTCTACCCATGTGGCCGGATGAAGAGGTTCACTCCAGATACGGCGCTTGAGAAAAAGGGAGGTCGGGATGTATTTTGACGATACACACGAGGCTTTTCGGGCTTCTATAAAAAAATTCGTGGACAAGGAAATTAACCCCTACATGGATGAATGGGAGGAAAAGACTGCTCCGCTCCATGACCTGTTCAAGAAGATGGGGGACCTCGGATTCTTAGGAATCCGTTATGACCCCCAATATGGGGGCCAGGGTCTTGATTACTGGTATGAGACCATCCTGCTCGAGGAGCTCGGGCATATCCACGGAATGGGTGTTTCTACAGCCATTGCTGTCCAGACGAATATGGCTACACCTGCCATTGCTGCTTATGGAAGCGAGTACCTGAAAGAGACATATTTAAAGGCGGCTATCGCGGGCGACATGGTATCGGCCATTGCAGTCACAGAGCCCGATGCCGGCTCCGATGTCTTTGCCATCAGGACACGGGCCGTAAAGAAAGGTGACAGCTATATAATCAATGGCTCTAAAACATTTATAACCAACGGCACCCAGGCAGACTTCCTGACCTTGCTCGCGCGATCAGGGGATGATTCGGGGTATCATTCGTTCAGTCTTTTTATTGTGCCGACAAATCTCCCCGGGTTTTCCGTAAGCAAGAAACTCGACAAGGTGGGCCTCAGGAGCAGCGATACGGCCGAGCTCTTTTTCGACAACGTCAAGGTACCTGCCGAGAATTTGATAGGCTTTGAAGGGGAAGGGTTTATTTATCAGATGCAGCAGTTCCAGCATGAGCGGTTTGCAGTCTTGCCCGGGACCTACGTGTGCGTCCGCGACATGATCGATATGACTGTTCAGTATTTGAGACAGCGCTTTGTCTTCGGCAAACCCCTCATTACGAAACAGGTACTGCGGCACCGCCTGGCCGGGTGGCTCACGAAGAATGAATGCCTGAAACAATTATCCTACCATATTGTCCGTATGAAGATGAAAGGGCTTGATGTCACCCGCGAGATATCCATGGGAAAGCTTTTTGCCGGGCAGCTGATCTCCGAGGTTGCAAGCGGATGCCTTCAGATGTTCGGGGGCATGGGATTCATGAATGAGACACTGATCTCACGCTATTTCAGGGATTCCCGCATCATGTCCATAGGCGCAGGTGCTGATGAAATCATGTGTGAGATCATCGCCCGCATGGAAGGATTTTAATGTTCCCTTTGTTTGTCAATAACCTAAGTGAGCTTCCAGGAGGAGTACTATGAAAACCAGGATTACCGAGATGTTGGGGATTCATTATCCCATTTTGCTGTCCGGGATGAGCTGGATCAGTGTGCCCAAGATGGTGGCTGCGGTTTCCAATGCAGGCGGTCTGGGAATTCTCGCCACAGGCCCCCTCGACAAGGATACCACCAGGGAATCGATAAGACAAATCCGAAAGCTCACGGACAGACCTTTCGGGGCCAATGCATCACTGCTGTTCCCGGGCGCAAAGGAATCTGCAAAGGTCCTCCTGGAAGAGCAGGTCCCTGTGATCAACTTTGCACTGGGTAAGGGCGACTGGATCGTACAGGAAGCCCACAAATACGGTGGCAAGGTTATGGCCACCGTGGTAAACGCCCGGCACGCCAAGCGAGCACAGGAATATGGGTGCGATGCAGTGATCGCCACGGGTAATGAGGCTGCTGCACACGGTGAATTCGTCACCACGTTCTGCCTCATACCGAGCCTTGTGGATGCCCTTACCATCCCTGTGGTGGCGGCCGGCGGCATTGCAGATGGGCGGGGTCTTGCAGCAGCGATTGCCCTGGGCGCAGAGGGAATCGCAATGGGTACCAGGCTGATGACGACCAAGGAAAGCCCCCTCCACCAGAATTACAAAGACCTCTCCATCAAGAAGGATGTCACGGACACCCTCTACTCGAAGCGCATCGATGGGCTGTGGTGCCGCGTCCTCAAGACCGATACGGCCAAGCGTGTCAAGCGGCGCGGATTGAACCTGCCTGCGGCATTCATCAATGCGCAGGACATTGCGAAGACGCTCCGCCTGCCATTCATCAAGCTCTTCATCGGCGTAGTGCTGTCCGGATGGAAGAACGCAAAGCAGCTTGCCTACCTGGCTAATGCCTCCAAGGCCTTCCAGCTGGCAACCGAGGTGGGTGACCTTCAGAAGGGCGTGCTGCCTGTGGGCCAGTGTACCGGCCTGATTCACGATGAACCGTCGGTCAAGGAACTGTTCGATCGGATCGTGAGGGAGGCCGAGACCATCGAAAAAAGGATGGCAGGCGTTTTTGTGTGAGGGTTTTCTGCCTTTAAGGGCTTAAGAAAAGGAATGTATGTTCAGGATGAAACCGGTTTTCAGATCTCAGCAGCATATCCTTAGTAATGGGCTTCTCGTTCAGGATAATACACTTGCATCCCATCCAGAAAGATTCGGGCTGCTTAGAGAGAAAATCATAAAGAAAGGAAGATGAAACATAAATCCCTTTCCGGAAAAACAGCGGTCCAAGATCAGCCATAAGAAGGTTATAGAGCTTAATTTGGACAGTGCCGTCATGCAACTGGTCCGGTTGCCCTTTTTCCCGGTAGGTTATGGATGACCTCAGCGCACCGTAGAAGCCTCCCCGCCTCATGGCTGCCCCGACAAGTCCCGGCATGGCCGAAGACAAGGCAAGGGATGAGCCGTCCTTGATGATTGCAGAGCCCAGGTCATCTACTACTTGACCATCGAGAAAGATGGTTTGTATCCTTTCTTCTATGAATTCCTGGTTGAGGCCGATCTCTACCATGAGGAATGTCTTCAAGGTGCAGCCCACCTGTATCTTCAGGAAGAACCCGGACTGCAGGATAAGAAAAAGATGGTGTAATTGGTTTTCATCAATAGCGAGGCCAAGGCGGGTTTCTCCGGAAATATTCATTGCGGGGTTAACCTCAATAGACATCCTAATACGATACGGTAGAAAATTAAAGAATCAAAATAAAGTTACTTCACGATGCTGACATCCGCTCTTTGACTACGATACTATCGAGATTCTTTTTGATATTGTTCTTAGCCTCTTCTTCAGCTGATACAGTCATAACCTGGAATAATTCTTTTATCGCATTACTGATCATTAGTTCGGGCCCATAGTTCATGCGGTTTCTCCTCTGATGTATTCATAGATAGTATCGTCAGAATGATAAATTCGATAACACCCGGGCTCAATTTATCAAGAGATTAAGCAGGTTTGATCTTATCAGGGGGTATCAAATCACTCCGGCATTGGATATTTTTGCACTTTTTGCCCTTAAGACACAGGTCACACCTGTTATCACTGCACCACTGGCAGAAGTAGCAGTCTTCGCATGGGTGCTTCTTCAAGCCCGCATCATCCTCAGGGACATAGACTAATCCTTCCACACCTTTCATCCGTATGAATGCCATGGGGGTCCTTTCCGGTAGTAAATATCACTATGTTAACTTTCAAAACAGGAAATTCCACCTATCAAACAACACATGAACAACGTATAATGCGGTAGATTAGTTTGTGCAGTTTGACCTGTCATCTATCCGGGTATATGACCGGGCAGAGTGTGATATGGATGGGGCTGAATGAAATCAAGCTTGGGGTCCCTGTCCCTTATCTTGCCGACTGCGTGCTGAGGGATATCGTGGGTACCCGTATTGCAAAGGAGATAATAGATACCGGGGAATTCTATAGGCCGATGGAGTCCCTGCAGATGGGCCTGGTTGACAAGGTTTTCCCGACAGGTGAAGTAAAAGAGCATGCCGTTAGGAATGCAAAATGCATAGGTTCTTGGCCTCTCGGTGCATTTGCATTAATAAAACAGAATCGGACAGAAGAAGTCGAAAAGCGTTTTCTCATATCAGGAGAAAAGAAGACACAGGAGTTCATTGATTGCTGGTATTCAGATGAAGCACGCAAGCTGCTGAGAGACGCAGTAAAGAAATTCTGACATGTTGGTGCACCGCGTGAAGAACACCCGATGTATGTGGGGAATGTTAAAGAATTGCACCCTTTTGTCCTAATTTTTACTTTTACGCATAACTATTCCAACATCACTGAAGTCGGGCTTGTTCAATAGTTGCGGGAACTGGGCATAATGGGTGTTGGACTTGGTATCTCTTTGCTCCTGCAATAAAAAAGACTGTTCCATCTTTTCACTCTTGCAGTATGCGACCACGCTGATTTGCTGTACTTTCCGGGTTATGCCCGTATCGGTATCAATGATGCTGAGATTCCTTGGAAACGTTCTGATGCGCTCAACTTTATCTCCAGGCTGAAGATCAGAAGAATCTCTCTGTCGTTGGATCAAGGCTGCAAGCAGGTAGTCACGTAAATCATCAGGGGAGATAGTCTGGCCATCATCGTTTATGAGCGTGAATGAGACAGGCTTTCTCACAAAGTCCTTCTCGGGGATAATCGCAAAATCGATGTGCGTGTAATTCGTTCGAATCTGACAGAGTTTCGTCACGCAATGAAACCAAGGGAAACTCTTGATTTGCTCAAGAGACAGGCAATGTATGTCAAGTGCCTTTGCCTTGCAAAGTGCGGTTTTGGTAAAACCGCTGGAAGAGACAATAACGGATTTGTTCATGGATGTTGCCGAGCACTTTTGAGCAAATGCCTCAAGTTGAGACAGTCCGACCGGCCGGCTTTGTTCCCGGTATTCAATTGCAACCAGCACCGCATGATTTCCGGAATTGATTGTCAGGACAACATCATGTTTGCAAAGGCGGCCTGTTGACTTATCACGAAGGCGTTTGGGGGACTCGATCAATATGGTTCCTTTGCCGACGCGATGTCGCTTGAGATACAAGACAAATTTTTCGAGTGCTCGGCCCGATCTCATTTCATCCTTCCGGCCTTTTGTAAAGAGGCGCCTTCTGGAATTTCACGGTGTGCCTCAATCGAGCTTCTGCCTCAACTCATCACCTTCCTATGATATATCTGTTGGGATCGACTTCTTCCCTCAGTATCCGAAGCTCGGATTTATGCGGCGGATCGGTTTCCGTAATATTATCAGACCACAGCAGTTCAAAACCACAGTTGTCCTGGACATCCTTCCTGGTGTACCCGGGGTTTATGGAGAGGACCTTCATCCTTTTGGTCTCATCATCAAATCCCATGATGGCCATATGGGTGATTATCCTGTAAGGACCTGTTCCCTTCGGGAGTCCCGCTTCATAACGTGAGTTACCACCCTGGAGGTATCCCGGCGATGTGATGAAATCGATATCATTCGTAAAACGCTTTGCATCCTGCACAGTCATCATCATGGTGCGCCAGCAGAGCGAAGCAAGGTCATTCGCCCCTCCCGATCCCGGGAATCTTACCTTGGGCTTGGAATGGTCCTTGCCTATCATGGTGGAATTGATATTTCCATACATGTCGATCTGGGCACCGCCCAGAAATGTGTAATCGACCATCCCTCGCTGGCACGTTTCCATTATCTCGGGCATAGAACTCGCCATGATAGCCTTATGGAACGTCCTAGAGTCCCCCACCGATATGGGCATGGCGGGAAGGATCGGCGCTACCCCCCCTGCCTCAAACAGTATGCAGATGTTGGGTGAGTGGGTCTTCTGTGCGAGCATTGCAGCAGCGCATGGGGCCCCTGTGCCGACCACAACAGTTGATCCGTCCTCCAGATTTCTTGCCGCGACGCAGATCATGAGCTCGATCTGATTATAGTCAGCCATTGTGGCACCCCTACTTTTTATCGATTAAGAGCTCTATGGCCCGGAGCTTCTTCATCTTCTCTATGCCGCCGTTGAGTTCGAGGTATTCATAAAAATTCTTGGTCCTATATATCTGCTTCTCAATGAACTTTTTGAATTCATCCGGGTCCTTTTCAATGGTGAGCCACTCTCTCAGGTGCTCCTCATCCGAGAAGTACTCATAGGGCATGTTACCTGGATAGCTTCCATAGGGAACCTCAATGACGGCGTCGACACACCAGAAGGGAATAAAGGTCGCTTCCGGATTTTGACGGATCTTCTCGGTCGAGATTAACCTCTCCGTGGTAAGGACGACGCGCTTGGAGGCCTTTGCCAGATCCTGGTCCGAGACAGAGGCCCCATATACGTGTGCGTTGCCGTAGATATCGCTCTCGTGCACATGGATGGCGGCAAAGTCCGGATACAGCGCCGGATGCGCAACGTACTTTTGTCCGGTGAACGGGCAGATTATCTCTTTCGCTGCGCTGTATTTGAATGTATCCGTCCCCATTATGTTCCTGGCCGGTAGAAAGGAAAGCCCCATAGCAGCCGCTTTTATACGCCAGGAAAGTGTCGCGTTGGTCCATTCGGTGATCTTCACCTTGCCGCTTTCGATGTACCGTCTTGCATTGGGAGAAAGTCCACGCGCCTCAAGGCCTATTATATATGCGATATCACACCGGTCAAAACATTCACCCGCAACAAGGATCTGGAAGTCATGTGTGGAGGTATGACCCGCGAGACCCAGATGCTTTTTCCCCTGCCTTACCATCTCGTGAAGAATTGCCGTGGGTATCCTGTTGGCGCCGAACCCACCAATTCCGATATAATCGCCGTCATGTACCAATGTCCTCACGACTTCTTCAACCGTTGAGAGTTTCGGCTTCAGTGCCCGTGATTTTGTTCTGAAAAATTCCCTGGCAGCATCCGCGTCAGGATTGGAGAATAATTCGTTCTGCCCGGATTTTAATTCATTGTCTTTTTCCTCTGTCATGAGTAGCATCCGATCTCCCTTGAGATAACGACACGCTGGATCTCAGATGTTCCCTCACCGATGGTCAGCAGCTTGTAATCCCGGAAGAAGCGCTCGATATTGTATTCCTTCATGAGGCCGTAACCGCCGTGTATCTGGACGGCCTGGTCCACCACACGACCCATCATCTCGGCGCAGTAGAGCTTCGACATGGCGGCAAGCTTGCGGAAGGGCAAGCTAGAGTCTTTCAGCTTGCATGCCTTGTAGAGCAGGTCCCTGGCAACCTCGATCTCGGTGTCCATGTCGGCGAGCTTGAAGGCGTTGACCTGGAAGGAAGATATGGGCTTGCCGAACTGTTCTCGGGTTTTTGCATACTTGAGTGCCAGCTCAAACGCCCCCTGAGCCCCACCCAGCCCCATGGCCGCGATAGCGAGCCTGCCGTTGTCCAGCGTTGAGAGCATCTGGTGAAAGCCGTCTCCCCGTTTTCCGAGCAGGTTCTCCTGTGGGACCCGGCAGTCATCGAAGTACAGCTCTCCTGTGTCAGAAGATCTCCACATCATCTTCCCGGTCATCTTCTTTGTTGTGAACCCGGGGGTGCCGTTTGGTACGAGTATGCAGGAAACCTCTTTCTTGCCGTCGGGTTTCTTCCCGGTGATGGCCTGGACCGTACAGATTCCTGAGAGTGCCGACGTCGAGTTTGTTATGAAAATCTTGCTGCCGTTTACCACCCACTGGCCGTTCTCAAGCCTGGCCGTTGTCTTGCTGGCACCGGCATCGGAACCGGCATTGGCTTCCGTGAGGCCGAAGGATGACAGTATCTCACCCCTGCACAGTCTGGGCAGCCATTCCTGCTTCTGATCCTCGTTTCCGAAGTAGTATATGGGGCCGATGCCCAGCGAATTGGCGGCCGCCACCGTAGCCGCCTGGGAGCCATCGATGCGGGCTATCTCCTCTATGGCGATTATGTATGCCAGGTAATCCATGTGGGCGCCGCCATATTCCTCGGCAACCACGATTCCGAAGAGCCCCAGGCCGGCCATCTTCCTGGTAAGCTCGATTGAAAATGTTTCCGTCTCATCAAGTTGCTGCGCAACCGGCGCTATCTCGTTCTCGGCAAACTCCCTGATGTTTTGACGGAGAAGCCTTTGTTCGCTTGATAATCCAAAGTCACACATAGCTTCCTCCAAGTCATGGGGAAAATATTCAGCCTAGTAGCATCCGCATATAGTAGTCGTTTAAAATGAAAATCCTTGTGGCAGAGAGTCAGCCTTGGTACCTTTTGGGACCCAAGCCAGATCCAGGATTGTGTAAGTCGGATTCATTTTCTGGAATATAGGTACAACCTTCATCCCTATCTTCGGGTCGCCTTTTGCAAGATAGCTCATCAAAATGGTGCATACGCCGTCGAATTCAATGTTGATGAATTTGATGGGCTTATCGAGCAGGCTGAAGGCACCCGATCTCTCGCACACCATGAACGTATGGATCTTCGCGGTTTTTTGTGCGACCTCCGTCATATCTATTACCGAGTTCTTTCCCAGGCAATCGGGGCAGAAGATCCTGAAGGGCTGATAAATGGAGCCCTTGGATTCACATTTCGGATTGATACATTTGGTGGCCATCAGTTTTCCATGGGAGAGAGATTCAAAAAATATGGCCTCACCGCCGTATGAATGGATATACGTCATATCCCTGGGGTTTGTTACCCCCATGAGCTTCCAGCCGTCGTCGGCATTCCTTATCGGCATATTGGGGGTAAGGTGGTGGAAATTACCCTTTATCTTATATTGGTTGTTCTTTACATATACCTGTCCGAACATGCTCATCGTTTTTCTCCTTTATGCGTCTTTTTTCAATAAATGATCAGGATGCATCAGGATCGTTGCCGTCACGTGCGACCCCACACCGGCATGACTTATGGCAAGTGCCCTCTTGGCGCCCTTGACTTGCAGATTGGTCCAGTCCGATGGCTTCTTCCTGTTGAATTTCTTCCAGAGCTTTTCATCGCCATGCATCTCGGCCCAGCGATTCCAGATATGAGTCGCAATCTCGAACGTCTGCATAATGCCTGTCGCCCCCACCGCATGCATGCATCCAAGCAGGCCCCCGGAGATGTTGGACGGAAGCTTGCCGGGCTTGCCTGTCTTGGGGTTGGTATGATAGCAGTCACCGGACTCCACGTACTCACGTCCATGGCCATAGGGTCTTATCCCGATATCTTCATAGGTCTGCACATCGCTGATGGTGAATGCATCATGAAGTTCGATCACATCGAGATCTTTTGTGGGATCAACAATACCTGTCATTCGATATGCATACCAGGCGGCAATTCTTGCGGCAAGAAATCCGCTGAAGCCGGGATAACGTTCACCACCGGGAAATTCTTTCCCCAAATTTTTGTACTGATCCGCTCTCTCGTTGGGCAGAAGCGGTATCTCCATGTCCCTTCTGTCCGCAGGACGCAGGGTGTGGGAGCCGGCCGCCACCCAGATTCTGAGCGGCGTATTCTTGGAATTCTTTGTCAGCTTTATTGCCGTATCCTCGTCGCAAATGATAGCGCACGCAGCGCCTACACTCATGAGGCACGCATCCAGAGCCCTCAATGGGTCTGCGATTACCGGTGATTTCAAGACATCATCAACCGTGATCTTCATAGGGCCATGGGCGAAGGGGTTGAAGCGGGCATAGCCGTGGTGCTTCACGGATATTTCGGCAAGGGTCCTTCTGAAGGAATCTTCGGCCTTTCCGAATACCTGCCAGTATTTCTGGGCCATAACGGCATAATATCCGGTATAGATGTGCCCCAGAGGAGATTCCCAATCCTTGTCGGCAGCGCATGATATCAGGAAGTTGCCCTCGTCCGTGGGGACTTCGTCCATCCTCTCCCATCCCATGGCGAGCACGCAGTCGGAATACCCGGAAGCAACGGTCTTCATTGCCTCCCAGAGCGTGGAACCTCCTGTTGCACCGCCGGTTTTTATGCCGCTATTGCCGAGCGGGTCCAGGCCGAGCCTGTCGTGTATGACCGCTTCGCCCAGGAGCTGGTCTCCGAAATGGTCGGCAAAATGTCCGTAGTAGCATGTGTGAATATATCGCTTCAGTTCAGCCGGCGACATGTTCAGGAGGTCCGCCGCCATGGTAAATGCGTCCACACAAAGCTCCTCGGTCCGTTTGTCAGGCATGGCCCTGTCGAATTTTGACTGTCCCGCCGACACCAAATAGACCGGCCTCATCAACTTGGGCACCTTTAACTGTTGCTTACTGAATTTGATCATAGGAATCCCCCCGTCTCATGGAATTATAGGTATATCCGCACTGCTTTCGTTGCTTTCATGAAACCTATCCCATTAATGGATGTTTCTTTAGATAAGAAACCATCCGATTCAAAAAAACGCTCAAGTAAAAAATGGTGCTTAAAAAATAAAACTGTATTAAATTGTTCCAACCCAAAAGACGACGGAGAGACCTTTGCTTTTGTTGGTGATCATCTCCTTCTCAGGGGTTGAATAGTAATGTATGGAATCGCCCTCGGAAAGTGTTACGGTCTTGTCGATATGCACAAGTTCCACCATACCTTTCAGCACACAGAGTACCTCCTGGCCGTTCTTGATATTTTTTCTTGCTGGGATGCTCTTTCCCGGTTCCAAAACCAATACGGCGCTGTCGATGACATTTCTGTTCTCAGGGGGGAAAAACCTTTGGGTAATAAACCCTGTGTGCGGCAGCTCAACATCTTTCCACTCCGATTTGCGGATTACTATCAACCTTTCCATCTGCTTGGCCTGGTTGAGTAAATCGCCCGCCTCGATGCCTATGGCATTGCAGATCTTGACGAGTGTATATACCGATGGTGAATTAACCTCATTCTCCACCTGGCTTAAAAAGCCCTCTGATATGCCGGCCTTTTCCGCCACAGTCTTTAAGATGAGCTTTCGCTCTTTTCTTTTCTTGCGTAGTATCGATCCAATATTCATAATATCAAATATTCTATATAGTTAATATTAACTAATAATAAATATTTGAATCCGGTTTGTCAACCACTTAATGTCCGAAGGAATAATTTTGGAAACATTTTTAGAATTAACTGAAAATACAGTAGTTTATGAGATTTACACGGGTAAAAGTTGCCAAGTCCGGGCAGAAGTGATATGATTTCAATCAATAAAACTCTACATGAGGTAAACCATGGCAACGAAGAAATACAAATCCGGTACCTTCTGTATCGATATCGCTTGCCCCCGCCACAAGGAGCTGGAAACGCTGGATAATGAGGCTTACTTGGAGAAAAAGAAAGTCCACTGCCGGGAATGTTATGCATGGCAGTTTCTCATCTGGCTTGATAAACACAACTACAGGGTCATCATGCCTCTTTCAGAAATCTCTGCCAAGGAGCTGTCGGCCAGGTTAAAGGGGATCGACCCGCTCTGTGTGGAAGACCTCACCATCGACGAGATTCTTACCTTGTGAGATCCATGATCAATCGATTGAATTCTAGATGGAGATACTAGTTCTCCTTCAAAGCGCTGTCCCCCTTTGTGTGGCGGATATTCGAGGCGCTCACACCGAGCTTGCCTGTATCAAGGCTTAACCCAGGTATTGCGTGGAGCATTTCATCGCGGGTTACTGATTGTATCCAGTAGCCATAGGCGGCTTCCATCATGGATCTAGCCAAGATGCGGGCATTGGAAAAGAGCTCGTTGATGGTGGTAGTCCATTGGCGGCCCTCTATGAGGTCGGCTGCTTCTATCGTAGGTGGGATTTGCTCGTCGTGTCCTGCATCGCCATAGAAGAGGCCCAGCTGCGACGTGTCATTGAAAAGACCGGTCTTTGAGGCCAGCTTGGCGAGGTGATAGGCTGTATTTATTGTAAAGAGAACATTATAAACGATCTGTCTTCTCAGGGAATGTCGCAGATTTTTTATCGGAACCTTGAATGTATGAGAGATAATCTCTTCAAAAACAAGTCCTTTTAGGTATTTTATCCTGATGAGCCTGTGCAGGCGCATGGAATTTTTGATATCCAGATCGAGGCAGGTCTCCAGGTGGCGGTGCAGGTAGACGGCCCGGGCCCTCTTCTGGGGAGATTCATCATAGTAGTTGCCGGAAAGATAGTAAATAACCGGGTGAAAGGTGATGTCCAGGGCGCAGTGGGAGATATACCCAAGTATGAATGAAAGATCTTTCTTATCCCGTGCATTGTCAAGCACCTGCACAATGGTTATATTAGTCGGGTTGCCGTCCTTGCCGTGGAAGGATTCCGAGATACGCCTGAGAGATGCACTGCTCCCATAGTAGAACGTATCCGGGATGATGGAGCCCAAGAGATAGTTCCAGATGTTGTCAGAGACATCCTTCAGGATATCGCAGTCCTGGAACTCCTCAAGGAGCCCGTAGGCAAAGTGGAGGTGGGTATTTTCTTTGGGCATAGTCCCCTGCCGTGCTCATGAATGTGCTTCAAGTATAATGTTGCCGGACTGACCTGTAAAGAGGTTGTGCAACTATCCTGTCTGCATTGACAAAACTTTAGGAAACAGAAAGAATGAGATCATCATGTTTTAAATGAGGTGTTACCATGGAGAGCATTATTGAGCGAACCCGCAACGACGAGGTTTTTAACCGCATCTTCCATCCCGGAAACATCGCCATCATAGGGGTCTCTCCAAAGGGTGCCGGTTTCGGCAGCGGCATCATGAGCGCGCTTACCGCCATTGGATTTGCCGGCGGGATCTACCCGGTAAACCCCAATGGCGGCCGAATCAATGGTAATGAGCTATACCGGAGCCTTGATGAAATCCCGGCGCAAGTGGATTTCGCCATCATCGCCGTGCCGGCTGAGCATGTACCGCAAACCCTGGAAAAATGCAGGACCATGGGTATTGCAGGCGCCGAGATCCTCTCTGCAGGTTTTTCCGAGGCCGGAACAACCAAGGGTGAGGCCCTGGAAGATGAGATACGCGAGGTCGCAGCAAAAGGGATACGCGTGATCGGCCCCAATTGCTTCGGTGTCTACTGTCCGGCTAGCGGGCTTACCTTGCTGCCCGGCCCGGACCTCTCCCGGGAGAGCGGACATGTCGCCTTTATCTCCCAGAGCGGGGGCATGTCCATAGATTTTGCACATATCGGCAAGTGGATGGGCGTGAAGTTCTCCAAGGTCATCAGTTTCGGCAACGGTGCTGACCTGCGGGAGACCGAGCTCCTGGAGTATCTCGGCAACGACCGCCAGACCAAGGTCATTGCTATGTACATGGAAGGGGTCAAGGACGGACGCGAGTTCTTCAGGGTTCTCAGGCAGGTGGCAGCCCGCAAGCCCGTGATCATCAATAAGGGCGGCCTCTCGGAGGCAGGGGGCAGAGCTGTTGCCAGTCATACGGCCTCCATGGGCGGGAGCAAGGTGATCTGGGAGTCTGCGCTGCGTCAGGCAGGCGCCATCCAGGTGGCTGATCTGTGGGAGCTTGCTCAGACGTGTCTAGCCTTTTCCATGCTTCCAATAATGAGATACCATGGCGTCAGCGTGGCAGGGGGCGGCGGGGCGCTGGGTGTGAGCGCCGGTGATCTGGCTGAACGCTTTGGGCTCGATCTGCCCAAATTTGATGATGCCTTGAGCGAGAGGATCCTTGAATCACTCCCCAGACCTGGGTCCAGTGCCAAAAACCCCATTGATGCAGCCAATCCCTTTGTGGACCCCGATGCATACCGGCAGGTGTTCCTGCTCTCGGGCAGTGATGCGCGCATTGATGTCCAGGTGATCATCCAACTTCTGCATCATTTCAAGGCCGTTGCCCTGGGGCTGGGTGTTGAATCGGTCAAGGAGATTACCCCGTTCAGGGAGCTCAGCATAGCCATGAGGGAGGCAATAGACTCAACCGGCAAGCCCATAATCCTTGTAATGCCCGAGTTCAAGCAGGGCCGGGATTCTCTTGATATAACAGATCTTATCAGGGAGACCAGGCAGGTCTTTCTCGAAAAAGGCATACCGGTGTTCAACGACCTGGGGAATGCGTTAAGGGCACTGAGCCATGTTTCAGAATATGCCTGGAAGAGAAATATCGAGATGAGGTGAGTATGGAACACATCATACAAAAGATCCATGCGCTCGCACGGTACCACGATAATGTATCCCCCGATCTTATCAAGGCCAAGGACATCAAGCTGGGGCTCCGCAATTCAGATGGCACGGGTGTGGTGGTGGGTATCACTTCCAAGGGCACCGTATTCGGCTTCAAAAGGATACCCTCTGAGGATGGCAAGGGGGAAGTCGTCCTGCCTGCCCCGGGAAGGCTGACCTACTGCGGGTACAATGCCATCGACCTTGCCAGGAAGATCCAGGCTGAAGGCCGGTTCGGTTTTGAAGAAGTGGCCTACCTCCTGCTCACCGGCGAGCTCCCGAACCGGGAAGACCTGAAAATATTTTCAGAATTGCTCAGCAAGGGGAGGTCGCTCAACAAGGTTGAACGGGGCATCATCACCCAGGAGGCAGAAAACGAGAACCAGATGTTTGCACTGCACTCGGTTATATCACACCTGAGCAGGTGCGATTCAAACCCGGTCTCCCTGGAGCTTAAAGATGTGATCATGACATGCATCAACCTTATCGCAAAGTTCCCCACAGTGGTTGCATACAATCACAAGGTGTCCCGCTACCGTCAGGGTGGAAGCCTGCGTATCATCCCGCCGGACCCCGATCTCTCCATGGCGGAAAACTTCCTCTACATGCTCACGGGCACAAGACCGCATCGTGATGAGGCAATGCTGTTTGACCTGTCCCTCATGCTGCATGCAGAGCATGGAGGGGGAAACAACTCCACCTTCACGGTGCGCACTGTTTCATCCAGCGGCGCCAACACCTATATGGCCATCTGCTCGGGCATCGCTTCCTTAAGCGGCCATCTCCATGGAGGCGCCAACGAGGCGGTCATGAAGATGATGAAGGATGTGAAAAAACATGTGAAGAATTGGGGAGACCGCAATCAAGTGAAAAGGTATCTGACCAGGATCCTCGACGGTAAGGCCCATGACGGTGCCGGTAAGATCTATGGCATAGGTCATGCGGTATATACGGTATCAGATCCCAGGGCCGAGATCCTCCTGGAAAAGGCTGATGACATGGCCGGCAAGACGGAGTTCCAAAAAGAGCTGAACCTCATGAGACTAGTGGCAGAGGTCGGCAGTGAGCTCATCCGCGAGCGTAAGGGCCAGATTGTGGCCCCGAATGTAGATTTCTACTCCGGGTTTGTCTACAAGATGCTTCATATCCCTATTGACCTTTTCACCCCTATCTTTGCCATGGCGCGGGTAGTCGGCTGGTCTGCGCACCGGATCGAGCAGATCATCCAGGCCAAGCTCATACGGCCTGCATATGTGAGTTCGCTGCCAAAGGAATCGAAATACATACCACTCGATGAGAGGGATTGAGCCTTAGAATTATTCCCTTGCCGCCTTGCGATATCAGCTTCCATTGACGCAAGTCCCTTTAATTGGTAAGTCTTCGCCATGATGTTTACTGCACGCTTAACACGCATGTCCCGGGAACTCTCAGTGTTTATCGTAGCTTCATTGGCCATCGGCATGGCGTACAGCATTATTGATGCGACGTTTAATAACTTCCTGAACGAGCGTTTCGCCCTGAGCGGGTTCGAACGTTCTTTTCTTGAGATTCCCCGTGAGCTTCCCGGCGTCCTGGTGGTTTTTGCCTCAGCCCTGCTATGGTTTCTCTGCAGCCGCCGCCTTGCCGTGGTAGCCATGCTGCTTGGGGCGGCGGGGACTATGCTGATCGGTTTTGCTTCACCTTCCTATGTGGTCATGGTGCTCTGGTTGTTCATCTACAGCCTGGGCCAGCATATCTTTCTCCCCCTGTCTTCAACAATCGGTATGGAACTGGCCGAAGAAGGCAAGACAGGGCAGCGTCTGGGACAGTTAAACGCAATCCGGAACCTGGCCGCCATACTCGGGAGTTTCTTGGTGTTTATCGGGTTCAAGTACCTGGGGTTCACCTTTCACCACACCTTTGCTTTAGCTGCCGTGGCCTTCATGACGGCGGCACTTCTGATGTTCGCCATGAGACCGGAGCAAACACAGCCGCCGGCCCTTCATTTGAAACTCCACCGGGAATACCGGCTGTATTATTTTCTATCCGTGCTTTATGGTTCGCGTAAACAGCTGTTCCTCACCTTTGCGCCCTGGGTGCTGGTCACGGTGTTCCATCAGCCCACACAAACCATAGCCACGCTCTTGATGATCGGCGGGATCATCGGCATTGTCTTCCAGCCGTTGCTGGGTTGGGCGACCGACCGTCTGGGGGAGCGGATCGTCCTGGTGTGCGAGTCCGTGCTGCTGGTGTTTGTCTGTTTGGGGTATGGATTTGCCAGGTTCCTGGTGTCTGAAAACACCGCATTTTTTATCGCGTGTGGGTGCTTTCTCATGGATCAGATGCTCATGTCGGTGAATATGGCCCGGGCCATGTATATGAAAAAGATAGCACTGCAACCCTCACACGTCCAACCGGCGCTGACTATGTCAGTGAGTATCGATCATTGCTTTTCCATTATGGTTGCCTTGCTGGGCGGGTTGATCTGGAACCGCTTGGGCTTTCAGTATGTATTTCTGCTTGGGACATTCATAGCACTCGGTAATCTCCTGGCCGCCTTACAGGTCCGTGTTCCAAAGTCCTATCCGACTTCTGTTGCATTTTCTCCTGATCTTTTGCAGCAAGATTGATAAGCGTACAGGGTTTATTCGTTGGTCTTCATGTTTAACACATCGATAACGGTTTTGAGCAACATGAAGAGAAAGCCCACTTCTTCTTCACTCAGAGGTTCCCTGTCGTCATCGTCTTCAGGTTCTATCCGATAATGAGTCAACCACATACCTGATCACATAAGGTTGAGGAGAGAGCTGTACCTCGGCCACCCTGTTAAAGAATTCGTCCTGGGCCTTTTCCAGCTTCTCCATGAGCCGTTCGTTCTCTTCATAGCATTCTACAATCTCTTCAGGCGTTACCGGCTTGATCTCCTTGCCATAGCCCTTCTTGAACAGGTGATATATGACAAAAAGCAGATAGACGCCCAGTTCTCCTGCCTGCTCACCAAGGTCCTCAGTGAATTCCAGAATGAAAGAAAGGAGATCCGGTTGTACCTGTCCGAGCTCCATCATCTCTTTCGTGGCGCGGTCTGAATCATAGTGGGCAATCTCCTGCCAGGTTCTCTCAACGAGATTTTCGGATAAGGGTTCCATAGCCTTCTTCTTTCAGAGTGGATTTGCCTATTACAATAAAGGCATGGCAGTATTTAGTCTACCCTGAATTCTACCAACGTACTCTTTCATGCGGGCAAACAATCACTTGAGTATGCCGGGTGAGGACTACTGATATCCGGCTGTAGAGGGGTTTAAAGACTGTTGAAAGCCGTATTCATGACAGGATAAGTATGCTAATAAGATAAACATACTTTATCAACCGGCAGTGATAAAACGGGGGATGAATGGAACATTTTAAGATGTACATTGGCGGGGACTTTGTTGATTCAGTAAGCCCTCGGACCAGGGAATCAATCGACCCGGGGATCGGTCTGCCCTTTGCAACCTTCGCCTACGGCAATGCAGCTGACGCTGGGGCCGCTATCGATGTTGCGCGAAAGACATTTGATTCAGGCGTATGGAGTGGTCTGGCTCAGGAAGAACGCTCGCGGATCATCATGGATTTTTCCGACCGGCTGACGAAATATATTGTCAGGATAGCCTCGTATGAGTCAATGGACTCCGGCGGCCTCATCAACAGGACAGGTGCCGAGGTCATCGGCAATGCCATGACCGCACGGAATCTCGCCTGGTATGCCGCCCATGAATTCAAATGGCATGAGGAGATCCGGGTCCCCTGTTCGTTGGCCAGTCCTGGAAGAAATTACATCCGACGGGAACCTATCGGTGTGTGCGTGGGCATCATCCCATGGAACTTCCCCTTCAACATGGCCATGTGGAAGATCCTCCATGCAATAACCATGGGCAACACGATCGTATTGAAACCTGCCACCGATACCCCTCTGAGTGCGCTCATCCTTGCCGAGGTCATTGCAGAGAGCAGGATCCCCAAGGGGGTGGTGAACATCATCACAGGCCCGGGCAGCGAGGTGGGCCAGGCCCTGTGTACGAGCCCGAAGGTGGACAAGATCGCATTCACGGGCAGCACCGAGGTGGGCCGGCAGATCATGAAGATGGGTGCGGATACCATTAAGAAGGTGACCCTGGAACTGGGCGGAAAATCCGCAAACATCATCTGCGAAGATGCCAAGATGGATCTTGCAGTAGACGGCGGTCTGTTCGGTACGTTCTTCCATTCGGGCCAGATCTGCGAATCAGGCACAAGGCTCCTTGTTCATAAAAAGATATATGATGAGTACATCGACCGATTTCTGAAGAGACTCTCTCAGGTGAGGATGGGGTATCAACTCGATCCTGCAACCCAGATGGGGCCCTTGGTAAATGAGATACAGCGCGCCGTAACGGAAAAGTATGTCAAGATCGGACTCGATGAGGGCGCCCAGGTTCTCTACGGCGGGAAAAGGCCCGAAGGCGACCAGTTTGCAACAGGGTTCTACTACATGCCGACCGTCTTTGTCGGGGTCGATAACAAGATGCGCATCGCCCAGGAAGAGATCTTCGGCCCTGTGGTGTGCATCATGCCGTTTAACGATGACGAGGAGGCTGTGGCAATCGCGAATGACTCCATCTACGGGCTTGGTGGTGGTGTGTTTTCGAACGATATCGGGCGTGCGGAAAAGATAGCAGCGCGGGTAAAGACCGGAACCATGTGGATCAACGACTATCATGCCTTTGCCGACATCATGCCCTTCGGCGGATACAAGCAGTCCGGCATAGGAAGGGAATTCGGGGAATACGGACTTGGTGAATACACGCAGATAAAGAGGGTCCATATCTGTCCGTTATCCGACGGGATACAGAAATATACCTTCCCGATCATGTTCGATTATCAGCAGCCTGCACAGTCGTTTATGTTCGAAGGACCGACAAAGGTTGTGGGAGGCCCTGACAGTATTATAGCGCTGCAGTACGAGATATCCAGGCTCAACTGCAAGCGGGCCGTTATCATAACGGATAAGGGCATACGCGCGGCAGGCATCCTGGACAAGGTTGAAAAGGCCATAGGCAGCCTGTGTGTCGGGGTATTCGACGAGGTCGTGGAAGATTCGGGATACACGATTGTGGACATGGCCGTTGATTTTTGCAGAAGCGTGAATGCCGACATCCTGGTGAGTCTCGGCGGCGGAAGCTCCATCGATACGGCAAAGGGTGTGGCCGTGACCCTGACGAACGGCGGAAAGGCCATCGATAATGTCACCATCTATAAGCTCGTAGACCCGCTGATCCCGCATATTGCAATCCCCACCACCTCCGGCACCGGAAGCGAGGTGACCAATATAGCCGTCATCAAGAACGAGGAGATAGGCCGGAAATTCAATATCGCAGAGAATGTCATCTATCCGAACGTAGCTATACTCGATCCCCACCTGACCGTTAGCCTTCCTAAGATACTCACCGCAGCCACGGGTATGGACGCCCTTTCTCATGCTATTGATGGGATGTGCTCCATCATGAGAAACACAATCTGCACAGGGCATGGGCTCAATGCAATTCGGTTGATTGCAAAGTACCTTCCCATCGTTGTGGAAAACGGCAGTGACGTGCATGCACGGATGCAGATGCAGCTTGCAGCGTCTACAGCCGGGTGGGCTTTTTCAATACCATCGACCATACTTACCCATTCCCTTGCCCACGCCATCGGCGCAAAGTACAAGATCCACCACGGCACGCTGTGCGGGCTTTTCCTGCCGCATGTTATGAGGTTCAACAGGGACGTTTGCGCCGATGAGCTTGCAGCAATAGCTGAGGCTATGGGTGTAAAGGTTGATGGTATGTCAAAGTTGGATGCAGCATCAGCCGCCGCCGATGCCGTAGCTGATCTGATCAAGAAGATAGGGCTTCCGACACGGATGAGAGATCTGAACATCGCCGAGGCGGATATAATCATGATAGCCCTGGATGCCATGACCGAGATTCCCACGCTCGCCAATCCGCGCAAGTGCACTGTCCCCCTCATAGAAGGGGTGATCAGAGATGCGTTTTAACAAAGCATTTATAGCTGCCATAATTGCGCTCTTGAACGAAGGGGGAGATTGCAGATGAAGCCCAATGTTATTGTCATCAAAGAGCAGGATACAGTGGCTGTGGCCCTGGAAGACATCCCCGAGGGCGAGGTTGTGATGCTGCCGGATGGTAATGAATTCACTGCACTCGAAAGGATCCCCTACAGCCACAAAGTAGCGCTTGTTGATATTCAGCAAGGCATGGCGGTGCTTAAGTACGGCGAGGCGATCGGGTATGCCTTGGGTGATATCAAAAAAGGCGCCTGGGTACACACCCACAACCTCACCATCGAAGGGGTAACGGTATGAAGCGCGATACCATACAAGGCTATATGCGGCCCAATGGCTCGGTTGGCATCAGAAACCATGTCGCAATCATTCCAACGGTGGCGTGTGCGAACGGCGTGGCGGACATGATCGGCCGGGAGGTCAGAGGAACGGTCCCCTTTCTGCACGGGCACGGTTGCGGCCGGGCACTTGAGATAGGCATGCACACGAATGCCCTTGCAGGTCTCGGCAAGAACCCTAATGTCTCGGGCGCCATTGTCATCGGGCTTGGGTGCGAGACCATCAGCGCCCTGGCCATTGCCTCCGAGATCGCACAGACCGGTAAACCGGTCGAATCTTTTGTTATCCAGAATGAAGGTGGATCGCGCAAGACTGCTGTCAAAGGCATCCGGTCTGCAAAGAAGATGGTGGAGGATGCAACCGGCATGAAGCGTATCGAATGCCCTCTGGAATCCATAACCATCGGGCTTGAGTGCGGGGGTTCGGATGCCTTTTCAGGCATCACGGCAAATCCTGCTGTGGGGCTGGTTTCCGATTGGCTGGTGGATGCAGGGGGTACGGTGATCCTCACAGAGAACACCGAGATGATCGGGACCTCACATATACTATCAAGGAGGGCAAAGACCACTGAGGTCGCTCAGCGGATCGTGCAGATAATCGAAGCAGCGGAAAAGCGCACCAAGGATATCTTAGGACCGCTGGCCTCATATGTGATAGCGCCCGGAAATATGGACGGGGGCATGAGCTCCATCCAGGAGAAATCGCTGGGTTGTATCTGCAAGGCAGGAAGCCGCCCCATCAACGAGGTGGTGGATTATGGCCGGAACCCGAAAGGCAAGGGCCTCGTCATCCTTGACGGCCCGGGCTATGACATGGAATCCATGGCCGGCCTCGGTGCGGCAGGCTGCCAGCTTATCATCTTTACCACCGGACGGGGGACCCCCTGTGGCTTTCCCATCATACCTGTCATCAAGGTATCGAGTACCAGCAGGCTCTTCCTTGCCATGGAGAATGACATCGATGTGAATGCAGGTGCCGTGCTCGAAGGTGTGAGCCTTGAACGTATCGCAGAAGAGATCATCGACCTTTCCATCGATGTGATGAACGGCAGAAAGTCAAAGGCAGAGGTCAACCGCCAGGGGGGTATCTTGTGTCTGTATGCCACTTCTCCGGCTTTCTGATTATGGTGAGTGAATTATTCTCAGTGGCATGGTATAAAATACCTCGCTCACCTTGGCCCCCTCACCCATAAGATTTGAGGGAAGAGGGGAAGGTGAGCGGCCTTACGCATATTTGATATGTATTTGATGGCAACTTTGTATCAGTTCAAAAAAACATGGGGGGAAATATGGCTCGAAAACACAGCATGACAAGCAAGCATCTCACGGTGAACAGAGGAATCGGGCGCAGGTCGTTTATAAAAAAGTTAACAGCCCTCCTTGGAGGAATCACCTTCATGAACTGGGGGATATTCCCCATGAAAGTGAATGGTGCCACGCTGCCTGCAGGAAATTCAGCTTACAACCGAGAAAAGCTTATCTTCATAGCCATAGATGCGCTCAATCCGAAATATCTTGAGCTCGATGCCCGGGGTATGCCGGGGGGAAGCGAGGGGAACTGGCTGATGCCTAATATTCGTGCATTTCTGAAAAATTCCATGTGGTTCAGAAATGCAAAAAGCTTCCTGCCGGCCGCTACGGATATGAACCACCTGAACGCCCTGGCTGGTACTTCGAGTGCCCAAACCGGCATCATAAGCGTATGGGCACAGCCCACCGGCTGGGACGAGTCCGGGGAGGTAGTCATACAGCGCACCAGCATGTCCTTTGCAAGGGATGATAAAGGTCGGCCCGTGGACACACTCTTTACGGCCTGGAAACGCAGCTGGCCCCACTCCAAGACCATGCTCATTACAGGCAAGGAATGGGTGGGGGAGATGTTCCGTGGAAACGGGGACGCCTCTGGTGTGGATATTTTGGTGACAGGGCCTAACCACCCTGGTTACCTCAAACCCCCGAAGAGGGAGAGCCTTGCAGATCCTCATACAGACCAGGATGCAGCCTGTGACCCGGAATCGACACACCTCGGATTCTTCGGGGGATCTATGAGGACAAGCGATGTCATGACACGGCTCTATACGGGCCAAGGCAGTCTCCTGACCTGGCAGATGGAACACTTTGCGAATCATTTTCCCCATGACAGCTGGATCGTGGACTCAACCCTTGAGATATTCAAACGCGATAAGCCCGATATGGCCTACATTCTGCTTGCCCAGTGCGACGATGCGGGGCATGCCATCGGAAGTGCATGGGACCCATCGGAATTCATCAATGTCAATCCGCCGTATGAACCGCCTGAGGGGTGTGAAAACAAGCCTGAGTATCAGCTGGTCAGCAGCAGGAACAAGCTCCTTTTCAAAGAGGCAATCCTGGATGTAATCCGCGATGTGGACATCCAGTTCGGCCGCCTTATGGCTGGCCTTGAGAAACAGGGGGTGCTGGGCCATGCAAAAATCATCCTCCTGAGCGACCACTCTGCAGTAAATCACCTCTATACCGATGATTTTTCATCAACCGATTGCGTGGGCCTCCTTGAGAGTGCAGGGATAATTGAGAAGAGGGGGATACTGGAAAAAAAGGAGATGTATGCCTTCAGCGTGAGCAGCTATGGTGTATTGTACTGGCGGGAAAACAAAGAAAAGGTCTCAAAGGCGAAGGCGGTGCTGTCGGTCCACCGGGCACTGAACCCTCAGACTCTTAAGAATGAGTGCCCGTGGTGGGTTGTTGACAGGAACGATATGAAAAACGGCATTGAAGGCGTCTGCCTGCCCGGAGAGCTCTATCACACATTCTATGTAGATGTTGACAAGGAACAGACCGTCATCTGGCCCGACCTCATCATTCTGGCGAAAAACGGCTGGCAGATCCCGGTCTATAACGGCCAGATCCCCAATGTGGGCATCAAGGCGCCCACATGGTCTCCCCCCTGGCGTGTGTATAATGGAGGCCACGGATCCGTGGATACACTCCCTATCGTTGCTGCGATCTCGATACCCGGTGGGAAGACTGGCACACATGACAGGCCGATTCGCATTGCTGATCTGGGTGTTACAGCCGCGGCCCTGTCAGGCTTAGAGCTTAAGAGCACCACTATCGGGATGGACTTGAGCAAAGACCTGATCTGAACGCTCTTGTATTTACGCCCTCATGAGGGCATCACTGCATTAAAAAAAGGGGGAGGTGCGAACATACAGGAATCTGCATGGGGTGAGACACCTGTACGCCTACCCTCTCCCCTGTGAGTGTGGGGAATACATAAGAGGGGTAATGCCATAAAGCCATAATGGAGGCAATAGATGAAGATAGCAGCTATCTTCACATCCCCGATGTTCATATGTAACCACTATCACAATTAATCAGGAATTAATACCTGAATAAGATTCTTTCATATATCGGTACTCTTTATGTGCGTCGATGAGAATGTTATGGCTAATGTAAATAAATTTTTGTAGGTCAGTGATGCCCAAATCACGTCCTTGAAAATGAACAGACAATCTGTCCTAAGGAAGGTAGCGCATGAGAAAAGTTGCAATAACACTCATACCCGGCGATGGCATTGGCATCGAAGTAACCAATGAATGTATCAGGATCTTAAGGAGACTCGAGGAGATCCATGGCGGTCTTGTTTTCATGACCAGAGAGGTCGAATGGGGATGCGGGTATTACCTGAAACACGCGTCCATGATGCCCGACGATGGGTTGAAGATCCTCTCTGACTGTGACGTTATCCTGCTTGGCGCAGTGGGTTTTCCGAGCGTTCCTGACCATATCTCGCTTCAGAATCTGCTGCTTCCTATCCGGCAGGGATTCGACCAGTATATAAATTTCAGACCTATAAGGCTCCTCGATGGGCTGGACTCACCTTTAAAGGTGAAATCTTCCCATGATATCGACTTCGTGGTGATTCGTGAGAACTCCGAAGGCGAGTATTGCGGCCACGGATCATTCCTCAATGTAGGCACCCCTGATGAAGAGGCTGTTCAAGAGTCGCATTTTACCCTCAAGGGTGTTACCAGGGTCATCCGGTACGCCTTTGAGTATGCCCGAAAACATGGCCGTAAGAGTATGGTCAGCGCCACAAAGTCCAATGCGCTTAACTATTCGATGGTCTTCTGGGACAGGATTTTTGAGGACGTACGGACAGAATACCGAGACATCGAATCACGGGGCATGCATGTGGATGCCCTTGCCGGGCTCATGATTATGAGACCGAACGACCTTGACGTAGTGGTGGCGAGTAATCTTTTCGGCGATATCTTGACCGACCTCGGTTCTGCCATGCTCGGGAGCATAGGCATATCGCCTTCGGCAAACATCAACCCGGAAAAGCGATTTCCCAGCATGTTCGAGCCCATTCATGGGTCGGCGCCGGATATTGCAGGCAAGGGTATTGCAAACCCAGTGGGCATGATCTGGTCGATGGTATTGATGCTGGAACATCTTGATCTGGCAGATATGGCAGGACTGCTCATGGGGGCGCTCGAATCCGTTCTTGCTGCCAGAAAGGTAAGGACGCCGGATATGGGAGGCAAAAGCACCACAAGCGAAGTGGTTGATGAGATATGCAAGAATCTGGGTGCCAAGTGACGGATTATATATATTGTGTGCCAAGGCACTTTTTTGATAAAAGACTTTTACAAGCTTTGCAACAGGAGACCGTATGCTGAGAGCTATTCACCTACAGAGATATGCGCAGGTCCTCATCTGGGGTTTGAAGACCGCTAGGATAGAAAGATTCAAAAAGGGCGATATCGTACTTATCCGCTATGATATGCCTGCATTGCCTCTGGCTGAGGTTGTCTATGCCCACTTGCTCGAAATGGGACTGAACCCGGTGCAGCGCACTTCCTTTTCACCAAGGATGGAGCATGACTACTATAGTCTCTCGAATACAAAACAGCTTATATTTAAAACCCCTGGGGATGAAGAGCTGTTCAAGGCTATTCATGGCAACATTACGCTCCGAGCCCCGGCTTCTATAACTCACCTTTGCGATGTGAGGCCTGAGAAGATCGGTAAGGCGGCGGTAGCCCGCAAGTATCTGAACGATATCCTTGATAGGCGTGAGGCTGAAGGAAAGTTTGGATGGACCTTGTGTGTATACCCAACAACAGAGCTTGCCAGGCATGCAGGACTGAGCGTGGAAGAATACTCCGAGCAGATTATTAATGCCTGCTCTCTAAAAAAGACCGACCCCGTAGCCTGGTGGAAGAATATTTATAACGATGCCCAGTCAATTAAAAAATGGCTGAACAGTATGAAGGTCATCAGATATATTATTGAATCAGAGCATGTGGATCTGAAGGTAACCCCTGGGCTGAAGAGAAAATGGGTGGGTATTTCGGGGCATAATATACCGAGCTTCGAGTTATTCCTTTCGCCTGATTGGCGGGGTACTGAAGGCACCTTTTATGCCGATCAGCCGACATACCGCAGCGGGAATTACGTGAAAGGGATACGCCTTTTTTTCAAGGCGGGTTCTGTTGAGCGTGCCTCTGCCGAACAAGGGGGGGAGTTCCTCAAAAAGCAGATCGCCATGGATGGTGGTGCCAACAAATTAGGCGAGTTTTCCCTGACAGACAAGAGATTTTCCAAGATAAGCACTTTCATGGCAAACACCCTTTATGATGAGAACTATGGGGGCAAGAGCGGGAATTGCCATGTTGCCCTTGGGGCATCATATTCCGATACCTTTGATGGTAATGCAGCAGAGCTTACGCCTGATAAGAAGAAAGAACTCGGGTTCAACGACTCCGCCCTGCATTGGGATCTGGTAAATACCGAGAGGAAGCGGGTAAAGGCTCAGTTGGCCTCAGGAAAGATTGTTACCATCTATGAAGATGGTAAATTTGCCTTTTGAGAATAAAATGTATTAAGCTATTTTAAAAGCGTTGTCTGGCAGGCTTGGTATTAAATAAGGATTATAAAAAAAAATAATTGATAGATTGCTCAAATTGCCTTATCATAATCACGACTATCTTACTTATATAGTGAAATGAAAATATCAAATGATTTGTGATAATCTTTTCTCAAAGAGCAGGGTATGAATGAGAAATCTATTTACCAGGAATTGAAGAGGAGGGTTAGCGAGTTGGAGCGGTCAGCTGCCGAGCGGGCGGGTGTAGAGGCTACTCTGCGCGAGACTGCAGAAAAGTACCAGATCCATTTTTCTTTGGCTAACGATGTAATTTATACGATAGATGGGAGCTTTGTCATACAGAGTGTTTCGCCCAGTGTTGAGCGGGTACTGGGTTATAAGCCGGAAGAGCTCATTGGCAGATCATTTGCCGAGCTGAATATCATTGCGCCTGAATATATCCAAAAGGCCATAGATGAGACGCTGTTGGTGCTTTCAGGAAAGAGTGTCTTCTCTTCGACCTATCAATTTATAACAAAAGACGGTGAGGTCAGGTATGGAGAGATCAACGGTGTGCCCTATATGCCGGGAGGAAAGGACCGGGCAGTCATCTCGGTAGCTAGAGACATTACAGAACGTATCGAGATGGAAAAGGTCCTCCGGGAGAGTGAAGAGCGCTTCCGGACGATCTTCGAGTCAGCCCAGGATTGTATCTACATCAAGAATCTCAACTATGAATATGTCTTCGTAAACCCATGTATAGAGAAGTTGTTTGGGATTTCTTCCAAGGATATCCTGGGCAAGAAGAATGAAGATCTCTGTATAAAGGACGTCGAACCGGATGTCAGAGAAACCGATAGGAAGGTTTTGGGCGGAGATATTGTGGAGGGAGAATACTCAAGGGTTATCAATGAGTCCCTCCTGACCTTTCATTTCATCAAATCACCTATGCGTGACAGTTCCGGCAATGTAACAGGATTGTGCGGCATAGCCAGGGATATCACCGAGCGCAAACGCTTTGAAGAACAGCTGCTTGCAAAGGAGAGGGAGTTGGCCAATCAGGCCCGTTACCTTGAAGAAATGAATATTACATTGAAAGTGCTGCTCGATTCCCGAGATAAGGAGAAGAAGCAGGCCCAGGAGTCTATTATCTCCAGGGCACGAAAGATTATTTACCCTTATCTGGAAAAGATTGAATCAAGTAATCTCGATGACGAAAATCGGATCTATCTTAATATCGTTAAGGCAAATCTTGATGAACTCCTCTCTCCCTATATCAATCCTCTTTCACAGCATTATCTGAATTTTACCCCCATGGAGATGAGGATAGCCGACCTTATCAAACAAGGTAAGTCCACCAAAGAAATCGCAACAATGCTTAAGGTATCAGCCTTTGCAGTATCATTTCACCGGAGTAATATAAGGAAAAAGTGTGGGCTGCTCAAGGCCAAGAAGAATCTCAGGGCATATCTGAATACCATTGAGCAAGAGACATAACTATTACCAGGATAAACCTGTCATTCAACTATGTAATTTTTAGCATTTAAATTTATCCTGAATTATGGCATTAATGTCCGATATGTAAAGGAGGGTATAGATTTTGATTATTGACTTCATTGTCCGGCCCCCATGCAGGGACAATGAAGTCTTTTTTTATTTTCAAAACTGTAACAGTAAGTTTAGGTAACTTTTACACTGATTCCCTTGAATAATGATAACCTCATATTATCCTATATACATTCATATGTTATGAAAAAATGGAGGATCAGATATGAACGTGCTATTCATTTATCCCGAAATCCCGGAGACATTCTGGAGCTTTAAATACGCCCTGGAATTTGTTTCAAAAAAATCGGCATTTCCCCCCCTGGGCCTGCTTACTATTGCAGCCCTGGTTCCTGATACATGGAACAAACGACTTGTAGATATGAATATAAGATCGCTTACTCATGAGGACCTCCAATGGGCGGACTATGCCTTTATCAGCGTAATGAGCGTGCAGAAAGCCTCCTTTACCCAGGTGCTTGACAGGTGCAGGGAAGTAGGGGTCAAGGTGGTGGCAGGCGGACCTTATTTCACAGTTGAAGAAGTCGCTATTGCAGGGGTGGAGCACCTCATACTCGGCGAGGCAGAGGAAACATTCAGGCATTTTTTAGAAGATCTCCTTCAAGGTCAGGCCAAAGAGATATATGTGCCTGAGTCTCAACCCGACCTGTGCCTTACCTGCGAGCCCGACTGGTCGCTCATCGATTTTCAAGACTATGATTCCATGTTATTGCAGTTTTCCCGCGGCTGTCCTTATGACTGCGAATTCTGCGACATCGTTCGTATGAACGGAAGAAAGCAGCGTACAAAGAGCGCATCCCAATTCATTGCTGAGGTCGAGGGGTTGTTCTTGAAAGGCTGGAGAGGCTCTGTTTTCATTGTGGATGATAATTTTATCGGGGTGAAATCAAAGGTAAAGGAAATGCTTAAGGATCTTGCACGATGGATGGATGAACATGAAAGGCCTTTCCATTTTTTTACCGAGGCCTCCCTGAATCTGGCCCAAGACGCAGAGCTCATTGACCTCATGGTCCAGGCAGGCTTCAACAAGGTGTTTATCGGCATTGAGACACCGAATACCCAAAGTCTCGAGGAGACCGGCAAGGTGCAGAATCTCAAGGCCGACTTGCTTAAATCAGTTCACATCCTCCAAAGACACGGTCTTGAGGTTATGGGGGGCTTTATAATCGGATTCGACAGCGACCCGGATGACATTTTTGAAAAGCAGATCGAGTTCATCCAGCATAGCGGCATCATTATGGCAATGGTAGGGCTTCTGGAGGCACTGAAAGGGACAAGGCTATGGAAGCGCCTACACTCCGAGGGCAGACTGCTTTGTGAATCTTCCGGTAACAATACTGACGGTATGCTCAATTTCATCCCGAAAATGGATCGGGAAAAGCTCATCAACGGTTATCGTGGTGTCCTTGAAACCATTTATTCACCTGCGGCCTATTACCGACGGTGTAAAGAGTTTCTATGCCTGTATAAGCAGCATACGGTTTCAACAATCGACAGGTCAGGCATCAAGGCTTTGTTCAAGAGTCTCTGGCGTATTGGTATCTGTAATGAGGAAGGGTTCAGGAGCTACTACTGGAGGCTCCTCATCAGGAGCATCCTAACTTGCCCGAAGACCTTCGGTGAGGTAGTACGTCTTATGATCGTAGGTATCCACTTCAGGAAGTGTCTTCTGAAAAACAGACAGGGCACATTATAAAGATAACCAAGATAATAAGGACAATATTCTGTCAGTATGTCAGGGTGTTGTATCGCCGATTGGCAATGACCATAAGGAAGAAATCGCCCAAACTACCGTTACTATTTTTACCGGGGTCTTCCTATGAGCAAAAGGTATCAGAAGGCCAGGGCCGTTTTTCGGATTAATTTCCCAAGAAACATCAACCTATTGACTGTGATTTTCTGAGTGGTGAACCACAATTCAGTTTATTCTTGATGCCGGCATGACTGTATGATAAGGAAATATGCTCGAAAGAGTCACAAGATTAACAAGACTTAATACGCGATAGGGGGTAAACCGTGGAAGCGATCGATAATACCCAGGCAGACGCGGGGTTGGCGGAGTTCACCTCTGAACAACTTGCGCAGGTTGACAAAATCATTACGGATCACAAGGGAAAACCAGGCGCCCTGATCCCTGTTCTCGAGCAGGTTCAGGATGTGACCGGCTTTCTTCCCATGTCCATCCAGATGAGGGTGGCTGACGGGCTGAATCTGCCCGTGGCAAACGTGTTCGGTGTGGTAACCTTCTACTCCTTTTTCACCATGATCCCCAGAGGCAAGCATGTTATCCGCGTATGCCTCGGTACGGCATGTTACGTAAGAGGAGGGCAGAGGGTTCTGGACAGGGTGGGCGATATCCTCAAGATTGCCCCGGGCGAATGCACGGCAGACAGGAACTTCTCCCTGGAGACGGTGCGGTGTCTCGGTGCATGCGGTCTCGCACCTGTGGTGGTTGTCGACGCCGACACCCACGGGCAGGTAAAACCGGCCAAACTCGAGCAGACGCTCGCGAAGTATAATTAGGAGGGGCCCTATGGCGAAGCTGACTATTGATGATCTGAAAAAGATTAAGAACAGGGTGGAGAAAGAGGACCAGTTCAGGTCCGGCACGAAGCGCATCAAGCTTACCGTGCATATGGGCACCTGCGGTATCGCATCCGGCGCCAAGGAGATCCTTGACACCTTCATGAGCGAGATCAGCGAAAACAATGTGAACGATGTCCTCATCACCACCTCGGGTTGCATCGGCATCTGCAGCAGGGAGCCTCTGGCAACCCTCGAAGAGCAGGGCAAAGAAGCAATCGTCTATGAATATCTAACCCCGAACAAGGCCAGGCAGATCTTCAAGCGCCACGTCATGAACGGCGAGGTGCAGGTGGACTTTGTCATGGCAAGGGGCACGGAACAAGACAAGAAGGGGGTCCGTAAATGAAAGTCTTTCGCGCACATATACTTGTCTGCGGCGGCACAGGGTGCAATGCCACGGGCAGTGGAGAAGTCCATAGAGCTATTATACAGGAACTGGCTGCAAAGAATCTCACCGACGAGGTAACCGTGGTGGAAACCGGCTGTAACGGGTTCTGCGCTGCAGGCCCCATTATGGTCATATATCCGGAAGGGACGTTCTACCAGTACGTGAAGGCCCAAGATGTCCCAGAGATCATCGAGGAACACATCGTCAAGGGCAGGCCGGTCAAGAGGCTCATGTACAAAGAGCCGACAACGGAAGCGCCCATTCCCCACATGATGGATATCCCGTTCTTCGGAAAGCAGAAGCTCATTGTCCTTAAGAACAGAGGATTGATCGACGCGGAAAAGATCGACGAGTACATCGCCCGCGACGGCTATATGGCGGCAGCCAAGGCCCTGACCGAGATGAAGAGGGACCAGGTCATCGACGAGGTGAAGAAATCCGGTCTCCGCGGCCGTGGGGGCGGCGGGTTCCCCACCGGTATGAAGTGGTCTTTTGCAAGCAAGGCTGTGAGCGACGTCAAATATATCCTGTGCAACGCGGACGAGGGCGACCCGGGTGCATTCATGGACCGCTCCGTCCTTGAGGCCGACCCCCATGCAGTGCTCGAAGGCATGATCATCGGAGGCTACGCCATCGGCGCCAATGAAGGCTACATCTATTGCCGGGCCGAGTATCCTCTGGCCATCAAGAGGCTCACCATCGCCATCGACCAGGCCAAGGAGTACGGGCTGCTCGGTCAGAACATCCTGGGTTCCGGCTACAGCCTGAACATCCATGTCTACCAGGGCGCCGGCGCGTTTGTGTGCGGCGAAGAAACGGCCCTGATGAACTCCATCGAAGGCAAGCGAGGCATGCCGCGGCCCCGTCCCCCGTTCCCGGCGAGCAAGGGCCTGTGGCAGAAGCCCTCGGTCTTGAATAACGTTGAGACCTTTGCAAACATCTCGCAGATCATCCTAAACGGTGGCGAGTGGTATGCCTCCATGGGTACCGAGCGCTCTAAGGGCACCAAGGTGTTCGCCCTTACCGGCGCGGTCAACAATGTCGGTCTGGTTGAAGTCCCCATGGGCACGGCAATCGGCGAGATTATCTTTGATATCGGCGGCGGCATCAGGAACGGCAAACAGTACAAGGCCGCCCAGCTCGGCGGTCCGTCCGGCGGTTGTATCCCGGCCGAGGCATTGAACACCCCCACCGATTACGAAGAAATCATCAAACTCGGCGCCATCATGGGTTCCGGTGGTCTTATCGTCATGGACGAGGACACCTGCATGGTGGACACGGCCAAGTTCTTCATGGAGTTCTGCCAGGAAGAGTCCTGCGGCAAGTGCACACCGTGCCGTGAAGGCACCAAGCGCATGCTGGAGATTCTCCAGAGGATATGCGGCGGCGAGGGCAAGGCAGGCGACATCGAGCTCTTGGAAGACCTGGCAGCCGTTATTAAAGACTCCGCCCTGTGCGGTCTCGGCCAGACGGCCCCGAACCCGGTCCTGTCGACCATAAAGTATTTCAGGCACGAGTACGAGGCCCATATCTACGACAAGAAGTGTCCTGCTGTTGTCTGCTCGAAGCTGTTCAAGTCACCCTGCCAGCATGCATGCCCCATCGAGATGGACGTGCCCTCATACATGGCACTCATCAGGGCAGGCAGACTCGCAGATGCATTCAAGGTTATGAAGCGGACCAATCCGTTCCCCGGCGTGTGCGGCAGGGTCTGCCCGCAGTTCTGCGCCGACAAGTGCCGCAGGGGCCAGCTCGATGAACCCATGGCCATTGCATGGCTTAAGCGCTATATATCGGACAACGCAAAGAGGCCCAAGGTCGATGCAGCCCCGGTCACCCGCAAAGAGAAGATCGCGGTTATCGGGGCAGGGCCTGCAGGACTCACTGCTGCACAGGATCTGGCCTTAAGGGGCTACAAGGTAACCGTGTTCGAGGAACTGCCCTTTGCCGGCGGCATGATGCGTTATGCCATCCCCGAATACCGCATGCCCAGGGACATCGTGGAGCAGGAAGTCGCCGACATCCGCGCACTGGGTGTGGATATCAAGACCAATACCAGGGTAGGCAAGGACATCAGCTTTGATCAGGTCCGAAAGGACTTCGACATAACCGTCATCACCGTCGGTGCGCACAAGAGCACAAGGCTGGGCATCGAGGGCGAAGAACTCTCCGGTGTCTGGGGTGCGGTGGAATTCCTCCGCGAGGTCAACCTGGGCAAAAAGGTGAGCATTGGTTCGAAGGTGGCTATCGTAGGCGGCGGCAACTCCGCCATCGACGCGGCCCGCACGGCTATCCGCCTTGGCGCCAAGGACGTCACCATCCTCTACCGCCGCGAGCGCAAAGACATGCCCGCATGGGAGAACGAGATTGTGGCTGCCGAGCATGAAGGCGTCAAGATCATGTACCTGGTCGCACCGACCAAACTCATCGGCAAGGGCGACAAACTCGCCGGCGTCGAGTGCCAGCGCATGAAGCTGGGCGAGTTCGACCGTTCCGGCAGGCGCAAACCGGTAGCCATTGCAGGCAGCGAGTTCGTGCTCTCCATAGACACCATAGTCCCGGCAATCTCCCAGGGCACCGATGCATCATTCATCGCAGCGGGTTCGGATGTGAACCTGGACAAGTGGGGCGGAATAAAGGCCACAGGCAAGGCAAAGAACAAGACCACGGCGGAGGGCGTATTCATAGCAGGCGATGCGGCAAGCGGTCCGGCCACCGTTGTGGAGGCCATTGCCATGGGCCACAAGACTGCCTCAGACGTTGACGGTCTCATCCGCGCCAAGAACAACGAGCCCGCCTACAGGATACCTGAAGACGAAGTCATCGAGATCCCCTTCGAGGTGGATGAAGAGGTCATCGAGAGCCCCAAGGCCAAGATGCCCGAGCTCAAGAAATCGGAGCGCATGATCAGCTTCAAAGAGGTGGAACTAGGTTATTCCAAGAAGACTGCCTACAAAGAGTCCTGCAGGTGCCTGCGCTGCGACGCAGAGCTCTAGGGTGAAACGACAGGAGAGATAGCAATGGTTAATCTGACAATTGATAACATAAAGGTGAGCGTGAAAGAGGGCAGCACCATTTTAGAGGCTGCCAAGACCGTGGGTATCAATATCCCCACGTTGTGCGCCTGGACCGAAATAGGTCATACACCGGGCGCCTGCCGGGTCTGCCTGTGCGAGGTTGAAGGCCAGAGGAACCTGGTTGCTTCGTGCGTGTTCCCGGTGGCAGAAGGCATGATAGTGAGGACCACCACAGAGCGTGTAAGGCATGCACGGAAGCTCAATGTCGAGCTGCTCCTGGCGAACCACCCCACGGACTGCAACATTTGCATCCGTAACGGCAACTGCGAGCTCCAGAATGTAGCCGAGGCGGTTGGTCTGCGCACCGTACGCTTCGAGTACCCGAAGGACAAAAAGAAAAAGCTCGACACGAGCAGCCCGGCCATTGTGCGCGATCCCAGCAAATGTATCAAGTGCTACCGCTGCGTTACCGTGTGCGAAAGCATTCAGACCGCCAATATTCTGCAGCCCTCATTCAGGGGCGACAAGGTCTTTATCGGCCCTCCGTTCGACATGCCGCTGATCGAGACCAACTGCACCATGTGCGGCCAGTGCGTGCTTGCATGTCCGGTGGGCGCTCTGTACGAGAAAGACGACACCGAAGCGGTCTGGGCCGCACTTCAGGACCCAACCAAGCACGTGGTTGTCCAGGAGGCACCTGCCATCCGTGCAGCCCTTGGCGAGGAATTCGGGATGCCCGTGGGCACCCTGGTTACCGGGAAAATGCTGACGGCTCTCCGCCGTCTGGGATTCGACAAGGTGTTCGACACCAACTTCTCGGCTGACCTCACCATCATCGAGGAAGGCAACGAGCTGCTGCAGAGGGTAAAAGAGGGCGGCAAGCTGCCCATGATCACGTCGTGCTCACCGGGCTGGATCAAGTTCTGTGAGCATTTTTACCCGGACCTGGTGGATAACCTCTCCACCTGCAAGTCACCCCAGCAGATGATGGGTGCCCTGATCAAATCCTACTATGCCCAGCAGTCGGGCGTCGATCCCAAGGACATCGTGTCGGTCTCCATCATGCCTTGCACGGCAAAGAAGTACGAATGCGCGCGCGAAGAGATGAATGACAGCGGGTACCAGGACGTGGACTACGTGCTTACCACCCGTGAGCTTGCCCGCATGATCAAGCAGGCAGGCATCGACTTCGTGAACCTGCCTGAGGGCGATTATGACAACCCGTTGGGCGAGTACACCGGTGCAGCAACAATCTTCGGCGCTACCGGCGGTGTCATGGAGGCGGCACTACGGACCGTGTACGCGGTCGTCACCGGCACCAACCTCGAGAGCCTCGATATTACTCCTGTTCGTGGACTCGACGGCGTCAAGGAGGCGACAGTGGAAGTGGGTCCGCTCGGGAAGGTCAAGGTCGCTGTGGCACATGGGCTCGGCAATGCCCGCAAACTCATGGACAAGATCCGCGAGGGAACGGCAGACTACGCCTTCATCGAGGTCATGTGCTGTCCGGGAGGCTGTGTATCCGGAGGCGGTCAGCCCATCGCACCCAGCAACTTGAAGAGACTGAACAGGGCAGCGGCCCTGTACAAGGACGACGGAGCCGTGCAGAAGTTCCGCCAGTCTCACGAGAACCCATCGGTCAAGAGGATCTATGAGATCTTCCTTGAGAAGCCCCTTGGGCACAAATCCCATGAGCTGCTGCACACCCATTATATAAAACGGGGGACGAACATGCCCCACAAGAAGGTGAACATCAAGTAAGCGAACACATATAACGGCAACGAGCCTGCGAGGGAGGTTTTCAAGAACTGACCTTGAGGGTAATTGAAGGACGTATCAAGGGCCTTTACCCTATCTCGCGGGTAAAGGCCCTTTTATTTTAGGAGAAGACACATGGAAGAAAAATCTCGAAGAATCGGAGTAGTAAGCATTATCATCCATAAGAGAAAAGAATCGGCGATGAGAGTGAATGAAATAATCACTCAATATGGCGACAGCATAATAGGCCGCATGGGTATTCCTTACGAACCGAAGGGGATTAGTATTATTGCGCTCATCATTCATGGCACCACTGACGACATCGGTGCGCTTACCGGAAAGCTCGGTTCTCTACCGGATGTGGAAGTCAAGTCGGTCCTTACAAAGGCTTAAAGGAGATAGCCATGCAGGATTTCATTAGCGATACACGTATAGAAGAAACGCTGGCGCATGCAAAGAATCCCGAAAAAGGCAGGGTTCTGGAGATCATTGAAAAGGCAAGGGATCTCCATGGACTCTCCCCTGAGGAAGCGGCAACATTACTCCAGTGTGAGGACCATGATCTCATAGACGAGATCTTTACAACCGCACGGTTTATCAAGCGGGGCATCTACGGCAACCGCCTTGTGCTCTTCGCCCCTTTGTACATCTCCAACTACTGCTCAAACAACTGCCTGTACTGCGGTTTCCGGAAAGACAACAAGGAGCTGAAGCGCAGGGCCCTTACCATGGATGAGATCGCCGACGAGGTAAGGATGCTGGAGAGGGAAGGGCACAAAAGGCTCCTTATGCTCTGCGGTGAAAACCATAAAAAGAGCTCAATGGATTATTTCCTGGAGGCCATCGAGACGGCCTATGCCACCACTACGGAGCATGGTGGAGAGATACGCCGCATCAATGTGGAGATAGCCCCCCAGAGCGTGGAAGACTTTGGGAGGCTCAAGGCGGCAAAGATCGGGACCTATGTGCTCTTCCAGGAGACCTATCATCATGCAACGTATAAGGAGGTGCACCCGAGCGGGCCCAAGGCCGACTTTGTCTGGAGGGTGACCGCCCAGGACAGGGCCATGGAAGGCGGCATCAATGACGTGGGCATCGGGGCGCTCTTCGGATTATATGACTACAAGTATGAGGTGATGGGCCTGCTGCACCACGCCATGCACCTTGAGGAGGTCTACGGCGTCGGACCCCACACCATATCCATACCCAGGCTGGAGCCGGCATTGAATGCGCCTGCTGCCATTAAGCCCCCCATGCCCGTTTCCGACCATGAGTTCAAGAAACTGGTCGCTGTCATCAGGCTCGCGGTACCGTATACCGGGATGATCCTTTCCACCAGGGAGCGTCCCGAGCTGCGCAGTGAGGTGTTCGATCTGGGGATATCCCAGATCAGCGCCGGCTCCCGTACCAACCCTGGCGGTTACAAGGCCGATGACGGTGAAGCCTTCAGGGCGGCCCAGTTCAACCTGGGCGACACAAGGACCTTGGATGAGGTGATCTATGACATCACCACCAAGGGACATATCCCGAGCTTCTGCACTGCCTGCTACCGGCTCGGTAGGGTAGGGGCCGACTTCATGGATATGGCTAAACCCGGGCTTATACAGAAATTCTGCCGGACGAACGCCATCCTGACCTTCAAGGAATATCTCGAGGATTACGCATCGGGGCATACCAGACAGGCCGGCATTCAGCTTATAGACCGGCTCCTGGCGGAGACCAAAGATACCAGTGTTAAGGACCTGCTTGAAGACCGGCTGAAGAAGATCGAACATGGAATGCATGACCTGTACATCTGAGGCTGCTTCAGGGGTGATCCTTCGGGCCGGGCAGGGCCTTGATTTGAGCCGTGATGAGATCATAGAGCTCCTGTCGCTTGACACCCCCGGTGATATGGAGGGACTGTTCCAGGCTGCAGACCGTGTCCGCAAGGAATATGTGGGTGATGAGGTCTTCCTGCGGGGGATTATCGAATTCTCGAATTACTGCAGGAATAACTGTCTCTATTGCGGACTCAGGCGCGATAACCTTCCGGCCGAGCGGTACCGCATGGAGGATGATGAGATTTTGGGCCTTGCAAAGGCCATCCAATCCCGGGCATGCAGCACTGTCGTGCTGCAGTCGGGAGAAGACCCGCTCTATAACAGGGACCGGATGTGCCGGATCATCACACGCATCAAGGATGACACCGGGCTTGCCATCACCCTGTCAATAGGACAGCGGCCCTATGAAGACTACAAGGCCTTCCGGGAGGCGGGCGCGGACCGCTATCTGTTGCGTCACGAGACAGCCAACCCGGACCTCTACGCAAACCTGTGCCCCGGCAGGACCTTAGATGAAAGGATACAGTGCCTGAAGTGGCTCAGGGAGCTGGATTACGAGGTGGGCATGGGATGTATGGTCGGACTTCCGGGACAGACGGTTGAAGACCTTGCAGACGATGTGCTCCTCATCAAGGGGCTTGGGGCGGACATGATCGGCATCGGTCCCTTCATCCCCCATGAGCAGACACCGCTGAATAATCATGCGCCGGGCGATGCCCTCCTCGTTCTGAAGATGTTGGCCGTTATCCGCCTGGTGACCCGGGACACCAACATCCCGTCCACCACAGCGCTGGGCGTGCTGGATGGCGCGAGCAGGAAAAAGGCCTTTGAGGCAGGTGCGAACATCTTCATGCCGGTTTTCACACCCCAGGACTATGCCAGGCTCTATGAGATCTATCCCGGCAAGGGCAATGTGAAAAAGGCGGACGGCGCTATCCAGGACTTCAAGGCCTTCTTCGACTCCATAGGAAGGCCCTTAGGCATTGGCCCTGGAGGGAGGAGAAGATAAAGAAAGACACCCATGCTCATCAGGGTTGCGTGGTCTGCACTTGAGCATGGGTTTCCTCTTCAACCCATTTTTTGTATTTTACTGCCTTTGCCAGGGCGAATACGGCCCGGTCCGGGGCCGGATAGGGCATGATGGCATGTGTGTCCAGAAACTTCACCGGGTTGTTGTCCATCTGAAGGTCAAAACTCATAATGTCGAAGACCGGGATTATGGGCCTCTTATATTTATCAATGAGCTCCACGATGAGAGAGAAGAGCCTGGTCTCCTCCTTGATCATGAGCTCGGCCGAGAGTTTCACCGCCTCGGTGGGCACGGTGCTTGACCTCAGCCAGCCGTAGGCGCGCAGGCTCATGTATCCGAGCCCCATGAGTAGGACCGCATCTGCGGAGGCATGCTCCATGAGCTCGGTAATGGTGTCCGCAATCACGCTCACCCGCTGAGGCGCCACCAAGTCTATGGGATTGCCTCTGCTCCAGTAGCGGGGCAGTTTCGTATTAAGGGATTCAACCAGTGATTGATCCAGGGGGTTGATGGAAAGCCCATTTTGTATGCACAGGTCAGTGGCCAGAACGCCCCACCCGCCGCCCGGTGTGATGATGGCCACCCGTCTGCCGGAAGAAATGGGCTGCATGAGCATGCCGGCCACATCGACCATCTCGTCCATGGTATCCACCCTGATGATGCCTGCCTGGCGGCACATAGAGGTGAAGAGGTTGTCGTCGCCCGCCATTGCACCCGTGTGTGACATGGCCGCAGCGGCACCTTTCTCGGTGCGGCCGCCCTTGATGAGGATGATTGGTTTTACGGGCGATATCCTCCTGGCAGCCTCGAAGAAAGGCCTGGGCCTCCGCAAGCCCTCAACGTAGAGGCAGATGATCCTGGTCTTGCCGTCATTCTCCAGGTATTCGAGGAAGTCTTCCAGGGTGAGGTCCGCCTCGTTGCCCGAGCTGATGAGTCGGCTGATGCCCATGCCCCTGCGGAGAAAGCGGTAGGAGATGGAAGATCCGAGGTTGCCGCTCTGTGTGATGAGGCCGATGTTCCCGGGTATGAGCGGCATGGAACCCATGAGGGCCTGCATGATGGAAGGATACGCGCTGAATACCCCCATGGTGTTGGGGCCCACGAGCCTCATAGCGCCCTCCCTCGCGATATCGACTATCTCACGCTCCATCCGGGCCCCCTCGGGACCGGTCTCGGAAAAGCCTGCGGTTATGATGATGCCGGCTGGGATCCTCTTCTCGACACACTGCTTCACCGTTTCCAGTACAAGGTTATCAGCGACCACGATGACGGCAAGATCGATTGTCTTATCGATCTCACTCAGCGATGCGTACACCTTCCTGCCGAACCATTCCCCACCCTTGGGGTTGACTGGATAGACCTCTCCTGAAAAGCCACGCTTGAAAAGGGTGTGGAGGATATTAAACCCCCACTTGAAAATATCCGTGGAGGCGCCGATGAACGCGATGCTTCCCGGCTCAAAGAGGTGCCCCAATCCGTTTATGCCAGGCACGGCTAATACTTTCCCGGGAAATTGGGCTTTCTTTTCTCTTTCTGGGCGCGTACCCCCTCGCGGGCATCCTCGCTGGCAAAGATGGGCATACCGATCTCTACCTCTTTGATGAAGACGTCTTTGAATTCCCTCATGCGCATCTCGCGGTTGAGCCTGATGATGCCCTGGGTGGCAAGGGGACCGTTTGCAGCTATCTTCTCGGCAAGCTCCATGGTGGTGTCCATGAGCTTCTCTTTGGGCACTACTCTGTTGAGGAATCCCCACTCGTACATAGTCTTGGCGTCGAAGTTGCCTGCCGTGAGGAGGATCTCAAGTGCCCTGCAGGTACCCACATGCCTTGGAAGAAAGATGTTGCCGCCGCCTGTGGGCATGATGCCGAGGCTTGCCTCCCGCATCTGGAATACGGCGTCTTCAGACGCTACCCGCAGATCTGCACCCATGACCATCTCGAAACCGCCCGTGAGGCAGTAGCCATGGATGGCTGCGATGATCGGTTTATTTACGAAGCTGATCTTGAGCATGGCCTCGCCGACCCCCTTGCCGTCCCACCCGGCCACGATCCACTTCTCTGCCTCATTCTCAGGGGGCCTTGCGCCAGTGAGTATGGGTATGGCGGTCTTCAGGTCCATGCCCGCGCAGAAGATATTCGGCAGGGCCGAGTAAAGCACGGCAACACGTATGTTCGCATCTTCATTGATGTCTATCCAGGTATTGTGCAGTTCGAGCAGGAGGCCCGGGTCCAGGGCGTTGAGTTGCTGTGGACGGTTAAGCCCTATCTTGGCGATGTGTCCTGCCTTCTCATATACCAGGTTCATACTCCCTCCCTTGCGCATTATATGGATAAAGCCATGTGTGAGTTTAGTGCATATGAAGGAACCCTGTCAATAAATGCGACATTAAGTTCACAACATTAAGATCAAAATACCGTGTTGTATCTTTAATGAGGACAATCTTGCCCAGGTCTTCGCATCATCCGCACCAGCTTCACAATAAAATCCGAACTGAACCTGGTGGTAAGCCCGTTTGTGAGGCGGTGATTGAGGAACAGCAATTTTGCGAGCAGTCCTGGGACAACCAGGAATTTCTTTTTTCCTATGCCCTTGATTATTGTCCTGGCCACCGGGCCGGGTTTCAGGGTGCCTGCGAAGTTTTTTAAAGCCCTGGCCTCGGGGGGGATGCCCGCTTCATTTATCAGAAACGGCGTATCCACTTCGGGCGGGCAAACCAGTGTAACTGCAATGTTATAGAGCTTGAGCTCACTCCTGAGGCACTCGGCAAGGCCCACCAGTGCATACTTTGATGTTGCGTATGAGGTGTACCCGAACATGCCCATGAGCCCAGCTGCGGAAGATATGATCACGATCTGTCCGCCCCTGTCCTTCATGGATGGAAGCAGGGCGGCAATAATGTTCCGTGTCCCATACACATTGATCTTCATAAGTGCATCGAAGGCCTGGTGGGAGATATTCTCGAAAAGAGCTGCCTGGCCGACACCTGCGCTGGTGATAACGATATCAGGTATGCCGAATTGAATTATCGCTTCCTTCATCTTTCCTTGGACATCGTCATTGTCTGCCACATCGACCTGCATGACACAAATCTTCTGGTCAGGAGAGCGCCTGTGTATTTCGATATCTTGCCTTGCCTGGTCGAGCCTGTCTTTGTTCCGGGCGAATATGGCGACATTGGCCCCCATCGATGACAACAGACGGGCTGTCTCAAGCCCTATACCGCTGGACCCGCCGGTAATATAAACGAGTTTGTTGCTGAAGTCTTTCATAGCTCCCCCATGCATCATTCTTTCCCCTAAAAGAGGTACTTGTTATGCGCTGAATTCAATCATGCCATGCATATGCCATTAATCAGGAATATCTCCTTTGCCCTCTGCAATCGCTCTTTACTGATCCAGTTTTTCTTGGCATTGTCTGTTTGGAAGGGGGTATCAAGGCCGATCTTGCTGCACTTCTCAAACCAGAGCGGATTGTAGGCAAGGATGTCTGCCCTGTGCACCCCGTGGCCCTTGAGGAAGACCGCAATGGCATTGAGGTTGGACTCGGTATCCGTAATGCCCGGGATCAGCGGTATCCTGGGAAGGACCACCTTATTATCCCCGGAAGCTTCACCAAGAAGCCTCTCAAAGTTTTTCAGGATCGAATCATTGGGCATGCCGCAGTACCGATGATGATCTTGTGCGTCAAAGAGTTTGATATCAAAATAGATCGCATCGACATAGGGCAGGACCTTCTTTTCGAATGCATCGAAGTTGAACAGGCCGCAGGTCTCCATCAGGGTGTGAATGCCTGCATCTTTGAGCTTCCTCAGGAGATCTGACGTGTAATCCATGAACATGGCGGGCTCGCCGCCGGACAGGGTAACACCACCTCCGGAGTTGTCAAAAAATGGTTTATCCGAGAGGACCTTTTTCACAATGTCATCAGTAGACATCTCAAGGCCCACCCGTGACAGGGCGCCGGACGGGCAGGCATCCGTGCAGTCAAGGCACAGGCTGCAACGGCTGCGGTCAATGAAATGCGGATTCTTCCGTGAAAGGGCCTTTTCCTTGCAGACATCCAGGCAGGTGTCGCACCCGATGCAGTCCTTCTCATCGAAGGATATCTCGAGACCGGGGACCTTGCTCTCCGGGTTGTGGCACCAGACACAGGAAAGCGGGCACCCTTTGAAGAACACCACAGTGCGTATGCCCGGGCCGTCATCAAGGCTGTTTCCCTTTATCTCAAGGATGAGCGGGGTCATAACTCAGTATCCAGTATCCAGGATCCAGTAGTCAGAATCATGGTAAATATCCTTAATCCAGTTTTTCTAATCCTGGATACTGAATACTGACTACTGAATACTGTATTGTCATATCCCATACTCTGCACGTTCGATGAGCTCAAGCTGCATATCCCTGTTGAGTGTGACGAAATAGGCGTTATACCCGGATATGCGCACCAGCAGGTTCCGGTAGTTCTCGGGGTGGGCCATGGCGTCCCGGAGCGTTTCCGTTGTTACAACATTCATCTGCATCTGCATGCCGCCCAGCTGGAAGTAGGTCTTGGCATAGGAGAACATGTCATTGACCGTCTTCTCGCGGGTGTCATGGGCCGACGGGACCACCTTGACATTGAAGGCGATGTTGTTGGTGATGTTGGCCGCATCCAGCCTGGCCACGTCCTTTATATTGTCCAGCAGGTTCCTCGACGCGCAGGGCTGGGGGGTGAGCCCGGGTGTGAAGGGTTTGCCTGCAAGCCGCCCTGACGGCAGGGCGCCGGTGAGGTTCCCGAAGATCACATGGTTGGACATGGACCAGAAGCCCACGGTATATTTCCCTCCCCGGTAATGCTCCAGGCCGTAGTAATGGTCATGGGCCCACTTGGTAACACGGTTGGCCATGGCAACGGCCTCATCGCTGCCGGAGCCGAACAGGGGCACCTTCTTGGTCACCAAAGCATAGAGGGCGGGATTATTCTTGAAATTGGTATCCACTGCCCTTTTCAGCTCTTCAAAGGTTACCTTTTTTTCTTCGAACACGAGCTTCTTGATGACCATGAGGGAATCCGTCACATCCGCCAGTCCGATAATGGCTGCACCCGAGCTGTTGTACACCGCACCCCCTTTGGTGACATCCTTTCCTTTGCCGATGCAGCCGCCGATGAGCGAAGAGAGCAGCGGGGTAGGGCGCAGCTCCTGGTGGGCCCGGGCAAGCATATGGTTGTACTCGATGGACTGGTCGATGATGAAGGCGAACTGTGTGGTGAAGGCATCGAAGAAGTCATCGAATGTTTTGAACGAACCGTTTTCTATCCTGCCGGTATCAGGCCCAAGCTTCCAGTTCATCACGGGGTGCAAGCCGTTATTCATGGCCATCTCCAGGGCAGCCACCATGTTCATCATCTGCATGTTGGTGTGGCCGATGTGTTTGCACGAGAGCGTCGGCTCAACGCAGCCGGTTGCCGACCAGTTGCGCAGGTCTTTGATGTCGTAGTTGAATTTCTTCAAAGAGCCCATTACCACCTCGTCATTGTGCATGGACGGGGTGGCGGCGGTGATGAGGTTCACCTCGCAGAGCCGCTTCAAATAGGTGTCGCTGTTGATGCCGGGGTGGAAGCGTGCATTCACATTGGGGTCGCGGATGCTGAGCATCTCTGTCACCTTGAGGAAGATGTAGGTCATGTCGCACACGGCATCTTCGCCCTCAGGGGTAACGCCACCCAAGGTGATGGCCTGGTCCGAGGAGCTGCCGCCGAAGTAAAAGTTGGCCAGGTCGGGTGTCAGCGGCAGATGGTCGGTGCAGCGCATATAAAAACACCCGATAAGCTCGATGGCGTGCCGGATGTATTCGTCACGCTCTGCATCGGTGGTCAGCTTGGACATGTCGGCTGCAAAGTAGGGCTGGAACCATTGGTCGAGCCTTCCCAGCGAGAGCCCGGCATTGGTGCTCTCCTGGTGGAGGGCAACCCAGGTGATCCACACGGCGTTCACCGCTTCGTCCAGGGTCCGGGCAGGGTTTTCCACCACCTGAGAGCAGATTTCGGCAAGCTTCATCAGCTCCATCCTGCGTGCGGGATCGGTTTGCGCCCCGGCATTGCTTAATGCCTGTTTTGCCAAGTTCTTCGAATAGATTGTGAGTCCTTCAAGGCAGAGGATCATAGCATTAAGTGTTGCCCCCTTTTCTTCGTCGCAAGCCCCGGAAGCCAGTTCTGAGCGGATCTCTTCCATCATGCCCTTGGTGCCCAGCCCCATGATCTTGGGAAAGTCGGGGATGGTGTGGGATATGGTGGCCTGCTTCCAGTTGAAGTACACGGCAAAGCGCTCGTCGATCTTCTGGCATAGGGGATTGCCAAATTTATCACGCACCCACTCCTTGAAGTTCCGGTTTGCCCAGTAGGGGAAGACCTCATGGTGCAGGATCTTCATGGTTTCTTCCGAGAGGTCTGCCGGGTTGAGCGTCCGGTAGGGCAGGGTGAGCAGCTCGGACCAGATCATGGTTCCATGGCCTTCGGGATATACCACCACGCCGATGTCCTTGGTGGTCGTGGTGCCGGCGATGAGGTCGTTTTCCCGTATAATGGGTTTCTTGTTTTCCAGGAAGTTCTTGAAGGCAAGGGCCTTTCTTGTAATGGGGACCCAGGGCTTGCCATCACGGTCCGTTTCAAAGCCAAAGGCCTTGTGCCAGTCAGTGATGAGCTTGGGCAGCTCGTGGCAGACCTCGGGCCTTAAGGTCAGGTGAATATCCAGAAATTCCTTTACCCGGGGGAAGTCTTTCAGTGAGTACATGGACAGGTAGGGCTCCTTGAGATAACTTACACCCGGATCAACGGACTCGGCCTTCATGCCGTACGCGCTACGCGCACGGATCTCGTTGCTCAGATCGGTCCTCGCTATAGGCGATTCCTTTAAAAGGTTTTTCTTATCAGTTGCCCTCTCTTTTTCCATGAGGGTTTTCTGCTTCTTGTTGATGAGCACGGACAGGAGGAAGAAGAACAGATTGAGGTACGAGGCGTTGCCCTCGAACCTGAGCTCGCTCTTGAGCATCATGAAGATCTGCTCCGTGGGTGTGGCGGAAAGCAGTTTTTTTACTGCCTTGTCCGTGCTGAAGTGCAGAATCACATCGGCCTTTTCGGGGATGGAACCTTTCACCGTAACAGTACCTTCATGAAAGATGATGCCCGCCGTAACGGAATCGTTTTCCGTTCGTATGCCCAGCGAAAAATTGATCCACCCCATGTCGCTTTTCAAATAGGCATTCAAAGGGCCCCACAGGTTGTAACCGGCTGACATGAGGCGAAGCAGCATGTGGATCATGATATTGGTGGATGTCTTCCTGACGTGTTCCTGTCCGGCTTTCTCTAACATCATGGTACACCCCCCTAAGGTATGGATTTATGTCATGTGAATGCGTGTTTCACTGTGGTAAGCCGTTCAATAAGATTATCGACCCTTCTCTGGAGGGCATCTTTGCTGTTTTCATCAACCTCGGCAAGGACATGGCTGTTGAAAAGGCTGATGATGCCGTGCAGGTCGGACCACAACTGGATGTTGATGTCGCGGATCAGGGCTTCATGATTATCTCCCGCACCCATCAGCTCTTTGATGATGCCGGCGCTGAGATGGAAGTTTTTCATGGCAGTTGCCTTCTCAAAGGCTGCCACAGGTTCCAGCGCGGTGCCTATGTAGTCGATATACTTGGGCGTGTGGAGGTTGAACATGAGGTCATAATAGCCTGGGTAGGTGATGCCGAAATTGACATAGGCCCAGACCAGGGCCTTTATTTTGTTTGTAAGAGCGGTTTTCTTACCTGATTCCTTTGAGAGCATGGAAAAGAGCATCTCAAATCCCCTGATCCTGATCATGAGATTGATCTCGTCCTTGCTGGAAAAGTAGTTATAAATATTTGCTGCTGTGATACCAAGCCGCGATGCTATTTTGCGCATGCTCAGCTTATTGAATCCTTCTTCGATAATCAGCGCAAGGGCCACATCGAGGATCTTTTCCTTGGTGTTGTTTATCTTATCCCGGGTCCAGGCAGCCTTTGGCATAAGGCCCTCTTCATTTCTTCTAATAGATATTAACGCCGTTCAGTGAACAGTGTTAATATAAGCTGAATAAATTTTAAGTCAAGGATGAGTTATAAGGAATTCATCCGGAGTAAACTGACTATCGCATAAAGGCATATTCACAAAAAAAACGGCTCGGGTGGATATCACTTCGGTTTATTTTTGGTTATGATGCCTGGGAACCGAAGATCTTGGTTTGAAACATATGAAGTAAGATTCGTTATACCAGAGCGTTGCACCTGGCACATCATCTATGGTTTTAAATATTTTAGCAGCATATTGCCTTACAGTCAACGGTTGACGTTAAAGATTGAGATAGTCGAAAGCCTTTAGGCAGCTTTCTCTTTGCAGATCCTTAAAGAATCATTTAATGTAAGATTGAAGGTGGATGCGAACCGTCACCACCCGATAAATGGAACTACCGAAGAATGTAATCCACTCTACACGCAGGAGGTATTCATGAAAAAAACAGTAGTATTTCTCATGGCAATGGTCTTTCTCCTCTGCATCGATGTACATGCTGAAGACCAATGGAAACTTGCTAAAGAGTCGGGTGGAATAAAGGTATACACAATGAAAGATCCTCAAGGTAAAGATTTTGCTATCTTCAAAGGAGTCTGCGATGTTGATGCTCCCTGGGAGGTCGTTCTTGAGGTCCTTAAAGACCTCCCATCATACACCAAGTGGTTTCCAAACTGCAAGGAAAGCCGGTTGATCAAAAGGGATGAAAAAAATAATTCAGTCGTCTATTTGGTCATCAGCCCCGGCTGGCCTGTGGCGGACAGGGATGTGGTATTTTATACCTTAAATTATGATTCCCCGGAAAAAGTTGAACATACCATCTCGCTCAACTACATCAAGGACTCTGACGGTATAGTGCCGCGGAATAAAGATTATGTCCGTATGTTGGATATCGGTGGGGGTTATGTTCTTACAAGGATTAATAAAAATAAAACGACCGTGGCCTTCACGAATAGATCCGATCTTGGAGGGAATATACCTGTTTCGCTTGTAAATTTCATGGCTGTGGATATACCTTTCAAATCACTGAAGGGGATCAGAGAGATGGTAAAAAAGGATGAGTATTACAAAAAGGCTGGTGTTCAGAAATAAAACGAGTGCTTGTTGTTCGCTAAGAATTGTCAGGGAGACATGGTGGTTCTTATGGAGCCTGGCGTAATCGAGATTAGCCACGCGATCCATGATGTTGAAAGAGTCGAACCTGAAAGGAGCACGCTGCGACCCTTGATCATATCGTAGCAGCAGTTGCTACCTGAATGATGGGAACACTGGCCACGATACTGGCCGGGAAAAAGATTCCCACACCTGAGGATAAATACTGGGCAGAAGTCGAAGGTGATATAGAGAATGTCTATGGTATACTCAAGATCACCCGGATCCGGGTGAATTACCATCTCAGATTGCTTCAGGAAAAAATTGGAGAGGCAAAAGAGGTCTTTTCTCTCCATCTCCCCTGATAACTGCGATAAAGTGCGCCACGAAGGCGCGAAGAGGTAGTCTGCAAAGGCTACATTGGAGCAGCCATGCTGCATGGGAGATGAGGGGAGGCCCCTCGGGATCGGGTTACAGGATCAGATCCCAAACCGCCTGACGCTGCGTGGGGATAAGATCCCAGGTGGTGAGCGGTTCAGGAAAAGTCGAGGCAAGACCTCGGCAGGTGAGGACCAGGAAGGCGAACGAGAGTGAACCACTGATGAGCTGTCGAAAAGTTAAAGACGTCATCGAAACCGGGCTACTTTATCGGGTCCGGGACAGAGTCTGGGGGGAACCTGTTTACTGCCCAGATGGTGGCCGGCAGAAAGGTGGCGCGAGCCTGGTTTGGGCTTTCATGCGGAACGTGGGAACCTGGCGCTCTGATGCTAAGGGACAAGTTGAAGTGGAGGACCCATGAAGACGAGAGTACCGATGCAGAGCGCAGGGGCGGATCAGTCCGTAGTAGTGATGAAGTCCGGTAATGCGGATGGAGCGAAGGGGCTGAGCTGTCCGACCTTGTTCGTGAGTCAACCAGCAATGGGAGGAGCTTATGGATAAGGTAAAGTCGTCATGTTCTTTACTGATGACTGGACGGCAGGAGCCGGATGAGGTGAGAGTCTCACGTCCGGTTCTGTGAGGGCCTGGGGGTGAGATTCCCCCGGGCTACTCGACTCTCATTAAGCTCCATTTCCATTGTGACCCTGTTTTATATTTTACCAAACCCCGTTTGACCATATTCAATGACTTAGAAATGACACTCCCTTAGATTGAACGGAATCATGGTGAAAGATGATGCATAAGGATTATGGGGAGTAGGGGTATCCATGATAAGGAAAGTCACGGAGAAAACAGAGATTTACCTTTCATCTGGATTCCGGCCCCTGGATTCTGTATTCTGTCGCTATGAACCACTTTGAGAATAAGTATCAGGCCGTGATCTTTGACATGGACGGCACCTTGCTCGACACCATTGAGGACATTGCCGACTCCATGAACGCGGTATTAAATAGTCTCGGATTTCCTGTACATCCGGTAAGCAGTTATCGGGCGTTCGTGGGGGACGGGATAGAGGTCCTGGCCGAGAGGTCGCTGCCTGAGGGGCAACGCACCGCCCATACCATTGCCCGGAGTGTGGATCTCATGAAGGAGGAATACAACGTTCGGTGGTCTGTCAAATCAAGGCCTTTTCCCGGTATCCCCGAATTGCTCGATGGCCTGACGGAAAGGGGCATGGCGCTCTCCATCCTTTCCAACAAGCTCGATTCATTTACCAAGGCTATGGCCGCCTCATTGCTGCCCTACTGGAAATTTGCCGAAGTAAGGGGTCTTTCCCCGGATATCCCTAGAAAGCCCGATCCGACCGGTGCCCGTATTTGTGCGGACCGTATGGGAGCAGACCCGCGGCACTGCATCTTTGTAGGCGACAGCGATATCGACATGGAGACTGCCGGCAGGGCCGGTATGGCAGCGTTCGGCGCCTTATGGGGTTACCAGGATAAGCAACAGTTGATAAATAACGGTGCAAGGATTCTCCTGGATGATCCAAGGGACCTGCTCGGGTATCTCTGCAAATAATTCCTATCTCTTATGAATAATTTGCCATTGACCGGCAACTTCCCCATCCGGTAGAGAAGTCCATTGACAGGGCCGGTAGGGCTTAACATAAAAAGGTCATGATGGAGGTATTCTTGAGTGCATTTCTTAAAAAAGATGAATGTTTTCTCATTGTAGTAGACATCCAGGAGAGGCTCCATGCCGCCATGGAAGACCAACTCAAGGAAACCTATGTTAAGAATAGTGTGATCCTCATAGAGACGGCCAAGTCATGTCAGATCCCGATTATTGTGTCCGAGCAATACCCCAAGGGGCTGGGACCGACCATAGCTGATGCGGCAGGACACCTTGAGGGCATACGCAGGCATGAGAAGCTCTTCTTCAGCTGCTATAGGGATGAGGGGATAAAGAAGGCCATTAAATCAACAGGCAGGAAGACGGCTGTCATTATCGGCATTGAGACGCATGTGTGTGTCATGCAGACCGCGATTGACCTTTTTAATGACGGCTATTGCGTTGTTATTGCCGGTGATGCTGTCTGCTCCAGAAGGGCGCATGACAGGGGGACCTCGCTCGATGCCATGGTGCGTCTCGGGGTGCTCGTATATCCCACCGAGACAATCGCCTTCATGTTTATGGAAAAGGCCGGAACGGATTTATTCAAAAAATTGTCAGTTCTTTTCAAGTTACAGCATTAAGCCCTTGAAACCATGATTCTTGTATGGTAAATGGCTCAACCAGCACACACGCCCCGTAGTATAACAAGGTCTGAGGTGTCCTTGCAAACCAAGGATCAGCCTTGTAGGGCGGAGGAAAAACCAAGGAGGTAGTACATGTCAGTCGTCACCATGAAACAGCTGCTCGAGGCTGGTGTTCATTTCGGTCATCAGACACCGAGGTGGAATCCAAAGATGAAACCCTACATTTTCGGTTCACGTAACGGCATCCATATCATCGATCTCCAGAAGACCGAAAAGCTCTTCGAAAAGGCATGCGATGTTATCCGTGAAACAGCTGCCAACGGCGGCAAGGTCTTGTTCGTAGGCACCAAGAAACAGGCACAGGACGCCATCGAGGAAGAATCCCAGAGGGTAGGGGCCTTTTACGTGAATTACCGCTGGCTCGGCGGCACACTCACAAATTTCACCACCATCCGCAAGAGCGTGGACAAGCTCAAGTGGCTTGAATCAATCATCGATAACAGCAATATCGAGAACTATCCCAAGAAGGAACAGATCATGATGAAGCGCCACAAGATGAAGCTGGAGCGCTCGCTCCATGGGATAAAGGATTTGGGCGGTCTTCCTGATGTCCTTTTCATTGTTGACCCCTCTCGTGAGTATATAGCGGTCCGGGAGGCCAAGAAGCTGAAGATACCCATAGTCGCCATTGTAGATACCAACTGCGATCCCACGCTCATCGACTATGTCATTCCCGGTAATGACGATGCCATAAGGGCTATCAGGCTGTTTACCTCCAAGATAGCGGATGCAGTGGATCAGGGCGGCCAGCTCTGGCAGGAAAAGCTGGCCACCGAGGTAAAAGAGGCCACGGCCGATGAGAAGGTCCAGACCAAGCAGAAGGCTGCTTCCACCGAGGTTATGGGCAAGGGGCTTGAGCATGAGATCGAGATCATCGTTAAAGACAGCAAGCCGGCGAAGGTAAAGGATGCTGAGATAACGGCAGAGTCCGTGAACCCCACCGGCGAGGAAGAATCAGCATAGAAACGTTGTTGGAGGTAGAGAGTGCAGATAACATCGGATGTGGTAAAAAAACTCAGAGATAAGACCGGCGTCGGCATGATGGACTGTAAGAAGGCCCTTGAAGAGACGAATGGGGATTTTGAAAAGGCAGTGGAGGCCCTCAGGAAGAAAGGCATTGATGTTGCCAACAAACGCTCCGGCAGGCAAGCCGGCCAGGGTACGGTGGCTGCATACATCCATATGGGCGGGAAGATCGGCGTGCTTGTAGAGGTGAACTGCGAGAGTGATTTTGTTGCAAAGTCGGATGACTTCAACAACTTCGTCAAAGACGTTTCCATGCAGATCGCTGCTGCAAACCCCGAGTGGGTTACCAGGGATGAAGTGCCGCAACAGGTCCTTGATAAAGAAAAAGAAATCCTCAAAGATCAGGCGCTCAAGACAGGCAAGCCCGAGAAGGTGATAGAGAAGATCGTAGAAGGCAAGCTCACCAAATTCTACTCCGAGCGTTGTCTTATAGACCAGCCTTTTGTGAAGGATCAGGACAGGACCATAAAGCAACTCTTGGATGAATTAATGGCAAAAACCGGAGAAAAGTGCCTGGTAAGACGATTCGTTCGGTATCAGGTGGGTGAAGATATCTGACGAGAGGGTCCCCTTGCATTATAAACGAATACTGCTCAAGGTTAGCGGAGAGGCACTCGCCGGAGGCAAGGGTTTCGGCATTGATGATGCGACATTAAAAGGCTTTGTTGCATTGGTGAACGCAGCTATTGATGCCGGGGCACAAGTCGGCCTTGTTATCGGCGGGGGAAACATGTTCAGGGGGATAAGCGCCACATCCGTGATCGACCGGGTCAGCGCCGATCACATGGGCATGCTTGCTACCGTGATCAACGCCCTGGCCTTAAAGAGCGCACTTATTGCCCAGGGTTGCCAGTGCAGGATCATGAGCGCTATCCACATACCCTCCATGGCTGAACCCGTTGTAAGCGAGAGGGCGATCCGTCATCTTGAGAAGGGAAGGGTTGTAATCTTTGCAGGTGGAACCGGCAGTCCATTTTTCACTACCGATACCACGGCGGCATTGAGGGCACTTGAGATCAGGGCTGATGTACTCATAAAGGCCACGAAGGTAAACGGCATTTATGATAAAGACCCCATGAAACATAAAGATGCCCGGTTTTTCAAAGAGCTGGACTTTGATATGGTCCTTAAGATGAACCTTGGCGTCATGGATGCATCTGCGATTTCCCTGTGCCGTGAAAACGGGCTTGAAGTGAGGGTAATCAATATTTTTGAGCATGAAAGCTTGTCAAGACTCCTGAAAGGAGAGGAGATCGGATCAGTCGTCAGAGCGAGGAGGGATAATTAATGGTTGATGAGATCCTCAATGACATGAAGCACGGCATGAACAAGACCGTAGATTCCATGAAGGGTTCACTTCAAAAGGTTCGCACAGGCCGGGCATCCATCGGCATCTTAGACGGCATTATGGTGGATTACTACGGCACACCCACCCCCATGAATCAACTCGCAACCATGGCTGTACCGGAGGCGCGTCTCATCACCATACAGCCCTGGGACAAAGGCGCCTTGGCACCTATCGAGAAGGCAATAATGAAATCCGAACTTGGTCTTACCCCCAACAACGACGGGAGAATCATCCGTGTCCCCATCCCCCCTCTGAACGAAGAGAGGCGAAGGGATCTTGTAAAAATGATAAAGAAAACAGCCGAAGAATTTCGTGTAGAGGCCCGCAACCATCGTCGTGATGCCAATACCCTTTTAAAAGACCTTGAGAAGGAAAAAGAGATCAACAAAGACGAGCTCAAGGTTGCCCAGGACAAGGTGCAGGACCTCACCGACAACTGCATCAAACTCATTGATGAACAGCTTGCAATAAAAGAAAAAGAGATTATGGAAGTATGATGGTTATACGTAAAGGCATATTATTTTATAGGTATAAGACAGGCGTTGAGCCTGGTAATGATTTATACGAAGATATCTTGATTGGAAAGAACGAGGAGGTGCATCTATGATGCGCGCAAAAGAGGAAAAGGTTTCTTCACGGTTTATGATGTACTTTAAGCCAAACAACTTGAGTGAGCTCAGGGTCATCTCCCGGATGCTGAACATCGCTATGGTCGATTTTGTAGGCGCTGCCCTTGATGCTTATATCTTCAAAAAAGAAAGTGAGTTGGATGGGAAAGTACCTTTGCGCCAAAAGAGAAGATATGTAGGCCCAAGGAACGATACATCCGAGAAGCGGATACGCTATGTCATGCGTTTGGACAAGAACCTGGTGGAAAGGCTCAGAGACATCGCGTCTTTTGACAACCGCAGGTTCACCCATGTCTGCGATGATGCCGTTGCCAACTTTATCCTGTTCACAAAGCAGGCAAAGAGTTTTAAGAATATCTGGACGGCAAGGTCAGATGTTGAGGCGGTGAGAGGAAGGAAGAGCGTCAAGTCCAATGAGGAGATAGCAGGCCTCTTGAATGCGTATAAGAATAAGGTCCCGTCAATAGGCTGATCATACAGTGGACTTCGGCGATGGAGGAGCTCTTGGAAAGTCCTGAGCCCTCTATCCGCCGGAAAACGGGTATATTCCCCAATCTGTCAGTGTGGTTACGTCCTGCCGGGGCGCATAGAGATATTAACGGATGGTACAGGGCATCTTTCTGGGGAAGTGTTGCCTGTATTGTGCTGTATACCGCTTTCGGATATGTCTTTGTCAGGGAGCATGCCCTTCGGATAACAGCCGAGACGGCCCTCTTGGCCCGTTTCGGTATGACGGTTCTCATCAATCCGGATGATGTCCATCTGATAGCGCCGGGCCATCAGCTTGCCAGTGCCCTTTTTTTCGGAATGACCCTCGGTGTCCTGAATGCCCTTGTGTGCATGGCTCTCACCTTACCGGCATGGGTTTCAGGCCGTTTTGTACGCCGGGACCTCTTTGCCTTTGCCGGGGCAGTCCTTGTATGCACATTTTTCACCTTCAGCAAAGACATGCCCTGGGTATCCGTCTGTTTCGGGCTCCTGAGCCCCTTAGTCTTCACTCTTGTATGGCTGTTTATGGTTAGGAAAGCAGGACACAAAAGCATCAATATAAATATAAAAAGATGGGCTATCTTCTGTGGTATCATCATTGCCCCCCTGGCGATCATTATCGGAACCGGCTCATCATTCATGTCGATACGTGATTCCATGCTCTCCATGAGGGTTACCGAGGCCTTGAGTGACGTCTATTATGATCATACCCTCTTGTCTGCTGATGTGATCAAACCCATTTCCGCCAGGTCCCAGAACGTGATTGCGTTTTCTGATGATATAAAATCTCTGGGTTACACACCCCACGGGACCCTCTGGATTCGATCAAAAAGTCCTTGCTCGGTTGAAGGTGCAACCTTTGCGGTGAGCAGGCAGCCTTTGAACTGCAGGTCTGTAAGGCTCCCGGATGACAGCTTGAGTGCGAATGATAATAACAGGATCATCGACGAGCTGAGCAAGGGCATAGATCCCAATAAACAGATGCGCGGTGGTATTGGCTTCTTCTTTTTTTCCGGACCGTTGATCGTCATTACTGCCCTCATCTTGTCATGGTTTGCCCTTGCACTGGAGATGATTTTTACCCGGAGCAGGTTAATTGTGTTCATAATTGTTATTGCCTATCTGTCGGTCTTTATGCCCCTGTTCCACGGGGCATATCTCCTGGCCCGGCTCAAGTCTCATCCGGAAAAGATATCAGACTATGCCGCCTCACCTGTGGAGAGGATGCGCTATGCGGTTGTGGCCACTTATCCGGGGGCCTTGTCTAAGCAAGACCTTGTGAGGTTGATGCAGGACCCAAGCGCCCGTGTACGGGTAAATGCCGTGATTGAGGCCGGGGATCGTATGGACATGGCCCTTCTGAGCGCCATTGAGGCTCGATTGAAAGATCCCAAAATGAATGTACGTACCAAGGCATGCCGGGCGCTTGGCAAGATACAGTCGGATAAGGCATTAAACCTCCTGGACAAGGCTGTAAGCGAAGATCCCTCATGGTATGTACGGGACTATGCCTATGCCTCTATGGGCAGGATCAGGCCCGAGACCAAGGTGATATCGCTTATCAAATAGTAAATATGCCTGACGTCCTTGAGGTAACATCGAATCTGTGTTAGGCAGCATAGTGTTACAATCATACTATCTTAGGCAATCGGGGCAGCATATGATTCAGATAAAAGACAAACCGTGGGCCAAGAAAAAAGATGAAGGAAAAGAGAAGGTCAAAGAGAGGCTAGGGCTCATCAGACACACCATTATGGTCATGAGCGGCAAGGGCGGTGTGGGCAAATCCACTGTGGCTGCAAACCTGGCGGCAGGCCTGGTGCAACAGGGATATGCCGTAGGCGTCCTTGACGGCGACATCCATGGCCCCAATATCCCGAAGATCCTTGGTATTGAGGACTGCTCCATAAAGGGGGATGAAGAAGGGAATATGATCCCTGTGGATGTTTATAAAAACCTTAAGGTAGTCTCCGTAGGGAACCTTCTGGAAAATAAGGACCAGCCCATTATATGGCGCGGCCCCATGAAACATTCGGTGATGAGGCATTTTATCAATGATGTAAAATGGGGTGAGCTCGATTTCCTCATCGTCGACCTCCCTCCCGGCACAGGGGACGAGCCGCTTTCTATTGCGCAGATCATAAGGCAGGCACAGACCGATCGCTCACCCCATGCCGTCATCGTCACGACACCCCAGGATGTCGCCCTGCTGGACTCACGAAAGAGCGTTGAGTTCGCAAAGGCATTAAACCTGAGCATGCTTGGCATTATCGAGAATATGAGCACCTTTTCCTGCCCCCACTGCGGGCATGCCATCGATCTGTTCAAGGCAGGAGGTGGTGAACGTGCCGCCCACGAGCTCAATGTGCCTTTCCTCGGTGCCATACCTATTGACCCTGCTGTTGTGCGGGACACCGACAACGGCAGACCATTCATGCTCTATAACATGAGCTGTGTTGCAGGCATGGCTTTCCAACGGGTCATAGAAAAGATATTGAAGTCTTTCGGATAATTGATTCATTCATTATAATGAAGCAGTCTTATGCCGACATATAGTACAATGATAAAGCCAATCACAAACGAATATTGTCTTAGTACTTTTCCTCATAAACAGCTCGTAGCCCTTTATACTGTTTTCCTGCTGACCTTAGGATTCGGCTGTCAAGTACATTCCTCTGACATAAATATCCAAAAGGACTCATCTGCAAAGGTTGGCGGCCCTTGTGAGTACAAAGACTACAAAGGCAAGGCCGAGGTAATATCTGTTCAGAAGATAGAGTTTGGCAGTGCTTCAACAAGCATAAAGAAGCCTGATGGGTCATATGAAGTAAAATATTCATTTTATCCGGAGAATAAGATTCAAGAGACCTTTGTTCACGTGGAGTCTCGATATTTTGTTCTCCTTCTTCCCGATTCGTCTTATCCTGACCCCGAGTTCATTCGAAAGAATGACATTACACCGGGTAAGAAACTTGATTGTGTCCTAAAGGTTATCACGAAAGGTGCATGCACCCCCATGATCTTCAAGTTTCCGGCATTGAAGTGAAAATCAGGAAACAGTATAGGTACAACAACATGATTACTTATAAGAAATCATTTGCCAATATTACGATACTGTTCCTTATATTCTTGGCAGGTATTTTTCAAGCTGCTCAAGCAGATGATCTCAGAAGGCCGCATGGTGTTATGCGGCCTGACAGTGAAACCCTGATCAATTGGCAACAGAGATATAAAGACGCCCCACAAGCACAGATAAAAAAGAATGTGCTGTATAACGCAGGATCTACGGGATCATTGAGTTTATTGAACCATCTTGATTATATCCCTTCCGAATATGACCAGGGTTCGTGCGGAGACTGCTGGATGTGGGCGGGGACTGGGGTAATGGCCATTGCCCTCGATGTAAATGATAATACATACGACAGCCTCTCTGTCCAATATTTTAATTCAAATGCAACGGTGGTACCCGGGTTAACATGTTGCGCAGGCGGCGACCTTTCCTATCTGGTCGATTTCTATTCTACTCCCGGATATCAGCAGGCCATTCCCTGGTCTAATACAAATGCAAACTGGCAGTCTGGAAATGACACATGTGGTCCTCTAGGCGCATCTATCAGTACCAATCCTGATTATCCCATTTCATCGATAACAGCTGTAACAATACCGACCCAAACAGTCTCTCAGGCTACGGCCATTGCAAATATTAAGAGCATACTCAATCAGAATCAGGCTGTTTATTTTGGTTTTATCATGCCTACAGCGGCAGATGGAACTAACTTTGATACCTTCTGGGAAAACCAAACAGAAGACATAATTTGGAATCCCGATTTCTCCTGTGGTCACAGATATACCACTGGCTGGGGCCATGCGGTGCTCTGTGTCGGTTACAATGATGAAGATCCCAACAACTCCTATTGGATCATAGTGAACAGCTGGGGTGTAACCTCAGGAAGACCGAACGGGATATTCCACCTTGATATGAACATGAGTTATAATTGTCAGTATAGCATAGGCAGGCAAACGGGATATTATAGCTTCGAATTTTGGACACTGAATATTGCTTACGCGATCCCACAAATATTGTCTTCCTCTCCAACCTCTCTTGCTGATTCATGCGTAACAGGGAATATCGCCCCATCCCAAACGTTCCAAGTCTCAAACTCAGGCACGGGGACCCTCAATTACACAATTACAACAGATCAGGCGTGGTTAACCTGCAACACAACAAGCGGCACATTATCAGGTGCATCAAGTACGAATACTATCACAGTAAATTATGCAACCTCCAGCTTAGCCCCAGGGAACTACTCGGCCAATATCACGATAACCGCACAAGGCTCACAGAATAGCCCTCAGACTATCCCGGTGAGTCTCACGGTGCTTTCACCTACGCCTACAATTGCGATCTCTCCAACCTCTCTTACTAATTCATGCCCGGCAGGGACTAATGCCTCAGCCCAATCGTTCCAAGTCTGGAACTCAGGGGCAGGGACTCTGAATTACACGATTTCAACCACCATAACAACAGGTCAGGATTGGGTATCCTGCTACACTACAAGCGGAATTTCATCAGGTGCATCAGATAGGAAAGCTATTGCAGTAAATTATTCAACCTCCAGCTTGCCTCCAGGGAGCTACTCGGCGACTATCACGATAAACGCTCCAGGTTCATCGAACAGCCCTCAGACTATCCCGGTGAGTCTTACGGTCCTTCCACCTACGATTGCAGTTTCTCCAACCTCTCTTACTAATTCATGCGTAGTGGGAAATAATGCCCCTGCCCAAACGTTCCAAGTCTGGAACTCAGGGGCGGGAACCCTCAATTATACAATTACAACCACCATAACAACAGGTCAGGCTTGGGTATCCTGCGACACGGCAAGCGGCACTTCATCAGGCCCATTAAATCAGCAGACTATTACCGTAAATTATATAACCTCCGGCTTACCTCCTGGGAACTATTCGGCGACTATCACGATAACCGCAGCAGGATCATCGAACAGCCCTCAGACTATCCCGGTGAATCTTACGGTCCTCACTCCCACCATATCATTTTCTCCTTTATCTCTAACCAACTCATGTTCCCAGGGGTGTAACGCAGCCGGCCAAACATTCAATGTCTGGAACTCAGGTGCCGGTACACTGAATTACACGATATCTTCAGATCAATCATGGGTTTCCTGTGCAACATCGGGGACTTCAACCGGTCCAAATGACAAAAAGAGTATCTCAGTATTTTACTCTGCTTCAGGCCTTACCGCTGGGGACTATTCAGCTACTATTACCATAACCGATCCCATGGCATCCAATAACCCACAGACTCTCCCTGTGACCTTAAATATAACTCCCCCTCCCAGTCCTGTGATTGCTCATAATGCCCCTGCAACAATTTCCGCTTCGTGCATTCAAGGCAGCAACCCGTCAAGCACATCTTTCAATATATGGAACTCCGGGGGCGGGACCTTGGGTTATACGATCGCATCCAGTCAATCCTGGCTCTCTTGCATCCCCTCAAGCGGAACATCCGTTACCACGTGCAGTGGCAGCGGGCATAACACCATCACGATCAGTTATTCAACAACCGGGCTAACAGCAGGGAGTTACCCGGCAAGCATTACCATTAATGCCTCAGGGGCATCAAATAACCCACAAACTATACCGGTAAGCTTGACAGTGAACGCCCCTGCACCGGTCCCAACCATTTCAGACACCCCTGCATCCATCACAGTCACGTGCGTGAAAGGATCCAATGCATCGAGTCAGTCTTTTGATGTGTGGAACTCAGGAACTGGGACGCTTAATTATACGATTTATGATGACGCTTCGTGGCTGTCATGTACACCATCAAGCGGAACATCCATTGGCGGGCATAGCGTTATAACTGTCACTTTTGCAAACTCCGACCTTGTTTCAGGGACATATCCGGCAACTATAACCATCAGCGCACCAGGGGCGTCAAACAGCCCCCAGACTATCCCCGTGAGCCTGATTGTGAGTGAACCGGTCGTCGTCAGCACGGTAAAATCAACCTTCTCGATTGATCCTGCATCTCTCACGGTGACATGTACACAAGGATCTGATGCAGCAGACCAAAGTTTTGATATATGGAATTCGGGGAGCGGAACGCTCAATTATTCCATTTCCGCCGATGCAAATTGGATCACCGTTTCACCTGCAAACGGGGCTTTGACTAGTGATCATACCATGATCACTGTTCATTTAAATACCGCCGGCCTGGCTGCAGGGGAGTATGACCAGAACATTACCATCACCTCTGCAGATGCAGATGTTACCAACAGCCCTCAAACAATACCTGTGCATGTGTCGGTAAAAGCTGCCGCTGCACTGAGCACAGGAGGCAGTGGAGGAGGCGGGGGCTGTTTTATATCCTGTTCCGTATCAAAGGGGCATGTTTCACAAGTGATGTATTTCTTTGTGGTCGTAGGGATAATGTTCGTAGGTATAGCACGTTTCATCATACAATTCGTGGCACCATAATCTTTACCCATACCGCGCTTTTATCTTGACTGGTGAGCAGCCTTACCATAAATTCTGCTGCAACCCGTTGGTAAGGGCATTTGGAATGGCATTGGGGATGAAACCTTTTACCAGCCTCTTTTGAGATGGACGTAAGGTGAGAAACCGGATCTATGTTTGAATTTCATATATCCCGTAGAGCACGGGAACTGTATCAGTTCGATAAAACGTTGTTTTCCTTTTCGGGCAATGTGGTCTTTGCCTCTGCGCATGCGGCAAGGGAATTTGCCGAGAAGATGAACCATATCCGGGATGTTGCAGCACATCCTGAACGCTCAGTGCGCGCCTCTGATATCAATGCCATGGGTTTGATCGACGAGGTGCTGCACTTTATGATAGAGGTTTACCGCAGACAGGTTAACCCGAACATCATGAAGGATGCCTACGGATATGCAGCCTCCAAGCTCGCTGCGGTGGATAACACCCTAGAGCTCTTCCTGGAACAGTTTCCACCGAGGGATGTTTACCTGGGCAAACTGTCGGTCAAGGAATATCTCCAATCCGACACGTTAGGGGTCTCAAACAAGCTCATTGCCATGGAAGAGATGCTCATGCTCTTCATCTCCAATGAGAATCCTGCACTGGTGCCCTATAAGGAGCTCTTTGACGACTCACAGTTGAGAGAGGAAACGCCTTATATCCAGATCATCTCCTGCCTCGATGAATTTTTCAGGACACAGCCGCCGTTAGGGGCTATGGGACAGACCCTGCTCGATCTTCTGATGGCGCCGCTGAGGGCTGCACCCCATTCTCTCTATGACCAGCTCGAATACATCAGGCTCCACTGGGGATCTCTTTTGGCAGAGCTCTACATCAAGCTCCTGCGCAGTCTCGACCTCATCAAGGAAGAGACCAAGGCCCGCTTCCTTGGCCCGGGAACCGCACCTGTCCCTTTCTTCACCCTGAAGGACCTGGAAGACCTTGAACGGTTCAGCGCGGACCTTGACTGGATGGCAAGCCTGGTGCTTATGGCCAAGAGCGTATATGTGTGGCTGCACCAGCTCTGCCTCAAATATCAAAGGCACATCTGGCGGCTCGATCAGATCCCTGACGAGGAACTGGAGATACTCGCAAGATGGGGATTCACCGGGCTATGGCTTATCGGAATATGGGAGCGGAGCCCTTCATCGCGCACCATCAAGCAGATGACCGGCAACCCCGAGGCCGCCGCCTCGGCGTATTCCATCTTTGATTACTCCATTGCATCCGAACTTGGCGGCGATGAGGCCTTCGAAAACCTTAAAGGCCGTGCCATGCGTTACGGCATAAGGATGGCCACCGATATGGTGCCCAACCATATGGGGATCTATTCCAAGTGGGTCATCGAACATCCCGACTGGTTCATCCAGCTCGACCACAGCCCATTCCCGGGCTATCGGTTACCGGGGCCAACCTTTCAGGTGAAGACCGCGTGGAGATCCAAATTGAGGACGGATACTGGGACAGGCGCGATGCCGCGGTGGTATTCCGGCGACATGACCGGTACACCGGTCAAAGCCGGTATTTTTACCATGGCAATGACGGAACGAGCATGCCCTGGAACGACACGGCCCAGCTCGACTTTTTGAAGCACGAGGTGCGCCAGGCGGTCATCGACCAGACCATTGCCATTGCCAGGAAGTTCCCTTTCATCCGGTTCGATGCGGCCTGACCCTTGCCAAGAGGCACTTCCAGCGTCTCTGGTATCCGCCTCCCGGCTATGGCGGTGGCATACCGTCACGCTCCGGCCACGGGGTATCGCCTGATGAGTTCGAAAAACTCTTTCCCGTTGAATTCTGGAGGGAGTTGGTGGACCGGGCTCAGCCGAGGTGCCAACACCCTGCTCCTGGCAGAGGCCTTCTGGCTCATGGAGGGCTACTTTGTCAGGTCTCTGGGCATGCACCGTGTCTATAACAGCGCCTTCATGAACATGCTCAAGACCGAAGAGAACAGCAAATACCGCGATGTCATGAAGAACGTGCTGCGCTTCAACCCCGAGATCTTAAGGAGGTTCGTCAACTTCATGAACAATCCTGACGAAGAGCCTGCGGTCCACGGTTTCGGCAAGGACGATAAGTATTTCGGCGTGGCCACACTCATGGCAACCATGCCGGGCCCGCCCATGTTCGGCCATGGGCAGATCGAGGGGTTCTCTGAAAAATACGGCATGGAATACAAGAGGGCCTATTGGGAAGAATCCATTGATGAGAACCTTGTAAGGCGTCATGAACGCGAGATCTTCCCGCTCCTGAAAAAGCGCCGCCTCTTCAGCGGTGTGGAAAGCTTTGTCATGTATGATGTGCGCACGCCGGACGGACATGTGAACGAAGACATATTCGCCTATTCCAACAGGTATGGCGTTGAGCGCTCGCTCGTGGTCTATAACAACCGCTATGCCGATGCCACAGGCATCATCAAGAGCTCGGTGGGCATGAACATGGACAACAACGGCAGGAGGCACGTCATCCATAAAGGTCTTGGAGATGGTCTGGAGCTGAAGAACGACGGG
>CAWCTR010000001.1:0-91452 GCA_963798485.1 uncultured delta proteobacterium | reverse complement strand
ACATGCGAAACCGTTCATCACGCATCCGTCAGGCAGGGCAATGGCGAGCTTGAGTCTTGCAGAATGGCTGGCCCGGGCCGAGGGCGACCGGCGCTTCAGGGAGAATGCAACCTCCATCACGCACATCCCTGCCTCGCCGGGCAGTTTTGCGCCGTACCCTTACTGGGTGAGTCCCCTGTTGAAGGCCGTGCTGGTCAGGCGCGGCATGGAGCAGCTCTACTCCCACCAGGCGCAGGCAATCGACCTTGTGCGCGCAGGCTCCGACGTGGTCCTGGTGACGCCCACGGCAAGCGGCAAGACGCTGTGCTACAACATCCCGGTGCTCCAGAAAATACTGGAGGAGCCGGAGACGCGGGCCATTTACCTCTTCCCCACCAAGGCCCTGGCCAATGACCAGATGAACGAGGTGCACGGTCTCATCGGCGAACTGAAGGCCGACATCAAGACCTTCACCTATGACGGCGATACGCCCGATGACGCGCGCCAGGCCATCCGCAAGCAGGGCCATGTGGTGGTCACCAACCCCGACATGCTGCATACCGGCATCCTGCCGCACCACACCAAGTGGCAGAAGCTCTTTTCCAATCTGAAGTACGTGGTGGTGGACGAGCTGCACGTCTACCGCGGGGTGTTCGGCAGCCATCTGACCAACGTGTTCCGCAGGTTGAAGAGGATCTGCCGGTTCTACGGGGCCGACCCGGTGTTCATCTGCTGCTCGGCCACGGTGGCAAACCCCAAGGAGCACGCCCAGAACCTGCTGGAGCGCGAGGTGGCGCTCATCGATGAGAGCGGGGCGCCGAAGGCCGAGAAGACCTTCATCCTCTATAACCCGCCCATCGTGAACCGCGAGCTGGGCATCCGCCAGTCTGCGCTCACCCCTGCGCGCAAGATCGCAGGCGACCTCATCGACAACAAGATCCAGACCATCGTGTTCACCACCAGCAGGCTCAACGTGGAGGTGCTCACCAAGTATCTCAAGGATTCCTTCAGGGCAAAGATCCCGGGCGACGACCACTTCGTCACCGGCTACCGGGGCGGCTATCTGCCGCACCTCAGGCGCGACATTGAAAAGGGGCTGCGCGACCGCACGGTCATGGGCGTTGTGAGCACCAACGCGCTGGAGCTGGGCATCGACATCGGCGACCTGGAGGCGTGCATCATGGCGGGCTACCCGGGCACCATCGCCAGCACCTGGCAGCAGGCGGGCAGGGCCGGGCGCAGGGCCGGGCACAGCCTTGCCATCTTGATTGCCAAGAGCAACCCCATGGACCAGTTCATCGTGGAGAACCCGGACTACTTCTTCACCCGCTCCCCCGAGCACTGCCGCGTGAACCCCGACAACCTTCTGATCCTGCTGCACCACATAAAGAGCGCCGCATTCGAGCTGCCCTTTGAAGAGGGCGAGCGTTTCGGCAAGGAAGACCTCATGGAGCTCTTAGCCTACCTCGAGGAAAAGGGCGTCCTCCACCGGGTGGAGGCAGCGCTGGCACTGGGCCGCCGAGAGCTATCCGGCCGACGAGGTGAGCCTGCGCACCGTCAACCCCGAGAACGTGGTGGTGGTGGACACAACCGAGACCGCAAGCCACAAGGTGATCGCAGAGGTGGACTGGGACAGCGCCTTCACCACGGTGCACGACGGGGCCATCTACATGGTGGAATCGCAGCAGTACCACGTGGACAAGCTCGACCTGGAGCGCAACAAGGCATACGTGAGCAAGGTGGATGTGGATTACTACACCGACGCCATGACCTACACCAATGTCCGCGTCATCGACGACTTCGACAAGAAGATTCTGGGCAGCATCATCGTGGAGCACGGCGAGGTCCAGGTGTCGCGCAAGGTGGTGGGCTACAAGAAGATCAAGTTCTACACCTCGGAGAACGTGGGCTACGGCGACGTGACCCTGCCGGAAAAGGCAATGCACACCACCAGCTACTGGTTCACCATCCCCTGGGACCTGCTGGACTTCCTGCAGCTCTCCCGCGAGGATATCATCGACGGCTTGGCCGGCCTGGCATACTGCCTCCACCACATCTCGGCCATGCTCGTCATGTCGGACATCCGCGACATCGACCGCTGCATCGGCGACAAGAGCGGCGAGTGGTTCGTGCGCTACGGCAAGGACCGGCGCGTCATCACCGCAACGCCCGGGCCAGCCCATGAATGTCATGGAAAACGCCTATGACCCGACCGTCTTCATCTTCGACGCCTACCCGGGCGGCATCGGGTTCTCTGACCTCCTGTTCTCCAGGCACGACGAACTCATCCTGGCGGCCCACTCGCTCATCCAGACGTGCCCGTGCGACCACGGGTGCCCCATGTGCGTGGGTCCGAGCCTCGAGGTGGGGCCTTCGGCCAAGGCCGCCTCCCTTGCCATACTCTCACTCATGGATAAAGCATGAGCCTCAAAGACCGGATAAACCGCCTCACCGGAGAGGGTCCGAAGCCTGTTCAGACTGATCCCAAACAGGAACGGATAAGCGAGCTGCGCAAGCGGATCGAAGAGGTCATGAACCGGAGGGAGCATATCGCCCCGGCGGTTGTGCCTCAGCCGAGAAGCGCAGCGGTTCTCCTGGAGCGCGTGGTTGCAGGCGAGGAAGTGGAAACCGAGCACGGCAGGTTTTTCTGTTCCCGCAGTACCTTGGCAGGATCGGATTTCCACGGTCATTCGCGGGTGAGCGACCTTGCCTGTTTGAGCATGGACACAGCGGCCTTCCTTGCAGGTTCCCAGGCGCTCAGCGGCTTCTCGCTGGAAGACGGCCTGTTCCTCGACACCGAGACCACCGGCTTGGCAGGGGGCACCGGCACGTTCCCCTTCCTCATCGGGCTCGGGTGGTTTGAAAATGGATCATTCGTGACAAGCCAACTCTTTGCCCGCGACTTCTCCGAAGAGAGTGCCATGCTTGCATTCCTGGGCGATCTGGCAGCAACAAAGAAGTTCCTGGTGACCTTCAACGGACGCGCCTATGACTTGAACCTGCTTTCCAGCCGGTATATCCTCAACCGTTCACAAGACGTGCTCTTCGGCATGCCCCACATCGACCTGCTGCACCCGAGCAGGAGGATGCTTGCGCACCGGCTGGAGAACGCCAGGCTTGTGACCATCGAGGCCCATGTGCTCGGCGTCAGGCGCGAAGACGACGTGCCGGGCTATGAGATACCCCAGCGCTATTTCGACTGGCTCAAAAGGCGCGACGGCAGGCTGATGGATGCAGTGTTCCGCCACAACCGGCTGGACATCGTGTCCATGGCAGCGCTTTTAAAACACCTGGCCGGTCTCGTAGAGGGCGGCAATGAAATGCCGGACGCTCATCCCGGCGACCTCCTGTGCGCGGCGCGGCTCCACCACGACCGGGGCGACCTTGCAGCGGCCAGGCGGATGCTCGAGCCGCTCAAAGGGTGTTCACAGCCGGACATAGCGCTGAACGCGCGGAAATCGCTCTCGCTCATCCACAAAAGGGCGTTACAGTGGGAAGAGGCGGTCAGCCTCTGGAAGGACATCATCGCCATGCACCCGCATGACGTATTTGCCGCCGAAGAGCTCGCCAAATGGTATGAGCACCACGCCCGGGAATTCGGTATGGCAATGGAGCTCGTACGCAGGATCCTCGATGAAGCCCGGCATCTGGGCGTGGTGGAACGCCAATCCCTGGAGCACCGCATGAAGCGGCTCCTGCATAAGATGGCCGCAAGGTGAGAAGATGGGAGCACACAAAGAGATGACTCACCACGAAGAGCACGAAGAAGATCTAAATATGCAGAACAAACACTCTGAGACCTTTACATAATCTACTCATCGGTCATTGCGAGGAGCCGAAGGCGACGTGGCAATCTCAAAAAACCAGGCACTGCCAAGATGCAGGGATTGCTTCGCTACGCTCGCAATGACTGATATGGGGTTATGTAAATGCCTCACTCTTGGATTCTTTGAACTGGTCCGCTAATTCAATAAATTTCCTTTCTTCGTGTCCTTCGTGGTGGAAACAACAGCTGGGAAAAGAATGTAAATCATAAAGTATGCTTCACAGTGAAGAACCTAAAAGAAGACTTCACCCCCCGAAGAACCTGCCTTCCTCCCATGCCACCTTGTGCTCCATGATGACCTGGAACTGGTGGTTAAGGTCCAGGATCTCCTTGTTCCAGAAGGCGTCGGTGCCCCAGTCGGGGTGGTTGTTCCTGAAGTCGTAATCGTCTGCCTGCCTGGCCCACCAGGCCAGGAAATAGACGATGCGCATGAACCGTAAGGGCTCTATGAGGAGGACGGACGAGTGGTCGAATTCGCGGAACTGCTCATAGCCTTCGAGCAGAAGGTCGATCTCGCGGCGCGAATGGCCCGCGTGGTTTGGCAGGAGCAGCCAGAGGTCGTGGACAGGGGGGCCTGTCATCATATCGTCGAAATCGATCACCATCAGGCCTTCGCCCGGGCGTTCAAGGAGGTTGCCCCGGTGGCAGTCCCCATGGATGCGGATCAGCTCGGTGCCTTCAAAGAGGCCGGATATGCCCTCGACGATGCTGGATGTCAGGTCCGTAAAGGCTCTCTTGTGCTCGGGGGTGACGAACCCGCCTTTGATGAGGTAATCCAGGTCGTCCCGGGTGGACTTAAGCGGGTGCAAGGTGATCCTGTCCTGCGGGGTGCGCCGCTCGCCCGCGAGGTGGATGCGCCCGATAAGCGTGCCCACACGCGTCCAGTCTTCATCGTTGTTCAGCTCGAAGGCGCGGCCGGCCTTTTTGGGGAACAGGGCGAAAAAGGTGCTGCCGGTCTTTCCCAGGGTGCTGTGGTCGGCCAGCTTCAGGGGGCATACCACGGGTATCTCGTCTCCCGCGCAGTCGGCCAGGAATTGGTGTTCGTCCTCAAGGGCCTCTTTGCTCCAGCGCCCGGGCCGGTAGAACTTGGCGATGAGGCGTTCTCCCGCCTTGCTCTGAAGCTCGTAGACCCGGTTGATATAGCTGGGCAGCGGCATGGTGAGCCCGGTCATGGGGACGCCTGTGGCATCCTCGATCACATCGAGCAACACCTCGGGTGTGAGGTGTGCGAAATCGGCACTCCTGGTCATGGTCTTCCTCCGTAATCACAAAGGTATATTTCAAATCAGTCGATGTGTCTTCAGGAAACTGAATGATAAAACTTCGAGACCTTTGCATAACCTAACCATCGGTCATTGCGAGGAGCCGAAGGCGGCGTGGCAATCTGTATACTGTGCCAAGATGCAGGGATTGCTTCGCTTACGCTCGCAATGACCGACATAGGGTTATTGGCAGGTTCCTGCCTTTGGAAAAAAGCGGGTAGGGGGGAGATTTTTGTAGGGAGCAGTCGTGACTGTTCCTGTAGATGATAACTCAAAAAAGGTGTCTCTCCCGCGAAGGCGGGGGTCCAGAGGTTCTTGAAAAGACTGGATTCCCGCCTCCGCGGGAATGACACATATAAAAACAAATCTCCCCTGTCCCCTCCTTAGAAAGGAGGGGGACTTGAATAAACAGGGTCTATGCCAAGTTTATTTCAAGGAGCCACAGGGGTGAAACCCGTTGTGGCTCCTCGCAATAATCGGGTAACATTATGCGGCCAGACGGTTGGACCTTCTCCAGATGCCCATCCTCTCGGCCTCACAGACGAGCTCGTCGTGGAAGTCGGGGTGGGCGATGTTGATGAGCGCCTCGGCCCGCTCCCAGGTGCTCTTGCCCTTGAGCATGGCCTTGCCGTATTCGGTCACCACGTAGTGCACGATGGTGCGGGGCACGGTCACGATGGAGCCGGGCTCGAGCATTGGGCGGATGCGTGATTTCACCGCGCCGTTCTTGTCCTTGGTGGTTGAGGTCAGGCAGATGATGGACTTGCCGCCCTTAGAGTGGAAGGCCCCGAACACGAAGTCGAACTGGCCGCCCGTGCCGGAGATCTGGCGCGTGCCCGAGGATTCGGAAGACACCTGGCAGAAGAGGTCGACCTCCACGGCATTGTTGATGGCAATGGTGTTGTCGTTGGCCCTGATGTTCTCGGGGTTGTTCGTGTAGTCCACCGAATAGGAGGCGCAGCAGCGGTTCTGGTCGATGAAGTCATAGAGCTTCTGGCTGCCCAGCGCAAAGGTGTAGACCATCTTGCCCTTGTCCGCATGCTTTTTCATGTTGGTGACGCGGCCTGCCATATACATGTCAACGTAGGAATCTACGAGCATCTCGGTATGCACGCCCAAATCCTTGAGGTCGCTCTGCGCGATCAGCTTGCCCACTGCATTGGGCATGGCGCCGATGCCCAGCTGCAGGCAGCCGCCGTCAGGGATTTCTTCCACGATGAGCGATGCGATCTTCCTGTCCACATCGCTGATCTTTGGCTCGCTCACACAGAACAGGGGCCTGTTGTCGGACTCTACGATATAGTCCACCTTGGAGATGTGGATGGACTCGTTCCTGCCGCCGTAGCAGTAGGGCACATTCGTGTTCACCTCAACGATGACGGTCTTTGCACGGTCTGCGATATGCTTCGAGATGGAGTTGGAAGGGCCGAAGTTGAAAAAGCCGTCTTTGTCCATGGGCGCCACCTTGACCATGAAGACGTCCGTATCGATGATGCTGTAAAGGGAAGGGCCCTCGTGGTAGAGCAACGGGATGTAGTTGCACAGACCCTTGTCGTGCAGCGAGCGGTCGCCGCCGCTGAAGTGCCAGTTGTTGTAGGTGAAGTGGTCCTGCCCCGGGTCTGCTGTCGCGATGGCCGCCATTCCCGGGAAGGTGAGCGCACGGACCTTGACATCGCGGAGCTCAGCGGCCCTCCTGGCAAGCGCCGCATCAAGATACGTGGGCGCACAGGTAAAATGGCCGTAGTCGACCCAATCACCGGACTTCACCACGCGTACGGCATCCTCGGCGTTTGCGAGCTTCCTTTCATACTCTTCCTTGTGGTTCATGGGCCACCTCCTTAAGATTCGCTTTCATGTATGTCTATACGGCAGGCGGCTTCATTTAAAAATCGGCACAGGGCTGAATGTCGGGTGCGTTTAATGAGGCGGGTAGGGTAGGTAGAATGCCTATAGGCAAAAGACCTCAGAGATTCTTAGAGATATATAAAAGGAATGTGTCTTAAAACGAGATTGCCACGTCGGCAACCAACGGTTGCCTCCTCGCAATGACCCCTATTATGTCCTCGCAATGACCCTGAATTTGTCATCGCGAGGAGCGCTGAAAGCGCGACGTGGCGATCTCAGGTAGTGCACATCATTAAATTTATGATGGTAGCTTCTTATATGTGCGATGTTATTAGCCGGTCATTGCGAGCCCCGGTAGGGGGCGTGGCAATCTAAAGTATCCCCTCATACAGATCATTCCACTCACTATTCATCGTTGTAATCAAGTCGTCTTTTTTCTTCCTCGATCCTTTCTTGATCTGTTTTTCCCTCGATATGGCATTGTAAGGGTCATCGCATATCTCATAATACACCAGTTTTGTTATGTTGTATTTCTTCGTAAATCCTTCCACCAATTTATTCCTGTGTTCATAGACACGCCTCTTGAGGTCGTTTGTCACCCCTGTATACAGGCATGTGTTGTTCTTATTGGTCATGATATAAATATAATATTGTTTGTTCATAACTACACTGAAGGTAAGATTGCCACGTCGCCTTCGGCTCCTCGCAATGACCCTTTATCAATCATCGTAAGGCGTATATTTCATGCACCGTAGCTATCTCAGAACGAATGCTTGCAAGTTCTTTAGATGGTTTTCCGAGTCGTCTTTCTGTTCCTTGCAATGACAAAGTCAGGTCATCGCGAGGAGCGCTGAAAGCCCGACGTGGCGGTCTCTTCATCCCCCCTGCGACTGCACCCATTCCACGGCGCGTTTTGCCAGCTCCGGCGAGCTTCTGATGTTAAGCTTCTCCTTGATCTTCTCCCTATAGGTGCCGATGGTCTTGATGCTCACGTTCAGGGCAGATGCCATCTCTTTCCTGCCCATGCCGTGTCCGATGAAGGTGAATACCTCCAGCTCCCGGTCCGACAGGGTGGACACCGGGTCTTTATGGACGGCAGTGGAGGCTACTGCGACACGGCCCAGGATGGAATCCACGATGTCTTCACTGAAGAACATCTTGCCGTTCAGCACCTGACGGATGGCCGTAACGACCTTGCCCGTCATCTCCTGCTTCATGATATAGCCCCTGGCACCGGCCTTCAGCGCCCGTTCGGCATATACCTGCTCGTCATGCATGGAGATGACCAGCACGGGCAGGCCAGGTGAGAGCTCATGGATGTATTTTATGAGCTCGAGGCCGCTCGCCCCTTTCAGGGAGAGGTCCACAATCACCATGTCCGGCTTGAGCTTCTCGAAGAGTCTCTTGGCATCGGGGACATCCTCGGCCTCGCCTAACACCTCCATGTCCGGCTCCTCGCCTATGAGCTGTGCAAGGCCCTTGCGGAAGATGGGGTGATCGTCGACGATCATGATGCGTGAGTGAGCTGACATATGACAGAGGTCCCTCCCTTGGGGTTTTTCTTGATTACCAGCTCGGCCCCGATCATGCGCGCTCGGTGGTGCATGATGCTCATACCGAGACCCTTTTTCGGGTCGATTTCGTCGGGCAGGCCGATGCCGTCATCGGCAATGCTGAGCATGATCGAGCCTTTCTTCGGCTTGAGAGTGATGGCGATGTGCCTGGCCTTGCCGTGGCGCACCGCATTGTTCAGCGCCTCCTGGATGATGCGGAAGAGGTGCACCGCGGTTGCGTTGTCTTTCACATGGGCCGCCTTGCTCACATCCAGTTGGAAGGAGACGCCGAAGATGGACTCGATCTGTTTGGTAAGGTCCCGTATGGCAGTGAACAGGGCGGCCTCGTCTATGTATACCGGGCTCAGGCCTCGCGCAATGGTCCGGGTCTTGGCAATGGCCTCGCGGATAAGCGCGACCATGTCATGCGCGAGAGAGGCATTGGGCTTTGAGACCAGCTCCAGGCGGTTTTCCAGCAGCAGGGCAAGGGCCTCGATGCCGATGAGGTGCTGCTGGAGGTCGTCGTGCAGGTCCTGGCCGATCTTCTGCCGCTCGCGCTCGCCCACATCAAGGATCTCGCGCTCTAGCCTGCGCTGCCCCGTGACATCGGTGAAGATGGAGATGAGGCACGGCCGACCCTGGAGATCAATCGACTCGGCGGCATAGACGATCTTGCGGAGCTCGCCTGACTTGATGCGGAACTCGACCTCGAGATTACTGATGCCGCCTTTGGCCGCCACTTGGTCCATGATGTCTTGGCGGAACTCAGGCGACGGCCAGATGCCCAATTCTATGGACGTGTGGTCTATCACCTCGCTGCGGTCATAGCCCGTGATCTTGAGGAATCCTTCGTTGACGTCCAAGAAGCGCCCTTCTTTCAGGGTGGTGATAGTGACGGCATCCGGGCTCGACCGGAAGGCCTTGGCGAACTTCTCTTCCGAGAGCCTCAGGTCCTCTTCCGCCTTTTTCCGGCTTGTGATGTCGGTGAACACCGCGAAGCTGCCGGTAAAGTTCCTGTCGGCGTCATGGAGCGGCATGGGGGATACGATGGTGTGGATGAGCTCGCCATCGCGGTTCTGCCAGGCCACCTCATACGGTTCATACTGGTTGACCTTCCGCTTGGCCATCTCAGAAGCCCATACGCCCTTTGACGCCTCATTGAGAAGTTCGGAGGTCTGCCTGCCGATCATCTCATCACGGGTATAGCCGAGCATCTCGCAGACACGGTCGTTCACATAGGTGATGACACCGGCGGCATCCTGCACACCGATGCCGTCGTTCATGGTTTCCACGAGCAGGCGATATTGTTCTTCCTGGGCCTTCAGGGCTTTTTCCGCCTCACGCATATCGGTGATGTCAAGGAACGACGCTATGCTCCGGGTTGTTCCGGGGAGGACCGCAACCGTAAGGTAGCAGGAGAGTATCTTTCCGGCCCTGTTGATGAACCGGCATTCGTAGTTTCTGGGGGCCAATGCGGGATTGACGCGGCGTAGGTTGTGGTAGTCCACCATCCGCGGCCTGTCATCATTATGGATGAAACTGACCCAGGACATCTTGCCCTCGATGTCCTCGCGGGAAAAGCCCGTGAGCTTTTCGAACTCCGTATTCGCCATGGTGATGAGCGTATCCGCCTCGATGAGGATGGTGGCGGCCCCGGTGTTCTCAAAGATGGTCCGGTATTTCTTCTCCGAGGCCTGTAATTCGTCCTCGGTCTGTTTCAGCCGGGTTTCCGAGGCCTCAAGCTCATAGACCCGCTGCCTCAGTGTCTCGATTTCCTTTATGGCCTGTTCGTAGTCTTGTGGTTGAGACATCAACTATCTGCTCCCCTGGAACAGCAGTTCAGTTATTGTACCGGCTTATGAATCAATTAAAAAGTCCAAGATCGTCTTCCGACGAAATCGTTCCATACCTTGGGGCGTAAAACCGTCCACGGCGTCATTCCTACGATAATAAATAACCATCTCACCCAGACCCTCTCCCGCGAGGGGAGAAGGACATAGCATGAAACTATACCGTCTTTTCATGTCTCAGGGTGATCTCTTTTCATGCGTCATTCCCGCGAAAGCGGGAATCCAGTTTCTTTACAGCCTACTGGACCCCCGCTTTCGCGGGGGTGACACTTTGGTGAGTTTTGCAACTGCCTCTTATAAAGAAGTAATAATCCTCAGAGGCCAGGAAAGCAATGGCTGACAGGCAGCAGGCAGGCTCTGGCAGTAAGAAGAAGGATAGGATCAAGTTATATGGAGGTCGTGGTTGCAGGCATTTGGTAAAGGATCAGCTAAGGCACGCGTTTGACACGCAGCCTGATATTCTCTTTATCCAGGGCGCGTAGAAAAATGGGGTTTTCGAAAAAGATCGTGTTGAAATGAAAGTCGAACATCTCGTGGATCGCATCGTCTACCGACCAGTCCTGAACAATGATCCGGTATGCGGCAACCATATAACCGGACCTGTCTCTGCCATATTCGCAGTGCACGAATACGGGCCAGTTATCCGGATTTTCGAGGACCTTCAGGAAGATGATGAGATCCTGATCGTCCGGAAACCCCGGCAATTCGGGCAGCCAGAGGTATTTTAGCTTTGTGCCGGAAAGCATGGGAAGGTCATCTTCGGAATACTTGAGATTCACAATGGTCTTCACCCCAGCCGTCTCCAGGTTGCGGAATCCCTCGCGTGTCGGTTGAGAGCCGCGCCAGAGGGCGTCAGAGACTTTACCAAAATTGGGAACTCCTTTGATGCACGTATCGCATGGCTTCTCCATCTGACAGCCCGGAGGCACACTCGGACGGTGGGCGCAGCCTGTGATCAAGGCCAGCATGGGGATTAAAATAATGGCAGGTGTCTGATTACGTGTAATAATCTCATGGAAAGGCCGGTTTCCGCTGCCATGGCGGGGCTGCTCAAAAAGCGTGTTCTCTTTGTCTTCCCCGCGAAGGCTTAGGATCCAGGGATCCTGATAAACACTGGATTCCCGCCTTCGCGGGAATGACGCATGAAAAGGGAAGGTAGGTTGGGTTGAGCCTGCGAAACCCAACATGTACCTTCATCATAGGGAATACGAATGTCTTTCTAAGTGTCGGGTTTCGTTCCTCAAACCAACCTACTTATGTACCCGGGCTGTGCCTTTTTCACGGTCAAGTCCGTCATTGTGTCTCAGCCCTACTGCCTCAGCCTCGGATCTATGGCGTCCCTGATCCCTTCGCCTAAAAGATTATAGCCAAGCACGGTTATCAAGATGGCCATGCCCGGGTAGAAGGAGAGCCACCATGCGATGCCCAGCACGTTTTGGCCCTGGGTGAGCATGTTGCCCCAGCTTGGTGTGGGCGGCTGCACGCCGATTCCCAGGAAGGACAGCGCGGATTCGGTGAGCACCGCGGCGGCGATGCCGAGCGTGGCGGACACGAGCACCGGGGCCATGGCATTGGGCAGGATGTGGCCGAATATAATACGGGCGTTGCTTGCGCCCATGGCCCTGACAGCCAGTACGAAGTCACGTTCCTTGAGGCTCAGGAACTCGGCGCGCACCAGCCGCGTGATGCCCATCCACGAGGTGAACCCGATGACGGCCATGATGTTGAAGATGGAGGGCTCCATGAAGGCGATCACGGCCAGGATCAGAAAGAAGGATGGGAAGCAGAGCATGATGTCCACAAAGCGCATGATGATCACATCCAGAATCCCGCCATAATAGCCCGATAAGGCCCCGAGCACGGTCCCGATGAGCACGGCGATGCCCACCGCAACGAACCCCACCTTCAGCGAGATGCCGGTGCCGTAGAGCATGCGGGTGAACACATCGCGGCCCAGATCGTCGGTGCCGAAGAGGTGTGCCTTTGAAGGCGGCGCCAGGATATTGTTCACATCGATGGTGCTGGGGTTATATGGCGCGATGGTGGGCGTCAGGGCGGACAGTACGAAGAAACCGAGCACGATCGCCAGCCCCACCACTGCCAGCTTATCCCTCAAGAGCCGCGAGAAGAAACCCATATTATGTCACCCGTATGCGGGGGTCCGCAATGCTGTAGGCAATGTCCGCAATCAGGTTGCCCAGCAGTGTAAGCACTGCGCCGATGGTAAGGCTGCCCATGATCATGTTGTAATCGCGCATCATGATGGCCTCGTAAAAGAGTTTGCCGAGCCCCGGGATGGCGAAGATGCTCTCGAAGATAACGCTGCCGCCGATGAGCCCCGGGATGGACAGGCCTAAGATGGTGATGACAGGCAGCAGGGCGTTGCGCATGGCGTGCTTGTAGATCACGGTCCGCTCGCTTAGCCCCTTGGCCCGGGCCGTGAGGATATAGTCCTGCTTGATGATCTCCAGCATGCTGGAGCGCATATACCTGCTCATGCCCGCCAGCGACCCGAAGGCCGAGATGAAGACCGGCAGGAAGAGGTGCCTTGTGGTGTCAACCACCTTGCCCCATAGCGGAAGGTTTATATACTCGGGCGAGTGGATGCCCGAGATTGGCAGCCAGCCGAGCCTCACTCCAAAAAGGTCCATGCAGATAAGCGCCAGCCAGAAGCCCGGGATGGAAAAGCCGATGAACACGAAGACCGTAATGGACCGGTCCAGGGCGCTGCCCCTTTTGAGCGCAGAGATGACGCCTAAGGGGATGGCGGCCAGGAAGATGATGATCATGGATGAGATGTTGATGTAGATGGTTATGGGCAGGCGTTCCTTGATCTTGTCCCACACGGGCCTGGCATCCGAAGAAATGGAATTTCCGAAATCGAGCAGGGCCAGGCTTTTCATCCACAGGAAGTACTGGGTCGTGAGCGGCTTGTCGAGCCCGTAGTGCTTGTTGAGTTGTTCAATGGCCTGTGGTGTGATGTCGGGGTTCATCTGGGTCTGCAGGTCCGTCGGCGAGCCAGGCGCCAAATGGATCACGGCAAAGCACACGATCGTGATGCCGATGAAGGTGGGGAGGAGAATGGTAAGGCGCCTGATCAGGTAGCGGAGCATCGCCGACCCCCGTCACTGTAAGGTGGTGTATTTCTGATAAGCCTTGGGCACGTACCATTTTTCGATGTTGTAGGTGATACCGGCAGGGGCGGGCACGATCCCCTTGATGCGCTCGCTCACCGCGGGCAGGCTGTAGGGCGCATAGAGGAAGATATAGGGCTGCTGGTCGGCCAGGATCTCCTGGAAGCGGTCATAGCATTTCTTGCGTTTTGCCTCGTCAAAGGTCTGCCTGCCGTCCGTGAGCAGCCTGTCTACCTCGGGGTCCTTATAGTTTACGAAGTTGAGCCCGCCTTTGACTGCCTGGCTCGAATGCCACACATTATACAAATCAGGGTCCTGCAGGATGTTCCAGCCGAGGATCACGGCGTCGAAGTTGCCCTTGTCCACGTATTCCTTCAGGAACACGGTCCACTCGATGATACGGATCTTTACGGCAATGCCGACCTGCTTGAGCCGTTGCTGGACGATCTGGGCGGTCTTCTCGCGCAGCGGGTTGCCCTGGTTGGTGAGGATGGTGATGGTGAGGTCTTTGCCGTCCTTTTCCACGATGCCGTCCCCGTTCCTGTCGAGGTAACCGGCCTTCATCAGCAGCTCCCTGGCCTTGTCCGGGCTGTAGGGGTATTTCGTGACATTGGCGTTGTACCACTTGGTGCCCGGTTTGTAGGGGCCGGTGGTCGGCTCGCCCAGGCCGTTGAGCACACCCTTGATGATCTCGTCCCTGTCGATGGCGTACGAGATGGCCTGGCGGACCAGCTTGTCATCAAAGGGCTTTTTCTTCAGGTTGAAACCCAGGTAGGTGTAGCCGTCGGAGAGGAACTTGTATTTGGCAAACATCTTCTTGAACTCAGGCGTCTCGGTCTGGCGGAGATACTGCAGCGGGGTAAGCCCCATCATGTCGAGACTGCCTGACTTGAGTTCCAGAAACTCGGTGTTCTGGTCCGTGATGATGCGGTAGTTGATGCCGGTGAAAAAGGGCATGCCGTCAAAGTATTTCTCATTGGCCTTCAGAGTAATCTTCTGGCCTGTCTGCCAGCTCACGAAGGCAAAGGGGCCGGTGCCTACGGGCGCGCGTGCAAAGGGTGTCTTGGTGATGTCCACGCCTTTGAGGATATGTTCGGGCAGGACCTGAAGCGATCCCCAGCTGATAAGGGCAGGCGCCAGCGGCTTGTCGTACTCCACCTCAAAGGTATACTCATCGAGGATGCGCGCCCTCTTCACGAGCTTGTATTTCTCGGCATAGGCCGTAGGGGTCTTGGGGTCGATGATGAGGTTATAGGTGAACATGACGTCCCTGGCAGTGAATTTTGCCCCGTCATGCCAGAGCACGTCGTTGCGCAGGTGAAAGCGCAGGAGCTTGCCGCCGTTCTCGATATCCCAGCTCCTGGCCAGGTCGCCCACGATGTTGTAGTCCTTGTCATACTTGACAAGCCCGTTAAAGAGAAAGCCCGCCACCTCGTGTGAGGAGGCATCGGAGGCGAGCATGGGGATGAGTGTGCTGGCGTCGCCGATGGAGGACAGCACGAGCACGTCGCCATAGGCAGGGGTGGTATCGGCTGGTATGGCCTTGCCGGAGGCCTTAGGGACAACCGCCTTGTGATTCTCCTGCTGGCATGCTACTATAACCGCACAGACCAAAAGCAATGCAATATACCTTAGATAAGAGTTCATATGCCCGACACCATAGCAGAACAGAACTTCGACGGCAAGCCACCTTGTCGCGGCAATTGAAAGAGTATCGAGGACAATACATATATAAGGAGGCTATATGAGATTCTTCTGCGACCTCCACGTCCATTCCCGCTTTTCCCGCGCCACGAGCAAGAGCCTTACCATTCCCGAACTTGGAAGGGGAGCCGTTCGAAAGGGCATAGCAGTGCTCGGCACCGGAGACCTTACGCACCCGTCATGGTTGAAGGAGATGGAAGAGGAGCTTGCCCCGGCCGAGCCCGGCATGTACCGCCTCAGGAACGACCCTGCGCAGACGCGTTTCATCCTGACCGGTGAGATCAGCACCATATATAAACAAGGCGAGCGGGTCCGCAAGGTGCACCACGTCATCGGCGCGCCGGACCTAGCAATAGCAAAGAAGATAGGGGCCTCACTTGCAAAGGTCGGCAACATCCTCTCGGACGGCAGGCCCATCCTCGGCATCACCTCGCGCAACCTGCTGGAGATCGTGCTGGAGGCAAGCGCGGATGCCTTCCTGATCCCGGCCCATATCTGGACCCCGTGGTTCTCCGCCCTGGGGTCGAAGTCCGGCTTCGATACCATCAAGGAATGCTATCTCGACTTGGAGCCCCACATCTTTGCCGTAGAGACCGGGTTGTCTTCCGATCCGCCCATGAACTGGATGGTGAAGAGCCTGGACAGGTATCACCTCATCTCCAACTCCGATGCCCACTCTGCGGAAAAGCTGGGGCGTGAGGCAACGGTCTTTGAGACCGTGACTTGACTACTATGCTATCCGCAAGGCCATGGTAACCGGCGTCGGCTTGCTGGGCACCGTGGAGTTCTTCCCCGAGGAGGGCAAGTACCACCTGGACGGCCACCGGGACTGTGGTGTGGTGGTCATGCCGGAGCAGACAAGGGAGTATAAAGGCATCTGCCCCGTGTGCGGCAAGCCGCTCACTGTGGGCGTATTGAACCGTGTGGAGGAGCTTGCCGACCGGCCCGAAGGTGAGAGGCCTCAAAGCGCCAGGGATTTTTATTCACTCATCCCGCTCACAGAGATCCTCTCTGAGATCATGCATGTTGCGAGCCCCACGAACAAGGTCATGGCTCTATCCGAGAAGCTTACCGGGCAGCTTGGCGGCGAGCTGCCGCTGCTTCTGGATGCGGAGTTAGATGAGATAAGGTCCGTGGCCGGAGAAACGCTTGCACTGGCTGTAAAGCGCATGAGGCTGGGCGAGGTGGACAAAGAGGCTGGATACGACGGCAAGTTCGGCCGCGTACGGGTGTTCAAGGATAACGAGCAGGACATGCTCTTTGCCCAAGGATTGGTAGATGCACCGGTGAGAAAGAAGAGAACATACCTAGGGAAGAAGATCGAGGATGCGCCTGACCGGAGCGAGTTGCAACTCAATGATGAACAATGCGCGGCTGTTGCATGGGATGAAGGCCCCATCACCGTTATCGCCGGGCCGGGTACGGGCAAGACCCGTGTCCTGGTTGAGCGCGTCAGGCAGCTGATTGACAGGGGCGAAACCCCGATCTTGGCCGTTACCTTCACTAACCGGGCTGCACAGGAGATCAGGGACAGGCTGGGTAAGGTCGACCTCAAAAATGAGGAGCCAATAGAAAAAGAGGTCACTACCTTCCACTCTTTAGCGGCCAGGATCATGCACGATGCAGGTATGGGCTTTGAGATTGCCGATGAAGCCATGCTGGAAAAGGCGGCTGCACCGGCAATCGGCAAGGACCTCTCCCCATCGCCCCCTGCCAGGGGGAGAGGTCGGGGTGAGGGGGATGAGGCTCTCATCAAGGATGTAAAAAAATGGGTTGATGGGCTCCTGCTGCGTCAGAGCACAGGGCAGGCCCTTGACCGGGAGCAGGCGGGACTGCTTTCCCTCATGAGGTCACAGGGTTTTCTCACCTACGAGGGGCTTATCGAAGAAGCGACTCGGCTCGTTTCATCGGGTGCGGGTGCGCAGCACTGGCAGCATGTCATGGTGGATGAGTTCCAGGATATCAACCCTCTGCAATACACGTTCCTTAAGGCCTTAAGCAAAGGCGCCAAGAGCGTTATGGTCATCGGCGACCCGAACCAGGCCATATACGGTTTCCGGGGGAGCAGCAAGGCCTCCTTTGAGGATTTTATTCAAGACAGCCCCGAATGTATGAAGATACACCTGAGTGCCACCCACCGGCTGGGCGCCCATATAGCTTTTGCATCGAACGCCTTTATCGGACACGATGCGGTATGCGCTCAGCGGGAAACATCACCCATAAGGGTCGTTCGAACCGACAGGCCGTATGACTTCATTGCCCGGGAGATCGAGGCCCTTTCAGGCGGGCTTACCCATTCGAGCGTGGGCAAGGCAAAGGGTGAATACGGATTAAGTGATATGGCAGTAATCGTTCGCACCAAAAGCCAGGCAATGCCCGTTATGGAGGCCCTCGCACGGGCATCAATCCCCCATGATACCGCCTATGCCAAGCCTTTTGCCGAGATGCGCGGAATCAGGGAGCGCATCGGGCTGCTTGTGGGCAAAGAATGGGAGCCTTCGGTAAAAGGGGTAGGGGAACAGGCCTTGAAAAATATTCAAGCAGGACAGTATCCTGCTGGCCATATGCAAGACAAGATTAAACAGGCCGGGGTTTTCCTGGAAGGATTGACTGGGTCTGTTTCTGCGCGGCTCACGAAGATAGATGCCTCGGAGATTTTCAAGCTCCCGGACCTGGATGCCCGCAGTCCTTTTTATCAATATGCACAATTGTTTGGTGATAACGTGGAGAATTTTGTGGAGTTCCTCCGGCTCAGTAATGACCAGAGTGCCTTGGGCGCCGAGAAGGTCCATGTCATCACGGCGCACGCTGCCAAGGGGCTTGAATTCAGGTGCGTCTTCATGGCAGGGCTCATGCGGGGGGTATTCCCGCTGGCCGGGTCTTCCCTTGAGGAGGAGCAGAACCTATTTTATGTCGGCATGACCCGGGCAAAAGACCTGCTCTACCTTGTATGCCCGCAAGAGCTCCCGTCGGAGTTCGTGGGCCGGATCCCTGCCACATATTCTGAAGATACAAGGGTGAAGCACAAGAAGCCGAAGCCCGATCAGATGGTCTTATTCGATTGAACTCAAGGGGGTAGTTTAACAGTATGATCACAGGAGCGGATGAGATAACGTACACCATTCTCCTCATCTTTCTTATTGCAATATCAGCCTTCTTCTCGAGTAGTGAAACCGCCTATATGAGGGCGAACCGGTTTAGGATCAGGAGGCTTGCGGAAGAGGGCAATGTCCAGGCAAAAAGGGTCGAGGATATCCTCAAGGAGCCGGGGCGGCTTATCAGCGCGATCCTGCTGGGAAACAACTTTGTCAACATCCTGGCATCCGCCATTGCCACGGCACTTTTTATCTCCATCTTCGGGGGGCGGGGAATCCTCTATGCAACAATCGCCATGACGTTTACCCTTCTTATCTTCGGCGATATCATCCCCAAGACCGTTGCCGCATACCGTCCCTATGCGATTACCCTGTTTTTCTCAAGGTTCATAAGGGTGATTGTTATCATTCTCAATCCCCTCTCACAGATGCTCACCAAAATAGCCGGAGGATTTCTCTCGCTGTTGGGTCTGCAGATGGGCAAGATCGAAGACTTCACGGAAGCCGATGTGGGATCGGTCCTCACCATGGGGCACAAGGAGGGTTTTATCCCCGAGGCAAAGGCCAAGATGCTCATCGCCATCATGGATATGGACTCGATCCCGGTGAGAAAGGTAATGCTGCCGCTCAACGAGATGATGTTCATCTCGGCTGACAGCACCTTTGATGATGTGGTGCGGACCGTCACTACGAAGAACCACAGCAGATACCCGGTATACAAGGACAGGAAGGATAATATCGTCGGATATCTGCATATCAAGGACATATGGCCCTTTATCAAGAAGCGCTCAGGGTTTGTTGTGAAGGACAACATGAGGGAAGCCCATTTTGTGCCTGAGACCAAGTCCATTCTGACGCAGCTCATTGACTTTCAGAACATGCACCTGCACATGGCCTTTGTTGTGGATGAGTACGGCACGGTGAAAGGCGGGATCACCCTGGAAGATATCATCGAAGAGATCACGGGAGACATCGCCGATGAGCACGACATCATCCGGCCTCCCCTGGTGCCGGTGAGCGGAAAGAGCTTCATCGTGACAGGCAGCATGAGCCTGCTTGATCTTGAGCGCGCTATCGGCCAGGAGTTTCCCAGCGACTATGACACCCTTTCCGGCCTCATCTACGGGCAGCTGGACCGCATACCCGAGGAGGGCGACACCCTGGCGTATGGGAATATGCAGCTGAAGATAGAGCGCATGCGCGGCAACCGTATCGTCAGGGTGAAGGTGACGATGAAGGAGTAGGGGAAGGAATGAAAAATAAATTACTTGGGGTGTAGCTGTGTCAGGGCTTCACCCAGGTAAGGGTTGTCTTCTTTCTTGTTTTCCCCTATCGAGGAGTCATCTTCGCTGCTATACGATCCGGGCTTGATATCGAGATCTTTCGCTATCTTCTCGGTTCTTCTTTGTTCGAGCTCATAGCGCTCCTTAAGCTTTTTATAAGACCTTTTCATGAGTGACACCTTTTCTACCGATTCATATTTGTTATTTTACTAATTTATTGGTTCATTAGTGTTCTTTTTAATATATGTAAAATCATTTAATATTTGTAAAATCATTTAAGAATCAATGTGTTGACTCGGATTGACCCCTGGCATGTTTATTGCCCTATACTATCAACGATCTGATCAGATCCAACATCAACTATAGTAGGAGGATGAAATGCATCATAAAATTAACCTTTTTGTAGCAACCTTACTATCTCTATTGGCATTGAGCATCACTGCTTACGCCACTCCGTCCACTACATATTGGACACCTATGACCCCGGATATCCAGTCTTACGGTGTACCACATATCGGTGTAGATAATTATTTCACTCTCTTTAGAAATGCACAAGACAAAGCCCAGTCCTTTTCACCGGATGTTACCTTACTGGAGATAGGTGTGCTGCCCTTTGAGAAACTGCAGATGGAAATCGGCGCCGATCTTGTGGACCCGACCAATGACCCAACCACGGGTAAAGACTACCCCCTCTTTTTCAATGCCAAGATCGGAAGCCCTGAAAACACCCTCTTTCAAGGTTCTCCCGCCCTTTATCTCGGCGTTTTTAATGCTGGGACGAAAAAGGATGTCACCAATCAGAATACCTTTTATGGTACGATAGGAAAGACCATCCCTATTCTCGGAAGGCTTTCTGCTGGCCCGTATATCGGCAACAAGAATGTCCTGGTTGATAAGGATGGAGACAAAGCGAATACCGGCTTTATGGTTGCCTATGACCGCGGCTTCATCCCTGTGAAGGACCACGAAGGGAATGAGTACAGCAAAATAGTTTTTGCCGCCGATTATGCCTCAGGGAAGAACGCCATCGGCGGGGGCGGGTTCGGGCTCTATTATTTCTTCACAAAGGATATCAGCCTTCTCACCGGCCCTATGTGGTTCAACGAGGAGGCCATCAACGGTAAATGGAAGTGGACCATACAGCTCGATATCAATCTGCCGCCTGTATTTGGCAAGTGATATACAGGTGATGTAGGGATAGTATAGCAACTTGTGAAAGGATAAAAAGGATAAAACGGGCTGCGGACGACCCAGGAAGGCTGAGAAATGAGCATACATGTCACTATCATGAATACTTCTTTTCCAGCTCCAATCCCTTGTACCCCCGAAAGAAGCCGGATTCTTTCAACGGCCGGGCATAGTCGCTCTCCAGTGCAGGTTTGCCATTGATCGTCTCCACCATAATGATCTTCTCGGGGTTGAATTCCCGGGCAAGGAGCACCTTGAAAAAGGAAAGATAGCCGGGGATCTGCAGATCATCGGGCGGCACGTGGAAATTGAGCACGCTGCCGTTCCGGCGCGATACGAGAACCGGTTTATCCCCGCGATAAACCAGATGGGTCGAGGGGATGCGACTGGGCAGCACGCCCTTCAGCGTGTCCAGCCTGATGCCGCAGAGCGAGGCAGGATCCGCGGCGTTAATCCAGTAGATGGATTCTTCGTAGGCGGGTTCGTTCAGGAATCTGAAGGCCTCGTGGGATATGAACTGGATGCCGGGAATCCCCTCGAAAAAGTGTCCGGAAAGGATCTCGCCTGAGAGCTCCATGAGCCTCAAGGCCCTGAAGACCGCGGACCACTGGAGGAGCGGCAGCTCGTATGCCAGGATCTCCCTGAAGAGGATGCCGTAGCGTTTGAAGAGCTGGCGGACGCGGTCCTTGACCAGCTCGGCCTCGTCAATGGAATCCTTTTCCAGCCCTGATACCTCAAGGGCGTACCAGTTGCCCGGAAAGGGACGGCCGGCGCCCCACCGGTTGTAACCCGTGCGGAAAGGCCGGGCCCGCCCGGGTTTCAGGCTGTCGGGCGCAAAGTCCGTCAGGATCCCCTGGCGCAGCGCAGTGAAGGTGTCGTTGGTCACGAGCCCTTTCCAGACAAGACCCCATAGCTTTTTGGTAACGCTGTGGGTGTCCGCATTCGAGAACCGGACGATGTCTATGAGGCTGTACCGACCGATCTTCCTGGGGAACAGACGTGAGAGCTCTTCCGGCAGGGTATCTTCATCTACGTCTTCCGCTGAGATGACGCTGCCGGAACGTTCCATAAAGAGCTCGAAATCATCAAAAAAGGCAAAGCCGAGTTTCTTGTTCCCGCATCCGAACCAGGTGAGGCCGCTGGTCTGCATCAGGCTGTCCAGCCAGGAGCTGTAGTAGGGCGACAGGCGGGCCGGCAGGATCTGTTTCTCCCACGCCTCGGCCGGGGCCGGGTAGCCGAAGAGTTGATCCAGGCGGTCCTGCAGGTCATCCATTGCACCCCCCGGCGCGACAAGCCCCTGCCAGGACGCGAGGAACAACGGGAGACGCTCGATGGAAAGCGCCCTGAAGGACGGCTGCCGCGATTTCCTGGCCATCCGCAGGAGGGTCTCCAGGTTTTCCCTGTCGCAAATCTCCAGCTCCGATGCATTCTCTGTGAGGAGATCGATGATGACGGCCTCGTCCTCCACAAGACCGGCCAGCAGGTCATCTATGGCGGTCTCATCCAGGCCGAGCACCTCCGGTAGTACGGCCTTTGGTATTGGTCCGTAGAATGAGAGCCACTGCAGGAAGATCTCGGGCAGCACACCATCGTCCTGGTTCCCCTGGGGCAGCGGGCCGCTACTTGCCTGCCTGGTCTCTTTGGAGCCAAGGGCGTCAACGCTGATGGATTCCCGGGTGAATATATCACTGATGTCAAGGTTACCGGTAGGGGTTGAAAAGGACCGGGCGATGCGGTCCAGATTCTCCAGGGCACAGACCGATCTGAGGGATGCACCGGGCAGCCGTATGGAGAGGATCTTGCCCCTTATCGGCGTAACCGCTTCATCTGCGCTCAGGTCATGATCGCGTTTAATGGCGCTCAGCAGCGTCTGCCACTCGGGCTCGGGGATGAGGGAGCGCTCCTTTACCCAGTCCAGGAGGTCATCCGCAGACCTTGGGGCATAACCCGGCGCCGTCCGCTGCAGCTTGGTTTCGAGCGTCTCGATCAGCACCCGGGGGATGCGGGGCCTGAGGCTCGTGGAGAAGAGGACCTCCTTCAACAGCTCCCCACTTAAACGTGAGGCCTTGCCGGACAGGGGCGAGTCGTCTTGGTACATGTACGTGTTGGTCTGTTTCCAGACCAGGCCGTCCGCGAAGGGGGAGGCCGCCTTGGTGGTTGCCTCGGACAACCGTATCTGCCCGGAGCGGATTTCGTCCAGGACACGGCGCAGGCTCTCCAGGTCGAACTCGTCCTGCAGGCAGGTGCGCCATGTCTCCAGGAGGATGGGAAAATCGGGGTATGCCAGGACCGCGTCCATGAGCTTCCTGGAGCGCAGCCTGTTCAGCCAGAGCGGCAGGCGCTTCATGAAGCCCGCCCGCGGGAGCAGGAGCGCACGGCCCGCGTTCTCGCGGAACCTGGCCCCGAAGAAGCCGCTCTTCTCCAGGCTTTGGCGCAGCAGCCGCTCCAGGTTCTCCGGAGTCACGAGGGAAAAGATATCATGCACGGAAAATTCATGGGGGAGCATGAGGAGGAGGCAGTCGTTGTTTTCGATGATCTCCAGGCGATAGTGGTATTTTCCCTCCCAGGCAGCCTGCAGGGCCAGTCCGAAGGGCCGGTTGACGTGTCCGCCCCAGAGGGTGTGGAGGATTACCTGTTTTGAGTCCGAGGTGTTCAAAGGGTCTTCAAAATGTTCGATGAGCACATGGCCGCGGTGGGGAAGGTCGGCCCCGGTCGCCTCCCGCTGCCGCTTCAGGTAGCTGATCAGTTCATGGGCAGCCCACTCGTCAAGGAAATAATCCTCCACGAGCTCATGGTGCAGGGCAGCCTCGTCGAGCCGGGGGTTGTAATGCTCCAGGAACTTGAGGATCTTTTCCGAGTAATGGAAATCCCGGCTCATGTCCTCTGCCTTCCAGAAGGGGAAGATGGCGGGCGTGGCCTCGGTCGGTACCACCTCGACGTCGTTCGGTGTGATCTTCCGGATGCGCCAGACCTGCGCCCCCAGAGTGAAGGTGTCTCCGATGCCCCGTTCCCACACGAACTCCTCGTCGAGCTCGCCGATTTTGGCACGCGATCCTTCGACCCTCAGGTCAAAGTAGCCCCTCTCCGGGATGGTGCCGCCGGAGAGGTAGATCAGCCGCTGCACCCCTTCCTTCCCATGGACCGTGTTGTCGAGCTTGTCCAGGGAGATGCGGGGCCTGAGCTCGCGTAGCCTCGTGTCCGCGTACCTTCCCGCGAGCATGGAGAGCACGAGGTCGAACTGAGTGCGCGTGAGGCCATGGTAGGGGTAGCTTGTTCTGATAAAGGCAAAGAGCTCGTCGATGTCCCACCTTTCCAGGGCGGTCATAGAGACGATCACCTGTGCCAGGACATCTAAAGGTGCTTCGATGGGCCTGACTGCCTCGATGTCCTGGTCTGACACACTCTTCGCCATCACGGCGGCGCTTAAGAAATCGCTGCCGTGGGTGGGGTAGAGGAGGCCTTTGCTCACGCCGCCCACGCTGTGGCCCGAGCGGCCGATACGCTGGATGGCCGACGAGATGGAAGGCGGCGTCTGGATGAGGATCACCCCTTCGAGATCGCCGATATCGATCCCGAGTTCGAGAGAGCTCGTGGCCACGATGGCCCTCAATTCCCCGTTTTTGAGCCGCTGCTCCACGGCCAGGCGGATCTCGCGGGATAGCGAGCCGTGGTGGGCGTAGGCGAGCTCGATGGGCTCGCCCTCGTTGATCAGGCGCGTGACCTTCTCCGCGGTCCTACGGCTGTTGACAAAAAGCAGGGTCGAACGGTGGGCCTTTATGATCTCCCTGAAAGATTCGACGAGGACCGGCCACCAGGAGGCATCCACCATTTTCTCCCGGGCATCCTGAGGAAATCTCACGTCGATGGCATAGCGTTTCTTGTCCCGGGACCGGATGATCTCCACAGGGCGTTTTTCATAGCTACCGGGGCGGGCGTCGCCTATGTGCATATACCCGCCCACAAACCCGGCCACGGTCTCCATAGGCTTCACCGTTGCCGACAGGGCGAGGCGCTGGAACTCGCCGGTGAGGCGTACAAGGCGGTCCACGGCCGTGATCAGATGCGTTCCCCGCTTGGTGCCCACGACGGCATGGATCTCGTCCAGGATGACCGTCGCGATCCCCGCCAGCATGGCCAGGCCGCTCCGGGAGCTTAAAAGGATGTTCAGGCTCTCGGGCGTGGTGATGAGGATTTCCGGCGGTCTTTTCAGCATGCGCCGCCGCTCTTCTGCAGGGGTGTCTCCACTGCGCGTGAGGATGCCGATTTCCGGGAAGCTCTCCCCGGCCTCTCGGAAACATGCGGCAAGCTCCTCCAAGGGTGTGGTAAGGTTCCGCCTGATATCGTTGTTCAGCGCCTTGAGCGGCGAAACATAGAGGACCCGCGTCCGGCCTAAGCCCCAGGCGCCTGTGATGAGCTGGTTTATCGCCCAGAGAAAGGCCGCAAGCGTCTTGCCGCTGCCCGTGGGCGCCGTCACCAGGGCATGGGCGCCTCTGGCGACTGCCGGCCAGGCCTTCACCTGGATATCAGTGGGCGTGCCCAGACGCCCTGCAAACCATTTCCGGATAAGGGGGTGGAACAGGGCCATGGCCCTTTCCTGATCCTTCATGACCGTTCCCGCTCGCCATTCAAAGACATCACTCCCCCACTATCATATTTTCAACACCTCCCGTCAATCCGGCATCACATAATGCATGTCCCTTGTCATTTCGACCCCGTCCCTGATTTCTCATTAGTTTTTATATCCTGTATCCCCTGACTATTGATTTCAGATCCGGTGACCTTACTACATGAAGAGTCGGGAGGTTTGCTATGGACAAGGAATATCCTACTGATTTGATCCGGGAAGTAATCGATGCGCATGGCGGAGAAGCTTTATGGAACAGCATCGAAGCACTCGATGCCGTGATCAGTGCCTCGGGTTTCCTATTCAAGGCAAAACGAAGGCCGGTTCTTGACCGCGTGCACATGCGGGCCTTTGCCCATGAGCCAAGGTTTACCTTTTTCGATTTTCCCCGGGAAGGGTTCACCGGTGAACTCATCGGGAATGAGGAGGTGAACATCAAAGACTCTGGGGGGAAAGTCACTGCAGTAAGGCATAACCCCAGGGAGTCATTCACCAGAATAAGCCGCCAGTTTGCGTGGGATGACCTTGATTTCATCTATTTCGGAGGCTATGCCACATGGAATTATCTGACAGCGCCGTTTTTATTCCTACGAGAAGGCTTTGAGTTCGAAATGCTTAACCCCTTTCAGACTGCACATGAATCGTGGTTGCGCCTGAAGGTGAAGTTTCCTCAAGACATCCCTACCCATTCAGAGACCCAGATCTTTTATTTTGATGAACACCGATTGCTGAGGCGGCTGGATTATACTGCCCGGGTCGTGGGCCCCTGGGCTCATGCAGCACACCTGTGCGGCGATTACCGGGACTTCGGCGGCATCAAGATGCCGGTCAGAAGGCGTGTATATCCTCTCCTCATCGGTAGCAGACCGCTTCCCTGGCCGACACTGGTGAGCCTTGACATCCACGACATCAGACCCGTCCTCCGGCAACCGTAGGTGATCGCAACCTTAAGCCCCGGTTCTCTCAAGCCCGAAGATATCCTTTGTGAAAATGGGGAGGAGTAGATTTATAAAAAATCGTCTCTGACCCTGCTTCCCGGGATCCTGGCTAAGCATCAGGATAGAATTGCGTGGTCGAGGACGACCCGGAGAGGCTGAAAATTAAATCTGCCCCCTTATCCTTCCCTCCATTGATGCACATCTGAACTGGTGATACTATGTGGATGTATTTTCTTGCCTGCACCTGTGTGCAGATAGATTTTTCCAGTTCCTGCGAGCGGAGGTGACACCGTGCATGATACGATTCAAGGCCTGCTTTCTCCTAAGTCCATAGCATTATACGGGATTCCTAGGGGGCTCAAGCCCGGCAAGGTGTTCCTCCTGGGGCTCCTCGATCAGGGATTCCCCGGGCCCATATACCTCATCCACCCCACGGCACAGGAGATCGACGGCATCAAGACATACCCGGACCTCGATCAGGTGCCCGGCCCGGTGGACCTGGTCATTATCATGTCCCCGAAGGAGACGGTCTTCGATGCCCTTACAGAATGTGCCCGTAAGCAGGTCAGGGCGGTGATCCTCTATACATCGGGGTTTTCCGAGCTGGGAGAAGCTGCGGGGCGGGACGATGAAGCGCGCATGAGACAGATTGCACACGGCGGCGGCTTCCGCCTTCTGGGGCCCAATTGCATGGGCATATATTCCCCGGGCTCGCGGATCGCCCCTTTTCCGGGCATGCCCAAGACCCCGGGAAAAATCGGGTTTATCAGCCAGAGCGGTTCACTGGTGAACCTCTTCGTGAATCGCTGTTCAGCCGAAGGTCTCTTCTTCAGTCACGTGGTCAGCAGCGGCAACAGTGCAGACATCGGCCTGGCAGATCTTCTCGCATGGATGGGCCGGGACGAACAGACAGGAGTCATATGCACCTACTGCGAGGGCGTCCGGGACTCGGGCAGGCTGCTCGATGCCTTGAGGGAAACAACACCGAAAAAACCCGTGATCATGTGGAAGGTAGGGCTCACCAAGGCCGGTTCCAGGGCGGCCGCATCCCATACCGGGGCGCTGACCGGGCAGGGCGACTTGTGGAGGAGCCTTTTCAGACAGTTCCACATCCTGGATGTGTACGACATCGAGGAGATGTGCGACCTTGCCATGGCATTCTACCATATGGTGTCTGTAGGGTCCGGCAGGGTGGCCATCGTGTCCGGGCCGGGCGGGCCTGCGGTATCCGCTGCCGATGCAGTGGAAAGGAACGGTCTTTCCATGGCGGTTCCCGGGAAAGAGAGTATCCGCAGGCTCAAGGAACTGCTCCCGCCCACCGGGACATCCCCGGCAAACCCCATCGATGTGGGACTCAGCGCATCCTTCGACCTCAGGCTTTATCAGGGGGCCCTTGAAATCATCCTGGACGACCCGGGGGTGGATGCCGTAGTCATGCTCGGGGGCGGGGCATCGTCAGACATGAGTGCGGACTACATCCAGGGGCTTATCCGGGCTAAGGAGCGTTCGGACAAACATGTGATCGCCATTGCATATCCCGGATTTGTCCAGATCGACCAGGAGAATCTGCTCAAGCCCCTGCATGAGCACGGAATCCCTGTCTATTCCACACCGGAGAGGGCGCTGCGGGCGTATGCGAGGATGAGCGCGTACTACCGGTACAAGGTGTCGAGGGGATGATGCTGGGGAATGCAAGGGCATTGATATAAATAAGGTCTGTGTCGGTGAAAGAGAGAATCGTCTATGACCCGATTTATTCATTTATTCAAATAGAACTCAACGGAACTCGGGGCATCCGTGATGATAAAAGGGAAATCTCCGTTTTCCCTTGACTTTCCTTGTCATGGAGGTCTCCTTTTTATAAGATGGATGCAACTGAACAAGGAGGCGACGGATGTTTGACGAGCAGGCATGCACACGATGCGGCATCTGTCTTCATAAATGCCCCTTCATGGAGCTTCCGCTTATCGAGGCGAAAGAAGAGATAGTACGGGCGATCTACGGTTCGCCCTCGCAACGGCTTCTGGAGAGCTGTGCGAGTTGCCTGGCCTGCACGGAATTATGCCCGCAGGGGAACGACCCGTACGACCTGATATTGGGCCTCTTGGAGAAGAGATACCGGGCTACCGGGCTGCCGAAAAAGGGTGGAGTGCTTCTTCCCTATCAGCAGCCGAACCTGTGGAGTTACGTCCAGGCGCGTTTCCCTGCAGACGAGAAGAAGCTGCTCGATGAGTGGGAGATCCCTTGCCGGGCCGATGAGATCCTTTTCCCTGGTTGCAACACCTCTCTGTTGCCCTTCATCACGCAGACGAAGCTGCTCGATGGGATGAAGATCCACGGCAGCCAGAAGCTCTGCTGCGGGACCTATTACTACCAGATAGGCTTCATGGACACGACGAAAGAGATCGCCGTGCGCCTCCAGATCCCATTTCAAGAAGATGGGGCTCCAGCGAATGGTCACCTTCTGCGCCGGATGTAACTACATGTTCGGCAGATTCCACCCCGAGAAGCTGGGAGTGGATCATGGCTTCGAAGTGGTGCACCTGCTGGAGGTGCTGCGTGAAAGGATCGACTCCGGGAAAATCAAGATAACGAACAGTCTTTCAGGGACCGCTGCGATACACGATCCTTGTTTCTTCAGGCCTTATGGTGACAAGTTTTACGACCTGGCCCGCGACCTTTTAAGCATGCTGGGACTTACCCCTGTGGAGATGAGGCATAACCGGAAGACGTCCCTGTGCTGCGGCATCGGCTGCGGATGCACGACCTTCGACGTCGAGCGCATGGCAGGGGTGGCCCACCGCAGGGTGGAAGAGGGGCTCGCAACAAGGGCCGACATCTTCGTCACCTTCTGCACCGGCTGCACGCACATGCTCTCCACGGCCAAGCGCCTGTGGCCCGATTCACAGCCTCTGCACTATTTCCTGGAACTGCTGCAGACGGCAACGGGCGAGCAGCCTGTTGCGAGGGAGCAGGAACGGGCCGATGACTTCATCACGGCAACGGCCCTGTACAAGTGCGCCTCATACATGGGCCGCTTTCGCGGGCGCATGTGGCTGGAGCCGATCGCCATGAACCCGAATCAGTTCCCGCAGTGGAAAGACCGCATTGCCCTGCTCAAGCCACTGGAGCCTCTCATCGCGGCAAAGTTCCTGCGGCCGGTTCTCCTCAGATTCTTCAAGGGCGTGATACAGGCGAAGGGCCTGTTCTCCAAAGCCCGGAAGGTCGAGTAGACCTGCATGCTCGTCCACGGCATCACGGCAGAGCAGAGCCGCTTCAGGCGCTTTACGCTCTATATCTTCGCCTTTGTCGAGGTCCCTCTCCTGAAGATCTGTTTCCACCTCCTTAGGGGAAAGTTCAAGTGGATCGGCCGGATCGGCTGGTTCCGTGCCGTGGCGGGGTTCCTGCTTGCCCGGCCCTTAGGCTACCTGGGAGATACCGCCCGGCCCATGCCTTTTGACGAGGTGCTCGCCATGATCGATGGCCTGACAGGACCCATCGCGGTGGGCCCGTGCCGCTGCCGGATGGGCCACAGGTCGTGCCCCCACCCCCTTGAGACCGATATCGTCATGCGCACCGGGTATGATGCCTGGATGAAGGCCTTTCCCAGCCAGTACCGCCGGATCTCAAAGGAAGAGGCCAAGGCCATTGTGAAGCAGACCCACGAGCTCGGCATGTTCCACATGGTCTTTATCTACTGCCCGATCAATCTCTACAACGAATACGTCATCTGCAACTGCTGCACGTGCGGCTGCGTGCCCTACATCATCAACCGCGAGCTCTCGCAACGGAATTATCCGCTCATCGACGGCTACTTCATGGCGGTGACCGATTCTGAAAGGTGCAAGGCCTGCGGGAAATGCATCGAGGTATGCCCCTTCTCGGCCCGCAGGAGCGTGGACGGCAGGAGCAGGACCGAGGGGAACTGCTTCGGCTGCGGGCTGTGTTTCTATGCCTGCCCCGAGAAGGCCATATCCATCAAACGACTGCGGGATCCGATCCTGCCCCGCGATGAGCACGGCAACCCCCCTGAACATTACCACCCCGGTTTGTATCATCAACATGCGCCCTATAGGGAGGATTGAAGGGCGGATCATAAGAGAGAAAGAGGACAAATTTCTCGATATTTCCCTTCAGAGAGGACTGCTGAACCGGCTTTGAATATAAGAAACATCGTCTTCGCACTTTGGTAGACTGCTGGTCGATCTCGACCGGTGGCGGTGGCGATCTTCCCCTATCTCCCTCCGCATGATGGGCTGTCAGGCTTTTCCTTGCATTCGTCCCGGCTGCCTAAGCGGCAGGGGCTGACCGGATTGCGCCGCACACTTTTATCCCTTCGTTGATCGTATATGCATTGAAAATGAGCGAACAGGTCTCTTGAGCGTGGGATTACCCTTCGGGCCGACCATCTCTTTGAAGGCTTTTGACCTTTGTCTGGATTGTATCGGCTATGATGTGTGTTGATTCAGTGGCATTCAGATAATCCCGAAGGAGGTTCTTCCCCGGCGGATCGATATCTCCTGCCAGGAAACAGTTCAGGGCTTCCTCGAGCAGGTGCGCTTCCCGAATGCAGGGTCGTTCTTGACCCTCTTCTGCACGGTCCCACGGAATGATTTAGTCAATGCCATGGTGTTTGCTCCTGTGTTTGCGCTGCTTATAGTCTTTCCAGTATTCCTGTGCGCGTCTGATGTCCCTGCTCTGTCCCTTTTTCGACCCACCGCCGAGAAGGATAATAACCCTTTCCCCATCATTGGCGAAATAGACCCGATTACCCCGGTCCAAAGTCGACCTTGTTCTCATAAACCCCATGTCCAATTGGTTTCGTATGGGACAGGTTCCCATGTTCCATGCGGGCAACAGCCGTTGTAATATTGGCCGCCCTGTTTTCGAGGTCACGTCCCTGTCCTGGGGTGAAACTTGATGGTGGGCTCCATCTTTGCCTGGGCGCATTCCCTCAGGAATATGTTTATCAGGTTCTGGTAGGACATGCCGGTCTTCTTGGCCAGAGCCTTGAAATACTCCACGGTTTCTCTATCAAGGCGTATGGTTATCTGGGTCTTCAACTCCTTGATGTACGGGTTCTTCTGGGCTTTCATTTTGCTGAAATCGTATTCTTTTCTCATGGTCGCTCCTTCCAGTAGGCTTCTTCCTCGGATGCAGTGGCCTTCCTTGCCGATATGATCCTGATGACCGAATCTTCCTGTCTATAACTGTGGTGCACCACCAATGTCCGCAAGTGTATGCTGAGCCCCAGCATGATGAACCGGTCTTCATCCTCTGAATGATCCGGGTCATAGTATCTGAGGGCATGCTCGTCGTAGAACACTGTCTTGGCTTCTTCAAAGGTCACACCATGCTTCTGTGCGTTGGCAGCATTTTTCCGGTGGTCCCAGGAAAAACCGATCATAATGAATATATAATTAAATATTAATTATAAATCAACACCCAATAAGCAAGGCTGCATAATCTGCCCTCGATTATTATTGCCCTCTTTGACAGACCATGTCCTTTCCTGGTAAATAAATATATCAATTACTGGCAATTTAATAAGAAGTGAAAGTCATTGTCCTGGATTTGTGATGCATGTTGATGGATTGAAGCCCTCCCATGTCGCTGGACCATGAGATACGCATAGCGGCCTTTGACTGGCTGAAAGGGCAGGTCGCCCTCCACGGGGATGTGCTCCCTCGGCGGCTGCTTGCAGAAGGTTTTGTCTTTTCCGGCCGGAGGATTCCCCTGGTATCCCCGCAGGGCATCTTCAGGCCTAAGGGTCTTGACTATCCGCTCACCATAACCACCACACCCGAAGGTCCCTATGATGACAAATTCAATGCACAAGGGCTGCTCCGTTACCGGTACCGGGGGGAAAACCATTTTCATCGTGACAACATCGGACTGAGGGAGGCCATGAAGAATATTGCTGAACCCTACCTCGTCCTGAACTCTGCCAAGCGGCTGCACGCAATCAACTTTTCGATGTTCGCCAGGGTGAACACCTTGCCGCGGGTAGCCAGGATTATTCTCTTCATGTCCTCCCGGCGCACCTTGAATCCGCGTCCTGCGATACAGGCAATAACCTCATAGCGTGGCGGCTCGTTTGGTGGAAGGCCTTGGGTGCTGAAAGTGGCAAGTCGCAGTATACGGGTTACCTTATCGCGGGCCGTACCGTCATCTTCGGTTATCTTTGCCTCGATGACGACCTGCGGGTTGAACTCATCCGGGATGATGAAGTCCGGCGCCTGGTCAAACCCGTTCACCCTTTCCGCCCGCTTTGTCTTGCGGAAGCTGATGCCCGCTGCAGATAGGGCCGCCTCAATGGCTGCTTCAAGTACATCTCCGACCAGTTCGGAGACACTATCGCGATGTCCGGCAAAAGGTCTGCCGAGAAAACGTTCATACAACACCATGGCATAGGGCACACCTAGGTCTACCAGCGGTTGCAGGCTCTTGAGTCCCTGCCGTGTATCTGCCTTGTCAAGGCGGTGGAGCACACCCGGTGTGTGTGGCACAGCTTCAGCCAAGAGCTTCAGGCAGTCTCAACAAGGCGTGGATACGCTGCCCGGTTACACCGCTGTTCATGCGCATCGGGGTAAAAGGTTTCATCCTCACGTTGCGGTCAAGGGTGCGGACTGCGCCCTGCGGAACCTCAACCGATGTCTGCTCTGTCGTAATATAGGCCCACTCAGGAGGGGTGAAGCCAAGCATGGCCCGCAGCACGACAAGGGTTATAGGCATCCTGGATACGGTCTCAACGATTGTCCCAACGCTCAGATTCCTGAATCCTTTGGTCACCCGTTTCAGTTCCTCATAACCCTGTTCGAAGACCGGGTATTCAACAAAACCTTTTCCCCGGGGCATGGTGAGGAAGTCCGAGCTAAGGGTAGCGAAGACTTCATCGACAAAGGTATCCGGGTCGGCCTCTACCTGATCGAAGGGCACTTCAAAAGGAAACGGCATCACAGTCCTCACATCCGTAGAGCTGGTGTGGTTCAGCTATACGCAAATTGGATTCGAAAGGCTTCATGGTAATTTGGTGGATAATATCCTGGAGGTCTCCCATGTGGGAGACAGCATGAGTAAAAATCTTCAGGCGTTTTGCAATCGGCACTGCCGGGTCCCAGTTCGTGCGGAGGTTCCAAATACCCATGCGGGTGAAGTGTCCATACACGATACAGCGGATATCACCGGCAGTCGGTGTCATTCCGGCAGCGCTCAGTTGTTCAATCTCACCACGGACCAACTCGACAAGTTCAGCGGAAGTCTGAAAGAGATTTTTGCGGTTGACAGTGCCATGTGCACGGCAAACAAAGACCGTGTCGATAATGGAAGAGCCGGTGCCGTGGATATGGATCGACCCTCCCATTTCAGCCGGGCATGGCAAGGTGGCCGAGCACACGAGCCCTGCATCGAGGATGGCCACACCCACTGCATGGTATGCCTCCATCTTGTTGTGATGGAAGGTGAAGGCAAGCGGTGCGCCAGGTTTCAGGGCAAGGGCCATGCGTTGATACACCGATGATAATCCTTGAGTGAAATGCTCGATGCCGCGCTTTTGTGTCTCGTTTCCGGTCAGCTCGTCCTTGGACCGCGTTGACTCCTGGTCAAAACCATCCGGTCCGTTTCCCACAAGGCGTCTCAGCCATACATAGCAGAAGTCCATCAGCTCGGCATATTGAACATTCCCGAAATAGGGTGGATCGGTGAATACTGCATCCAGGCTCTGCTCCGGGATCTCTGCCATGGTCGAACTGATGCACTTGATCGCAATCTTTCTCTTGGGGCCGCCGTTTTGCTGCTCGCCGATCCATTCACCCTTGATAGGCAGTATCACCTTGCGTCCGTTTACCTGCCGGGTCTCAAAGGGCATGTCACAGTATTTCTTTGCCCTTGTATACTTTTCTATGATGTTCTTCCAGCCACCGGAACCCACCGGTGCACCAGAGCCGTTGATGATCCCGATCATGTTGGATTCGCACTGGACCAGGCCCACCGGGAATCCATGCACGGAAAAGATGTCCAGCGATTTCAACGCCATTGCATCATAACGGCACAGCATGTTTTGGTACCGCAGCAGGTCCGAGAGGTTCGTTGCCAGTGCCTGCCAACACGTTCGTTTGTATTGGCGGCGATGAGGCGGCAGCTGAGCTCAAGGCCCAGGAGCTGGCGTTCGTTGAACAAGTCCCGGTATCTGCCGTAGCCCCAGCGGTGGAGCCGGTCGGACTCATCGCCGGCAAGGATGTTCTGGTCAGGGACAAATAAAGGTTCGAGGGATCGCCATCTTTGCCCGGCAGTGTCGAACCGGGCCAGATCCTGGGCATCGGGTTTCTTAAAGAACCTGCCAATATGGACGGCCTTGCGCCGGGCATTGTGGTATTCCAAGGCGAAATAGCCGGTGCCGAGGCGGACCGTCCGCAGGCCGGGTGTATGTATTCGTATGGCCGCAGTGCGGGCATGTGCACCGGTTTTTTTTGGCAGGCCCTTCCAGCTTCAGCGGTTCACTGCATAACGTGCATTGCCCCAGGGAATGCAGGTCCTCTATCTCATTGAGGTCCCCGCACTGTGAGCAGATAAGAACATTGCGGGGGTGCCGCCGGTTCTGTGCAAGAAGGTATCCGGGGAAGAGGTCCATGTCTTTCCCGCATTTCTCACAGCGAAGAACCTTTACCCAGAGGAAGTACTTCACCGGCACGTCTTTGTCCCCATAGATGTGGCAGTCGGTACGGTAGAGACCGCCGATCTCCTTGTCCAGGTCCGAGATCAATGCCCGTGCAGCAATGCCATAGGCATTGAGGTCAAGGTGTTCGATCTCTTCGCGTACGATCCAAGTTGACATGGGGTTGATGTCGAATCCGAGCACGTCGCACCCCACGCGGTTGGCCTCGATCAACGGCGTACCGCCACCCATGAATGGGTCAGCAATGGTCTTGTGGGGAAAGTCATTTGCGTGGAAGAAGGTTTTGGATAAGGGTTCGTTGCTGAATTCGGACAGGATCAGCCCCCGGAACAAGGTCCCGGGCCTGCGGGCGAACCACTTATGCACGGCGATGATGGGCCGGTAATTTTGCTGTATCTGTTTCTCCTTGAGCGCCATGGAGGCGATCAGGGGGATATCAAAATTACGCTCGATAGACATTCAACGGCCTGCTTAGTCTTGGTTCAGGGTTTGGGAAAAGACAAGTATGCAATTATCCATCTGTGATCACGTAATACCACAATATGGAGGCATTCCATATGCAAAGTTCGGGGGGCTATAAATTGGATGGGAAATGAGAACCTGTTCCCCGATTTCTCCATTAATTCAAATAAATCGTTTCCATTTTATATATAAAGATGTAATATGCCTGTGTAATATTAATATCTTGATTAATGTATTCTATTTCATGAAAGAGGAGTACCCCCCAAAGGCATCTCTTCTCTATCGATAATTTACACTACGAGGAGGTGGCATAGAATGAAACATTTCAATGAGATACTCTCCACACTTGGGGCAAGCCAAATAGACCTTATACACGAAGCGAAAGACTGGGATTTTTGGAAAGCTGTGTACCGAACCCCTGTGTCTAATGTTGAGGGTTCATATTTGTATTTAAAGCATAAATGTCCTATGAAGGAGGCTACATCAGAAAACCTTCGACTTTGGAAAGAATGGAGTAAGGGATCGAGTTATGAAGTTATTGTTACGCCTGGCAGTAAGCTGGCTAAGAATTTATCTCAAACAAAAACAACTTTTAGCTCTACTTCCATAAGAACATCGAAACAGCTATTAATTGATAGTTTCCTAAATAACTTTTCTTGGAAACCAGTACCAGAAAATGAATATTTTATTGATCCTGATATAGAATTACCAGATGGCCGAAGCGCACACGAAGCTACAAAGGTTCTCTCTGAATGGATGCTTAGACGAACTGGTATTGAAACATCTTCAGGAATATCAGTATTGATTGCTAATGGTGGTGTCGGAAAAACAACAGTAGCACGAATGTTGTGCCAACGACTTCATTCAAAAGATGAAAATGTTATTCCCATTCTTGTTGAATCAGATCAATGGAGACATTTAATCCAGCAGGCAGCTCTAACAATGAATACTGTATGGGATCGAGCTATTTCTCGGCGTTTTGATCATGCTAGTCGTCTAATGGGTAACGAAACAGCATTAAGAGTTTTAGTTCGTGAAGAACTTTTTCTAGTTATCTTTGATGGTTTCGATGAATTATGTGTAGTCCCTGGTGGAGGATTTCGACCAGATGAGATCCTAAAAGAATTGATAGAACTGGCTACTCCAGAGGATGACTCTCCACAAGCTCGAATTCTCCTAACTGCACGTGAAACTTTTTGGGAATCTGTTAAGGATGACATTGACACTTCTGCACTGAGTGTTTACAGACTTAAAGGTTTTGATAACAGACAGCGAAAAAGATACTTTACCGCACGCCTTTCTAATCCTTCAGAACGCGATGTTGCTTATAGGATATCAAAGCAAGTGAGCGGGGGAGTGTATGAAGAAATCATACAGGAAGGTTTGAATGAAGACAAACCATCTGGTGTACCTTTTATTCTTGATCTTATAGCACGCTATGTACATGATAATCCAGATGCAGAAGCTAATCCCTATAAGTCCGATCCTTTTGCGAGTCTTCTCGAAGATATTTGTCGCCGCGAAAACAAACGCCAAACACTTGAGATAGACCCCCAAGTCCAACTTAAGTTATTTGAGGAACTTTTTAGAGAATTTCCGGAATCTTTTACATTAGATGATCTGCGGTTATTCCTTGAGATAATCTGTGATGTAAAAGACCAATCAGTTGTACAGAGGTTTACAAGTCATGTTTTTCTCGCACGGCTAGACAAAGAAAAGTTCGGACCAAGATATGAGGTTCTTTGTGTATACTTTCTCGCACGTTTCTTGGCCTTTGGTTTAATAAATACTACAGGAAAGACAAATAGATCAAAGATTGCCCGACTTCTTGCTGAGAACAGTACTGGAAAAACACAAGTACTTGATTGGCTGATTCGTCAATTGCGAGCTCTTGATGAAGTCAGGCTACTTTCTGCAATGCATCATGCAATGGATATCATCTCTGACAAACAAAATTTTGAATTCAGTGATATCCAAAAAGCATCATCAATGGCTCTTTTTCATCTCGCCAGCAGGCTCGTACTAGGTGAAGACAAGCAGGAACGTATAAAGCGATTGGCTACTATTCTGAAGGCCGAACAGTCGAAGAATGGCATAAGGTTCCGTAAAACGACATTCACAGGTCAATTGAAAGCATATGATTTATGTAATACTGAATTCATAAGTTGTACATTTGTAGATGTAGAGTTTAAAAACTGTATCTTTTCAACTGAAAGCAAGTTCATTAATTCCATATTCAATGGTACACTATCATTTATTTCATGTGATAATGAAAATGAGATTCAGATTGTCGACCCAAGTTGCTCAAAGGAATCTGAGTATGAACTTAACAAAATCAGAAAAACTGGCATAAGTTTAGAAATAAAGAAAGCTTTGGCAGAAGATGCTCTTACTAGAGCACTTAAGAAATTCAAAGGTGATTATGGATTCCAGACCATTCGATATCGTCATCATAAGACTGGATTCAAGCCAGGCAATCCCTATAATGATAGGATATGGGAATTGCTTATAAGTCATAAGTTAATTGAAAAACACTTCATAACAAATGTCATTGATTGGTTACTCAATATATCTGATGATAAGGACTTACGGAAAGAGATAGCAACATTTCTGGATAACGGTATTCTAGGACGTCATCTCCTTTCTCTTGTTAATGATATGATTGGGTAAAACAGGACAGAAAATGTAAGCTATAAAAAGGTTATGTGTAATATATTCAAATATGGAGGAATCATTTTTTATGTTCATCCGAAATAAGGCATTTGACCATCATTTAGGCTTATCAAAAGGATGCAATAAGTAAGTTAGATTGAGGGGAAAAAAGGGGACGTTTCGGGGAAAAAAGGGGAAAAAAGGGGACGTTTCTATTTATTTAATATTTGTAACGGAGAGTGGAAAATAGAAACGTCCCCTTTACTTATTCCAGAACATCAACCTAAATAAAAAATGCTGGACTTCAATCGGGTATCAATGATGTTAATTTTTTAGAAATTATGATATGGGTGACAACACTGGATATTTTGATTTGCATTGGTTGCAAGTTTCGGGTATGGAACAGATGGATACGATGTTATGGACTGCTATCGCCAATAAAGAAACCATATTCCCAATGAACGATAAATCATTCTCATTGATTAACGACGAAACTGTTTTTGAGAATCGCTATCACGATGCCATGGAAAAAGTTCTCGAAGATATCCAAGGCACTGGTGCTAGATATGTTGTCGCGCTTGCTCGCAAGGGGCCACGATTATTTGACATATGCAAACGGGGACCACTACAGAAACACCTTCACGGGTTGGAGGTATTAACCGACCGCAGTCTCGCTTTCCTACCGCATGAGTTTTTCCAGGGGGAGGAAGTTCCTGTTATAGATGATATCGCGATCTACGGTAGTACCTTGAAATACGTATGCCAACTCGTTTCAGCTTGTGGAGGTAAGCCAATCCCTTATGCTATAGCAATTAATACATATCAACTGAATACCGAATTGGTCCGACCAAGATATGCACTCGGTTTGACCTTTAAGCAAGCATCAACATTTAACAATGCACTAGTAACAGCTATGGGTCGACTCTGTAAACCGTTCGATCTGGACTATCCTATAGCAAACGCCCCGCTTCGTATTGAGCAAAAACAAGTAATACATGAGATCGAGAAGCTCATATCTCCCCATGCAGTGTGGAAAGTCGGTGACGCATCTGATGGTGCGAGGAGTATTAGTATTGATCTTACTGAGAATGCATTTCGACCATCGTTTCTGAATACGTTGGGTATTTCGGAAACAGGCATTTCCAAAATTCGATTCTATTTCGACACTAATGTGGTCAGAATCGTTCCAATGCATGTGTTTGAATGGGTACCAGATAGAGCCAGTCTATTTGAACAGGAAACTGTTGGTGTAGACAACCCTTATGGCGACTTAATTCGAAGTGTCCTAAACCGAGAATTCTGCAACCATGACCCGGATATAGATTGTATTTCTTATCGTACCTACGTTCTTGCCTACTTCCTTTGCGGTCTTCACATTCTCGGCCAAGCTTGGGAAAAGCTGTCTCTCGGCAACATTCTTCAAGTTGACTTGTCAGAACTTTCTTGGTCGTTTGAGGACCTTGTGTACCTATTCGGTCCAATTGTAGGGAAGCAAGTTTTATATAAAATGACCGAACTTCTAACATGGTCGAGCATGCATCCCACAATAGCAACAGATGTTGATCATCCGTCGTCATCATACGATAAAGCTTCCGAACTTGTACAAAAGAGGCTCAAACGAAACGTGCTAGTTCAGAAATCCTTAGAGCCGTTCAAAGCGATTTCACCGGCAGAGAGAACATCGACGGAATTGATCGGAGAGTTGCTAAACATTTCATACGTCGAGCATGAACGTAGAGAGCGTGCACTCAGAACAGACAGACGTAGACGCCTCTCTGTGGGCTTCAGTGTTGGTGAACTTAGATACCTTCTGAATTCGAAAAAGAAGCTTACTCAATATGAGCTATCTGAAGCAATTGATGAGCTTGTGGATACCGGTGCAGCAGTTCCTCAATTTGTTTTTGATGTGCCATACGATAACGAGCCAGGGCGATGGCTCCGAGTCTACAGATATGGCGAGAACGGATATGGTACAAAGGCAAAGAAAACTCAGTACTTTATGGCATGTCTTGTCCTTGAGTTGCAGAAACAGATTCCAAGATACAGTAAGAAGCGTAAATGGTTGTCGGAGTTTATGCTCGAAAAAATTGCATCCGCTGTTCTTCTTTCCGGGCTTCGCCATCACCCTGACATGCGGGACCTGCAGCTAAAACGAGTGATTGACGAATTTGGTGCACGTGTTGAACCAAATACAGAAGGCCAGCGTCAAACGCTTGCCAATTGGGGAGAGAACATTGGACTCTTTAATGTGGAACGAAAAAGTAGCCGTACAGAAATAAGTATCTCGAAAAAATGGATCCGAAGAAACCCACTTCAAAATTCACCGCTTGATGATCGTCATCTTTTGCCTGATCTATCGGGTTTTGTGCAGACTTGTTTGGCTTTTATTGGCGATGATACTGCGGTGAACTCGATTTCAGGTGTTCCCGGTGAACGCCTACTTGCTCTTTCCACGTGCGGCAAACAGGAAGATATAATTTCTTATAGGTAAACCCCCGGCTATGCCGGGGTGACTCACCGGAGTTTGACAATTCCGGGAAAATTGAAGAGCCTCCGAACTGTGAACCGCTCAAAGTTTACAGAAGAGGAGGCAAAACATGGAAGAAGAACAGAGTCTAAGGCACACCCGATGGGAATGCAAGTATCATGTTGTATGGATACCGAAATATCGAAGGAAGGCGTTGTATAGGCAGTTGAGGAAGTATCTTGGTGAGGTGATGAAGAGACTGGCCATACAGAGGGAGAGCGAAGTTATCGAAGGGCATCTGATGCAGGACCATATACACATGCTGATATCGATCCCGCCGAAGTATTCGGTATCCCAAGTGATCGGGTATATCAAGGGGAAGAGTGCGATACATATAGCACGGGCATACCTGGGGCGGAGGAAGAATTTCACGGGTCAGCAATTTTGGGCCAGGGGCTACTATGTGAGCACGGTAGGGATGGATGAGGAAGTTGTCCGGTCATACATCAAGAAGCAGGAGCAAGAAGACCAGCGGCTTGAGCAGATGAACATATTCAGCTAGGGACAAAGGTACTCGGGTTAAACCGCTTTGAGCGGTTCATGGTTTAATCAAGCCTCCGGCTTTGCCGGAGGTTATGACTGATGCTGTTCGTGAATTACCTCGGCTTTGGTTTAGGCACCCAAAATACAATATTGAGTACCTACTGAAATCATGGCATGATCTTTTGGACTTACACGGCGACAATACGGCTACAGAATATCAACGTCTACTCAATGAGATTGCAAAGACGCTTGAAAACCTTGCAACATACTGTCTACAAGCCAGAAACAAGGCGCAAGTATTCAAAGCAATTGGGCTCGATTTACGTAGTAGAATCTCTGCTTTGTTCACCGATGAGAGAGCACCCTTCTTTGCTCTAGAGCCATTTGCAAATAAGTATCTTAAATCGATTATTAATCCAGAACTCAGTCCTCGAAATCGAGACATTATAGGGATACTCTATTGGTTCAATAATTTACTTCGTGAACTGACGACATACTTTCGCACTCTTTTCTCCACCTGCGGCCTGATTCGGGATGAACGGGATAGCATCCCTGAAATTGACCTTGCGTCTCGTTGGGCGGAGGTGGGAAGTGCGCTTTCGACACTGCTCGAAAAATACCCACATATGCGTCGTTTCACTTTGCCAGGCCCTCCTTTGTTAGTGTCCGCCGATTTAGTATTGGCTGTTCAACAGAGTGTGTTTGAACATGCAGATACTGTGATCCGCATAGTCAGCGATATCTATGAATCATACGTGCAACATCTTGTTCCTGAACTTATCAAGGAGCCCGTCCAGAATGAAATCGTCCTTCTATATGATTTAGCTAATTCAAGTAGCTACGAGCCAAAGAATCGTATGGAGATTATAGAGGCCATTCAGCGCCAGTTAATGTCGATGTTTTCAACCGATGCATCAGTGTTTATTGAGACGTCAGACAACGATGGTTGTTGGCTTCGTATTAAGAATATTGACGCAGCTATTCGGACAGCTTTTGCCCTGCGGCACGTAGCATCGCGTCTCGGAGTGGCGCTCGTTTACACGATGTGCTCGACCAAAGAGACGAGTCCATTTATTGATTCGCAAATAACTGATCTCGGTTGGTCAACCGCAATACCCCTCTGTGCGCGAATCGAATCAGAGACCAAGACCAAGTTTAGAGTCAATGACAAGCAATCTATCTGCGTAGTGACGGAGCATATAAGAGAGTTAGCCACCGATGTGGGTGGTCTTATCGACGTCGGTCGATTCAAGCTAATTGGAAGGTTGGATCCCAAGGGTGCAACGTTACCACCGGTAAATTTATTTGAGATGTCTATTAACCAGGAGGACGAAGGCATTCCCTTCTAGAAATTTAGGCGTGAACTCCAGGGGAAAGGTGAAAATCTGGGGACACCATACTGATTTTTAGAGGACAAAACTGAAACAGATTGATTTCCATACCTTAATTGCTTTCACTGATTTCCCCCAGTTTTTCCCTTCCTTAAAGGTACAGAAATATATACCCGGAACATCTGATCCAGGTATATCCTGTATCGCTCAGCCATGTGCCGTCCGGATCTCTGTATGATCCAGAGATTCTCTGGCATAGATCAAGGCAGCCTGGATATCGTTTTTCACAAGTTCAGGGTATCCCTTAAGGAGATCATCCCAGGATACACCTTCTGCTATCTGCTCCAGGATAACAGATACAGGAATACGCGTCCCCTTGATGAACGGTTTACCATTGCATACCTTCGGGTTCAATTCGATCCGTTTCATCGGATTTTTCATGACTTCCCCTTTTCTTTATCCACAGGCTATATAGTAATAGTACATTCCGGTTCAGGGCGTGTCAAACTGAAAGCCCTGACATAAAACGGAGACCTCTTGACATGCTATGTGCAATCGTGCAATCTGAATGCATAATTACACAATTGAGGTGATCATGGGCGCATACATTGAAAGATCCCTCCAGCCGGTATTGAAAAAGGCTGCAAGGGAGTTTCCCGCAGTGGTCCTGACCGGGCCCAGGCAGTCAGGAAAAACCACACTACTCAAGCATCTGTTCGGCAAGAGCCACCGGTATGTGTCCCTTGAGGCGCCGGATGTGCGTTCGGCTGCACTCTCAGACCCCCGGGGGTTTCTCGATATCTACGGACCTCCGGTCATCCTGGATGAGGTCCAGTATGCCCCCGAACTGCTGCCGTATATCAAGGAAAGCATAGACAGCGAGCGGTCGCTCAAGGGCCGATACCTCATAACCGGATCACAGAACCTCATGCTCATGAAGCGGGTGACCGAGTCCCTTGCAGGGCGGAGTGCAATATTGAGGCTGCTGCCGCTTTCAATGAGCGAGCTTGACCGCAATCCCCGCTCAAAGCTCCCCTGGGAGCGGGGCCGTGCAGTGCAGAACAGGGAAGTGCCCCTTCAGGACATTTGGAAACGGTTTCTCAGGGGAGGATACCCTGAGCTTGCCGTCGAGCCGGATCGAAGCCAGGCGCTGTGGTTCTCCAGTTATGTTCAGACCTATCTCGAACGGGATGTCAGGGAGTTGAAGCAGATCGGGGACCTTTCCGGGTTCCAGAATTTCCTGCGCGTACTGGCGGCCCGCAGCTCACAGCTGCTCAACCTCACGGATATCTCGAGGGACTTAGGCATTGCGGTGAACACGACAAAGGCCTGGCTTTCGGTGCTGGAAGCGACCTTTCAGGTCATCGTCCTTAGGCCGTATTTCGAGAACATGGGCAAGCGCCTCGTGAAGACACCGAAGGTTTACTTCACCGATGTGGGCCTGCTCTGTTACCTGACAGGGCTCAGTGATCCGGCCCACGCCTCGGCAGGACCACTCGCCGGGGCGATCGTCGAAACTGCTGTCATCTCCGAGCTTGTCAAGAGATCGTTCCACAGTGGTTTCGAACCGCGTCTGTACTTCTGGCGGACAACCCACGGAAAGGAAGTGGATATTGTCATCGAACACCATGGACGGCTCATCCCTGTTGAGGTCAAGCAGACCGCCACACCAAGGCCTTCCATGGCGTCCGGCCTGATCTCGTTCATGGAAGACTATTCCGCCAAAACCGAAAAGGGCTGGCTTGTCCATCTCGGCAGTACATCCCTGCCGCTGGCTCCCAATATCACGGCAACCCCATTCCATGCATTATGAGTTCATGCCGTACAGGAAAAGGGATATACTATGCCCGCCATGTCATATCCGGAGGCATCTAGTTGTCAGGCCTGAGACTTATTGAGAGCAACCGGCTCGAGGTCCTTTCGCAGGCCCTTGCTCTATCTTTGTCCGAACCGCTCTCATCGCCGATTGCTCCCGAGGTCATCGTTGTGCAGAGCCGCGGCATGCAGCGCTGGCTCTCCATGGAGCTGGCGCGCAGCAGCGGGGTGTGCGCGAACGTCAGCTGGCCGTTTCCCAATGCCTTTGTGCTGGACATGTTCTCGCGCATCCTGCCGGGGGTCACGCAGCCCGCTCTGTTCGAGAAGGATGCCATGACGCTGCGCATCATGGACTGTCTGCCCGGGCTCCTGGGCTTGGGCGGCTTCAGCCGGATCAGGGACTACCTCCAGGGCGACACTGCAGGCATGAAGCTCTACCAGTTCAGCGCCATGATGGCGAACATCTATGACCAGTATGTCATATTCAGGCCCGAGCTGGTGCTCGGGTGGGAAGAGGGCGGCAATGCGCCTGCGGGCTACCCGGAGAACTGGCAGGCCGTGCTCTGGAACAAGATTGTTGAAGGGGACGATGCGAACCACCGCGCCCGGCTCAAGCAGCTCTTCAGCAGCGGGCTTGCGCGCTCGGATGTGTCGAAGCTGCCCGAGAGGGTGTCCATCTTCGGCATCTCGTATCTGCCTGCATTCCATCTGGAGGTGCTGAAGGGTCTTTCCGCTTTGATGGATGTCAGCCTCTACTGCCTGAACCCCTGCAGGGAATACTGGGCGGACATCATGCCGGAAAGGCGCATCACCAGGTTCGTTAGCAAGGTGCCGGAGGCGGATTTGCACCTGGAATCGCGCAATGATCTTCTGGCAAGCATGGGCAGGCTTGGTAGGAACTTCCTGGACATGGTCATTGATCTGGAGCCTGAGGAGACGGATTTGTTTGTGGGGGGCGGGCGAGCTACCATGCTGGCTAAGGTTCAGGATGACATATTGAATTTGAGGACGAGCGGCGATGAGGGGGCGGAGGAGGTGGAGGTTGGCGATTGCTCTATCCAGGTGCACTCGTGTCACAGCCCCATGCGGGAGGTGGAGGTGCTGCTGGATACGCTGCTGGAACTCTTCGAGAATTCCCCCTCTCCTTTGTCCCCCTCTCCTCAATCCTCCCCCACCAGGGGGGAGGAGGGTAAAAGGTACCCCTCACCTCAGTCCTCTCCCCAGAGGGGAGAGGAAGATAAGGAGGGGGAGGAGGGCAAGGAAGGGCTGGAGCCGCGGGACGTGCTGGTTATGGCGCCTGATATTGAGTCTTATGCGCCCTTTATACGGGCCGTGTTCGATATGGATAGGGGGGATTCGCGCCGCATACCCTACAGCATCTCGGACCGGTCGTTCAGGCGCAGCTCCCAGCTGGCGGATGCGCTCATGGCTGTGCTCGATTTGCCTGGGCAGCGCTTCGAGGCTTCGCTCGTCATGGATCTGCTGGACAAGGCGCCGGTGCGGGCGCGGTTCGGCATGGACGAGGAGGCGGTGAGGAAGGTCCATGCATGGGTTACTGGGGCCAACATCCGGTGGGGCAGGGACGGTCGTGATAAAGAGGCAATGGGCCTGCCCGGGTTTGAGGAGAACACCTGGGGCTTCGGTCTGAAGAGGCTCCTGCTGGGCTATGCCATGGCGGGGGAGAAGAGCTGTTCGAGGGCATCGCACCCTTGACCGGCATGGACCCTGCCTCGGCAGATCTCCTGGGCAGCTTTGTGGATTTCGTGGAGAGGCTCTTTGCCATAGTCGACGAGCTCAGGCAGGAGCGGGGGCTTGGCGAATGGTCACAGGTGCTCCTCACGATCATCGACGACCTGTTTGCTGCGGATGAGGAGACCCTTCGGAGCTTCTGCGGCTGAAATCCGCTGTGCGGAACCTGGAGAAGATCGCGCGGGATGCCGGGTTCACCGGCACGGTGAGCTGTGACGTGGTGCGGCACCACCTGGGCAACGCCTTCGGCAGTGCCGCGGAAGGGGCCGGGTTCCTGGAGCGCGGGGTCACCTTCTGCTCCATGCTGCCCATGCGGAGCATCCCGTTCAAGGTGATCTGCCTCATGGGCATGAACCATGAATCCTTCCCGCGCAGGGACTACGCAAGCGGGCTCGATCTCATGTCCATGCACCCGCGCAAGGGCGACCGCTCCCGGCGCGAAGACGACCTCTACCTCTTCCTCGAGGCCCTGCTCTCGGCCCGTAACGTGCTCTCCATCAGCCACGTGGGCCAGGGCATCCAGGACAATGCCGCTATCCCGCCCTCGGTGGTGGTGAGCAGCCTGCTGGAATACCTCGACAGGGCCTTTACGAGCCCGGAGGGGCCGGTGAGCAAGCGAGTGGTGAAGCGCCACTGCCTCCAGGCCTTCAACCCCAAATACTTCACCGCAGGCACGGGCCTGTTCAGCTATTCCAGGGACAATGCGGACGCTGCCAGGGCGCTCCGCACAGGGGCACAGGCAGGGCAGGGGGAGGCGGTGAGGCTTTCCGAACCCGAGCAAGAATGGCTGGGCGTGAACATGGAGCGCCTCCTGGAGTTCTTCCGGAACCCGGCCCGGTTCTTCCTGAGGCACCGCCTTGGCGCTGTGCTGCCCCGGGAGGAAGATGCACTCCTCGACCGGGAGCCCTTTGCCATAACGGGTCTCGATCAATACGGACTGCAGCAGCGGATCCTGGCTGAGAGGCTGAGAGGAAAGGGCTGCGAGACGGACGTGGCACGGCTCAGGGCCGAAGGGGTGCTGCCCCACGGCGTGCCGGGAGAGCTGGCGCTTGCAGGCATTGCCAGTGAGATCGATGCCTTCCTCCCGCTCATCAGGCGGGCCATGGCGGGCTATGAGATGGTCAGGAAAGACGTGAGCGTGACCGTGGGCGCCTTCACGATCACCGGGGCAGTTGACTGTCTTGGCCGCGGCGGGTTCCTCTCGTTCCGCTATGCGGACCTGAAACCGGGCGACCTCATGCGGGCCTGGGTCAGCGTGCTCCTGCTCAAGGCCGTGAGCCCGGGTGCGCAGGTAGCGGGCATGCACATCCACAAGGCAGGGCAGGCCTGCATCAGCTCTGGGGAGGAGCCTTTTGCCGTGCTGAAGGGGCTCCTGGACGTGTACTGGCAGGGCCTGTGCCGGCCGCTCCATTTCTTCCCCAAAAGCTCGTACGCCTATGCAGAGCACATGAAGAAGACGGGTAATGAACAGAGGGCCATGCAGGAGGCTGGCAAGGCCTGGAGCGGGGGCTGGAATAAGAGCGGTGAAAGCGAAGATGCGGCCATACGGATCTGCTTTGCAGGCACTGATCCCCTGGATGACGAGTTCCGCGAGCTGGCCATGACGGTGTACGGTCCTCTCATCGACTCTCTGGAGGCTGGCAAATGGTAGAGCCCCTGGACCTCACCGGCTTAGGCCTTTTTGGCACACACCTCATCGAGGCGAGCGCGGGCACGGGCAAGACCTATACCATTGCATCGCTCTTCCTGCGGCTTCTCCTGGAGCAGCGCATGCCTGTGGAGTCGATCCTCGTGGTCACCTACACCGTTCCGGCCACCGACGAGCTCAAGACCCGGATCAGGGACAAGGTGCGCCAGGCCCGTGACGCGTTTGCGCGCGGGGCATCCGACGATCTCTTCATCGCCTGGCTCCTGGAAAAGGAGGGGAACCGGGCACAGGCCCTCGGAATTCTGGACGATGCCCTGGCCAGATTCGACGAGACCGCCATCTCCACCATCCACGGCTTCTGCCAGCGCATGCTCAAGGAGCTGGCATTCGAGACCGGCAGCCCCTTCGAGACCGAGCTGGTCACGGACCAGGCAGACATGATTGCCTCAGTGGCGGACGACTTCTATCGCATGCGCATCACCGCAGCGGACGTGCCCGAGTTCATTGCCTTTTGCCGCGGGCGCAAGGTGAGCCCGGAATGGTTCATGGGCCTGGCGCGCCAGAGGAACCTGGCATCACAGATCATCCCCACACGTGCGGGCCCTCTCAGTTCGGATGTGATAGGGCCACTGCTGGCTGCGTACCAACAGGACTTCGCCGCCCTTGCCAAGGCATGGCCCGCGGCACTAGGCGAGGTGGAGCGGCTCATCTGCGACCCGGCCACCATCAACCAGAGCACCCACAAGGTTACCAGGGTCCCGGGATATTTACAGGACATGGAGCGCTACCTGGCCATGGGGTGTGTGATGCTGCCCACGGCCGGATGCCTGGCAAAGTTCACGCCTGCTGCCATAAAGAAGGCCACGAAAAAGGGCGCCACCATGCCGGAACACCCGGTCTTTGACCTGTGCGGGGCCCTGCAGGAGGCAGGCGACGCATTGGGCGCTGCCTTCGAGGACGAGCTTACCTCCCTGAAGGTGGAATTCCTCGCATTCCTGGATACGGCGCTTACGCGGCGCAAGGAGAAGCATGGGCTCGTGCACTACGACGACCTGCTCATCAGGATGCACCAGGCCCTGCGGTCCCGCGGCGGTGGCGCGCTGGCCGGTGCGGTAGCAAGCAGGTTCAAGGCAGCCCTGATCGATGAGTTCCAGGACACGGACCCTTTGCAGTACGAGATCTTCAAGCGGTGCTTTGCAGGCTCATGCCTGTTCTTCATCGGCGACCCCAAGCAGGCCATCTACAGCTTCCGGGGCGCGGACGTGTTCACCTATGCTAGGGCCGCCCATAGCGTGGAGGGGCGCACAAGCACACCCTGATCCACAACTGGCGGAGCGAGCCCGGCCTGATAGAGGCGGTGAACGCGGTGTTCGCAAAGGCGCAGTATCCCTTTGTGTTCGACTGGATCCGCTTCGAGGCAGCCGAGCCTGCGCCAAAGACCGGCCGGAAGACGCTTGTCGGGCTCGATGAAGGCCTTCTTACGGTCTGGTTCCTGGACGCGGGCGGCGCAAGCGAGCTCACGGTGGAGCAGGCGGGCAGGGCGGTGTGCAGGGCCGCAGGCTTCGAGATCTCCCGGCTCCTGAACCTTTCAAGCACGGACGCTTTAAAGCTCGGGAACGAAGGATTAAAACCCTCTGACATGGCAGTGCTCGTGCGCACCAACACCCAGGCGCGCATGGTCCGCGACAGCCTGCACGCGGCCGCCATCCCCTGCGTGCTCTACAGCGACGAGAACGTGTTCCTCTCGGGCGAGGCCTTCGAGATGGAGGTGCTGCTTGCCGCCCTGGCCGAGCCGTATCGCGAGGGGCTCGTGCGCACCGCGCTCATGACCCGAATCTTCGCCCTTGATCATGGGGCCATCGATGCGCTCAGTACGGACGAGGCGGCATGGGAGCGCTGGATCGAGCAATTCCTGGACTATCACGAGCTCTGGGCCCGCTCCGGCTTTACGCCCATGATCCGCAGGCTCCTGGACGGGCAGCGGGTGCGGGAGCGCCTGCTGGGCATGGCCTCGGGCGAGCGGGCCCTCACCAATGTTCTCCACATCGCTGAGCTCCTGGGCAAGGCAGAGGCGGCCGGCGAAGCTGGGCATGCAGGGTCTGAAAAAATGGCTTGCAGAACGCAGGGACCCTGCCGTGCCCGGCAGCGACGAGTATCAGCTCAGGCTCGAGAGCGACGACGAGGCGGTGAGGGTCATGACCGTGCACAAGAGCAAGGGGCTCGAATTCCCGGTGGTGTTCTGCCCCTTTGCCTGGGGCTCTGCAAAACCGGACAAGGGGGAGGGCGTGCTGTTCCACGATGATGCACACACCGCAGTGCTGGACCTGGGCTCAAACGAACAGGAGGACCACCGGGAAAAGGCCATGGTGGAAATCCTGGCCGAGAACGTGAGGCTCCTCTACGTGGCGCTCACCCGGGCAAAGAACCGGTGCTATGTGGCCTGGGGAAAGGTGAAGGGGGCCGAGGGCTCGGCCATGGTCCATCTCATGAAGGGCATGGATGCAACGGACCTGCGGAGAGGCCTGGAGGAATTCCTCGGTGCAGGCTCAGGCCATGCCCGGGTCCTGGACATACCCCAGGGCCGGCCCGAGCTGCCTGTGCGGCCTGCCTTGACTCCGGAAGAACCTGCAGCCAGGGTCTTTGAGGGGACCATTGACCGCACCTGGGGCATGGCCAGCTATACCGCGTTCATCCACGGCCTGCACAAAGGCAGTGAGGCCGCCGACCGGGACACCCTATGGCAGGGTCAGCGGGATGGGGCGGAAGAGAAGGGGGAGAGGCCGAAGGATATCTTCTCCTTCCCCAAAGGCGCGCGTGCAGGCACACTCCTGCACGAGGTCTTCGAGAAGATCGATTTCACGGCAGGTGATGAGGCGATCCGGGCCATGGTGGAGGACACGCTGGCAGACCACGGCTTCGATCCGACCTGGACCGATGTGGTGACGGACATGGTGAGAAAGGTATTGGATGTCGACCTGGGCGGGGTCACGCTATCAGGACTGGGAAACAGCGACCGGCTCACAGAGCTGGAATTCATGTTCCCTATAAAGCCGCTCACACCCGGCATCCTCGAACAGGCCCTTGCTGACTGCATGCCCTCCATGAAGATCCTCTCTCCCCTCGTGGGAGAAGGACAGGGAGAGGGGGAGCAAATCTTCACCCTCTCCCAGCCTCCCCCATCAAGGGGGAGGAGTGTCAGTGGAGTCCCCTCTCCCCTGGAGGGGGAGGGAGAGGGACAGGGAGAGGGGGTTCAGCCCATTGCGCCTGTTCTCTATCCTGCTGGAGACAAGACCATTCTAAACTCCGAGTCATTGCGAGCGACCGGAGGGAGCGTGGCAATCCCTGTTGATTCATGCAAGAACGAGATTGCCACGGTCGTTTCACTCCCTCGCAATGACAGCACCCAACAATCCCACGCTGGAAGGGGAGAGGGCCAGGGAGAGGGGGAAAAATTCCCGTTCCCATTCATATCCCCCCGCCTCTCTTTTGACCCGGTCAAAGGCTTCCTCCGGGGCTTCATGGACCTGGTTTTCCAGCACGAGGGCAGATATTACCTCATCGACTGGAAGTCCAACCACCTGGGTAACAGCGTGGATGACTACAGCCATGATGCGCTCCTGAAATCCATGATCAGGGACAGCTACATCCTCCAGTACCACCTCTACACCGTGGCCCTGCACCAGTATCTCAAGAACCGGCTGGAAGGGTATTCGTATGACAAGCACTTCGGGGGGATATTCTATGTGTACCTGCGCGGCGTTGACCCTGCCATGGGCCCGGAGTACGGCATCTTCCATGCGCGTCCGGATGAAGAAAACCTGGTGAACTTGAGCGAGGTGCTGATAGATTGTAAGAGAGGTCTTTATTAATAAGGAATTATTCCATATTCACCCTCTCCCAGCCTCCCCCATCAAGGGGGGAGGAGTTAATTGGCCCCTCGAAAGTGCTAATATGATGAGGATGTTCCATAATAGGTTGGGGGATTTAAGTCCCCTCCCCCGCAAGGGGGAGGGACAGGGAGAGGGGGCAGATTAAAGGCTATGGGCTTCAGAACAAGTACGTATGATAACCTCCATGACACCATGGATATTGGTGAGGACATCATTATTCCAGAATCTCAGGATGAGGAAGCCCTGGCCTTCCAGCCAGGAGTCGCGCCCCTTGTCCTTGTCTCTCTGGAGTGCATGCTGCCCGCCGTCGAGTTCGATAACGATCCTTTTCTCAAAGCAGATGAAGTCCACAATATAATTACCGATTGGTTGCTGCCGCTTGAATTTCAGGTTGTTCATCCTCTTTGTGCGGAGGTGCTTCCACAGGAGGCGTTCCGCGTCTGTGGATCGTTTTCTCAGATCTCTTGCTCGTTGGAGATTAATTTTATTCATACCCCTCTCCCTGTCCCTCCCCCGCAAGGGGGGAGGGGACCTGATTGTCGATTGGGGAGGGATATATGATCAATGCAAAGTATTCATGATGAAAGCAAAGTATACGATCAAAGCAAGTTATGTTCAGTGCCTGGCAAAGAAGGCTTGTTCCGGATGAACTGATATTATACTTGTTGATGAGTAAAGGGTCAAAACAAATGGCGTATGATGCTGTTGACTTCAAGAAAGGTCTTGAGCAGGGCCTGATGCTGCCCGAAGGTCTCTTCGAGCCCATTGATGTGCACTTCGCCCGGTTCATGGTGCAGCTTGCAGGCTCGAAGAGCGCTGAGCTTGCCCTTGCAGCGGCCCTTGTGAGCAGGCTCAGCAGGGAAGGGCACACCTGCCTGGATCTGAACGAAATCAATACAGGGATGATTGGCAAAGAAGCCGGGCCTGCTGTCCTGGACCTGCCATCACCTGATGCCTGGATATCAGCCCTGAGGTTGTGCCCGGTAGTGGGCGGCCCGGGCGATTATCGGCCCCTGATCCTGGACGGGTCAGGCAGGCTTTATCTCCACCGTTCCTATGAGAACGAACGGAGACTGGCCGATGTCCTGCTGCGTTTGAACGCCCGGGTCATGCCCTTTGACGAAGCCCTTTTCACCAGGGGGCTCGCTCGCATGTTTCCCCCGGACGGGACCGACGGGCATGACCGGCACAAGGCAGCGGCTGCGGCTGCCGTATCCAGGGGTTTATGCGTGATCACGGGCGGGCCGGGCACGGGCAAGACCACGCTCGTCTGCAGGATCATGGCTTTGCTCCTCGAGCAGGAGCCTCACCTGAAGATCGCCTTGGCGGCCCCTACGGGCAAGGCGGCCCGCAGGATCGAAGAGTCCATCCAGCGCAGCCTTGAACTCATGGACTGCGCACCGGGGATCAAGGCCATGATCCCCCACGAGGCCACCACTATCCACAGGCTCCTCGGATTCTCTCCCGGGTCAACACTGCCAAGGCACTGCGCAGCAAACCCCTTAAGTGCAGATGTCATCGCCATAGATGAGGCGTCTATGGCGGACCTGGCCCTCATGTCATACCTCGTCCAGGCCCTCAAGGAAAACGCCCGCCTTATCCTCCTGGGCGACAAAAATCAGCTCGCTTCCGTTCAGGCAGGCTACGTGCTCGGGGATATCTGCGATGTGGGCGGCTCGCACGCCTATTCGGCTGACTTTGCCGGGCTTGTGGCCAGGACCACAGGGTGCGCCGTGCCCGCAGGCGATGAAGGCGGTATGCAGGACTCGCTGGTGGAGCTCACCCGGACCTACCGGTTCAGCAAAGACAGCGCCATCTTCGCCCTGGGCGAGGCAGTAAACTCGGGAGATATCAGCCGATCCCTTGAGATACTCCACTCAGGCCACGGAAAGGATCTTAGCCGGCAGGAACTGCCTTTGCCGGGAGAATTGAAAAGGTCACTGAGAGAGATCGTCACCAAGAGATATGGAAGTTTTCTTGTTTCGGACGACATCCATGAGTGCTTCCAGCTCTTCGAGACGTTGCGCATCCTGAGCCCTGTCCGCGAAGGACCATACGGTGTAAAGGCGCTGAATCGCTGCGTCGAGGAGATCCTGCAGGGCGCGGGCCTGATCGAGCCCGGCAGGCTGCATTACCACGGCAGGCCCGTGCTCGTCACAGAAAACGACTATACTTTGAAGCTCATGAACGGCGATATCGGGCTCATCGTAAGCGATGGGGATGACCTGCGCGCCTGCTTTGTGGCTAGGGACGGGTCTGTCAGAAAGATTTCACCCTTAAGGCTGCCGGCACACGAGACCGCCTTTGCCATGACGGTCCACAAGAGCCAGGGGTCCGAGTTCGAGAACGTGCTGCTCATACTGCCGGAGCGTGACTCTCCCGTGCTCACCAGGGAACTCGTCTATACCGGCATAACCAGGGCCAGGGGCGCAATCGAGATCTGGGCCGCTATGGAGATATTCTCTGCCGCAGTATCCAGACGGACCCATCGTGTCTCCGGCCTGAACAACATGCTGTGGGGCCGGGGCTTCAAAAATATTATTACCTAAGGCTAAGCCTCAGCATGGTGAAATGCCGATAAAGAGAAAACAGGTGCTACACGTATATCTTGTTTAGCAAGACAAAGGAAAAGATACGGTTATATCCTCCAGGAGGAGAAGTTGATGTGTGAGAGGCCCAGCTATGAGGAACTGGAAAAGAGGCTCAAGGACCTTGAGCAGGAACACCGCTTGGCCATAGAGGCTGCCAAAGAGAGTGAAGAACGCTACCAGGCCTTGTTTGAGCGATCTTTTGATGTGGTCTTTATCCTCGATTTTGAAGGCAAATTTCTTGATGCCAGTAATGCCGGTTTCAATCTGCTCGGATACTCCAGGGAAGAGCTGGGCACTATCACATTGACCACGCTGCTTACCGACGAACAAATTCCCCTGGTGTTCAGCACCATACAGGAATTGAGGGAGACAGGGACACAGAAAGAATCCGACGAATATATGGTTAGACGCAAAGATGGGAGCTTTGTCTGGCTGGAGACAAGGACTTCTGTCATTTATAGGTCAGGGGAGCCCTATGCCATCCAGGGAATCGCCCGAGACATCACCAATTGGAAGAATGCCCAGGAACACTTGAGAAAGAGCGGTGAACGCTATCGCACCATCTTCGAGAATACGGGCAACGCCACTATCCTCATAGGCGAGGACAAGACAATCCTGCTTGCGAACTCCAATTTCGAAAGGCTTTCCGGCTATCCCCGCCACGAGATTGAGGGCAAGATGAGCTGGGAATCTTTTATTTCCGAGAAAGACCTTGAACGATTGAAAGACTATCACAGAATGCGGCGGGAGAAACCGGGCTCTGCACCTGAATCCTACGAATTCCGGTTTATTACCCGGGCAGGAGAGGCCAGGGATATCCTTGCCTTGGTTACCCTCATACCAGGGACCAATGAAAGTATTTCCAATCATATTGATATCACAGCGCGCAAACAGTCTGAGGAAGCCTTGCGTATCAGTGAGGAAAAGTACAGAAGAATCCTGGAAAGCATGGAGGAATCCTATTTCGAGGTCGATCTAGACTGGAAACTTTACGTTTTTCAACGAAGCTGCATGCAGGATGTCCGGTTATGACGCCGATGAACTGCTTGGCATGAATTATCACAGATACGCCACACCCGAAACTGCAAAGCTCATGTTTGAGGCATTCAACAGGGTGTATACAACCGGAACTCCGGAGCTGATGGTGGATTACAAGGTGATCCACAAGGATGGCTCTCTCCATGACAACGAGCTGTCTGTCGGGCTCATGCGGGAGGCATCGGGACAGCCAAAGGGGTTCCATGTAGTGGTGCGTGATGTAACCGTACGCAAGCAGGCCGAAAAGGCCCTTCGGGAAAGCGAAGAGCGTTATCGAACCATCCTCGACAACATGGAAGAGGCATATTATGAAGTGGACCTAAGAGGCAACTTCACCTTTTTCAATCCCAGGCCTGCACAACGGCTTGGCTATGCATATGAAGAGCTCATGGGGATTAACTACCGCCAATATATGGATGATGAGAATGCGAAGAAGGTCTTCAATGTATATCATCATTGCTTCATTACCGGAGAGACTATCGCTAATGTCGATTGGAAACTGCAAGATAAGAAAGGTCAGGAAATCTTTGTTGAGGCATCGGCATCATTGAGGCAGGATGCCAATGGAGCACCGATCGGGTTCAGTGGCGTTGTCAGGGATATCACCAGCCGCAAACAGGCTGAGGAGGCCATTAAGAAGAGCGAGGAGCGGTACCGCGCCATCTTTGAGAACACGGGGAATGCATCAGTGCTGCTCGGGGAGGAGAGGACGATCCTGCTGGTAAACTCCAATTTCGAAAAGCTCTCCGGCTACTCGCGCCATGAGGTCGAGGGTAAGATGAGCTGGACGGCGTTCGTTTCCCCTGAAGACCTGGAGAGGATGAAACGTTACCATGAAGGGCGCCGGGAGGGGATCGATTCTATCCCCAGGTCCTATGAATTCAGGTTCTTCAACCGTTCTGGTGAGTCCAGGGACATCTTTCTGAGCGTAGCCCTCATACCAGGCAGCACGATAAGTGTTGCCTCACTCATGGACATCACTGACCGGAAGAATGCCGAAAAGGCTTTGCGAGAGAGCGAGGAACGATTCAGGGATATGGTAAGCCTCATGCCCGAGACGGTCTTCGAGACCGATGAAAACGGGAGAGTGACCTTTGTGAACCAGAGCTCTCTGGCGCGATTCGGATTCACGAGAGAAGAAGTGGAAAAAGGCTTGAACTTCCTGGAGGCAATAGTCTCGGAGGATCATGAACGTATAATTCAGAACTTTCAAAAGGTTCTGCGGGGAGAGTATATAGGCCTTAACGAGTATACAGCCAAGAGAAAGGATGGAAGCACCTTCCCTGCCTTGATAAATACTACTGCAATCAACCATGAAGGCAAGCCTGCAGGGTTGAGGGGCTTTCTCATCGACATGACCGAGAAGAAGAACCTTGAGCAGCAGCTGACCCGTGCACAGAAGATGGAGGCAGTGGGCACCCTCGCAGGCGGGATTGCCCATGACTTCAACAATCTGCTCATGGGCATCCTCGGCAATGTATCCCTCATGCTCATGGACTTTGACGAATCGCATCCATTCTTTGATCGCCTCAAGAGCGTGGAGGAGTATGTACAGCGCGGTTCCGACCTTACAAAGCAGTTGCTCGGGTTTGCCAGGGGGGGGAAGTATGAGGTAAAGCCTACTCATCTCGGTGAATTCATTCAGAAGAGTTCTGAGATGTTCGGCAGGACCAAGAAGGAGATACGGATCCATCACAAGGTCGCCCAAGATCTATATGCCGTTGATGTAGACCGGGGGCAGATGGAGCAGGTAATGCTCAACCTGTTCGTGAATGCATGGCAGGCCATGCCCGGCGGCGGTGATCTGTTCCTCTCTGTTGAAAATATCAATCTGGATAAAATTGAAGTGAGTCCCTATGATATCATGCCCGGGAGATTTGTAAAGGTGACTGTCACGGATACCGGTATTGGGATGGAAGATTCGGTAAAGGAGAGGATCTTTGAACCGTTTTTCACCACAAAGGAGCGTGGCCGCGGAACCGGCCTCGGTTTGGCCTCGGTATATGGTATAATTAAGAATCACGGCGGATTCATTCATGTAGAGAGTGAAAAAGACCTCGGTACCTCCTTCATGATCTATCTCCCTGCCTCGGATAAAGATGTTCCAGGTGAGCACAAGACAAATGGTGAGATTAAGAAAGGGTATGAGACGGTACTGATTATTGACGATGAAGAGATGATCCTGGATATCGGCTCAAAGATGCTCGAGGGTCTCGGCTATGAGGTGCTTGCAGCACCCGGAGGCAGGCAAGGTCTACAGATTTATGAACAGGCAAGGGATAAGATTGAGCTTGTGATCCTTGACATGATAATGCCCGATTTCGGCGGGAAAGAGACCTTCGACACCTTGTGCCGCGTAAATCCCAATGTAAAGGTGCTGCTTTCAAGCGGCTACAGTCTGGATGGTCAGGCAAAGGATATTATGAAAAGCGGATGCAAAGGCTTTATCCAGAAACCTTTCAGCATGGCCGAGTTTTCGAAGAAGATCAGGGATATTTTAGATCAGCGATAAACTATTTTGTAAAAAAAAAGCCAAGCTATCGAGGCCTGGCGTTACGAAGAGAGTGTTGACTATTTCTGGCTAGTAACTCTATCGACATGAAGACCAGATTACTTAACAGGAAAATGAAAATATTTTTATTCAGGCCTTAGGGGTTATACCTTAGGCCAAGGAAAGGTCTTCCAATACCCGGATCATGGTTGGTGTCTATTGCCCTTTTCCCTTCTCAGAGAATTATAGGTAAGGCATACTGTGCGGCAAGGGCCTCCTGCCTGTCCAGGACCATAGCGTTGGGGAGGTAATTAAGGATATCCTTGGCCGTGATACCGTCTTCACCTTTTTCTTGCGCCGCCAGGTCGCCGGAGGCCCCGTGTATGAAGACCCCTTTGCACACCGCATCCTCAAGGGAAAGACCAAGCCCATACATGGCGGCAATGGTCCCGGTAAGGACATCGCCTGAGCCTGCAGTGGCCATACCCGAGTTGCCGCTCAAGTTCACGAATACCCTGCCATCAGGACACCCGATGAGAGAATGTGCACCCTTGAGCACGATGATGGCGCCGAGTCGGCCTGCGGCTTTCCTGAGAGTCCCGATTCTGTCACTGTCGATGTCCTTAACCGGTATACCTGTTATCCTGGCCATCTCGCCTTGGTGCGGGGTGAGGATGGTGGGCGCCTTCCTTTTTTGAATACAGGTGAGGTCCTGGCAGACAGCGGTTATACCGTCGCCGTCAATGAGCAGGGGCCTTTTTATCCTGCGTGCCAGTTCGCGGGTGAGCGTGGAGGTCTCCTCATTGAGTGAAAGTCCCGGGCCCAAAACCACGAAGTCCATCTTGTCGGAGATTTCGAGAAGCCTGGTTTTGTTCGTCAGAGAGATGCTCCCTGATGCGGTTTCCTCCTGGGGAAGAAAGACGATCTCGCTGCCCATGGATGCGATGAAGGGTGCTATGGATCCCGGTGTGGCGAGACGCGAGTACCCTCCGCCTGCCTTCATGAAGGACAGAGCGGCAAAATGCGGTGCGCCGTAGTATCCCTTTGCCCCTGCAATGAAGAGTGCCTCTCCGAAGTCGCCCTTGTGGCCGTCAGTGTCCCTTGGCGGGAGAGAAAGGGGATCGTTGATCGCGATCGTCAGGGAATCGGAGTTGTACAGGCTGGGCGGCAACGAGATATGGGTGACAAAGAGACTGCCGCAGTAATGAAATCCGGGCATAAGAAGGCTTCCGACCTTGGGCAGCCCGAAGGTCACGGTATGGTTGGCCCGCACCGCACAGCCCATGATCTGGCCTGTGTCGCCGTTTATCCCTGAGGGGATATCCAGGCTGACAATGATCTTCTTACTCGAATTTACTTCCTCGATGATTTCCTTGTGGAGTCCTTCAACCCCCCGGGCCAGTCCGGTTCCGAAGATGGCATCAATAATCACGTCGGCCCCGGCAATATCCCTTCTGATAGTCCTTGCCGTGGAGACCTCGATGATTTCGATGGGCATCTTCCGGATAATCTCAAGGTTGATAAGGGCAGGGCCCTTGTACTTGCTTGCATCACCTATGATATAGACCTTGACGCTCCCGCCTCCGGAAAGGATCTTGCGCGCCGCCACAAACCCGTCACCGCCGTTGTTTCCGATACCTGCCAGTACGATAAAGGACTTGCCGGCAATACCGCACCGGCTCGACAGGACTTCATAGGAGGCAAGGCCGGCATTCTCCATGAGCAGCAGCTCGGGGATGCCGAACTGAACTAGAGCAGCCTTGTCAAAAGCCCTCATCTCGGAAACGGTACTGACCTTCATCATCATCTAAATCCCCTCCATCCCCTGAATCAGCGCAAGTACATTATGCCCGAGGACCCGGTGGTTGTAACCACCCTCTAAAATGGCGAAGTATCCTGCTCCGATGCGTTTGGCGGTCTCCCTCACCAGCCTGCCGATCTGTCGATAATCATTCGTGTTCAACACCCCGCCCCAGTCCTCCTCATGGTTGTCGAATCCGGCCGAGATGCCTATGATATCGGCCTTGACATCTTCAAGCTCGCCGGCAACCTCTTTGAGGTATGAGACGCGCTCGTAGGAGTTGGGGTTGTGGATCTTCACATATCCCTTCTTGCCCAGGATGTTGACCGTGCCGTCGCCGTAGTGGAGATCGAAGTCCAGCACATAGGCGCTCTCAATGGCCTTGTTGCGTTTCAAGTGCTCAATGGCGATGGCCATGTTGTTGTAGAAGCAGAAACCCCAGGCAGAGTCTGAAGAGGCATGGTGGCCCGGCGGACGAATGAGGGCGAAGCTCGGCTCTTTCATGCCTATTTCTGCCGCCTTGACGGCACCCCCTGCCGCCAGGGATGCTATGTCATGGAGGCCCATGTTTTTCACCTGTTCGATATGTGAGAGCGTGTGCACTGCCTCAATATCATCCAGGGTGGCCTTTTGGGCCATGACAAGCTCAACCTTGCCGCTGATCACCTCCATGACCGCCTCAATTCTCCCGTCCTCAGCCGCCGGGTCGGAGGTATACACCTTGTAGAAGTCCTCATGGAATATGACCTTCATACATCCCTCCTTTTATCATATTCTACCCGAAGTATGGGCCTTCATGCAAACAAACACCAAAGATACTCAATTTTTATACGTATCTTGCCGAGGTGTATTTCAGGATTATAATGGTGAAAAGGCCGTTCGTGAAGAGAACAGCTTTGGATCTGAAAACAGGAGGGTAGGGTGAAAATGAGAATAGCTGTCCTGACAGGTGGAGGAGATTGTCCCGGGTTGAATGGTGCGATCAAATGGGTAACCAAGACAGCGCTCGATCCCCTTCTTGAAGAGAAGAGGTCCATCAGGTTTGATGTGCTCGGTATCAAGGATGGGTGGAAAGGCCTTGTGGAGGTGGATCCGGATAATCCCGAAAGCATGGCCCAGCATATCATTAAGCTCAATGAGGAGGTTGTCAGGACCTGGGACCGCTACGGAGGGACAAACCTCGGCACGTCGCGCACCAATCCCTTCAACCCGAAAAAGGACCGTTCCGAGAAGGTCATAGAAAATATCAATAAGCTCGGGATCGATGTGATCGTCGCCATAGGCGGAGAGGACACGCTCGGTGTGGCCTACAAGCTCTACAAGCAAGGCATGAAGACCATCGGCATTCCAAAGACCATCGATGGTGACCTCATAGGTACCGAGTACTCTTTGGGTTTCGACTCGGCCGTTAACATCATCATGGAGGAGATTGACCGCCTTCGTACAACCGCAGGCTCTCACAACAGGATCTTCGTGGTGGAGACCATGGGCAGGCATGCAGGTTGGCTGGCGCTTCATGGCGGTGAATGCAGCGGGGCTTATATCATCCTGATCCCCGAGTACCCCTTCAGCATAGAGCGGGTCTGCGAGCTTCTCCAGGGACGCAGGGGCCGTGAAATTCAGTACAGCATCATTGTCGTATCTGAAGGCGCCAAGCTGGGCGGTGACAAAGAGTTCTACAAGGACGACAAGCTTGACGAGTTCGGCCACAGGTCATTGGGAGGTATTTCGGCTTATATTGCTGATGAGGTCCAGAAGAGAACGGGTTTCGAGGCCCGCTATGTCACGTTGAGCCACCTCCAGAGGGGTGGATCGCCTTCTGCCCGGGACAGGCTCATGGCCAGATGGTTCGGCATCGCGGCCGTGGACATGATAATGAACGAAGATTATGGGAGGATGGTGAGCTACCTCCACGGCGAGATCACCTCGGTGCCCATGAAAGAGGTTATCGACAGGCTCAGGATAGTGGATGTCGATAAGTATTATGATGTCGAGCGGTACAACGGGAAGAGGACGATACTGTAGCTTAAAAAAAGAGGCCCTGACCCTTTTGCCGAATATAAGGGGCAGAGCCTCTGATCGTCTACAGAAAGAACTTGATGTTATTGGGCAGTATCTTTTTTCTCTTTGAAGCGGTATGCCTTTTTAATGAGTACTTGCTTGGCCGGAACATCCTGAGAGAGCCCTTTGGTCGTCGTGGGGGTTTTTTCAATGGCCTCAACTACATCCAGGCCTTTTGTCACCTTACCGAAGACACAGTATCCGTATCCATCAAGGGTCTTGCTTTTAAAGTTCAGGAATGTGTTGTCTTTGGCATTGATAAAGAACTGGGCGCCGGCGGAATTCGGGTCAGAGGTGCGGGCCATGGCTATGGTGCCGCGGTCATTCTTCAAGCCGTTGTCGGCCTCATTTTTAATCGGGCTGTGGGTGGATTTTTCATTCATGTCAACAGTCATGCCTCCGCCCTGGATCATGAAGCCGCTGATGACCCTGTGGAAGATGGTGTTGTCATAGAACTTCTCATCCACATAGGTAAGGAAGTTCTTGACCGTTGCCGGGGCCTTGTCAGGGTAAAGCTCAAGGGTGATGTCCCCCATGCTTGTCTCAAGGACCACCTTCGGGTTCTTGGCGGCTTGAACTGTTGTACTGAGCAGACTAAACAAGATCATCATAATAATAAACATTCTCCTTCCCATATCCAACTCCTTGGTTGTTTGATTTAATATCCGTAAAGTATGAGCTTTTTTTTAGATCTGCGAATTTCTCCGCTCAAGCCAGTCTTTCACCGCATAACCGGTGCCGAACGGCCATGGCTTGAGACGTTCCGGGCTCACATATCTCACCTCTGCAAGCTCTTCTCCCAGGGTCACCGTGCCGTGTGCGCCCACATGAAAGGCGATTATGAGTTGGTTCTTTTCGAAGAAGCTGTACAAACCGATGAAATCGGCAACAGTCCCTGTGAGGCCGAGTTCTTCCTTCACCTCACGCAGCACTGCCGCCTCCGGCGTCTCTCCCTGTTCAAGGAATCCTGTCACCAGGCCGAACATCTTTTCGGGCCAAAGCCTGTTCCGCGCCAGGATAACACTGCCACCCAGTTCCACAATGGCTGCCACTACAGGGGTGGGGTTGTCCCAGAACACATAGGTGCATGAAGATGATGGGCACGCAAGCCTCTCTTTCCCCTCGATCTGCTTTTTCATAAGTCCCTGGCCGCACTGTGGACAGAATTTCATGGTTGGCCCCCATTGTCAAAATAGATGCGGATTGTAATGTTCGTTCCTTGTATACAATGGGTTTTGTCACGCTGCAACGAAATCATTTCATAGGGCGCTTAGGCCTGCTTGTCATTATGGATTCACTGTGATAAATACGAGTGAACGTAGTAGGTTTCAAGCGAGAAGGGGGAGGATCGTGTATGTCCGGTCACAATAAATGGTCCACGATTAAGCACAAGAAGGGCGCTGCAGACGCCAAACGGGGAAAGCTTTTCTCCAAGATCATCAAAGAGATCACTGTAGCAGCACGCATGGGAGGCGGTGATATAGAGGGCAATGCAAGGCTGCGGGCTGCGGTAAGCTCAGCCAAGGCCTCCAACATGCCCAAGGACAACATCGATCGTGCCATCAAAAAAGGCTCAGGCGGGCTCGACGGGGTATCCTTCGAGGAAATCACCTATGAGGGATATGGCCCGGGCGGTGTGGCAGTGCTTGTAAAGGTGCTTACGGACAACAAGAACCGTGCAGTGGCGGATATCCGGCACCTTTTCTCAAAGTATAACGGCAACCTCGGCGAGACGGGCTGCGTGAACTGGATGTTCGATAAGAAAGGCTATGCATCAATCGACAAGCTCTCCGTTGATGAGGAGACCCTCTACGACGTGGCCTTAAGCGCAGGGGCCGATGATGTATCGGATACAGGGGAGAGCTTCGAAATCCTCACGGTCCCTGAAGACCTTGAAGGATTACGCACAGCCCTAGAGGCCAAGGGCATCAAGTACAACTCGCTGGAGGTTCAGATGATCCCCCAGACCAATGTTAGGCTTACCGGAAAGTCGGCCCAACAGGCCTTGAAGCTGCTGGATGCCCTGGAGGACCTTGAGGACGTCCAGGCGGTATCCTCGAACTTCGATATCGACGATGAGGAGATGGCCCAGCTCCAGGGATAATGATAATCTGCGGAATAGATCCAGGAAACAAGGCCACGGGATACGGCATCCTTGACATGCATTCATCGACCTCGAGCCTGGTCCATGTGGCGCATGGGACAATAAAACCCTTCTCCGATGACACGGCAGGACGGCTTAAAGAGATCTTTGACGGATTAACGGACATATTCCGGCAGTTTAACCCTGAGGAGGTGGCGGTGGAGAGTTCCTTTCATGCCTTGAACTCCCAGACAGCCCTCAAGCTCGGACAGGCAAGAGGCGCCATCCTCTTGGCCGCTGCCATGCTTGATATACCGGTGTTTGAATACACGCCCACCGAGGTCAAGAAGGCCACCTGCGGCTACGGCCATGCAGGCAAGGACCAGATACATGCCATGGTAAGCACTATTCTCCACCTCCCAAAGACCTTTGTCACCTCTCTCGATGCCTCCGATGCGCTGGCCGTCGGCGTGTGCCATTCTTCTACGCGGCGCATGAGGAGGCTTATGCAATGATCAGCATGCTGAAAGGGCGCTTGGCCCAGTTCTCGGACAACCAGGCAGTCATCATGGTGGGGGGCGTGGGTTACCTGGTGAACGTGCCTGCCGGGACACACCTAACCCATGCGGACAACCACGAGGTGACCCTCTTCACCATGCTCATCGTGCGTCAGGACTGCATGGACCTGTATGGGTTTCTCGACCAGCGGCAGCGCGAGATCTTTGCACTCCTGCTCGGCGTATCGGGGATCGGCCCCAAGACGGCCATGAACATCGTCTCGTCTGTCGAGCCCAACCGGTTTCTGGAGGAGGTGGTGAGCGAGAACATTGCCTATCTCATGGGTCTGCCGGGCATCGGCAACAAGGGCGCCAAGCGCATCGTCCTCGAGCTGAAGGAGCGCATTGCCAGGCATTATAAGACCATTGCTCGGGGAGCTTCGCGGGACATGGGCGACGATGCGGTTTCCGCGCTTGTCACGCTGGGGTATTCTGAGAACCAGGCAAGGAAGTCCGTCGGGTCGGTCAAGGCCGATACGGTGGAGGAGCTCGTGAGGAAGGCATTAAAGGAGCTGCTATGAGAGAGGATCTTGCAGGGACCGCCCTTGGCGGCCAGGAATGTGAGCTCGAGGCCCGCATCCGTCCCGAAAACCTCAAGGAGTATGTAGGGCAGGATGCCCTCAAGGGTAATCTGGAGATCTTTATCAAGGCGGCAAGCCGAAGGGGAGAGGCGCTTGATCACTGCCTGTTCTACGGTCCTCCGGGCCTGGGCAAGACTACACTTGCTCACATCATAGCCCATGAACTGCAGGTGGGATTACGGGTAACGAGCGGGCCGGCCATTGAGAAATCGGGCGACCTGGCTGCAATACTGACAAACCTCGAGCCCAGGGATGTGCTCTTCATCGACGAGATCCACAGGCTCGGCAGCGCCATTGAAGAGATCCTGTACCCGGCCATGGAAGAGTTCAAGCTCGATATCATTATCGGCCAGGGACCATCTGCACGTTCCATCCGTATCGACCTTAACCCCTTCACCCTGGTGGGCGCCACCACGCGCGCAGGGATGATCACCTCGCCTTTGCGCGACCGTTTCGGTATTATCGGCCATCTCGAATTCTATTCCACCGACGAGCTTGCCACGATCATCAGGCGCTCGGCGCGCATCCTCGGCATCGGCGCCGATGAAGAAGGCCTTTATGAGATAGCACGAAGGTCAAGGGGAACCCCCAGGATTGCAAACAGACTTTTAAGAAGGGTAAGGGACTTTGCGGATGTCCTGGGTGACGGCAGGATCGAGCGAGGTATTGCAGATTCGGCACTTACCCGGCTTGACATCGACAACACAGGTCTTGACCGGATGGATAGGAAGATTATCGAAATCATGGTGAACTCCTTTTCAGGCGGGCCTGTCGGTATTGAATCACTGGCTGCTTCGCTTGGCGAAGACAAAGACACCATCGAAGATGTCTACGAGCCCTTTCTCATCCAGAAGGGTTATGTCAGGCGCACCCCGAGGGGCCGGCAGGTATGCACCAAGGGATACAAGGCCGTCAACCTGGAGCCCCAGGGCAAGCAGATGGATATATATGATGAGGAGTAACAGCAGTCGCTCGTTTTCTCAGACATCTCCAGACTGCGGTATTAAGGTATGTCGGCATTGAAAACTATCCTGCTCGATGTGGATGACACGCTCTACCCCAAAGGCACAGGGCCCTTTGCCCATGTGAACCACAGGATAGACAGGTATGTGATGACGCTGTGCAATATCGACCAGGGGGCCGCCCGCAGCCTCAGGAAGGCCTATATCAGGGAATACGGTTCAACGCTTCAGGGGCTTATGCGCGATTATGGCATCGACCCCGGCCACTATTTGAAGGATGTCCACGATGTGCCGGTGGAAGAGCTCCTTCACCGGGATAGGAAACTTCATGATGTCCTTTTCACGCTCAAGTGCAAACTGGTGGTCTTCACCAATGGCTCATATGAGTATGCCTGCCGGATCTTGCATGTTCTGGGGATCGATGACTTGGTCCTTGACCTGTTTACCATCGAATATATGGACTTTGTGCCCAAGCCTTTGCCCTGGCCATATTACAAGGTCATCCAGCAGTACGGCGGGGGGTCAGGGGAGTACCTCGTAGTAGATGACAGTATCGCCAATGTCCGCACAGCGCTGAATGTGGGGATGGCTGCCGTGCTTGTAGGCGCCTCGGATCCTGAAGGGTTTTGTTTGAGCGTACCGGATATTTATGAGATGCCCCGGTTCATCGCCGGTGAAATCTGATGGTGCAGCAACAGGAGAAAAGGGAATGAAGGTATTTGTCACCGGGGTTGCAGGCTTTATCGGGTTTCACCTTGCCGGACGACTGCTTGACGATGGGGCAAGCGTATTCGGCATAGACAACCTGAATCCGTATTACGACCCCAGCCTCAAGCGCAACAGATTGGCCCTTCTCACGCCCAAGCAAGGCTTCAGGTTTGAGGAATTGGATATTACGAACCGCCCCGGCATGGAGAAGGTCTTTCAGGAAGAAAAGTTTGATGTTGTGATGCACCTGGCGGCCCAGGCGGGTGTGCGCTACAGTATTGAAAACCCGCATGTCTATGTGGATTCCAACCTGACGGGGTTCCTTCACGTCCTGGAGGGATGCAGGCATGCCGCTGTTCCCCACCTCATCTATGCCTCTTCTTCATCGGTCTACGGGGCCAACGCGAAGATGCCCTTTTCCGTGCACGACAACGTGGATCACCCCATATCATTATATGCAGCCACAAAAAAGGCGAACGAGCTTATGGCCCATACCTATGCGGGCTTGTATGGTCTTGCCTGTACGGGACTCAGGTTCTTTACGGTCTACGGCCCCTGGGGCAGGCCCGACATGGCGCTGTTCAAGTTTACCAAGGCCATCTTGGAAGATGCGCCGATCGATATCTATAATTTTGGGGAAATGAGACGCGACTTCACGTATATTGACGACATCATTGAAGGTATTGTGAGGATGATAAACGTGATCCCAAAACCAAATGAGGGGTGGGATGGTAGGCACCCGGACCCGGGCAGCAGCTTTGCCCCTTATAAGGTCTATAATATCGGAGGTTCACACCCTGTCGAGCTTATGCACTTCATAGGCATACTGGAGAATGAGTTGGGCAAAAAGGCAAAGAAGAATATGCTCCCTCTCCAGAAGGGGGACGTGAAGGACACTATCGCAGATGCCTTGGATCTTGATGCGGCCATACATTTCAGGCCACAGATCCCTGTGGAGACGGGAATTAAGCGCTTTGTTCAGTGGTACCGGGAATATTACCGCGTATGATTCGCCTGCTTCAGGATGACCTCTGAAGGCAGATCCGCTTCCAGGATGAACTTAAGGATATTATCCTGGTAATGTTGTGCACCACCCAGGAATTCGATGCCGACCTGTGTCTTGTCAAGGAGACCCTCTGACCTGACGGAGCGCACCACGCCGATGGTCTTCACCGGCCCTTTGGGAAGATCGATCCAGATGGTGGAGAGGCTCATGCCCTCAATGAGTGGGGTCTTGTCGTTCAATATCTCCACCCCCATTCCTTCTATGCTGATATCCCAGATGATGACATTGATCTTCTCAGCGTTTAAGGGATGGACGATCGTGGCGGTGATCGGTTCCTGACCGGTAACGAAGTATCTGAGCACACTGCGCCTGCTGATGTACCGCAAGGTGTCGGGCCAGGTTGTCTCCATGATGTTCTTGATGATATCCTGGACCTTGGCGGTGAACAACATGACATCGACGCCCTTGAAGATATAGAATGGGTAGACCATGTCCACCTGGGGCTCATAAGGGAGCTTGAGTTCTGAAATCCTTACAATGCGCAACACCATGTTTTCCTGCTCGGGCCTTAGATAGAAGAATTCAGCAGGGATTGCCTTGTGGCGATGGATCATGAGCATATCGCCGAACCCCCGGGAGAAGGTCTTGATGTTCTCGAAGATCTGTAGGATCTTGTCCTTGTCGGTGATGATCCTTCCCGTATCCGGGACGGCTTCGTTCAGTTGCGCAAAGGCCTCTATAGGGGTATCGGCCGGTGAGAAATCAATGCCCACGCGCGAAGGCACACCCATGCCCAGGTATGCGACACGGCCGGGTATCTTCGTGGCGATGACCGTGCCCTTTTTCTCAAGGGCCTCAATCACAATGCGGGTGCCTACATGAAGCAGCGAAAACCCGTCCGCCACGAGCACCCCGATACCGCCGATAGAGATATCAACCACCGGGAACAGAAAGGATTGATCTCCTATCCTTGTTTTGGCATGGAGCTGTTCCCATGTGTGGGTTCTTTTTCTTTTACTTTCTCTCTTTTCCATCTAAAGTTCTCATCGGATATCCGAGATGAGAAACTTTAGGCTTTGTCCTCAAATGACTATAGGTAAGAGTGCTACGGGAATAATAATTTACCTGGTTATTTCCCCTTGTATACCGGGGCCCTTTTTTCCATGAATGCGGTCATAGTCTCTGCCATATCCTCTGAGGGGAGTATCATTGCGCTGCGCGCTGCAACGTACTCGAGCCCGTCCGCAATGCCCTTGCCGCGGCAGAAATTCAGGACCTCTTTGGCCCCCTGAACGGCAAGCGGGGCCTGCCGTGCGATCTCAAGGGCCAGGGATTCAGCCCCCTTTAAAAGCGCTTCTTTGTCAGGATATACCTCATTGACCAGGTTCACCTCCCTCGCACGCTTTGAGTCGATGAACTTAGCCGTAAAGGCCATCTCACGGGTGATTCCCTGACCCACGATGTGCGGCAGGCGCTGGAGTACCCCCACATCGGCGATAAACGACACCGCGGCCTCGCGCAGCGAGATCTTGGCATCAACGGCAGCAAGGCGGATATCGCAGGCGCTTCCCAGATCAAGGGCCGCACCGATACAGTACCCATGGAAGCAGCAGATGACGGGTTTCGAGCATTTTTCCACACAGGTCATGGCCTCCTGCAGCGGGAAGATGTCATGAAAGAGTTTCACCTTTCCCTTGGCGCTCATGTCCCAGTTTTTCATGGTAGGTATCATCGGGGCCATACCCATGATGTCGATGCCGGTGCTGAAATCTTTGCCCTCGCCTGCGATGATGGCCACACGGATGTCATCATCTGAATCGATGTCGGCAAAGATGGGTATGATCTCCTTCCATGCGTCCGGGCCCATGGCGTTTTTCTTTTCAGGCCTGTTCAGGAAGACCCATGCGATGGTATCTTTCTTCTCGACTTTATAGAACTTATAGCTGGTTGTCATGGCGTGTATCCTCCTCTGGACCCAAAGGGTAAATGGTTCTCGTGTTCTTGTCAAAGGTTAAATTCAACCTTTAAGGTTGAGAATATCAGCATAATGATCTCATCGACAAGTGCCGTTATGATAGAGTAGATAGCCAGGTCTGAGAGAGGGGCACAGATATGCAATCCATACTTCGTTGTTTGAATATGAGGATGCTGTTGGTTTTAACAACAATCTTTGCGCTAGCTTTTCCAATCGCCGTATCAGCATCGCTGGGAGATGATGTAGGATCGGTAAAGGCCGATAATGCCCGCATGAGGGGTGTACGGAGAACCACGCGCTCCGAGCTGTACACCGTTCACGAAATTAAAGCATCGAACGGCACTGTGGTGAGAGAATATGTTTCTTCTATAGGCAAGATTTTTGCCGTGGCTTGGCAGGGCCCGTTTATTCCGGATCTTCGCAAGCTCCTCGGCCGGTATTCCGGGCGGTTTTCACAGGCATCGCAAGCCCGCAACAAGAACCGTCCCCGGGTCCGCGGGCCGCTCGTGATCCAGGAGCCGGGATTGGTCGTGCACTCCGGCGGACATATGCGGGCGTATTTCGGCAGGGCTTATATCCCCGATCAGGTGCCGCAGGGGGTGAATATCGAGGAGATAAAATGAGGAAGGCCATCATCCGGGGCTTGTTGATCCAGGCCGTATTCGGCATGTGTTTATTATTCACGCAATGCGGCGGTTCAGGCGGCGGAACCTCTCCTACGACGGTGAACTCCGCTGGAAACGCACAGACGATCGTGGTAAACGGCGGACCGGCCGGCGATCCTTCCTCGAGTAATACCTATCCCAATGCCGCATTTACCAGCGTTACAATCTGTGTCCCCGGCACTTCTACTTGCAAGACGATCGATGGTGTATTGGTGGACACCGGCTCATCAGGATTGAGGCTGCTGTCTTCCGCTTTTACGCTTTCTCTTCCGGAACAGACCATTGATGGTAATCCTCTTGCCGAATATGTCCAATTCGTGGATGGGTCCTATGTCTGGGGACCCGTACAGATTGCCGATGTGAAGATGGCCGGTGAAACAGCGAGCTCAGTGCCGATTCATGTGCTCCAGCACAGTTACACTATTCCAGATGAAATATCGAGTGGCGGTGGCACCGAAGCAGATGATCTGCAGAGCTTGGGTGCCAATGGCATATTGGGGGTAGGGCAATATCAGCAGGATTGCGGCGACGCATGCGCCCAGAGCCCCGGAGGGGAGTTGCAGTCGATTGAATACTATGAATGCTCCTCCGGCGGCTGCACGCCCGTCTCTGTACCCCTTTCTCAGCAAGTCCAGAACCCTGTTGCCTTGTTCCCCAAGGACAACAATGGCGTAATCATCACATTGCCGGCTGTCCCCTCGGCTGAGGCAACGGTAAGCGGATCATTAATCTTCGGCATTGGTACGCAGTCGAACAATGGGCTCGGCAGCGCAGCCGTTTATACGCTCAACAAGAATGATTCCATCACCACGACCTATGGAAACAGGGTAATGCCTTACAGCTTTATCGATAGCGGTTCAAACGGTTATTTCTTCACGGACAATACAATACTGCAATGCACTCAAGGCTATGTCTCGGGCTATTACTGTCCATCTGCAACACTGAATCTTTCCGCAACCAACCGAGGGGCAAACGGAACGAGTGGCACGATCACCTTCAGTGTGGGGAATGCGTCCACGATGTTCAGCGGACCAACCAGCGACTATGATGCATTCGGCACCCTGGCCGGGCCGAATGACCCTGGGGGGGACAGCTTTGACTGGGGACTGCCGTTCTTTTATGGGCGCTCTGTGTACACTGCTATCGAGGGAAAGGATACTACCGCCGGTCCGGGTCCGTATTGGGCATACTAGCCCTGGCAATGGTAGGACTTTAGGCGCCACCATTATTGTTTTATGGATGTGAAATTGATGGCATCGGCATTTCCATAACTGATACCAACTACAAGCATGGTCGGATTGAATGTATAACCGGAAAGAGACGGGGTTATCGTGTATGATCCGTTTGAAAGGTTCTGGAAACTGTAGTTACCGTTTGCATCAGTACTTGTAGTTGTAATTGTGTTCCCCGAGGCAGACTCGCTCAATGTCATGTTAACCCCCGCACTCACAATGCCGCTGACATTGCCTGAGATGCTGAATGTTTGTGGCGTGGCCTCGAAGTTGACCCCATTGATATCTGCACCGGTTATGGTTCCTGAGCTGCTCTCCGGAATGAATATGTAGCCCGATTCGCTCGGTTCTATAATGAAGCTGCCGGTAAGACCGATAAATGCGTATCTACCTCCTGCGTCCGTAGTTGTCTTTGCAATACCATTAGTCCCGCTCAGTGTCATAGCGACACCGGCTAACCCTGTGCCTGACAATGTTATAGTGCCGGCTATAGTATAGGTAGGGGTTGGGTCTGCCTTGGCTGTAAAATTAACTCCGGGAATATTTTCTCCATCGAGGGTCTGTGCACTGCTGGAGGGACTAAAGGTATAGCCCGACCGGACCGGAGTTACGATGTAGCTTCCTGTTGCAAGCCCGCTGAATGTGTAATTGCCGTTCACATCGGTCGAGACAGTTCCGGAGTTTGAGCCGCTCAGGGTCATGGTCACACTGGAAAGAACATTGCCGTTCGTCAACATGGCTGTTCCGGAAATGCTGGTCAGGGAACCTGTGTTTATCGTTGATGTGAAGTTGACGGCTGAAGCATTTGCACCTTCAACCATAACGGCCTGGCTTGTCGGAGTGAATGTATGGCCGGTAAGTGTCGGAGTGACGGTGTATAACCCATCCCCAAGCCCTTCGAAGGAATAGTTTCCGCCGGTATCTGTTGTTGTGGAACTTGAGCCGGCACCGGATAATGTTATGGTAACACCCTGCCGGATATCACCGTCCATTATACCGGATATGCCGAAGGAAGAAGCTGAAGAACCTCCGCTTCCACCACCGCATCCTGAAAAGAGTAAAGCCAGACCAGATAACAAGATGACCGCAGTTGTGTAAAGTCTATGCCGCCCAATGCTGGATTGATCTCTCATGTCTCCCATGTACACTCCTCATGTATTCCTATCACATTTCTTCTTAAGACTCCAGAAGTACCATATTTGTCTACAAGATAAGGTAAAGAGTTATAAAGGTTTTAACCAGGGAGAGGTTATCGAAGCGTCCTTTTGTGCTTTTGTGCACTCACCTGGATATGGCTACCCTGAACTGGGCCATGAGACTTTTGGGCAATATTCTGAGGCCCAGTCGCAGCCAGCCCTGGGAAGGTGCTGAATAATCGGGGTTTTCAACCATGGAGATGGCTTTTTTCCCGCATGCCTTAATGCACAGTCCGCACCCGATGCATTTATGTGCATCAAAGGCATGCTGTTTGTCTTTAACACTATGGGCGTGGGTGTTGCAGACCTTTGCGCACTTGCCGCAGGCATTGCACACCGCCTCGTCCACCGCGGCAAGGAAGTGTGGCTGGGCCAGAGAGACACGGCCCCCAAAATGGTTGATGGACTCCATATAGTGGCAGCAGCAGTCACAGCAGGTGCATATGGCATTCGAACTTGATGGCACAAGGTTTGCCGACATGAAGACGAGGTTCTTTTCCCAGCGTTCGAGCACGATTTCATGCATCTCTTCCTTGCTCACGAAGTGGCCGTTGCCTCGTTCAACCATGCTTTCTGCAAAGCTCCCGAATATGAGGCAGCCGTCAGTTATATCGGACCGTGTGCATTCGTGGTCTGAAAATGCGTGGGATTGCCGGCACTGGCAAACGTTCAATACGGCCAGCTTGTCGTGCGCCCGGATCATCTCGCTCATGAGGTCTGTATCCACAACCCGGCTTGAGCTCTCTATCACGGTCTCTACCGGTATGTTGCGGATGAGGGGGGAGCTCGTGGTAGAGTATTCTTTCGTGTAGCCCGTTGCATAGAGACTATTGATCAGACGGGCATACCTCCTGTGCCATGGCGAGTCCCTGCCGTCCATGAGCAGATACTCGAACATCCCCGGTATGAGAGGCAGCAGCGCATAGCCTCTCTCCGAGCTGAAGATCACCCGGCGCTCAGCCATGGCTTCCAATGTAGAGCGGATCTCCCCCGGCCTTCTCCCGGCCCTGCGGGCGATTCCTTCGAGGGTCTTGGGCAGATAGAAGGGCAGGTGTATGGCAATACCGGCCTCTTCCGGGCTGAAGATATGGCAGACAAGCTCCAGGAGCTTCTCGCTCATGGGCGGGCCTATAAGCCTTACAGAGGTGAATTGCCTTGCAAGTGCGAGCTGATCCGGATGCGCCCGGGTGCTGTTGACTCGGTTCATCATGGTTCTATCCCATGGTCACACGGTTTTTACCTGATGCCTTGCTCTCATACATCAGCCTGTCGGCACGCTGGATAATGGATGATGGCCATGAATATCATTATATTGCTTGAAGTTGTCCAGGTCCAGGAAGATGAGGCCTAATGGAACATCAAAGCTCTTCAGCTCAAAGATCCTTGTCTGAAGCGTCATCTCGCAGAACCTGCGGTTTCCTACGCTTGTGAGTTCGTCAACATAGGCATCTTTCTTGAGACGCTCCATCTCGCGCAGGATCTGGAGGAGGTTCGAATTGTCGGAAAATATCTCTACACCGCCTATGACCGTGCCATCTTCATCTCTGACCGGGGACGTTCTGACGGAAACCGGGACACGATGCCCCTGCTTGTGGTGCAGATAGACATTGGCCTCCCGAATACCGCTGTCCTGAATTGTTGCAGCAAGGGGGCAACCTGTTAGGCAAAGCTCCTGGCCGTTCTCGTCCACATGGCGCAAAAGATTGTCAGAGCAGCGCGACCCGATGACCTCTTCCTTGCTGTAGCCTGTTATCCTCTCGGCCGCCTTGTTCCAGAAGGTGATCTTCTTGTCCGGATCAACGAAGTAAACGCCATCAAACAGGCTGTCTAAAAGTATCTCGTGGGAAACCTTACCCATGGTAGCTCCTTATATCCACCCCAGCCTCTTTATGGCCCCGTACACCAGGTATATCCCTATGGCCATTACAAAGACCCCAAAGGCAAGCCTCAGCATGGGCGCAGAGAGACGGTTCGCCATGAGCGCCCCTATCCAGGCACCGATAATGGCGGCAGCGGCTATGATGAGGGCGGCCGGTATGTCCACATTCTGGTGGCGGTAATACTCCACGAATGCGGCAATACCGATGGGCGGGAGGAGTACGGCAAGGCTTGTCCCTGTGGCCTTATGCTCAGAAAAGCCCAGGACAAGGATCAGCGCAGGCACTATGATGACACCGCCCCCGACACCGAAGAGCCCGGCCAGGATACCGGCAGCCGACCCTATGGTGAGCAGGATGAGGATCGTAGGGATGTCCACTGTCGAGTTTCTCCTTTCATATTTCTATAATGATCCGTCAAGGTCGTCGGCCACCGGGGATTTGCATTCACGGCAGCGCTGCGCCCCCCGGAAGAGGGGCTTGCCGCATGCCGGGCAGTGGTAGCGCTCGCAAACCGAACGGGCCCATTCCACACTGCCTTCCTCGTCGCCGAGCCGGGCAACCTTTTCGCGCCAGACGGGGATGGTTTTCATCATCACCCGCTTCCCCGTTTCAAGTCCGAAGCCGGATATCTTGGAACACGGCCAGTCCGCGCACTGGTGGCATGAGTAGAAACCTTTCAATTTAACACAATCCCGGATAGTGCACATGGTGCAATAGCCATAGAGCTTCTTGGGCGGATCAGGCTGCATGCATCCCAGGCACTGTGTCTCTTCGGGCTTGGTCCCATAGAGGTTGGCCATGACGGTCTTGAACTTTTCGTTTTTATCGCGTGTGGCGATATATACCCCGCAGGCACCGCAATAGAGCCCGCACGGGGCCATGAGGTTCTTGTCCCTGATCTCTTCCTCGGTCCATCCTTCCATGACTCATCCCCTTTCATGACATGGGGACATGATCACTTAAAGTTGAGAGCTTTGTAAAGAGGCAAGCGCGAAGCATATCATCGATCTGCTTTGCAAACACCGGCCGCCATTTACCTAGCAGCGAGTCCTGGACCTAACTGGATGAACCTCGGGGATCTGAATCCGTACCTTTCTCCGGAAGATATTTACTGCAGTCCGGGCGGTGAATCGGGGAGCTTTGGCTTATGCATGCTCTCGGCTGGGGGCTGCTGTTTTGTTGATGTCTTATAATCCACTACAATGCTGATGCGCCGGTTCTTCGGGTCTGCCGGGTTACTCTTGATGAATGGTTTGCTGTCTGCATAGCCGGCCACCATCTCTATCTGATCTTGCGGTATCCCATTCTTTTCAAGCTCAACACGGGCGGATGAGGCCCGCAGTGTAGAGAGCTCCCAGTTGGTAAAGGCCTTACCCTTATATCCGAGTGAGTCGGTATGCCCTTCGATGATGATCTTCCTATCAAAGGTTTTCAGCACCGGCGCCAGCCCTTTGATGAGGGCCTTGCCGCTCTCGGAGAGTTCGGTCCCACCGACATTGAAGAATGATGTACCTCCGGTGTCAATGATCTCGATGCGGAGATTGCCATTATCGTCGAAGGCAAGCACCCGGTCTTGATATTCTGTCAGCTTTTCTTGAACCTGCTTCTTGACCTTATCGGCAAGCTCGCTTGCCCTGATGGTGGTTGGAGGCGCCTGCTTGGTGCTTTTCCCCATTTCAAACATGCCTTTGCCGGGCATGTCCTGATGCGTGGCCACGGCGCTGCCGCCGCCTTTTTCAAAGATGGAGTAGTTCTGGAAGTATTCGGAGAGCTGGATCTTTTTCTGCGCAGAAGTCATGGAGAGAAGCCATAGCAACAGGAAAAAGGCCATCATGGCAGTGACGAAGTCGGCATATGCGACTTTCCACGAGCCACCGTGGCCATCATCACCCTTTTTCTTGTACTTTTTAATGATGACAGCCTGGTCTCTTCCTTCAGCCATTACTTGCCTTTGCCCTTCATAATCTTCTCCAACTCGCTGAAGCCGGGCCGCACACTGTCAGGTATGGCCCTGCGCGCGAATTCAATGGCTATCTGGGGGATGGAGCGCGCCACATAAGAGACGATGGCAATACGGATAACGTGGTAATACGCTGCCTCTTCCTTGACATGGTGTTCCATCAATGTCGATATCGGACCTACAATGCCATAGCTCATGAGCACACCGAGAAAGGTTCCCACGAGAGCTGCGCCTATGCTTTCACCAAGTATAGCCGGGGGTTCATTGATTTTCCCCATGGTGAGTATCACGCCAAGCACGGCGGCTACGATACCGAGGCCGGGTAAAGAGTCAGCGATCTTTGCGATACGGTGATAGGGATGACTTAGCTCCTCGGTGTTGGCCTCGATATCCACCTCCAGGAGGTTATCGAACTCATGCGGCGGTATGTCGATGGAGAGCAGTATCTTGAGACTGTCACAGATGAAGTCAACAGTACGATCATTCTTCAGGATTGAAGGGTAGCGCTTGAAAATCTCGCTTTTTTTCGGTTCTTCCACATGGGCCTCGATGGCGATAATGCCTTCTTTGCGCATCTTGTTGAAGATCTCAAAGAGGAGCGAGAGCACCTCAATGAATTTTTTCGAATCATAATGGGTTGGAGCCATGAGGCTTTTGAACGACCCGAGTATCTCCTTGAGCAGCTTGAAGGGCGACATGATGGTGAGCGCCCCGATGGCTGCACCGAATATGATCATAATCTCAATGGGCTGGAGGATAACGCTCAGGTTACCATGCTCCATAAGGTAACCACCGACCACGCACCCGAGTACCATCACTATGCCGATTAATACGTTCATACTTATTCTTCCATCGACCTTTTACAGAAAAAAATTAAGCGGGTGCGCAGGGAAGAAGAAAGTATCTTAGGTGTTTCTCAACCTCCCCGGGATCAGGGATTTAAGGGAATTCGTTTGAAAGGCCTTGTATAAAGGCTTTACGGTGTCTGGTAGAGCTTTTCTTGGATCGAAGCGATATCCTCATAGATCTCTATGGTCGGATCACCATCAAGCAAGGGCCCGATCTTCCCGAAGAGCTCTGCAAGGTAGTGGGTGGAGCTATGGGTGTTGAGGGCCGCCTTGTCGCGGTATTTCTCATAGAAGAGAAACGTTGACGGGTCTTTTTTTGCCCGGTGAAGGATATATTGCAGGGTGCCTTCCTCGGATTCCACCTGAGGGATAATCCACCTCAGTGCCTCTTCCATCTCCTGTTCTTTTCCTTGTTTGGCCTTCATTCTTGCAACGACAACGATCATAGAACCCCCAGCTTGTATGCGTTATTGGTAGTCTATCACTCATCAGGAACATTTGTCTTGAAAATAATGGCCGGTATTTCAAAGTGAATTCCTTTTCATCGGATTCATGATACGTGCCTCGCCGGTACCGTTGCTGTTGATTACAAACAGCTCCGAGGCGTCAGAGGCCGAATCGTGGGTGTATGCTTCATAGCAGATCTGTTTTCCATCCGGAGACCAGGAATAAGATTACAAGTGTATTCGTAAACCTGTTTCTCATAGCTGGGTCCTCTCTCAATCAGGTAATATCAATAAAATAACACGTACTCTGATCATAGCTCTGTTTGGCCCATACATGATGCTGATTTATTATATTCTATCATACTAAAAGTAGGTTTCAATAGCCGTAAAAAATCGGTGTTTCTGGAAACGTTCCTCAAGCCCCATGTCGCCGTCGAACACGATGGCCTTGAAGCGTTCGCCGAATTCCTCCTTCAAGGATTTGGCGATCCGGCCCTGCAGTCGGGAGAAGGTATGGCAGCTCCGGTTGTTGTGGAAGAGCACGCCTTCTACCTGATAATCATGGACCATCTGTTTCCATAAGGTAATACGATCATGAAGGGTGAGGTTGGTATACATGACGCAATATGCTTCAGCCATACTGGTGAGCAGGGCATCAAAGCTCGATGTGTCCAAAGCCTTTTTCCAGACATCAAGATAGGTCGAGCCCACCACTGCCACGCCCCTACCGCCAAGGGTACGTTTGAGTTCGCCGAAGTTGAACCACGTGGCCAGGTTGTCCCACAGCACCCGGTGACGCTCGGGGTTAACGGCCGCCTCATCTGCATCCACGCGGGCCTTGGTCTCTTCCACTAACTTCTGATAGTAATCAATGGCTTCTTCAGTACCCCTTTCAGATACGATGAGGGCCATGTGGAAGAAGCCGTCAAAGGCCGTCATGGGCGATGGTGTCAACTTGCCGAAATCGAGATATTTTTTCCACAGGCTGACGGCCTGGTTGGCCCGATGGGCTGTCTCCATCAGCTGGTCCCGGTCAAGGGTGGTGCCTGTCTGTTCTTCCAGCAGGGCGATGATATCAAGCAGCTGCTCCCGCACATACCGGACACGCAAGGTGTCCACGACGCCGTTATAGCGGTTGCCCACATTGATCACCCGGTAGGGGACATTGCCGAACAGGCCGCTCAGGTTCTGGTACCACTCGGCAACCACGTCACACTGGTTGTTGCAGGCAAGCAGGAGATCCGGAGCCGGCAGGGGAGGGAGTGCCTTGATTGCATCGGATACCCCCGATGCCCCGGGGTCCTTAACAGCCAGAAGGTAGCCTGTATTGGCCAGCTCATACGAGCAGCCAAAAGTATCGAGGTGCCCTTTCACAACAGCGAGTGATGACAGCTCCTCGGCCAGTCCGGCCACAATGATGTTCACTGCATGGTTTTCCGGGTATACTATGGCCACATGCGGCTCAAAGGCCCTGACGATCTCCACCGGGAACATGGCGGTCACATACACCACCTTTTTGCCTTCCTTTTTGGCATGAAGGGCATTGTTGTAATGCCGCGTCATCAGCTGTTTCTGTAGCAAGCTCACTGGGCTTTTCGTTGCCATGAATGTGTCTCCTTGTGTCTCAGAACAGGTCTGAGCGCTTGGTGAACGCCTGGAGCGTATCCCGGTTGGTGGCATCCGTGAACAATGCCATCTCACAGAGGTAGTCTGCACAAAAGAACCGGCGCGGCTGTTTGTTTTCGATGAGGTAGATGATGTCGTCATCAAGACCGTCGGTGCCTTTAGTGCGGTAGTAGAACTCGCCCTTGAGAACGGATTTTTTGAGTTTCATGGTCTCGGTCAAAGGAACGCCCTTTACAATGCGGACAAAGCGAGGCTGCATGTAGTGGGGCAGGCGCTCCATGCAGAAGGACAGAAACGGCTTTATCTCAAAGTTTGCAGGATCTTGAACCTCGATGATGTACATAGGGTCGTCCTCACGGCCCTTGGACTGAGGCACGCCGATAATGCCTGCATTGGTGATGCCTTCGTACTTGCCGATGACCTTCTCAGCATCTACAGGGGTCCAGTTTTCGCCCTTGAAGCGGATCCAGTCCCCTGTGCGGCCAAGAAATACCAGATATCTGACACCTTCATGCTCCACAATGGCACCAAGGTCGCCCATGCGGTAAAAATCTTCGCCGTTAAGGGGAATTATCTTCTTGGCGCTCTCTTCTTTCAGGCGGTAATAGCCGGTGAAGGCGGATGCCCCCAAAGAACGCTGGCTCACTACGATCTCACCCGCAGAGGTGTCAAGGTTCAGGATCTTGCCCGTATCATCCACCCTTGCCGGGTCGCATTCCATGCCCGCCCGCTCGCTGATGATGCGGATATCCTTCAGGAGCCGGCCCACGCTGTATTCCGGCGTGGTTGCATCAACGGCCGTGATGGCACCTGCCTCGGTGGATCCGTAGACCTCGGTGAAGATGGTTAGGCCGAACATCTTAGTGAAGATGGCCCGATTGGGGGCATTGGTGCCGGTGCTGATGACCGTACGCAAAGGAAGTCTGGAAAAGTCTGCATGGGTCCCGATGGTGCTGTGGACGTGATTGATGACATACTGCACCGGGTCGCCGACGCAGTTCCACACCGTGGCGCCGGAATCTTCGATGTCCTTGACAAAATTGCGCACGGAAAAGCGCCTGCGGAGCAGAATTGTGGAACCGTTCAGCAGGGCGGGCATGATGTTGAGGTAAAGGGAATTGGAGTGGTTAACGGGCATGCACACATAACCAACGTCGTCTTTCGTGTAGGAAAGGATCTTGGTTCCGTTTACCCCCGTATCGTAGAGTTTCTGCCAGGTTACCTCTATGCCTTTGGGTGAGCCCGTGGTGCCGGAGGTGAATATGATCACTGCGGCCCGGGAAGGATCAAGACTGACAGGGTCGAAGGCTGCGAGCGAGCTTGCGGATTCATGCAATTTTTGTGAGATTGTTTTGATCGAACCGGATATTTTTCCTTGGGGGTTTTCAGTCACAAAGATGAAGTCCTCGGTCAAGCTTGTAAAACCGAAATCTCCTTTAGCCTTGAGCACCGTGTCCAGGAAGGTGCCTTTTGTGCCGGGCTGAGAGGCATGGTCTACAAAGAGCACGTGCATGTCGATGTTGTTGATATCGAATGAGAGCTTTTCCCCCACCTGTGCGTTGTTCACCCCGACTAAGGTAGAGTTGGTAAAGGCACAGCCCCCGAGGAGGAAAAAGAATTCAGGGATGTTCTGCATGAACACGCCCACATGGAAGCGTTCATGGCCGTTGATCCGTAAGGACTTCTTCATGCCGGAAAGCATGTTGCCGTATGCCAGGGAGCGCTTATAGAAATCGGAATAGGTTATGGCCTGGAGCCGCTCGGTATCTTCCCTGAACCGGATGAAGACACGATCCTTAAAAACAGGGTCTGTCCCGTTGTGTACAATGATGTCCGCTACATTCATCCCTTGGCCTCCGCAATTGAATACCGTGATCTACATACTCAAGATTCATTCAATACCATGTACAGGGGGAAGGTTTGAAGCAATTTTCAGAAGAAGGAAATGTAATATCATTCTTGGATGATGAGATTCAGCTTCTCATTGAGATAAGGTGCAAGCTGTCCTTCTTCTCCGAACCAGAAGTGGTCAACGTAACGCACTATCTCAATGCGGTCCTTTTCCAGGAGGCCTTGAAGTACAGGTATGCTGCAGAACTGGTCTGCCTGACCGGTGATGGCCCAGACCTTGTCTTGTTTCATGTCAGGGAAGGTGAACATGCCGGTGGGCGGTGAGATAAAGATGCAGGGAAGAGGGGTATCGAGGCGTTTCATATAGTTGGCGGCTACCCATGCGCCGAAGGAATACCCGATTATGATAACGGGCTTCTGTACATAGCCGATGACCGAGGCCAGGTCGTTCATCTCTCCCTTGCCATTGTCGAAAGAACCGCTGCTTTTGCCCACCCCCCGGAAGTTGAAACGCACGGTGGACAGGCCATTCTCAAGCGATGCCCTCCATGCGGCCATGACGACGTTGTTGTGCATGTTTCCACCCATCTGTGAGTGCGGGTGGGTGATAACAACGCACATGTCAGACCCCTTGTCTTCAAAGACCGCTTCAAGACGGGGATTGTCACCAATGAATATGGCAGGCATGAGCGCTATTGTACCGGGATCATAAGGGAAAGGCAATGGATAGTGACGCGTGAACAGTGACTCGGAAAATTTTAAGGAATCAGTATTCTCAGGACGTCCTCTTTCCCCACAATACCCACCAGGGAGCCTTTTGAGTCTATGACCGGCAGCGTGTGTATCTTCTTGTCGACCATAAGACTTGCCACGAGCTCGATATCGGTTTCGGGTGTAACGGTGATGGGCTTGGTCGTCATGGCATGTTCCACATTTGTGGCTGCGATCTTGTCCATCTCTTTTTCAATATGCTTTGAAGAGATCATCGGGATAATACCGTCGAGTACAACGAAATAAGAGGGTAGGGGCAGTTTTTTCTGCTGAGATATGAGGTCATCGCGACACAGGATACCGACAAGCTTACCCTCTTTGGTAAGGACGGGGGCACCGTTGATGTGGCTTTCCATGAGGATTTTTGCGGCTTCTACAATTCCCATATCCGGAGTTAATACGATTACTTTCATCGTCATGATGTCTTTCACTTTCATGGCATTGCCACCCCCAGGTAAGAATCCGTACTTAATAACATGGTATGTCTGATTAAAGCAGAGTCAAGGGTTTAGAAAGAGATTGAGAATTCAAAATGAATGAGGGGGTTATATTTTCATTCTGGATACCGGATAGGGAAGGCTGTATTATTTTTACTAAAAAATGCCTCTAAAGAATCGGAATGGTTATGACGAAAAGCACTAGTAATGAATTTATTTCATGTAAAGGTGAATGCATGAAACTGAAAGATAAAAGGCGTTATACCAGAAAGCCATTGAAGATCGAGGCCAGATATCAGGACAATAATAGGAAGGTCCTGAAGGGCACAGTAAGGAATATAAGCATCGGCGGGGTCTTTATCGAAACCCCTAATCCCCTGGATCGCGGCGAATCCATCCGTATGACCCTGGATGCCGTTGATGTGGGCAGGGTTATTGATGTTGAAGGCAAGGTTGTCCGTTGTGAGCCTGAAAAAGGTATGGGCGTCGAGTTTATAGATCAGGACAACCGTGAGGTAAAGAAGCTCATCAGCACGATGAGGAGACTCGATCAGGCATGCATGCTTGCCCTGAGCAGGTCGGCCTTTGATATTGATTATTATTGATCAATCAACCAGCCGGATAGATAAGTATAGATAAGAAAATGGCGCTCCGTCGAAAAGAGGGAGCGCCATTTTTTGTATCTTAGAAAAGGTTACATTTCAGCAAGGAGCCGCTTTGCCCAGTCCGACCAGTACTTGTCGCTGGAAGTTTCCGCCTTCTGGAGGAGGACCTTTGCCTCATCCTTGCCGCCCGTCTTTATGAGGGTCTCGGCCAGGAATACCTGACCCTCGGCGTTATTAGGGAATAACTTCTGGTATTCCCTGAGATAATTCAAAGACAATTTCTTATCCTGCATAGGCCAGGGCAGCACGAACCAGAAGCGGCCCAAGGCCTTGATGGGACCGCCATCCTCATACATCTTGTTGATCTTGTATGCCGCTTCAAAGCTGGTCTGGGTCTTGCCCTTGAGCCCTTCCTTCAGGGCGGTAAGGATGCTGACGCCGTCCGAGTAATTGCCTACCGAACATCCATACCAGTGATTACCTTCTACGCCATTCGGATTCAGGGCAATGGCCTTTTCCCCATATTTCATGCCGAGTTTTCCATATTCCTTGCAGGTGGTCTTCCAATTTGGGGCATTATTCTTTTTTGATTTGTCGGCAAATTCCCTGTATGAGCGTGCTGCCTTCCAGGCTGCTTCATAACTGCCGGGCGTTGCCTCGAGTGCCTTTACGAACATATCTCCTGAGGCCTTGAAGTTTTCATAACTGGTCGCCTTTCCCTTGTCGTAGAGTGCATTTCCCTGGACCATGAAATCATCAGCCAGTAGGGCCAGGGGTAATACGAAAAACACACAAAGGCATAAAGCCTGCTTAAGAAATCTCCTCATATCAATTCCTCCTTCGAGATGGGTTATACATGATCGTAACACCTTCAAGGCTTCTCTGTCCAATAGGAATTATTTATGGGTCGGACACTACTTTATGAAGTTTAGACTTGCATTACCATCAGGTAACGCTTATATATATGCAGATGCCGTACGAGGATCAATTCTCGCGATATCCCACCATGAAAGGGATTGCGGTTGAGCTCCCCTTCGTTAAGTTCAAGTATGTCAAGGTAGACGGGGGAGATACGGTAAAGCCCAAATCCGCCAGGACAAATGATCTGACTGTCCCGAGCGAAGAGAGAACTCCCATAACTGCTTCCCGGGTGATCGTGACAAGACAAGCCGAGGTCACCACATTAGGTATAGACCCCATGATTTCCAATGCATCGGTTATTCACGAGTTGACCTACGGTCGTATTGAAGATCAACAGGGTTACACGCAGCAGACATCGTCATATCCTACCGTTTTTGAATCATCATCTCATTCACTCGATATTTTCATCTAAGAACTCTATGATAGGAGTTGTATCCGACCCGCTTTTCATGAACCATGACACAGGGGGCTATCACCCTGAGGCCCCTATGAGGGTACATTATATCCATACCCTTTTTTCCGGCAAAGACCCGGATCTTGCTATTATCGATCCCGTCCCGGCTAAGGTTGAAGACATTATGCTCAACCACAAGCGCTCCCATGTCGATCAGGTAAAGCGCTCGTGCATGGCGAATAAGTACGTTGATCTTGACCCTGACACGGTATGCTCCGATGATTCCTACGAGGTTGCCCTATGTGCTGCCGGATCAGTAATAAAGCTCGTTGAATTGGCACTTAAAGGCGAGATCGATGCCGGTTTTGCAAGTATCCGCCCTCCGGGGCACCATGCAACTCCTTATGAATCCATGGGGTTCTGCCTGTTCAACAATGTGGCCATTGCAGCAAGGAAGGCTATCCAGGCATTCGGGATCCAAAGGGTTATGATCATTGATTTCGACGTACACCACGGCAACGGGACACAAGATAGTTTTTATCAGAGCAAAGATGTCCTGTATTTTTCCTCCCACCAGTATCCCTTCTATCCCGGTACAGGGCGAATCAATGAGACAGGGGCCAAAGGTGCAGAGGGTTATACCATAAACTGCCCCTTAAGGGGCGGCACCAAAGACTCGGAGATGGTGGCGCTGTACCGGGGTGTAATGGTCCCGGTGATCCAGGCTTTCAATCCGGGGCTTATCCTTGTTTCCGCAGGGTTTGACGCCCATGCCATGGACCCGATAGGCGGTATGGAGATCAGTTCGGCGGGGTTCGGTGCCCTGGCAGGTTTGATCCGTGATGCGGCTGTTAAGATAAATGCACCTGTTGTCTATTCACTGGAGGGCGGGTATAACTTCGACGCATTGCGCGATTCCGTCAAGGCGGTGCTCGATGTAATGAAGGGCGGATCTGCACCCAGGATAGAGGAGAGATTTACCCCTGAGATCGATGAGATTATAAAGAAACATTCACGGTTCTGGTCATTGTAGGTTATGTAATGTGTTAAGTTTGCCCTCGCTGATGCCGAAAGGGCTCATATGCTGGATTCAAGACCCATTGAATCTGTTGAGGTCCGAGAATACAGGCCGGGCGAAAACGTGGTGCGCGAAGGTGACTCGAGCCGGTATTTCTATGCGATCCTGCAAGGAGAGGTTCAGATCTATCAGCTCGATAAACCTATCCGCATCTTGACCGACAGGGACGTCTTCGGCCTGGAAAATTATTACAGGGGTATCCCGTACACCACTACCGCCAAGGCCACCAAGACATCCCGGATCGCCACATACGAAGCCGAGTTTATTGAAGAGATCGCCTACTCCAAACCGGCGCTGGCCACCATGGTTATGCGGTCGGCCTTCCTCCAGCTTGAACAGACCACCTCCATTGCAGAAGCGAATATTCCTTATAGTGAGACGATAAATCTTGATCTGAAGGAATACGATGACGGCCAGATAATCATCGAAGAAGGTACGAACGGCACTGAGATCTACAAGCTGTTCCAGATTGAAGGCGGGCTCGAGGTGCTCAAGAAGGATGTTCGTATAGGGGTAATTACCAAGCCTGGTGAATATTTCGGGGAGATGAGCTTTATCCTCAATGAGCCAAGGAGTGCCACCATCCGGTCCATAGGCAAGAGTATCGTTGAGGTCATCCCTGTGCAGGAGGGCGGGCTGGAACGTATCATCAATGAGAACCCTGAAGTGGCTAACAAAATCATAACCTCGCTGGCCCAAAGACTCAAACAAGCGAACCTGCTTATCGTGAAGTAGGCCTTCTTTGTTACTTCTCAGGTAGACAGACTCCTGAATTCTGCCTCCTGACTACCTAAGAGGTTACCCTTTTTTTATCTTCGATCATCCTGAGGAGTTCAGGGAGTGCATTTTCAGCCTTCATTCTCCCTTCTCCTATGGCCGATGCCCCCCTGGTGAACTCCATGGCCCCAATGTCTACTACATCCGGTTCAATAAGGATGTCCGGCGGTTCATACTTGAGCATGAGCCGGTTCTTCTGGTATTGCTGGATATTTGAGGCGCTCAGCAGTATCTCGATGATGTTAAGCCTCTGCTCTTGGCCCATAGCCGAAAACGGCCTTGAAATAATCTCATAAAGCCTATGCTCGCTTGCAATGAGGTGGTCTTTCAGCGTCTTGACGAGATCCGTCTCAGAGACCTTTTTCGATCGGGAAACACCCACTTTATTGAGTATGGAGGCAGCCATAGGTTTGAAACTTTCATATATGGCCTTGGTATTCATAAGGCCGGTAACCCGTTCGATTATGCCTGATGCAAGGCCTTCTTCCTTGGCTGAGCCCTTTTGCTCAGCCTTGATGATATCCCGCCTCTTGCTCGATGAGAACCGCCTCGGCATACGCGGATGGAGATTGCAGGCAATCGTAATACCCGGGGAGTGAGTCATAAGGATATCGAGCGGCAATGGGTCCGAAACACCGCCATCGGTGAGCAGACGGCCCATATGGACCACAGGCCTGAATATCCCTGGTATGGCCATGCTGGCCATTACCGCCTCCGCCAAAGGGCCCTTATCGATGGCCACCGTCTCTCCGGTAAGCAGATCCGTTGCTACTGCGATAAAGGTGATTGCGAGGTCCTCGATAAGCACATCGCCCACTAAAGACTGGACGAACTTGTGCGCCCGGATGCCTGCGAGCAGGCCGGATGCAGGAAAGACCGGGTCAACATAGTAGCTCAAGGAGTGGACGAAGGAAAGATCTGTTATGAGTTTTTTGAAGTCCTGAAGCTTTCCTGCGGCGAAGAATGCACCTACTGCCGCCCCTGCGCTGGAACCAACGATAATATCCAGCGGGATTGAGTTCTCTGCAAGCACCTCCAGCACCCCAATATGGGCCCCGCCCATGGCCCCGCCACTATCGAGTGCAATACCTACACAGGGACTTTTTGATGCCATAGTTTTTTGTACCCGAAACTATCTGTATAAGCAATGTTCGCTGATGATTTGTAAAGAAATCAGGTCATTTTCCCGAATGAGTGCCTATGGATGTATACTGGATAGGTGCAATTATTCCACCAAAGGGGGTTGTTCTCAAGCATGTCCATTCCCTCGAAGATACCGAGGACAGTTGTCTCCTCTTCATCGATAACCCGAAGTCATTGAAGGGGAAAGACACCGGTTCCCGCCGCATCTATCTTGTGCATGAAGGCATGACACCGAAGAGGATGCCTTCTTCAGTAATGGGAATGATCCCGAATGATGGGGCGGTTATTAATGCCATGGCCATGCTTTACAATGAGATGAGGGAATCTTTCGAAGTAGGGGATATGCTCATCAGGTCATTGGGCGAAAAGGATCTTACCATCAAGGAAAAGCGGAGGGTGATCCTGCGTGACAGCAGGCGGCACAAAGCCATCATCAAGAACGCCAATGATCTCATCTTTATCCTTGGTCCTTCCGGCAAGATCATGTTCTGCAATGATACGTTTAAGGATTACCTTGAAGAAAAGGAAACATCTCTCCTTGGCAGATCATTTGTTGAATTCGTTGTTGAGGAGGATCGCTCAAACCTTGATGCCATGCTTGACAAGGGTTTTAACAAGGGGGTCCCTGTTCGTGCAGAGGTGAGGATGTCGCTGCTGGGCGGAAGGATAGGCATCTTTTCACTCTTGAGCACACCCCTGGAAGAAGAAGGCCGCATCTATTCGCTCTCCGTCATCGGCAGGGATATTACCGATATCAGGGCCATGCAGCACAGGCTTACTATCCAGGCCAATGACCTGAGCCAGATGATCAACGGGCTGTCACATGAACTGCGGAATCCCCTTACCATCATCGGGGCCTACATCAGGAGGTTGGAGCGCGAAAAGGGTGAAAAGACAAGAAAGTGGGAACAGGCGCTATCCGGCATCTATTCCTCCATCAAGCGCATAGAAGACATGATTACCCGCATTGAGCGCTATGAGATGCTGATGAAAATGGAGCCTTCATGCGGCCAGGTAGAGGTATGCGGGCTCATTCGCCAATCCATAACCATGTTTGAGCCGCCTATCCCTGTACGGGTGAATGCCCCAAAGAACATCAATGCCTTCTGTGACCCCGAACATGTGCGTGCGGCCTTCAACAGGATACTGGAGAACGCAATAGAGACCGGCACCCCCGAGGTAATAATCGATATATCACGTGATATAAATTATGCGATGATCTCAGTACGCGATTTCGGACCTGGTATCAAAGACAAGGTTCAGACCATCTATGCCCCCTTCTATTCGACAGACCCCATGAAGACGGGACTTGGCCTGACCGAGGCCCGTATAGCCATGGTGAAGATCCATGGCGAGATCGATGTGGTGCGCCAGGCCGATCCGGGCGCCATCTTCACCCTCAAAGTCCTTCTCGACCGCAGGTTCAAATCAAGGTAATACACTTCTCTGTTACCCCTTATTAGGGAGGTAAGATATGGGTGAACATGAGGCCGTTGCAGAGGGGATCTATCAGGTAGGAGGTTCGGACCTCTCCGATCCTTATGATGCTTCCGTGTTTGTCATTACCTGCGGGAAAGATCTGGTGATGATAGACTGTGGTGCAGGCAAGGCCCCCGATGCTATAGTCGAGAATATCGAAGAGGCGGGCCTCGATCCCCAAAGGATTACCACGCTGGTGCTGACCCACTGCCATGTGGACCATATCGGTTCCGTATCATATTTCAAGGAGAAATACCACTGTACTGTTGTTGCCCACGATCTGGACGCTGACGCCATTGAATCGGGGGACCCCATGCTCACGGCTGCACACTGGTACAACACAAAGCTGCCAAGCACAAAAGTGGACAGGCGATTAAAAGGGGATCAAGAGATCATTGCCTGCGAAACTGATGTTCTCCACTGCATTCACATCCCCGGCCATACGCCGGGCTCCATTGCGGTTTACATCGATAGACAAGGAAGCAGAATACTCTTCGGACAGGATATCCACGGTCCCTTCACACGGGAATTCAAGTCTGATATCAGCCAATGGAGGGAATCTATGAACAAACTCCTTGAGCTCAAGGCCGACATACTCTGTGAGGGCCATTTCGGCATCTACAAACCAAAAGAGCGGGTGGATCGCTATATCAAGGGCTATCTCGGCCAGTACATGACTGATCACCTCTAAGTGAAACCCCCAATGTCCTTGACTTCATCGGCCGATTTATTATATCGAGCCAGGAATTGTGCTTGTTTCCAAGCGCTGTATTCACCATATACAAGTGAAGGGGTAGAAGAATGGCACGTTCATACAGCATCGCGGTGATTCCCGGAGACGGGACAGGTCCCGAGGTCGTTGCAGAGGGCATCAAGGTCCTTAAGTCGGTTGCAGCCCTTGAGGGTATAAAACTCGATTTTACACCATACGACTACGGTGGGGACAGGTACCTGCGCACCGGAGAGATCCTTCCAGAAACAGCAGTAGAAGAAATGAAAAGGCACCATGCCATCTACCTGGGCGCCATCGGCCACCCGGATGTGAAGCCCGGAATCCTGGAAAAGGGCATCCTGCTGCGGCTCAGGTTCGAACTGGATCAGTATATCAACCTCAGGCCGGTAAAGCTCTACCCCAATGTGGAGACCCCGCTCAAAGACAAGGGCCCGGAGCATATCGACTATGTAGTGATCAGGGAGAACTCGGGTGGTGTCTATACGGGTGCAGGCGGCATCACCATGAAGGGTACGCCTCATGAGGTGGCTGTCCAGGAGATGATATATACCCGCTTCCAGGTCGAGCGTTGTCTGCGCTATGCCTTTGAGTACACGAGGAAGAGGAACAAGAGGAAGACTTTGGCCCTGGTCGGCAAGACAAACGTGCTCACCTATGTGTTCGACCTGTGGGAGCGTGCCTTCCATGAGATCGGGGACAAGGACTACCCCGACATCAAGCGTGAGTACTATCATGTGGATGCCACCTGCATGTGGATGGTCAAGAACCCGGAGTGGTTCGACGTGCTGGTCACCGAGAACATGTTCGGCGATATCATCACCGACCTGGGGGCAATAACGCAGGGCGGTATGGGCATCGCCGCCGGCGGCAATATCAACCCGGGCGGTGTATCCATGTTCGAGCCCATAGGAGGGTCTGCCCCGAAATATACCGGCATGAACATCATCAACCCGCTGGCTGCCATTGCATCGGCCCAGATGATGCTGGAGACCCTGGGTGAGGAGGCTGCAGCGGCCCGTATTGAGCGCGGCATCATCCAGGCCCTCAAGAAAGACATCAAGTCTCAGGCGGCAGGCAAGATGGGCCTTTCAACGACACAGGTCGGGGATAAGGTTGCAGGATACGCTGTAACGTGAGACGTATCCTTTTAAAGCTTATAGCAGGGCGGGGTTTATATAAGCCCTCTTTACCAAATAGTTTTCTCATCAGGCCTTCCCTTTAACCAATGAAACTCTATTATTTATTCTTGGGGCATATACTGTCCTTAAAAAATTCGATGAGATTAAGAAAGGAGATGAAAAAATGATAGTACTTCCTAATCTTCCCTACGCCAAGGATGCGCTGGCGCCGGTCATCAGCGCGAATACCCTGGAATTCCATTACGGCAAGCACCACAAGGCCTATGTGGACAACGCGAACAAACTCATTGCAGGCACCGATCTGGAGAACGAAACCCTGGAGAACATAATCAAAAAGGCCTCAGGCGACCCCGCGAAGGCAGGTCTCTTCAACAATGCAGCCCAGATCTGGAATCATTCCTTTTACTGGCAGTGCCTGAAGCCGGGTGGCGGCGGGGCACCCAAAGGGGCCGTTGCATCGAAGATAACCTCCACCTGGGGAAGTGCGGACAAGTTCTTTGAAGAGCTGAAGAACGCAGGTGTCACCCAGTTCGGCAGCGGATGGGCATGGCTTGTGCTTGAAAAGGACGAGCTCAAGATAACAAAGACCGCCAATGCAGACACCCCGCTCGTGCATGGGCAGAAACCCTTGCTGACCATCGATGTCTGGGAGCACGCCTATTACCTCGACTACCAGAACCGCAGGCCGGACTATCTTTCCGCGGTTATGGAAAAGCTCATCAACTGGGATTTTGTGAACGCCTGCTTCGGTAGGTAAGGATTTCGAGGGGGCTTCAGCCAGGGCACCTTTCCTGAATTTTTATTATGTGCCGTGGGCAAAACTTGTAGGTCACAAAGAAAAGGGGACGCTTCAGTTTTATACTCTTTTTTAAAGTAGGGAGGAAAATAGAAACGTCCCCTTTCTT